>JAFRZE010000038.1 GCA_017442735.1 Bacillota bacterium
GCTCTTGGAAGAAACAGTCGAAGACATGGATCCGGAAACATCGACCGCGACCAGGGTCCGCCCGGGGATCGGATCCATATTGCCGATGGACGCTGTCAGCGCGGTCTCCAGCGCTCTGTGTATCTCGGGCGTGATGAGCCCTTTGTTGGATAAAACGCGGTAGGCGCTGTAAAACCTGAAGGGCAGCTGACGGCTCATGCGGACCTGTTCGGGATCGGACAATTTCGCCAAAACAGGCTCGATATCGGCCCCGCTACTGATGATATTGCGGAGATTTCTGAGTAGTGCCATATAGCCGACTTTACCGGAGGAGATCAGTTCATCCCAAACTTCTTTCGTATTGCCCCTCGCGGACAGCTCCACTTCCCAGGTGTACGGTGTCTCAAGTTCGTCGTCCAGAATTTTCCCGAATAACGCTTCGATCTCTTTTGTTTTGGGAACAGGATGGGTGATGCGCAGAACATCGCGGAATTTGAGCGCCCTGTTCCCTCCGCTATACTTCGCGATCTGGTACTCGTCAAACCGTTGGAGCACATCGGCGATCTCCCGTTTCATCGCGTTGGGGAAGGGCTTCCCATACATGCTTTGATAGCAGGCCATGATCTCGGTGATATCATCCGGCCGGACAACGACATTTCTGATGGTGGGACGGGTGTATTCATGGGCTTCTCTGGCAATAACGGCTGTCAGAACGTGACTGACGGAACGCATATTGCCGACGTTTCGCGCGTAGCAGGCCAATTTGGTAAGAAAGGAAGGGAAGCTCTTCGCGCAGGCCGTTGCCAGGCGGACGATGTCATTGTCTGTGCTTCCGTAGAACTTCGGTTCGCCAAACATCGTTGTCAGCACAGCAGAGACCAAATGCTCTTTTTCAGGCATTTCATAGGCGGTATATCCGGAGCGGTTCGTTGTTTTGATGGTGTTCGACTGATTGAATTTCGCCATGATCAGCCCCCCTTTTATCGATGAAAAAAAGCTGCCGGAACAGTCAGACTGCCCGGCAACCCTATAACTACACACAGAGAATGGGCGACAACGGTAATAACGGGCGCGTATGCCGATTCCGCCACAGGGCGCGAACGCCCAGGTGGGACTCGAACCCACAACTCTGTTGCCAGAATACCCGATCCAGAAGTAACCGTGATCTGCACTGCTGTGTGTAATTACCATCAGTTGACCGAGAAAAAGCGGTCTCGGCGGATCCTGATCCGATGCGGCCGAAACCTGTACTGCGGCCTCATCCATTATATAACCGGGGATCGTTCAATGTCAACTGACGGAAAGCCGGTCAGCGTTCGTTGACCGCGGATCACGATCCGTTCCTGACCGCGCTTGACTTTGGATTTTTATTATGGTAAACTTTTGAATGTTGCCATAGAAAACTTTAGAATTACACCAAATAGGCTTGTGATCTTTCGGAGGCGGTTTATGATCAAGAGAACAGCGGAGGAAGCGCTCCTGCGGCTCGCGTCTCAGTTCCCTATCGTCGGCGTGACGGGCCCCAGGCAAAGCGGAAAGACCACCCTAGCCAGGGCGGTGTTCCCCGGGAAGCGTTACGTGACATTTGACGACAGGATGATGCGGGAACTGGCTGCCTCTAATCCCTCTGATTTCATTGCCGCTTTTCCGGATGGCGCCGTCATCGATGAAGCGCAAAAGGTCCCTGAGATCTTTGACGCCCTGAAAATGCGGGTCGACAGTTCCGGCCCGGAGCCGGGCAAATTCATCCTGACCGGATCCAGCCAGTTCCGGCTCAGACAGAACATGACCGACAGCATGGCCGGCCGGGCGGCGTTCCTCAAGCTGCTCCCGTTTTCTGTCGGGGAATTGAAGAGCGAAGGGGCGCTGCCGGATGATCCCTATGACCTGATCTTTGGGGGACAGTACCCGCCGCTTCATGATCCGGACAGGCGCTTTATCCCGGAAGACTGGTACGAAAGCTATATCGATACGTATCTGGATCTGGACGTCAGGGAACAGATCAATGTCGGCAATCTGTCCGCATTCAAAAAATTCATTCAGATCTGCGCCGTATACTCCGGGCAGCTTCTCAACATGGACAGCATCGCCAGGGACATCGGCATTTCCGCGCCGACGGTCAAAAAGTGGCTTTCGATCCTCGAAATGTCCTATATCATCCACTTCCTGGAACCGGATACGAACAATCTCGGCAGGAGCGTGGTCAAAACACCGAAAATGTACTTTGTCGACTCCGGCCTCATGTGTCATCTCCTGCGGCTCGGCACCAAAGAAGAGCTTTTTTTGAGCAGATCCAAGGGAGCGGCCGTGGAGACCTTTGCCGTGTCGGAAATGCTGAAGTATCGAACGAACCGGGGGAAAAAACCCGAACTTACCTTCTACCGGGACACAAAAGGCTTTGAGGTGGACACGATCGCCGATTGGAAGCATACTTTCGCGATCGAGATCAAAAGTTCGCATGAGCCGGAAGCGAAACTGTCGGCGAACACGAAAAAGTATATCTCGCTGCGGGGCGATGCCGACGTGAGAAATGCCGTGTTTTATCTCGGGGATCTGTCCGTGAGCATCAACGGCACTTCCTATGTGTCCTGGAGGGACTGGGGGCAGTACCCGGATCAGAGCGATCGGGCCGGAGAAAGCTGAGCGGGGCGGATCGGATCTGTGTGTGACAGATCTGTGACATTGCCTTTGATATTCTTAACGCGTCACCGGGAAACACGGTGACGGAACGAAGAAAAATTCACGAAACGTTAAGGAGGATAAAGCAATGTTCAAGAAGATCATCACCGTGGCCCTGGTCATCATGTCCCTGTTCGCTCTCATGATCCCCATGGCCTCCGCCGACAGTAATTACCGTCCCTATGAGCACCCCGTCACCATGTACGTGAACACCGCCAACGGCGGCACCCTCAATGTGCGCAGCATCCCGGACACCACCGGCGCGCTGCTGGGCACCCTGGAATTCGGCTCCGCCGTGACGGTCACCGGCATCGACGTGTACCGCCCGGACTGGGTCTCCATCCGCTACTCCCGCGGCGCCAACGGCACGGCGTGGGTCATGACCAAGTTCCTGTCCTATAACCAGCCCAGCAAGCAGGCCGTGGAGCAGGCCGAAGTGGCCCGCCAGATGGCGACTTACAAGGCCCTCGACGCGAGTTTCCTGATCGCGGCGCGGCCCGCCAGCAGCGGCGGCTGGGTGAACTTCCGCTCCGCCCCCAGCACCAGCTCGGGCCAGATCGGCACCCTCAGGATGGGCCAGCTGCTGACCGTCGTGGGCGAGACCATGGACTGGTACCAGGCTGTGGACAGCGCCACCGGCCGCCTCGGCTGGGTGAGCAAGGCCTATGTGTACCGCGTGTGACCTGACGCCATACCGGGACAGACAAAAAGCACGGCGCGAAAGCCGTGCTTTTTGTCGCAGCCGCACAATACTATAGCATGCCGTTATCGTTCCAAAAAGGTTACCTTTGGATATCCATCCCCTTGGCATATGACCGTGAAGAAGTGACAGAGCGGAAAAATAGGGTTTCCTTGAGAAAAGGTTTAACCAAAAATCAAGAACAGGTTTTAGATTATTTGAAAAATGATCCTATGGCAACTCTGCAGGAAGCTGCTTCCGGTTGTGAACTGAGTCTTGGTGGTGTAAAGAAAATATGCTCAAAGCTACAGGAAATAGGCGTGTTGGGAAGGGAAGGCTCGAAAAGAGATGGTCGGTGGATAGTGAAGTAGACTTTGAGTAGACTTTAAGTAGACTTTGAAATTCAAAACTACGAAATCTCTATGACATTTTCTTTTATGATCTAATAAATGCTGTTTTTGGAGCGTGTTGAGTAACTTTTTAACTTTTGAAAGAACTAAACCGCCTTCGGCGGTAGCGCGCTCCCCAGCCGATTAAAGTTACTTTGACTGGGACTCTCAAGCAGCTTCCATTATACATGAAC
>JAFRZE010000039.1 GCA_017442735.1 Bacillota bacterium
AAGATCCTTTATCTCAAGGCGGAGGATCTTCGCGGGAATCTTCAGGTGATCCGAAAAGAGCGTTCGGATGAAAACGGTGTGGAGATGTGGTTCCCGCTGATGATGCAGTTCTTCAATGATTCGCCCTACGCGAAGGCAAGAGGCCTTTCGGGGGAGGAGGCCCTGATCGCGCACTTTGCCCACCGGCAGGAGCTGGAACTGAGGATTTGCGAAGTGCTTTTCGCGGAGAAAACAATGATTCTTCCGTCGAAGGGATATGGCGAACTGGAAGGGATATGAAATGGCGCGCGGCGAAAGGGAAATCTAATGCCGCGCGAGAGATATATGAAATGGCGCGCGTTCATATGAATGTTCGCAGTAATAGCAAGGAGAGAATATGAGTGTTTTATTGGAAACAGATAGATTAAAGATTACGGAAATGACCATGGATATGGCCATGGACGTTCACATGAATTCGCTGGACGAAGATACGAAAAAGTTCGTGCCGGATGAGGTCTTCGCGACACTCGAAGAGGCGCAGGAAACGATCGAGTTTCTGATGTCGCAGTACGGATCCAATGAAGGTCCGCTGGTCTATGCTTTGATCACGAAAGATGAGGGAAAGAACATCGGCTATGTCCAGATCGTCCCCATCGATGACGGGAAGTGGGAGATCGGATATCACGTGGGGAAGACCTACACCGGAAACGGGTACGCGACGGAAGCAGTCCGCGCCTTTTTGCCTGTGATGGCGGAGCGCCTCGGGATAAAAGAGGTGTACGGTGTCCGTCTTCAGGAGAATAAGGCGTCAGGGCGCGTGCTGGAAAAATGCGGGTTCCAAGTGCTTTTCACCGGGGAAGGGCCGTATCACGACGATGTGTGCGCGATTGAAAAAAGCGTCTGGAAAGCGTAAGGATTTTAACAATTTAAGAATTGAAAAAGGGGTGTCTCCTGCTGGGAGGCACCCCTTTAACCGATATGATTTAGTTTTCTGATTCCTTATCCGTAAATAGAAGCTGTGTCTTACCCATAATTTCTCTTGATTCGCTTTTTTATCCGTCAAATCCGTAGGTAAGATACCGATAGAATCTGCATTTTTGAATTATTATCCGCCCGAATCTAAGCAATCATACGGATAGAATCCGCTCTTTGCGACTTTTTATCTGCCAGGAACGAAAGGATCATACCGATATAAATTCAAAATATTCATTTCTATCGGTTTTCTCTGCTTACTCTTCCCAGAACAGCTCGTCCAGGGTCTTGCCGAGGACGCGGCAGATGGAGAGGCAGAGCTTGATCGTGGGATTGTAGTCGCCTTTTTCAATGGCGTTGATCGTCTGTCTGGAGACACCGACTTTGTCGGCCAGATCCTGCTGGGACATGTCCAGGGCGGCGCGCGCTGCTTTTAACCTAAGATTCTTCATCAGTGGCCTCCTTTTTCTCGATGGATGACTTCACCGTGAGCTCGATGGCGAGAAGGAGGAAGCAGATGCCTACAACGATCCCTGTGCCGGTGATCTCGTTAAATCTTCCGAGCCCGAGGAATGTCATGCCGGCGCCAAAGAGTGCCAGGATGCCCATGACCCAAGAAAGGGCAATGAACTTCGCGCGTCTCTCGGAAAGACCGAAGAACGCATCGTTGACATCGCACATGATGGCAAATGCGGTCGAGCCTACGATCACTGATCCGATGCCGACCTCATACATGGAGATCGGGAAATTCTCGATGGATATGCTCAGACAGCCATATGTAAAACAGCACATCATAACAATGATCAGTGCATTCATCGCAGCTTTTCCGCGAGCGGCCAACTGGCGCTCATCGTATTTGCTTTCACTGCGGTTGGTTGTCACGATCACATAGATTCCAAAGACCAGGAGAAGGGCGGCAATCATCAGCGGACCACTGTGAAGCTTCAGTTCGTCAGAAGTACCTTTGAGTTTGAATTGGAGACTATAGGACGAGGGAGCGAGAGAACCGCTGTTTTCCGGAATGAACTTCATATACAGATCCTTGCCGTCTGCGTCTGTAACCTGGATCTTTGCAGAGCCGCTGCCGCTGATCTTTTCCTT
>JAFRZE010000040.1 GCA_017442735.1 Bacillota bacterium
GGAACGCACCAGACGCCTGCCTGCGATGCAGGTCCATAGGACTCTCACCTCCCCGCCTTCTTTATGGCCGGGCCGCGAATTACGGAAGTATCATTAACCTCAGAGCCTGTCATGGCCGTCCGCCGGTGGCAATCCGGCTTCGCCTGCATTGGTTTGATCGCTCGCCATAAGGGTCACGGCGCACCTGCAGGGCTGGCTTAGGGTCTCCCCATAGCTCTGAGAACGTATCTGGTGGATGTGTATTTAGTTTTCAAGGTCCCCGGTAGCTTTCGCTTTCCACTAACCAACTTCTGATTTTTTTGGCCAAATGGGGGATGATGTTGATAAAATATTTTTGAGTCCTCCCTTCCGTCAGATTTCACTCTCAGAAAGCAAAAAAACCCTCACAACATTCCAGCTAACGAAATGTAGTGAGGGCAGAAAGATGACCTGCTGCAATTATCATCAACAGGTCATGAGATGATTCCTTCTATATTCAATTGTCTTTCGATCTTATTCAGCGTATCAAAGAATCTATGTGTGGCAACAGCTGGGCCCATTAGCAGGATGCCAAAGGTATTCCATCCAAACATATGCCACCAGGACGTATATGGCCCTTCTATGCCTAGCTGAACTGCTTTCGTCTTCAGTTCTTCGGAAATCCGGGCCATCCAGATCAATGGATATATAAAGAGTGTTGGGATACCGAGAAGGTAAGCTTTCCAGTAAGGCTGGAGCTTATGTCCTAATATCTTCTCCAGTTCATCCTGTAAACCGCCAAGTGGCATATACAGAAGAAAAAACAAGCCCGCCGTAAAGAAATCGATGAAGCCAAGCCAAAAGCCAGGTCTATCCGTGTGTTTGAATTTCATGCATTTTCTCCGTCAGGTCATGTAAACTCTTTTCATACTGTTCCTTTGAGATAGCTCCTCTTTCAAGGAAGGCTTTCAGGGTATCTACCTGCTTCAGATACAGAGCGTGATTCTTTTCTTCATAGGATAGGCTTTCCCATGCACTTTGGTCTATTAAGGCTGTCATATGTCCACCTCTGCGAACCGGAATTGTATGGTTTCCTTCTTGCACTACGAGCCCACCGAAACAGATCAGTGGGCTCGTTTGCATTAGGTTTCGATAATCGACAAAGGGCACCTTTAACGAATCGCAGTACGATTCTGAAGCCCGTGGCATACATGTGGCTTAAATTGGCATAAATATTGGCATACGAGCTCAAAAATCGATCATATCTGTTGGTCCGATCAGTATAGCTTAGCGCCTGCCGGAATGTGAGGATCAACCATCAGAAGATGGAGTTTCTCTTCCTCGCCTTCCTTGTGGACGGCACTGATTAACATTCCGCAGGACTCGATACCCATCATAGCTCTAGGAGGCAGATTGGTAATCGCAATGCAGGTCTTTCCAACCAACTCTTCGGGCTCATAGTAGGCGTGAATACCGCTTAATATCGTCCTATTGACGCCTGATCCGTCATCCAGAGTGAATTTTAAAAGCTTCTTAGACTTCGGAACTGCTTCGCATTCCAAGACCTTTACGGCACGGAAATCACTCTTGGAGAAGGTCTCAAAGTCGACCTGATCCTCGAACAAAGGCTCGATCACGACGTTGGAAAAGTCAATCACTTCTTCGGGCTTTTCGACTTTTTCTTCAGCGTTAATTTCTGCCGTTGCCCTGGCAAAATCCCTCTCCATGTTCTCTCTATCTTTGCCGATGGGTTTCATTGTCGGGAACAAAAGCGCATCCTTGATGGTCTCCGCCCCTGTCAAAAGCATGACCATACGGTCGATACCGAAACCGATACCACCGGTAGGCGGCATGCCCAGTTCCAGCGCGTTCAGGAAATCTTCGTCCGTATGATTCGCTTCCTCATCACCCTGAGCCAGCAGCTCTTCCTGCGCGCGGAAACGCTCTCTCTGATCGATCGGATCATTCAGCTCGGAATAGGCATTGGCCATTTCCCAGGCATTCATATAGAACTCAAACCGTTCCACATATTCCGGCTCGCCCGGTTTTTTCTTCGTCAGCGGGCTGATCTCAATGGGATGGTCGGTAATAAAGGTAGGCTGCAGCAGGTGATCTTCGACATATTTCTCGAAGAACAAATTCAGGATATCGCCCTTCTTATGGCGCTCTTCGAACTCGATCCCGTGCTCTTTTGCCAGATTTCTCGCTTCTTCCAGATCTTTGACCTCATTCCAGTCTATTCCGGCGTACTGTTTGACAGCGTCTCGCATGGAAAGACGGGCAAAAGGCTGGGAAAGATCCATCGTCACACCGTTATAGACGATGGTCTGCGTACCAAGCACTTCCTGGGACACATGACGGAACAGACTCTCCGTCAGATCCATCATTCCGTGATAATCGGTATAGGCCTGATAGAGCTCCATCATGGTAAATTCCGGATTATGACGGTTATCGATACCCTCATTTCGGAATACGCGGCCGATCTCATAGACTTTCTCCAGTCCGCCGACGATCAGTCTCTTCAGATAAAGCTCCAGAGAGATCCTCAGCTTCCTCTCTTCGTTCAGCGCGTTATAATGCGTGAAGAACGGGCGCGCTGCCGCGCCGCCTGCGTTGGAGACCAGGATGGGCGTCTCGACTTCCAGGAATCCCTGGCTGTCCAGATACCGGCGAATGCTGGAAAGGATCTGGCTGCGGCGGATCAGGGTCTCCTTGACATCCGGATTCATCACAAGGTCCAGATATCTCTGGCGATACCGGGTCTCTGTATCCGTCAGTCCGTGGAACTTCTCCGGGAGCGTCTGCAGGCTCTTGGAAAGCAGCGTCACGCTGGTGGCATGGATCGAGATCTCGCCTTTCTGCGTGCGGAAGACATAGCCTTCCACACCGACGATATCGCCGACATCCTGATACCGTTTAAAGTCCTGATAGGCCTCATCACCGATTGAATCACGGGTCACATAACACTGGACCTGACCGGGTTTGTCCTGAACATGCATGAAGGAAGCCTTGCCCATCACACGTTTGGACATCATACGTCCCGCGATACGGACCGTCTGTCCTTCCAGATCATCAAAATGATCCCGAATATCCGTGGAATGATGGGTCACATCAAATTTCGTGATCAGAAAAGGATCCTTGCCTGCGTCCTGCAGTTCCTTAAACTTCTCTCTCTTCAGCTTCAGGATCTGATTCAGATCCTGACCATTCTTCTGATTCTCGTTTGCCACTTTCCTAAACCTCTGAGTATTAGTGTGTAATCTCCAGCACTTTCAGCGTACAGGTCCCGCCGGGTGTATCGAAGTGCACCTGGTCCCCCACCTTGGCTCCCAGAAGAGCCTTTCCGACAGGAGAATCGCCGGAGATCAGGTCGGACAGCGGATCCGATTCTTCGGAACCGACGATCTTATAAACCACTTCTTCTTCGAACATTTCGTCAAATACCTTGACGGTGGAACCATAACTGACAGAGGAAGTATCAGCTTCCTCTTCCGAGTAGATCTCCGCGTTTTTCAGAAGATCCTCCAGGAAAGCGATCCGTCCTTCGATCCTTCCCTGTTCTTCCTTGGCCGCGGAGTATTCCGCGTTTTCCGACAGATCTCCCTGTGCACGCGCGTCTTTGATCCGAAGCACGACCGCCGGACGATCCACCAGCTTCAGATCCAGCAGCTCCTTCTCATATTGCTGGGCTGTCTGTCTGGAAAGCATTTGTTTTTTAGCCACTGTACTTTTCCTCTTGTTTTGCAAAAATATTCGCACCCCCGAAGTCCCCGGGGATGCATTGTAAAACGCTATTATACACGCATCGGGTTCTTTTGTCAATCAGATAAAAGTTCCTTTAGTTCATCCAGCGTCTGTACCTGCATGAGCGCCCGTTTTTTCCGGGAAGCGTCTTTCTGTCCTTTCAGATAACTCATGATATGCGGGCGCATTTCCCGCATCGCGGTATACTCCCCTTTATGCTGTACTTCCAGCTCGGCGTGGTAAAGGCAGAGGTCTCTGATCTCCTCCCATCCCGGCATCGGAGGGATCTCTTCTCCTTTCAGCGCACACGCGATCTGACGGAAGACCCAGGGATTTCCCTGGCACGCTCTTCCCACCATCACCGCGTCGCATCCTGTCTCTTCCATCATCCGAAGCGCGGATGCCGCGTCCCTGATATCTCCGTTGCCGATGACAGGAATACGGAGTTTTTCCTTCACCTGCCGGATCACGGAAAGATCACAGCTGCCGCTGTACATCTGCTCGGCGCTGCGTCCGTGGACCGTCACCGCGTCCGCTCCGCCCTCCTCGGCCGCCAGCGCGATCTCCACCGCCTGATTGTCTTCGTTCCTTCTCCCCTTACGGATCTTGACTGTCACCGGGACCGAAACGCCGCTTCTGACAGCGCGTACGATATCATAAACCAGTTCCGGCCGATCCATCAGAGCCGACCCTTCATGATTGGAAACGATCTTCGGCGCCGGACATCCCATGTTGATGTCGATACCGGCGAAATCCTTTTCCAGCATCATAGCCGCTTCCTTCAGGATCTCCGGGTCCGAACCGAAAAGCTGAACGAAGATCGGTTCCTCCTCAGGGGTATGCTCCAGCAGGAAACGGGTATTCTCGTTCCTGTAATGAAATCCTTTGGCGCTCACCATCTCCGTATAGGTCAGCGCGGCGCCGAACGATCGAAGGATCCGCCGGTATCCGCTGTCCGTCACGCCGGCCATCGGCGCGGCAAGAACACGGCTTTCCGGATAAACCGCGCAGGCTCCCTTTCCGATCACGAATCGTTCTTTATTTTCCATCCGGACCTTTCCTCAGGAGCCAAGCTTTTTAGGCGCTTTATTTTTCATGGCGATCAGCCGGACGCCTTTTAACGCAAGCTCGTTGTCATAATAATCGATCGCGGGAATATCTCCGGCCAGCAGTCTTCCGAAACCGCCGGTCGCGACGACCTTCATGTCCGGCAGATTCATCTCTTTCTTGATCTGTTCCACGATATACTGGACCTGGCCGATATATCCGTAGACCAGTCCCGCCTGCATGCATTCCATCGTTACCGAAGTGATGATGGAGGCTGGTTTTTTGATCTCGATGGGTGGAAGCTGCGCTGCTTTTTCGCTCATCGCTTCGGCGGAAATGCCGATCCCCGGAGAAAAGACCGCCGCCATCAGTACCCCGTCCTGATCGATGATCTCATATTTGGTCACCGTTCCGAAGTCCACGATAATGCAGGGAGCGCTGTAGTATTCCAGGCAGGCAGCTACATCGCAGATCAGATCCGCGCCGACTTCTCTGGGATTGGCCGTACGGATCTTTACCCCGGACTTCGTTCCCGGGCCGATCACCAGCGGTTCGATCTTCAGATAACGGCGGATCGATTCCACCACGGAATGCATGATCGCCGGAACGACGGAAGAGATCGCGACCCGCTCGATCGTGGATGGTTCGACACTTCTGGTCTGCAGCATGCCCCAGATCGCAGCGCCGAACTCGTCCGTTGTCCGCTTGGTCCCGGTCGTCAGCTTCCAGAGATATCTAAGCTTTTCATCCTCGAAAAGCCCTATCTTGATCTGTGTATTGCCGATATCCAGTGCTAAAAGTCTCATCTGTCCGTTCCTCCTTTCCGGATCATCCGGTGCCAGAGCGTCAGCTGCGAAAGAAGCTCACTGTGCTCCCGCTCGAATTCACTGACCAGGAGTCTTGCCGAGACCTGATCATAGCCAAGATCATCTTCTTCCGCGTAGGAATCCAGATAGACCTCATCGCCGGGCCCAAACCCGAGTTCCGTCACGCCTCCGGCCTCTTCCGTAATAAAGATCATCCCCGAAAGGATCTCGTTTTTCACGGCTTCCGGCAGTTTTCCCATCGCGTCATTGAAATAGTACTTATTCTTATACTGACTGACATAAGCCAGGATCTGGTTGTCTTCCATATCCACCTCCTGTAAACAGAAAACAAAGCCCGTTAAGCTGATCAAAGCTTTGACGGGCTTGTCCTTTTGTTAAGCCATGGCCGGTTCGGCAAACAACGCGTCAAACTCGGCGCCGCTGATCTTTTCCTTTTCCAGAAGAAGGTCTCTGGCCCGAAGCAGCACGCTGTGGTTCGCCCGGATGATCTCGCGGCACTTATCGTGCGCTTCTTCCACGATCCGATGGATCTCTTCGTCCACGGTCGTCGCGACATTCTCGCCGTAGTTGCGGGAATGACCGATATCCCTTCCGAGGAATACTTCTTCGTTGCGTTCACCGAGTTTGACCAGTCCGACACGCTCGCTCATACCGTATTTCGTGACCATGTTGCGGGCCAGATCGGTCGCTCTCTCGATATCATTGGAAGCGCCGGTCGTAATATCGCCGATCTCGATCTCTTCCGCTACGCGTCCGCCCAGCAGAGAGATGATCTCATTTTCCATCTGCGACTTGGTCATATACATGGAATCCTCTTCCGGCAGCGGCATGGTATAGCCGCCGGCAAGACCGGTCGGAATGATGGAAATGCTATGGACCGGATCCAGTCCGGGCAGCACATGATGGATGATCGCGTGTCCCGCTTCATGGACCGCCGTGATCATCTTTTCCCGATCGGAGATCACACGGCTCTTTTTCTCGGTACCCACACCGACCTTGATAAAGGCTTTCTGGATATCCTCCTGGGTAATAAACCGGCGATCCGCTCTGGCGGCATAGATCGCCGCTTCATTCATCAGGTTTTCAAGATCAGCCGGAGTAAAGCCGGCAGTGATCTTGCCGATCTTTTCCAGATCCACATCCTCGCCTAGCGGTTTTTTCCGTGAATGGACTTTTAATACTGCGATACGGCCTCTGACATCCGGACGGCCTACGACGACCTGCCGGTCGAACCTTCCCGGACGCATGATGGCGGGATCCAGGATATCCACACGGTTGGTCGCCGCCATGACGATCACACCGTAATTGATCCCGAAGCCGTCCATCTCGACCAGAAGCTGGTTCAGCGTCTGCTCTCTTTCATCATGACCGCCGCCGAGACCTGTGCCTCTCTGACGGCCTACCGCATCGATCTCATCGATAAACACGATGCTCGGCGCGTTTTTCTTGGCCTGTTCAAACAGATCCCTGACACGCGAAGCACCGACACCGACAAACATTTCCACAAAGTCGGAACCCGAGATACTGAAGAACGGAACACCGGCTTCGCCAGCGACCGCCTTGGCCAGATAGGTCTTTCCCGTACCGGGAGGGCCTACCAGCAGAACGCCCTTCGGGATCCTCGCGCCAAGCTGGATATACTTCTGCGGCGCGCGAAGAAAATCCACGATCTCCTTCAGTTCTTCCTTTTCTTCTTCCAGACCTGCCACATCCGCAAAGCGGATCTGGTTGTTTTCCTTCGTGATCACCTGCGCGTTGCTGCGGCCGAAATTCATCATCTTGCTGTTGCTTGCGCCGCCGCCCTGCATCCGGCTCCAGATAAAGAACATGATGAAAGCCATGACCGCCGTCATAATAAAGATCGGAAGGATCTCGCTCCAGATGCTGTCCGGTTTTACGGCTTCCACCGTTACCGGGAGCTGTGGATAGTTTTCAGCCATCATCTGCCGGAACGCTTCGATATTCGAAATATAGACCGTCTTTTTGGCGGAATTCTTGGTCTCGTCACCATAGCTGAGCGTCGCGTTGCCCATCTCAGCGGATCCGATCTTGATCGGTTCGACAGTGATGCTTTTGATTTTCCCTTGTTCCAGTTCCTGACGGAACTCCTTGTCTGTCAGGCGTTCCATAGAGGAGCCAAGACGCATTCCTCCAAAGAACAGCACTCCCATAATCACTGCAAGGATCAGCACATACAGGATGACACCTCGTCCTGTTTCTTTCAAATCATTCCTCCTGCTCTACATAAGCGATATACGGCAGATTCCGGTATTTCTGGGCGTAGTCCAGACCGTATCCAAGCACGAATTCATCCGCGATCTCAAAACCGCTGTATTTGACATCTACCGGTACCACACGGCGGGCGGGCTTATCCAGCATCGTACAGATCTGTACGCTGGCTGCCCCTTTCTTTACCAGATAGGTGCTGAGAAAGCTGAGGGTACGTCCCGTATCGACGATGTCCTCGACGATCAGTACGTGTTTACCTTCGATGCTGTCATCCAGATCCTTCTTGATCTTGACTTCACCGCTGGAGATCAGTTCGTTGCCGTAACTGGAAAGTACCATGAAATCCATGGTAACAGGCACGGTGATACTCTTGGCCAGCTGCATCATAAACATCGCGCCGCCTTTCAGGATGCAGATCAAAACGATCTCTTTGCCTTCATAGTCACGGCTGATGATCGCGCCCAGCTCAGCGATCTTGTTTTCCAGTGTTTCCTGATCGATCATCACCTTAATCTGATCTTCTCTCATCATCTCTTTCTCCTTGATCATAGTATGCTTGTATCATGGACTCTGTTTCGGAAGAGATCTTCCCGTCCTCGCTGATCCTTCCCCCGACGATCCATAATACCTTGTCCCCGGCACAAAGGAGCACCGCCTCATCTCTTTTCGCTCTGGGAACGTGATCATCCTGCAGGATATCCTGCAGTTTTTTCCTTCCCATCGTCCCATCAGAAAGACGAATCATCATATAATCCCCCGCTCTTCTTCCGCGCCAGACAGGAAGAGGATCCTCTTCCGGAAAAGAAAAGATCTTCACCGGAGAATCCGTCGGAAAAACCGCTTTTTTCGGATCAGATCGAACCGCCAGCACTTCCTCTTTTCCGAGTCTTCTCACCCAGGCGTCCTTTGAACAAACAGCAGGGAAATGAGGACATTTGTAAATGCAAAGTATATCATAGGACTTTTCCACCGTCAAGCCTTTCGGCAGGACGATTTGCCGACCGGACTGTCCTGCCACGAGCGAAAACAGATACTTCAGGTGCTGTCCGGAAATATCTTTGGAAAGTCCGTTATCCTCCAGAAACTTTATAAGAACGCGGCTCTGGACAGCCTTCGGATAAGAAAGCAGGCGTGAGATCTTTATCGCGCTGCCTTCATCGGACTTCGTCCGGCAGTCCTGCCAGGCTTTCTCCGCCTCTTCCTCCAGAAACGAAAGGTCTTCCCGGATGCTCTCTGACATTGCGCTGAGCGCGGCGATGATCCGCGGATTGTAGGATTCTAGCTGCGGAAGAAGTTCTTTCCTGATCCGGTTACGGGTATAACCGGGATCCATATTGGACTCATCCGTCCGATAGGCGATCTGATGCTTTTTCACATATGCATCCAGTTCTTCCTCCGTCACGTCCAGCATGGGGCGAAAAAGCATCTCCGGTCCGAATTCACTGGCAGAAAGGACCTTCATGCCGCCCAGGCCTTTGAGAGACGTTCCTCTGAGAAGATGCAGGAGGACTGTTTCCGCCTGATCTTTCTGATGATGCGCCAGTACGATCACATCGCCGGACGCTTCCTTAGACAAAGCCCGGTAACGAAGCCGCCTGGCAGCTTCTTCCGAAGAGACGCCTTCCTCCTCGACCAGAGAAGGAACATCCACATAAACCGCGTGATATGGGATATTCAGCTTTTCACAGAGTGCGTGGCAAAAGGTCTCATCCAGGTCTGCCTGCTGCCTCATGCCATGATGCACATGAACGGCCCGAAGCGAAAACGCCATCCCTTTTTCCCGCAGATGATCCAGCGCGTGGAGAAGGCAGACAGAATCCCGTCCTCCGGAGAGTGCCACGGTAAACCCGGGCTTTTGTTCCGGAAAAGCGCACAAAAAACGATCAGACACTTTCTTTTCCAGTCCTGTCATTTCTCCTCCTTCCTTTCTCGTTATGACAGAAAAACCCGAGCTCATGGCTCGGGATTTTGATCGCTCATACTTATTCGACCTGAACCAGGTATTCTCCGGGGAAGAGCAGGCGGAACCTGTTTCTCGCCATATCCTCACGATACTTGTCGGAATTGATGTAGTTCTGATCGATTTTATTCAGAAGCGCTTCGGTCTTTGCTTCTTCAATGGCCTCTTCCAGCTGAATTTTCTGTGCTTCCAGAGAATCCAGCTCATTTTTCAGGGAGATCGTCTGGAAGAAACAGGCTCCCAGAAACCCAACGACAAAAAGAAAAGAAAAAAGTCCGGCCAGCACGCCTTTTGTTCTTGTTCCGGGTTTCGCCATCTCTTCATAGACGATCGCGGCTTTCGTTTCCTTTTCCGGAACGCTCTCACCGGATGCTGTTTCCAGATCAGCGGGCATTTTCTCCGCCAGGGATGCGGCGAGCCAATCCTGCTGCGGCTGCTTTCTCGCGGTACTGTTTCTGGGCATACTGCCATCCTCCTTTCTTCAAAGACTCATTCATATCGCATCGTTCATTTTATCGCAGGCTCAGGATAAAGTCAAGCCTTTTCAAAGAATCCGGTACATGGTGCCGGCAACTTCTTTTCTGGCGTTTTCATTGATCTCCAGGATCTCAGCCCTCAGATTATTGTTTCCAAACTGGATCTCGATCACGTCGCCGATCTTCACTTCCGTTCCTGCCTTGGCGACTTTTCCGTTGATCATGACCCGACCGGCGTCACACGCTTCATTGGCGACTGTCCGTCTCTTGATGATCCTGGAAACCTTCAGATATTTATCTAACCGCATGTTCGCTCCTTGTTTTCCTATAACGAGTAAGTCCCGGTACCGTTAAGTACCGGGACTTTTTGCCTGGTTTATAATATCAAATCAAGCGTTGACAGCATCTTTCAGGCCGCGGCCAGCTTTGAACTTGGGCGCCTTGGAAGCAGCGATCTTGATTTTCTTTTTGGTCTGAGGATTGATTCCGGTGCGGGCGCTTCTCTCAGCAACCTCAAAAGTACCGAATCCAACGAGCTGGATCTTCTCGCCCTTTTTCAGGGTCTCGATAACGACATTCTCAAATGCGCCAAGAGCCTTCTCGGCATCTTTCTTGGTAAGTCCAGCATTCTCAGCGATAGCTGCAACAAGTTGTGCTTTGTTCATTGTAGTTCCTCCTTAATGAAATACGAAAAAATGAATACCCTATAGTTATATACGAGCTTGATGGTTTTGTCAAGCAGGTTCACGCATTTTTCCCGCTATTTTCGGGAGATTCTGCGATTTTTGTGCAGTTTTACATAGCTTTTATGCTGAAAGATGCCTTAAACTGACCGCCTCCATCGATTTTTTCGATGCCATCCTTCTCCGGAAGCTCACCTTCGAAGTCTTCGTAGTCCGCCAGACCAAACCATGGTTCCACACAGGTATAGCACTCACCGGGCATCGACCAGAACCCCACATACGGGAATCCCGCCAGATCGACCTTCACGCCGCGGCCGGTCTTTGGATTGTAGACGGAGACTTCCTTTGATTTGAATCCGTGGAAAACCAGAGCGTCATGATCATAGATATGCTCATGAAGATGGATCGGCGCGCCATCCTTGATATAATCCTTTTCCACTTCCCGGCTGAACTGGAAAGTCGGTCCCAGTGTCACACGGTCAAGGGTCTCTTTTTCACTGAATTCGATGATCTGATCACTCACGGGTCCGTCATAAAGGAAACCGGGATGTCCGCCCAGTGAGAAATACATGGGAGCTTCCGGGTCTTCATTGCGGATCAGATAACTGACCACCAGTTTTTCGCCGTCCAGATGATAACTGACAAAGAAGATGAATTCAAAGGGATACATTGCCCTTGTCTCGTCACTGGCGGAAAGAGAAAACGTCACATGCGTCTCACTGGCGCTTTCTACTTCAAAAAGCGCGTCCTGGCAGAAACCGTGCTGCGGCATATGATATGTCTTTCCCTGATAGCGCATCTCATAGTTTTTACAGCGCCCGACGACCGGGAAAAGGACCGGAGAATGGCGTTTCCACACAGCGGGATCCGCGTACCAGAGCATCTCCCGTCCATGGACCTTATCCAGCAGTCTGGTCAGCTCCGCACCTTCCGGCTTCAGCTCCGCCAGGAAGAAATCATTTTCGATTCGAATCATCATTTTATCGCCTCCGAATGATTTTGTTGAAATTATAGAGAAGATACTCTATTATCGCATCCATCCTCGTGAAAGTCAACATTGACGAAAGACCGTGTTTTATGAGAAAATGATATGAAATTATCATATGATCTGAGGTAGCAATGGCTAAGAGAAAAAAGAAAAAGAAAAACAGCGCAGGGCTGGTGATCCTGGTTATCCTCCTGGTATTGGTCGCCCTGTTTTTAGGTTATATGGTCCTGTCCCAGAAGGGACTGATCCCCTCTCTCCCCTTCCTTGATTCAGTTATGTCGGAGACGACCCAGGAAGTCAGTCCTGCTCAGGAGTCTTCCGCAGAGGAAACGAATGAAGCACTGACATCTGAAGGTGAAAAGGAAGAAGAAGCTGAAGAAACAACGGATGAGACAGAAGAAGAATCCGAGGATGATCCGCACGAAGGAGAATCCGCGGTAAAGAGTACCGAATCGATCCCTGCTGAAAGCAGTATCGAAGAAGAGTCTTCCGAAGAGGAATCTTCTGAAGAAGAAAATTCAGAAGAAGATGAAGAATCCTCGGAAGAATCTCAGGAACCCCTGGATATTCCCTATTATTACTATACAGATATCGTTCCGAATATTCTGTCCGCGATCGAAATGGGAAATATGGCGGATATCGCGCCTTATGTCGGCGCGGAAGGGCTTCGCCTGTGTCCTACCGGCGTCATGGCATCTGCTGACGTGATCCTTTCCCGTGACGATCTGGAACATTTCATGGAGCTTCCCACCACGACCTACGGCGTCAGTGCCTCCAGCGGCAAAGATCTGATCCTGACTCCCGCCGAATACCTGACGCAGTATATCAGTCCCGTGAACATGGACTTCGCAGCGTCCAAGACACTGACCGATGATGAAGAAGATCTGGCGCTCGCCGCGGAGATCAGCGGCGCGAAAACAGTCAGCTTTTATGATACGCCCAGTGTCATCGAATGGCACAAAGTGATCCTCGTGTTCAGCAATGAGGGTACACCGACCGGAGGCGACGTCCTTCGTGCCATCATTTATAAAGATATGACAACCTATTAAGCATAATACTCAGGAGGTAACGTATGTACGCAATCACAAGACCCGAGTCCATGGCTCGTATCGACACACCTGAACTGGCACAGGCCTACATCGATGAGATGATCCCTGCTCTTCAGGAACAGATCGGAGACAAGAAAGTCCTTCTGGCTCTTTCCGGTGGTGTTGACAGTTCTGTCGTCGCGGCTCTTCTGATCAAGGCAGTGGGTCAGCAGCTCGTCTGTGTCCATGTGAATCATGGCCTTCTCCGTAAGGGTGAGCCCGAACAGGTCATTGAAGTCTTTCGCGGCCAGATGAACGCGAATCTGATCTATGTGGACGCCGTTGACCGTTTTCTGGACAAGCTCGCCGGGGTGACCGATCCGGAGCAGAAACGTAAGATTATCGGCGGCGAATTCATCGATGTTTTCGCTGAAGAAGCACGTAAGCTGGATGGAATCCAATTCCTCGCGCAGGGAACTATCTGGCCCGATATTCTCGAGTCTGAAGCCGGTATCAAAGCCCATCACAACGCGGGCGGTCTGCCGGAGGATCTGGCTTTTGAGCTGGTCGAACCTGTCCGCATCCTGTTCAAGGATGAAGTGCGCATGGTCGGAAAAGCACTGGGACTTCCTGATAATATGGTTTACCGTCAGCCCTTCCCCGGCCCCGGCCTGGGTGTCCGCTGCCCCGGCGCCATCACCCGTGATCGACTGGAAGCGGTCCGTGAGTCCGACGCGATCCTTCGCGAAGAATTTGAGAAAGCCGGTCTGAACGGAAAAGTCTGGCAGTACTTCACCGTCGTTCCCGATTTCCGCTCCACCGGAATCAAAAACGGAAAACGCACCTTCGACTGGCTCTGCATCATTCGTGCCATCAACACGGTTGACGTCGTGGAAGTAACTCCTGAATACCTTCCGCAGGAACTCATCCAGCGCCTGGTAGAGCGTATCACCGCCGAGGTCCCGGGCATCAACCGTGTCCTCTATGACTACACACCCAAACCTCCGGCAACCGTGGAATACGAATAAGTTTACTGCTTTTCTCACATAGTATAAAAACAGGCTCCCGATCATCGGCCTCACAACGATGGCCGGGAGCTTTTTCATGCCTTCTCTGATCGCTGCAGCCATGAGTTTATCGAGTTTTCCCCGAATTTGACTGGACTTTACGGACATTTTGACATATAATGAACCATTACCGAATCTGTCAAAGGAGGTACTGCTTTGACCTTTAGTTCTCTGACCTTTTTATTTATGTTTCTGCCGGTGACGTTTCTGCTTTACGCGCTGATTCGGAACCATACTGCCAGAAACTTTATTCTGGCTGTTTCCAGTCTGATCTTCTATGCCTATGGGGAACCTGTGGCAGTTATGATTATGCTGATCTCCATTGTCCTGAACTACCTCTTCGGAAGACTGGCCGCTGGAGAAAAGTACGATAAGCTGGCGGTGGCCGCGGCGGCCATTCTGAATATCGGAATGCTAATCGTCTACAAATATACCGGCTTTTTTGCGGAGATCTTCAACAGCATCACCCATCTGAATATCCCGGTGCCCCAAATCCGCCTGCCCATTGGTATTTCCTTCTTTACCTTCCAGGGACTGAGCTATGTGGTGGATGTCTACCGCCAGAAGGACAGGGTACAAAAGAGTCTGTTCTCCGTGCTGCTGTATATTTCCTTTTTCCCGCAGCTCATCGCCGGACCCATTGTCCGGTACGAGGATATCGCAGACCGTCTGTACCAGCGGGAGTTTTCCATTGACCGCATCAGCCGGGGCCTCTGCCGCTTCATTATGGGTCTGGGAAAGAAAGTGCTTATCGCCAACCAAATGGGATTCATCGCGGATACCGTCTTCGGCTTTTCCCCGGATCAGCTGGGCATCAGCTCCGCTTGGCTGGGAGCCATCTGCTACACCCTTCAGATCTTCTTCGATTTCTCCGGCTACAGCGATATGGCCATCGGTCTCGGCTGTGTCTTCGGATTCGATTTCAAAGAGAACTTTAACTATCCCTTCATCGCCGGATCCATTCAGGATTTCTGGCGCCGCTGGCACATTTCCCTGTCCACCTGGTTTAAAGAATATGTGTATATTCCGCTGGGCGGCAACCGGAAAGGAAAAGTCCGGACCACCATCAATAAGCTGGTCGTATTCTTTCTGACCGGATTCTGGCATGGCGCCAATTTTACCTTCATCGTCTGGGGCATGCTTCACGGCCTCTGCCAGATGCTGGAGACCTATCAGATAATTCCCACCAAAAAGAAGTGGTTCAAGCCCATCGGTCATATCTATACCCTGCTGGTGGTGACACTGACCTTCGTCATCTTCCGGGCCGATACCCTGAGTCAGGGCTTTGGAATTATCAAGGATATGTTCACTGGCGCGGTGGGATCCGCCGCGGTGAACGCCCAGATCCTTTCTTCCGTTTCCGTCCTGGTGATTATCGCTTTTGCTTTTGCGCTGCTGTTCTCCACTCCCATCTTCCGGGTGCTGCGGGAAAAGGCAGAGAAAAGCTCCCTGAAGAACCTCTATAACTACGCTTCCTATACGGGAACGCTGCTGTTGTTTGTGCTGTGCGTCCTGTCACTGATCTCCAGCCGGTACAATCCCTTTATTTATTTCCGGTTCTAAGGAGGTGAGGATATGAGCAAAACATTTAAATGGATTTATACCGTTATCTTTTTCATCTTGTGCTGTCTTCCCCTGGCGCTGATGTCCTTTGTCAAAAGCAATGAGCAGATCGAGAAGAAAGCGCTGACCGACATGCCCGCCTACCTGAAGGACGGACGGCTGAATCTGGAGTTTTCGGATCAGTTTGAGTCCTGGCTCAATGACCGGATGCCCCTGCGCTCCCAGCTGCTGACCTCCGCCAACTTCCTGAAGGGCGAACTGATGCATGTGCCCTCCTCCAACGTCATCGTGGGTAAGGACGGCTGGCTCTTCTACAACAGTGAGAGCGCTGATTACATGAATACCAACGCCATGACGGATGAACAGGTGGCCCAGGTGGCCGTGACCCTGTCTCTGATGGAAGAGAAAATCACTTCCGCGGGCGGTCACTTTACCTTTGTGCCGATGCCCAACAAGTCCTCGGTCTACGGTGAATACATGCCGGTGTTCTTCCCGGAGGGAGAAACCCACAATATCGACCGGATCCAGGAAGCCCTGAAGGAGGCCGGTGTGACCTACGTGGATATGAAGTCAGTCATGACGGAAAACAAAGATCTCGGTCTTTATCACCGGCGCGATTCCCACTGGAACTATCAGGGGGCGCTGCTGGGCTATAACGCCATCATGGACAGCCTTGGCCGGCCTCATGAAACCTACGCGGATGCTTCCTATACTATTGAGAAGAGCTGGCGGGGCGATCTGGACAAGCTTCTTTATCCCGCGGGCGGCACCCTGGATGATCAGTATGTTTATGATATAGATTTTAAGGATTTCGTCTTTGTCAAACCCGCCGCTGTGAGAGACACCCAGGAAATGCTTCTGAACTTTATGAGCGACAAAGAACAGGGTGATGATCTTTTCACCACAGAAAACCGCGAAATCTCCGACGGCAGCCGGCTGTACATAGCCAGAGACTCCTTCGGACGCGCGCTGCTTCCCTATCTGATCGACAACTACCAGACCGCCACCTTCAAGCGAACGGACTGCCCCGATATTGCCAGTCTGGAGCCGGGCACCGATGTGGTTTATGAGATCGCGGAAAGAAATCTTTCCCGTGTCATCTCCACTGCTCCCTTTATGTACGCTCCGAGAAGAGACGCTTCCGTTCTCCCCTCCGCTCAGACCCAAGGCGGCACTGTGGAGCCGGTCTTTGAGAACGCGGGCTATGCCTGGAGACTTTACGGCTCACTGCCTGAGCTTGCTTCTGAGGCAGCATCTGCTGCGGCAGAAGAGTCGGCATCCGGCGCCATGGATCCGGCGGCGGCGAGGGTCTACCTGGTACTGAGCAAAGACGGCAGTGCCGAAATCTTTGAGGCATTCCCCATCTATGAGAGCAAATATCTGAAAGATGGAGGAAACCGTGGTTACTCCGCTTATCTTTCCAAGGAAGAAGGCCTCAGCGGCAGCTATCAGCTTCAGATTGTGATCGGCGGCACAGCCTATGATGCCGGCACTGTTAATTTCGAATAACGGGCGCTCGGTCCTCTGGTTCAGGGGACCGGACCCCTGCAGACACTGATCACCTTTCGGACGGCTTCCCCCGTCCGGTTGATGAATATAAAATTTCAAAGGAGAAAACACATGAAAAAAGCAATTTTACTGATGCTGGCCATGATGCTGGCACTGACAGCTCTGGCCGGATGCTCCAAGCAGGAAGCTAACACCAGCAGCGAGGCACCCACGGAACAGAGTGCGGCTGCGGCTGAGACCGAAGAGTCCAAAATCTTTGTAACCCTGAACGGACAGAAGGTGTATATCGGCCTTGTCTACGCCGATATCAAAGCAAGCCTTGGCGATGAGATCAAACCCAGCGAAGAAATCCTGCCCTGCGGCGACGGCGGCGGAGACTGGAAGAGAGTCATGCACTTCTATCCCGGTACTGTTGTCACGGAAGATCAGAACGGTATCATCTGTGAAGTTTCCATGAACCTGGGCAACGAAGGCGACTGCGAAACACTGGCCATGGGCCAGATCAAGCTGGGCGGCAGCGTTGCTGAGCTGAAGAAGCTGCTGGAAGGCACTCCCGTTATGGAAGATGGCTGGGGCGCCACCTACAAATATGGTGATGCTGTTATTCAGTTTTCTGCCTCCGACGAAGGCGGCGATGAGCTGGTTAATGTCAGCCTGATGAGAGCTTCCGATTACGGATTCTAAGTTAGGAATTATCTCGAAAAAGGGACTATCTCGAAAAGAGACAATATCATAATAGTCAAACAATGAAAAAAATACCTGACAAGCAAAACTGCGAGGTTCGCAGGATGCATATCAGGTATTTTTTGTTGGTTAAGGTTTCAAAGAAACATAAAACTCCTTTGCCTGGCTTAATTAGCCATTGTGGCCGCTGGCTGCGCGTCCACTGTTTCACACATTGAGCATTTTTCTTCGATATGTGACATCCTGGGACCCTATCTTTTGTGAAATTGCGTTTTCACAGATTTGGCCATACCTCAGTGCCTTGTGACAATTTGCCTGACGGTTGTCACTGGGCGCCATAGACATCTCTGTCTGTGACAAAATGCTGTCACAGGTCATCAACTGGATTACTTGAGAATCATGCCCACCACCAGCATGGACAGTGCGGTGGTGCATCTTCCCAGGGTCCGGACAGGGGTGTCAGTGAACTACCCCGACTTAAGAAGTCGGAGCTTCGAAGAACCTTTCGGCTCTGCTTAAGAAGTTTAGTATTATGTTTCCGCCCGATTCCTCAGGCTACCCTTATTCTTACAGGCGTGTCCACTTCGCCTCTATTGTATAGGGTCTCAAGACCCACAACTTTACTTTTCCTTAGGATATTCA
>JAFRZE010000041.1 GCA_017442735.1 Bacillota bacterium
AAAGTGATTTCTTGTTGTATCAAGTAGTATAGGATTATAAAAACTCAATAGCCATTATTGCCTTGGAACAGGGATACTTTGCGCTTTTTCAGCAAAAGAAAAACCAGTCCGGTATCTTAACCGAACTGGTTGATGCCATTGCCCGCAGTTTATGTGGGTTTTTTTGTACAAACAAGTTTTTCGTGTAGACTTGATAATAATGAGAAGTTTTGCTACAGTAAATAACCAGACACACCCTGTCCGGTACCCCAAAATACGGTATTTCTCGCTTTATGTCGTGGAAATATGCGGACAGATCCTATATACTCCGATTGTCGCAGTGAAGGAGGAAAAACGTTGGACCAGCAAAAAGCAGGCAGGTTTTTAAAAGAATTAAGACATGAAAAACAGATGACACAAGAACAGCTTGCCAAGGTTTTTAATGTCAGTTCAAGGACTATATCACGATGGGAGAACGGAACCAATCTTCCGGATATATCGTTGTTAGTCGAGATTGCGGATTTCTATGATGTGGATGTCAGAGAAATCATTGAAGGAGAAAGAAAAAGCGAGATGATGGATGAAGAAGTGAGAGAAGTCGCCACAAAGATGGCTGACTATGCGAATGAAGAAAAAAGCAAACTGCTGAAAAGCATACAGATCATCAGTTTTATCGGTGTTCTGGTTTTGATCATATCGATCGTGCTGCAGACAGCGACAAAGTCGGGGCAGAATTCGATCAATTACTGGGTACTGTTCGCGACATTAGCTGCCCTGGTCATCATGGCACTGATCACCTTGTATGTTACAGGAGTACTGGGAAAAATCATCAAGAACAAGAAACTTGTTCTCGGAATCACGATCGCGACCATCGCAGGGCTTATTGTAGCATTCTGGCGAGTGATCGCGCTGACAGTCGTAGTGGGCATTCTGGTTGTTTCATCGATGCTGGCACCGATCGAAAAATATGATGATATATCCCGTTATAATGAATTTATGAGTTTTTCTAACGGAGCCTACGAGAAAGGCGTAGATACGCAGTGGACAAAGTGGGGGATGGATGAAACGATCTGGCCGGAAAAGATAACAGAGGACATGCATGTAGCTGATTTCACGATGGTCTATTACAATCCCTTTGACGCTCAGTATCTGGGATATCTGGTCGTAGACTATGCCGCGGATGATTACGAGGAAGAGGTAAAACGGCTAAAAGAGTATGAGTCTACGGAATATATCGGATATTACGGTGTTAAAGAAGAAAAAACGTATGAGCTTCTGGCAGTCAACGCGGATGCATATCAGGGTTTTGTATATGCCCTTACGGATGGCAAAGGCAGGATCATCTATGCGGAGCAGATTTTCTGCAATTACTTCATGGATCTGAAATATGAAAAGTATATTCCGAAAGAATACCTGCTGGATGGCTTTGACGCCGGGATAGACAATGCATATAAACAAGAGAAAACAAAAAGCAGGTAACAGGAGTGTGAACAGGAATGAGCAGATTTCATGAGAAAGCAGTAGCATGCAGAAACTGTCAGGAAAGGCACTATAACTGTGCACAGGCAACCGTTGTACCATTTGCTGAAGCCGCAGGACTGGGTGAAGAAACCGCTATGCGTTTTGCGGCAGGTTTTGGCGGAGGAATGAGACGCGCATCTGTATGCGGTGCGGTGACCGGCGGACTGATGGCTCTTGGCCTTTTTGGTATTGATGATCCTGAAAGAAAAAGGGGTGAAAACAGACATGGAGAATTTCATAGTCAAAGAATGTAACGACACCGACGTAGTAAAAAACCTGTTTACAGAGTACTCACAGATCAAAGGAGCTGAAAGCTGTTTTGTTACTTTTGATAAGGAGCTGGCTGATCTGAGGGCTTTTTACAGCGGCGGAGCACTCCTTGTGGGATATGAGGATGATACACCGATTGCGTGCATAGCAATTAAAAAGCTGAATGATGATACCTGTGAGGCAAAGCGGTTATTCATAAAGCCTGCGTATCGGGGCAAAGGGTATGCAAGGATCATGCTGAACACCATGCTGGATAAGGCAAAAGAGCTTGGCTTCAAAGAGGTTACGTTTACCACGAAGCCCGCCGTCATGCAGATAGGTTATGGGCTTTATAAGAGGATGGGCTTTGAAGAAACCGGAGAAGAAAACGGAACGGTCAGCATGAGAATGACTATATAGAACATCGTTGTTATTGAAAACTTCGAAAAAGCGGAGGCTTCTGTCATGGAAATGTTTACGACGATGATCACCCCGTACCTAAAGGATGGTCGTGTGGATATCGAAACCGCGCTGAAGTATGTGGATTGGTATTATGAAAACGGACTGGACGGTATCTTTGCCGTTTGTCAGTCCAGCGAGATCTTTTACCTAAGCCTGGAAGAGAGAGTCGAGCTTAACCGGGCGGTTTATGCGCGGGCGAAGGAACTGGAGAAAAAAGGAGGCCGACTGTTTACGGTGGTTTCTTCCGGCCATGTTTCAGACGCAGAATCAGATCAGATCGACGAGCTGACAGCGATTGTCCAAAGCGGTACCGACGCGCTGATCCTGATCACGAACCGCTTGGACCGCTTTCAGGAGGGGGACGACGTCTTTATCCGCAACGCCGAATGGCTGCTTGAAAAATTGCCGGAGGATCTGCCACTTGGCCTTTATGAGTGCCCCTATCCGTACAAGCGGCTGGTTACGCCGAAGATCCTGGACTGGTGCGTACAGACCGGACGATTCCGTTATATGAAAGATACCTGCTGTGATGCCGAACTCATCGCCAGGCGGGTCGATCAGCTCAAAGGAAGCGGGTTCAAGCTACTCAACGCGAATTGCCAGACATTGCTCACCACCATGCAGAACGGAGCGGACGGGTACTGCGGCATCATGTGTAATTTTCACCCGAGGCTGTATGCATGGCTTAGAGACCATTATGAAAGTGAACCGGAAAAAGCCGCGATCGTCGGGGCGGCGATCGGCACGATGGGTTTCACCGAAGGGGGGCTGCCATACCCGCTGACCGCGAAATATCATATGACTCTTTCCGGTATTCCCACCAACAACCTGGCAAGAAACCGGCATACAGAAGAACTGACCGATTACGTCAAGGAATCGGTCAGAAATATGAAAACAGTCACCGACTGGATGGAAAGGGCTTTGTCCTGTTAGTAGGACGAAGCCTTTTTGCTTTTCTTCGTTAGTATGATTCGTGCCAGAATGCCGATCAACACAGCCAGGATGGCGATGGCGATAAAGCGATTGGCCGCCAGATCCGCGCCGGCGACCCCGTTGGTGGACATCTGCACGAAGGACATAGTGAGAATGGCGGCTTTCAGCAAGGCTTGCTTCGACCCGGATGATGGCCGAGCAATGACTTGATTTGACATGAGATCACCTCTCGAGGATCAATTGATTATCCATATTATACCCTTATGATCCACCTTCGTACAATAGAATTCTGCCATCGGTATGATTGGTCTATTTACAAGCCGGTTTTACTATGATAATCTGAATAGAAAGAATGAAATCACAAAAGGAGGAATATACAATGGGAAAATTAAAAATCTTTATTAAGTTCAAAATCAAAGAAGGTCATGTAGAGGATTATCTGGCTTCCAAGCGGGAGATGGTACAGAAGTCCCAGGCGGAAGAAGGCTGCATTTCATATACGCTGAACGCGGTGAAAGATCAGCCGGACGTCGTCGCGCTGCTTGAGATTTGGAAGGACGAAGAGGCGCTGGAACTGCACAAAAACAGTGAACACTTCAAGACGCTGCTTCCTCTGGGCAAAGAGTTTGTTGATGGGGTGATCTCATCAGACATCTTCACCGAATACGAACTGTAAAACACAATGAACCTGGATCATATCATACGAATCAATACCGCGGAAGGCGTCCGGGAACTGCACGGAAGTGAAGAACTGGATAGCGAACTGCATCTTCGGATCGACCTGCCGGAGGGGAATATCCTCTCCGCAGAGGCGGAGCTTTCACTTTCCTGCTCACAGGAAGACCGGATCTTTATGAATGGGTTTCAAAGCTGGAGCTATTGTCCCGAATACCGCCCGCGCGACAAGATCCGCGGCTTGAAACATCTGCCGAAGCTGCTGGTGCGCGTGCTCGGCCTGGACCGCTATGGCGATCACTACTTCCTTCCCTATCCGGAAACGCCTGGCGTGACTCATGGCGTATCCTACTGCTATGTGCGAAGCGGTGACCATTTCCGTCTTCTGGCTTCTTTGGACGAGCGGCCCGGTTACACACTGTTTTTCTACGATGCTGTGCAGGGACGGATGACGATCAAACGTGACTGTGAAGGGATCCGCTGCAAGGGCGAATATCCGGTTTTCGATCTCTATTACACGGAAGGCTCGGAGGACGAAGTCTTTGATGGCTGGTTCAAGGCCATGGGAGTAAAATCCCGGACGCAGGAAAAGATCGCCGGCTATACCAGCTGGTACAACCGATACCAGAAGATCAGTGAACAGACTATCCGGAGCGATCTGCTCGGATGTGTACAAGTGCTGCGCAGAGGCGACCTTTTCCAGATCGATGACGGCTGGGAGCCCTTTGTAGGGGACTGGCTGGAAACAGATAAGAAGAAATTCCCCCATGGACTTAAGCCCTTGACCGAAGAGATCCACCGCTGCGGTCTGAAAGCCGGACTGTGGCTGGCGCCCTTCGCGGCACAGCGCGACTCCGGCCTGTTCCGTAATCATCCGGACTGGTTCTATCAGCATGACGGCAAACCGTGGTACTGCGGTTTGAACTGGGGCGGCTTCTACGCGCTCGACTTTGATCGTCCGGAAGTCAGGGACTATCTGAAGGAAACTTTCCGCCGGGTCTTTGACGAATGGGGATTCGATCTGGTGAAGCTGGATTTTCTGTATGCCGCCGCCCCGCTGGGAAGTGAGACGGAGACCCGTGCCGGGCGCATGATCCGCGCGATGGAATACCTGCGCCAGCTATGCGGCGACAAACTGATCCTCGGCTGCGGCGTCCCGTTGATGCCGGCTTTCGGACTCGTCGACTACTGCCGGATCGGCTGCGATGTCGGTCTGGACTGGGATGGTTCCTGGCTGATGCAGCAGACCATCCGTGAGCGCGTGTCCACGAAACACTCGATCGCAAATACGATCTTCCGGCGACAGCTTTCCGGACGCGCCTGGATGAACGATCCGGACGTCTTCATATTAAGAGAGGAGAATACCCGCCTCAAGCCGGAAGAAAAGCGGTCCCTGGCTACCGTCAACAGTCTTTTTGGCGGGGTGCTTTTCTGCTCAGATGATATGTCTTCCTATCAGCCGGACGTGCGTGCGTTTTACGAAGAAATGCTGCAGAACCGTCAGGCAGCGGACATCCGCGTACAGACAAAGGACGGAATTAAAATATCTTATGTTGTGAACGAAGAGTCAAAGACCCTTGAGATCCCGGAAGAAAAAAGCAGGTAAAAAGAGAATAGAAAACGAAAATCAACGGCTTCAAAGTTCGTTTCATCAATGCGCAGTGCTATGAGTTCATTCTCCCGAATGGAAAACACCTTATTACAGACCCTTACATCACGCCTGTCAACCTTGTCGGGTTCCTGTTCAAGAAAGTCAGTTCGAAAGTATTCTGCAGCAGCATGGTGGTTGCGTTCTCTTCCGCCATACGGCCGGCAGCATTTCCGGCGAGAAGTGGGGGAAAGTCATCGCTAGATACAACGCGCAGGTCGCCTACCCGAACCACCAGGACAACATCTACAACGGCAAGTGGGGCGTAAGCATGGATGATTTCGCCGAGCAGATCTGGAGCAGCCTGAAAGAGGCCGGAAGCGACACCGTATTCATCAACCCGACGCCGTACAAATGGTATGACATTTCCCTCGGCGTTACCGAAGAAGATTGAACATAAGCGAAATCGGCAACAGGAGTGTACCAATGAAAAAGAAGAAAAAGAAGTTTTCTCTGCTGCGGACAGCGGTCATCGCGGCAGGGATCTGGATCGTCCTGCCGCAGCTCAAAACATATATGTGGAGGATCCCCTACGTCATCTCCAAGAAAGCTAAATTCAAAAAAGAACTGCAGACTGCAGTTCCCGGACAGCTGGTCTTCGCGGGAGACAGTATCACGGATGTCTATCCGCTGGACAAGTTCTATCCGGATCGGACCGTGTATAACCGTGGGATCAGCGGCGACGCGACGTTCCACCTGCTTGGTCGCCTGGACGGGATCTACGCGCTGAAGCCGGAGAAGATCGTCCTGTTGATCGGTGTGAACGATTTTCTGAATGAAAAACGCCCGGTCGGGACGGTCGTATGTGACTACGAACGCATCCTGCGGGCGCTGCGGGAGATTCTGCCGGACACCGAGGTCGTATGCGAATCCGTCTATCCGACGTTTTCCGATGACCGCTCCGCGATCGCTGACCGGGCGGAAGATATCAAAGAACTGAATCAGCAGATCGAGCTGCTGGCGCTTCAGTACGGCTACGTCTACGCAGACGTCTATTCCGCGCTGACAGACGGCGTCAGCGATAACGCGAATCCGGCGCTGACGAATGACGGGATCCACCCGAACGAGGAAGGCTACCGTGTGATCACCGAGTACCTGAAAGCGTATATCTAAGTTTCAGACACGCGGGATCATGAACGCGCGCGTCAGTTGCTCCCTGTGGGACGGCTTTTTCACATCCGCACGCATGTGCTCCCCAAGAGGCATGTTTTTCAAAATCACACGTATCGTTTGCTCCGTAGAATAGGGATTTATCAAATCGACGCGTATTTCAGGCCTTTTTCCTGACCTTCTTGCGTGCGGTTGTGATAAATCCCTATTTCATGCCGCAGATACTGTGTTCAATTTTGAAAAAAGCGGGTTACAAAGAGCTCATTCGCGTGAAAGTGAAAAAAGTCGAATCTGTAACGCCGCGTGATTTTGAAAATAGGCAGTCCCAGACCGCCAACGAATATCCGACCTCCTTAATCGGGATCATTCGGACGAGACTTGCTGCAGGCACTGGGCAAAGAATCTTGCGTATCCATCCTCTATGCAGGAGGTACTGACGTCTTTTGTTTTCAGATCATAATAATACATGCCTGTTTCCAGGTCTTTGGAAAGCGAATCCAGCGGAAAGCCTTCAACACGCTTATCATGAGGCTCGCTGACCAACAGGAAAGGTTCTGTGGACAAGGCCCGGTCCATGCTGGAAAAAACATGAGATTCATCATAGACAAAACAGACCGCGTTCCAGTATCGGCCGGTCAGTTTTCCCCCGTGACGGGCGGCGAGAGATGCGTAATATTCGATCATCTCGTCGTCCGTCAATTCTTTTCCGTTGACCCGGCGCACAAACAGCCCAGGCTGTTCATCGTCGGGCAGCTCTTCAAAGTACAGTCCACTGTCGCAGGAAAACACTGGCATATGAAATGCCGCATAATAAGCTTTAGCTTTGATCTCGGAATTCTCCAGGGGCGTCTTGCCTGCCTCGGTGATGGCAGGTAGCGGCAGGCCCAGATCCGTAGGCCCGATCATCTCCAGCCCGACTTTCGCCATGGCCTTTTCCATGATCAGGAGCTTGCCATGGTTCGTTGTTCCATATAGGATCTTCATAGCTTGGTGACGTTTTTCTCCATGCTGTAGGTGTGAGGTTCTTTGGTGAAATTTTTGTGGCCGACGGCGAAAGCTACCTGATAGGCGTTGCCTTCCGGGATCTGAAGTTTTTCGTTGAAATAGGCTTTCTTCTCACCAGTCATCGCATCATAGATGCAGCCGATGATCAGTGATCCCAGACTGAGCGATTCGGCGGCAAGCGCCATGCTCTGGACCGCGATCCCCGCGTCACAGGCACTCCAGCGAAAGCTTTCAGGACCACTCAGGATCATAAGGAGCGGCGCGTCATAGTAGAAGGAACGGCCTGCGCCTGGACGTCCTTTAAGGAGCTCAGTCTGCAGTTCATCGAGGATCGGGTTGCCCTTCTCAATGACGGTAATGTGGATCTCCTGACGGTTGGCGGCAGTCGGTGCCTGAAGACCGGCGGTCAGGATGGTGTCGAGTTCTTCTTTGGTCAGTTTTTCATCCGTATATCCCCTTGTGGAAAAACGGTCCTTGATGGCGGCTAAGGTTTCTTTCATGGCACTGTCTCCTTTCGATATGAAGCATATATATCTACTATACCACAAAATCGCAATCAGGTCTTGCCTTTTTCCCAATTCTCCGCGAAAATATGATATACTATTGAGAGATGTAACCAGGCAATTGCGGTTGCAACGCCTTTGCAACGCAAATGTTAATCTGCATTGCTTGAGGTAATGGTGGCCTGCTCCTATAATGAGGCCATCAACTCAAGGGAGGAAAACAAAAATGTTAGGAGACAACATCAGAGTTCTCAGAAAAGAAAAAGGATTTACGCAGGAAACATTTGCGCAGCAGCTGAACGTCGTACGTCAGACAGTTTCCAAATGGGAGAAGGGATTATCGGTCCCGGATGCTGAGATGCTGAATACCATTTCGGAGGTATTGGAAGTACCGGTCAGTACACTCTTGGGAAGTACGCTTTCGGAACCGGAACAGAAACCGGCTACCGACGGAGATGCGATGAATGAGATCGCCAAGCAGCTGGCCATACTGAACGGACAGCTGGCAGGGAGGACCGCGAGAAGAAGGAAGATCCTGAGAGGGATCCTGATCGGACTTCTGGCACTGTTCCTTATTTATTTCATTTGCATCATTCTGTTTAAGACAGAAAAGAAGCAAAGCAGAACCCTGGAAACGGTCAGTATCATCTGTCAGGTGGACGGGGAAGAGTATTCCTATATGGTGGAATACGATCAGAATTTCCAGATCACGGCCGCGGGCGGCGACAACTGGATCTACGCGCATGCATTGGAAGGGAAAAACTATGACGACGCGAACGTCCTTCTGGCGAAGATCGAGGATTATGTCAAGGATCACGGCGGCACTTGCCAGATCGTGAAAGAACCGAACCAGGAATAGATAGGAAAACACGATGAAGATCATCTACATGCATCACGCGGAACGGAAGTCGAGCGGCAGAGGATCAGACCCGGCGCTCTGGCAGATGGAGGACCTGACGGAAATCGGCATTCAGGAAGCCCGGCTCCTGGGAGAGAGGCTGAAAAGGCAAAAAATCACGGCTATTGTGACTTCGCCGTACTTAAGATGCAGACATACGGCACAGATCATCAACCAACATCTCCAGGCCCCGATCGTTGAAGACAGCCGGTTGAATGAATGGCAGCCGGGAGAAGACAGAAAAGAGCTTCTTGAGAGAAATATGGCAGCGATCGATGATATCGTTCATTCCTATCAGCCGGACGACACGATCATCTGTATCACAAGCGGGGTGAATGTAACAGCCTTCATCTGCTACTTTTACGGGATAGAACCGGCTGATGATGTTCCGATCTGTCAGGCAGCCGACATCTCCCCGCTGATTTTTACGAAAGAATAAGAGGCAGATTATGATTTGTTTTCTGACCAGCAGAATCGACGACCCTGAAACAGGAAAGCTGAATCCCGCCAATCGGCTGGAGGATGAACTGCGAATTTACTTCCCCAGACCTTGCCGGGCATTATTCATTTGTTCCAGCCCGGATGGCTGGGAAATAACCGACTTCTACGCCAATGCCACGAAGGTTATAATTGAAGACGCGGGATTTATATTTGAACAGTTTCGTATCCTGGATAGCAGGAATGAGAGCGCTGCCGCGGAGCTTGTTCGCGCTTCCGATCTTCTGATCCTTTCCGGCGGGCATGTACCTACACAGAATCGGTTTTTTGAGAAGATCCATCTTCGCGAAATCATGAAAGACTATGATGGTATCGTGATAGGGATCAGCGCCGGCAGTATGAACAGCGCGGAAGAAGTGTACGCACAGCCGGAAGAGGAAGGCGAAGCCATCGATCCTTCCTATCAAAGGTTTTTGAGCGGACTTGGTCTGACAAAAATAAACCTTCTTCCGCATTATCAGGAGGTCAAGGATGATATCCTGGATGGGTTGAAGGTTTTCGAAGATGTGGCTTATCCCGACAGCATGGGAAAGACGTTTTACGCTATTCCGGACGGGAGCTATCTGTTTATGGATGATCTCAGAGAAGAACTGCGCGGAGAAGCCTATAGGATAAAAGACGGTGTAATGACACAGATATCTACAGGATCCGGTTCTCTGTGTCTTTAAAGAACCGGTCGCAATCACGAGCCGCCAGCTCAGGCATTTCATCCGCACCTCCATGTCCGAGATGTTGATAAACAAGAAGCTGAGCGCCGGGAATTGCCTGGGCGTTTTTCAGTGCTCGCTCCGGAGTGCAGAGCGGATCCAGCCCGCCTTCCCAGATCAGGACAGGGAAAGGGATCGATTTCAGATGTTCAAAGTAATCTTCTTCTGATACGGCATTGCATCCGCTCATGTCGCCGGCCATCGGGACACAGAATTCTTCAGCTGTTCGATGCATCAGAATATCCGTGTGTTCCTCCCAGTTTGACTGACGTCTTTTGAGACGTTGAGGATCATTGGTAGGGCATCTTTCCATCCAGGCACGTTTGGAAAGTTCTTCGTAGTTGCCTACAAGATACTGCGTTTCTTCCAGAGAGGCTTTGTAAGGAGCCGGAAGCTTTGAACGATCCATATACCCGCCGCAGCCATCACAGCAGACAAACGCACGGATCATCTCCGGACGGTGGAAAGCCGTATACCAACCTGCCCAGTTGCCGTGGGAAACGCCGGTATAAAAGAAGGAATGGATCCCCATCGCCTCAGCGAAACGGATCAGATCCTGTCCCCAGAGATGGACATATTCGCGAGGCTCTCCGTCCATATAGTGGGTGGATTTGTTATATCCTCTCATATAGATCAGAAAGCAGTGATAGTCATAGGGTGGCTGACCGAGCAGCGCCATATGAGAGTTCTTGAAAAAGAAATTCTGGGTAGAAAGCAGATATTTGTTTCCGGTACCGTATTCTCTGTAGGCAAGCGTTACGTCGCCGAGATCGATAGTTTTGATTTCATGCATGATCTGTCACCTCCGGCTTTTTCTGTTTATAGTCTACGCAATGGATCTGCGGTATGCAAGAAAAAAACACCGAAAGAAAAAACAAAAAGAGGTTTATCAATGATCATAGAAACCAGTCGGCTGATGATCCATGTCGCGTCACAGGAAGAAATGGTACGGTTTATCGAAAAGCAGACCGATGAGATCCTGATCAAGGCATATCAGGAAATGCTGCAGGGAAGTCTCGATCATCCGAAAGAATGGAACTGGTACGCAATATGGATGATCGAAGATAAAGCAGGAAGTCATATCGGTGATCTTTGCTTCAAAGGACTGGGACCTGACGGGTCTGTGGAGATCGGTTATGGGATCGAAGAGAAGTACCAGGGACAGGGTTTTGCTTCGGAAGCGGTCAGCGCGGTTGTGGACTGGGCTCTTGATCAGCCCGGGATTCGCCGGGTAGAGGCGGAAACAGAACCGGATAACAGGGCTTCTCAGCGGGTCCTTGAAAAATGCGGTTTCGCTCCGTCAGGCGTGATCGGTGAAGAGGGGCCTCGCTTCTACAGAACGAAAGAAAAGAAAACCAGGATCGATATCACCAGACTGAGCGGTCGGTATGAGATTCGTTCTTTGAATGATTCAGATGTGGATATGATCTGCGCACTGTGTCAGCAGAATACGCAGTTCTACCAATATACAGAGGCAAAGCCGACCAAAGAACAGATACAAAACGATATGAGGATCGCTCCGCCTGTTATTTCACGAGAGAATAAGTACTACATCGGTTTTTTCAATGGTGAGACGCTACTGGCTGTCATGGATCTGATCGATGGCTACCCGAAACCGAAAACAGCCTATATCGGCTTCTTTATGATGAACCGGGCATATCAGGGAAGAGGAATAGGAACGGCAATGATCCATGACGTCATATCTTATTTGAAATCCAAAGGGAAAACAACCATACGTCTGGCGATCGATAAAGGCAATCCTCAGTCCACACATTTCTGGCAGAAAAACGGATTCAGGATCATCTCGGAAAAGGATGTAAACGGTTGGACGAAACTGGTAGCGGAACGGAGCACAAAGGATGAATAAAAACGAACTGATCGACTATGTGAGGGAAAAAGAACCAAATATATGCCAGATCTGCGTCCGGAAGGACGGAAAAGAACTGTTTTCACAGGAATGGAACGGATATAAAAAAACGGACTGTACACATGTCATGTCCGTAACGAAAAGCATCGTAAGTCTTCTTGTCGGTATCGCTGTGGACAGAAAAATGATCCGAAGCATCGATGAAAAAGTACTTTCCTATTTCCCCGATTATACCGTTAAAAGAGGGGAGAAGACGATCTATGATGTCACCATCCGGCATTTGCTGACCATGCGTGCCCCCTATAAAGGGAAGGGAGATCCGTGGAGCAAGGTTTGTTCGAGTGAGAACTGGACGACTGCCTCCCTTGATTTTCTGGGCGGAAGGAAGGGCATTACCGATGAATTTGATTATCGAACCGTCTGCCTTCATATCCTTTCCGGCATCCTTTACAGAGCAACGGGAATGAATACGGTGGACTTTGCCAACCAATACCTGTTTTCGCCTCTGGGCATAGCGAAATATCAGAATTATTATGCCAAAAGCGCGGAAGAACACAGAGAGTTTACACTTTCCAAAGCTCCGAAAGGGCATATCTGGTTCGCAGACAGGGACGGCCTCGGAACGCCGGGTTACGGATTATGCATGAGCGCGGCGGATATGGCAAAGATCGGTCAGCTTTGTCTCGATCAAGGGATCTGGGAAGGGAAACGGATCCTTTCTGCGGAGTGGATCCGCGATATGACATCTCCCAGGACGGTAGAAAGCAATCACTTTCGCGGGATGCAATATGGATTTCTCTGGTGGATCATTCATCCGGAAAGAAAGATCTACGCCGCGATCGGAAACAGTGGAAATGTCATATATGTCGCTCCTGAGGAGAATATCGTAGCTTCAGTCTCTTCATACTTTAAACCGACGGTATTTGATCGGGTAGATTTCATCGAAGACATTCTTCTTCAAACTATTCGGGAGGATAAACATGGCATCGAGTAAGGAATATCTGGTTTATGTCCTGGATCTGCTGTCCGGGCTGGTCGACGCCATGTATGATGATCTGCCCGCTCCGCGCCGAAAAACATAAAACCATACCGACAGTAGAAAAAAGAATATCTGATCAGTATTAGCAGTCACTTCCTTTTGCGAAGTGACTGTATTATAATGGTGTCAATTTGAAACACAAAAGGAGACCTTTTCTATGATTCAGTTTCGTGACGGCTTTTATGCCGATATTCGTACGGAAGACCGGAGCCGTACCTTCATATCCTACAAAGCCGGGATCCTGGAAGAAATGAAGAACCGTGTGGAGAAACAGGCATTTCTTCGGGTATATGACGGCAATCTCTGGTACTATTCCTCTGTGACCGACGTCGATCATCTGCAGAAAGCGTTGGATGAACTATACTCGGCCGCAAAGGAAAACGCTCATATTCTGGATGATCCGATGGTCAAACGCTTCGAGAAAAATCAGGATTCGATCATGAGTTTTCAGGACTGCAGTGTCCGGGATATCTCGCTGAAGGAAAAACAGGATCTGCTTCTTTCCTATCTTCCTTTATTGTCGGAGGATCCCTGTATCACAATGCCGATGGGTGAATATCTGGATCGCAACAGCCTGTTCCATTTCCAGTCCAGTCTCGGCGCGGATATCACCTACGATTATCAGACCTGCGGCGTCGTTATCTCCTGCAGCATGGTGGAAGGAGAGAAGAAATTTACCGGCAACTGGCAGAAAGGCGGTACACGTTTTGACCAGATGCAGGGACTGGAGGAAGAGATCCGTAAATCAGTGAAAGAACAAACCTCTTTTCTTCGCAATTCCGTTCCGGTAGAGGCAGGGAAATATCCCGTCGTCCTGTCTCCGATGGCGGCCGGCGTATTCGCACATGAGTCCTTCGGCCACAAATCCGAATCCGATTTCATGCTTTCCGACGAGAGCATGAAAAACGAATGGGAACTGGGAAAGATGGTCGGATCTCCGATTCTGTCGATCGTTGAATACGGAAACGTGCCCGGCTGTGGTTTTGTCCCCTATGATGACGAAGGCACGAAGGCTCGCAAAAATTATCTGATCAGGAACGGAGCCCTGGCCGGACGCCTGCACAGCGCGCAGACAGCGGCAGCGCTGGACGAGGGAATGACCGGCAACGCGAGAGCGATCGACTGTACATTTGAACCGATCGTCCGCATGACCACGACATATATCGAAGGCGGCGATCTGGACTTTGATGAACTCATTGCCCCGATCAAAAAAGGCTATTATATCAAGGATATCCGTCACGGCAGCGGCATGAGCACTTTCACCATCGCACCGAGTCTGGCGTATGAGATCATCGACGGAAAACTTGGCCGTCCGGTTCAGATCAGCGTGCTGACGGGTAACGTCTTTGAGACCCTCGGACTGATCGACGGACTGACGAAAGACGTCGAGCTTCTTTCCTTTGTGACAGGCGGCTGCGGGAAAATGGAACAGATGAATCTTCCTGTCGGTTTCGGCGGTCCGTATGTCCGGGTATCATCCATGAACGTGCAGTGAGGTAAGGAAAATGGAAAAAGAATTTATCAAAAATACAGAACGCTCGATCACACTGAATGTGACCGGAGGAAAAATCGACAGCTTTCGGTCGCTGGAAAAAACGACCGGGACCGTACGGGTCTATGAGAACGGCTGTATCGGTGTTGCCGGCTGTCTGGGCGAACCGGACGAAAACGAACTGACCGAAAAAGCCAAAGAAGCGCTTGCCTTTGGCATCCCGTATCCCTGCCACATGGAAGAGCCGCTGGAAATGGAAAAGCGGCAGGAGAAAGAGATCATCCCTGTTCCGGAGTTCATTCCCACCATGCAGGCTTTCCTCGACCGACTGGGCGAGATGTGCCCGAAATTCGCGTTCTCCAATAAGATCAGCCAGACGTACAACTATACGGAATACAAAAACTCCGCAGGTCGTCATCTGGTCAGTTCCGGCTGGACGCTGTCAGTGGAACTGGTCATCCAGAACCGGGGATCCGGTAATCTGTTTGATACATTTCTGGGCTGGTCGGGAGATCACTTCGATCCGGACGCTCTCGCCGGGCAAGTGAAAAAGGAGTATGACGCATTTTATACACCGGCTGATCTGGAACCGGGCCGCTATCCTGTCATTGCCGGCTCATTTGATCTGATCGCCAGGTTCTTCCAGCACTTTGTCGGAGATCTGTATGCGGCGGGAGCTTCTCTTGTAAGCGGCAAGCTCGGACAGAAGATGTTCTCGGACAAACTGAGCGTTCAGTGCGATATGAATCCGGAAACGGCTCCCGGCACCAGTTTCTTTGACGCCGAAGGCTGTGTCGCTTCGGATTTCCGGCCGACCATTATCGAGAAAGGTGTGCTGACGGGCCTTCTGACGACCAAGAAAACGGCAGAGCAGTATGGTCTTTCTACCCTGGGAACAGCAGCCGGTGCCTATGACGGCGTACCGGAACTGGGATTCAGAAGCGTTTACTTTGAGCCAACAGAAAAAAGCCTTCGCGAGATGGTTCCCGGGAAGGCGGTGTATGTGGTCGTAGCGTCCGGCGGCGACGCGACGCCCGACGGTCACTTCGCGACCCCTGTCCAGATGGCATATCTGATGGAAGACGGGAAGCTGGTCGGACGTCTGCCGGATCTTTCGATCAGAGGTGATTTCTTCGATATGTTTGGAAAGGATTACATCGGCACGGTCCATGATGACCCGCTGAAGGGCAGCATGCTGAGCGCCGTGATGATGGATGTGACAAAATAAGAATCAGAGAACCGTCAGAGAACAGGGTTTCTCTGAAGATGTCTCGGTGCGGACGCAGCCATCCTGCTTCTTTACAACGCAGGTCATGGCTGCGTTTCCTTTTGTATCAGGGATCGTGACTGTGACCTCAGCGCCTTCCGCAAGATCGTAAGCCTGCAGCATCACGTCGTCGGCGTAATCATAGTCGGGCCGGGTCTCGACCGCGCCAAATGCCAGCACGGTGCCGGGACGCTGAAGTAGCGGCAGGGACAGGAAATCAAAAGTCCCCTTATGCCAGCCGTGGCTGACTTTCTCTCCCGTGAGGATGTTGAGCCAGGTCCCTTCCGGTACATAGTACGTGACTTCGCCCGAAGAGGAGAAGACCGGTGCTGCCAGGAGGGCGTCGCCCAGCATATACTGCCGGTCAAGCGTCTCGCAGGCCGGATCGTCCGGGAACTCCAGCATCATGGGTCGCATCATCGGGACGCCGGTCTCGTGCGCTTCCACGGCCTTGGCGTACAGATAAGGCATCAGACGGCATTTGAGACGGGTGAACTTCCGGACGACGTCGACGCTTTCCTCATCAAAGAGCCACGGGACCCGGTAGCTGGAGGAACCGTGCAGACGGCTGTGGCTGGAAAGAAGACCGAAAGCCACCCACCGCTTGTACACATCGGCCGGTGCTGTCTGCTCAAAGCCGGAAATGTCATGACTCCAGAAGCCAAAGCCGCTGTGCGACATGGAAAGGCCGGCGCGAAGGGTCTCCGCCATAGAGATATAGGAGGCGCTGTTGTCTCCGCCCCAGTGAAGCGGGAACTGCTGGCTGCCAGCGGTCGCGCTGCGGGCAAAGAGGACAGCTTCTCCCTCACCGCGCTCCTCCTTCAAAAGGTCAAAGACCATCTTGTTGTAGAGGAACGTATAGTAGTTATGCATTTTCAAAGGATCGGAGCCGTCGAAATAGGCAATGTCTCTGACCGGAATGCGTTCGCCGAAATCGGTTTTGAGCGCGTCCACGCCCATACGAAGCAGATCCCGGAGTTTTCCGGCATACCATGCGCGGGCAGAAGGATTCGTGACATCCAGGATGCCCATGCCCGCCTGCCACATGTCGGTCTGCCAGACGTCACCTCCGGTCTTTTTCAGCAGATAACCGTTCTTTGCTCCTTCCGCGAAAAGTTCCGAGCGCTGGCCGATATACGGGTTGATCCAGCAGCAGATGTGAAGCCCCTTTTCATGATACCGTTTCAGCATGGCCTCGGGATCGGGGAAGGTATCCGGATCCCAGACAAAGTCACACCAGCGGTAGCCCCGCATCCAGAAGCAGTCAAAGTGAAAAACGCTTAACGGGATATCCCGCTCTGCCATACCGTTAATAAAGGAAGAGGTCGTCTTTTCATCGTAATCCGTGGTAAATGAAGTGGAAAGCCACAGGCCGAAGCTCCAGGCCGGCGGCAGTGCCGGACGACCGGTGAGGGCTGTGTAGAGTTCCAGGATGCCCTTGGGTGTTTTTCCATAGATGATATCGTAGGTCAAGGATTCCCCGGATACGGAAAACTGCACCCGTTCTACCTTTTCACTGGCGACTTCAAAGGAAACATCCGACGATTCTTCGACAAATACTCCATAGCCCCGGTTCGTCATATAGAAGGGAATGTTCTTATAGGTCAGCTCGCTGGCGGTACCGCCGTCCGCGTTCCACATGGTGATCTCCTGGCCGTTTTTGACGTAAGGAGTGAAACGTTCGCCCAGTCCGTAGATGTTTTCTCCCACATCCAGCATAAGGCTTTCCACCATATACGGATCAGCCGGGGGCATGATGGAACCGGTGATGCCGGTTTTTTTCAGGATATGGGCCATGCCGTGATAGCCGCTGGTCGTCAGGAGTTTCCCGTCTCCCAGAAAGTCGACCTGCCAGCTGCCGGCTTCCTTGGATACGCGGGCTTCCAGGCTCCCGTTTACGTAGGAGATGGAAGTTGGCGTCTCGTTGATTTCGGGAGCAACGGGCTCCTCGAAAGTTTCAAAGGAAGGGCCTCTGTCCTGTACGCCCGAGAAGTGACTGATCTTCACTCGGATCACATTTTTCCTGGGTGAGGAGAAAGTCACATCCAGAGTGGCGCTGTTCAGGATGTCGCCGCGGCCGCGGACCGGTTTGGTGGCGGCGAGGATGTTCAGCGCGGGCCTTCCTGACGGGTCGGTGACGCGCGCGGACTCGATATATTGCGTGGCGAAATGGGGATCCATTTCCGGCTTGATATGCCAGTAACCGTTGGTAAATTTCATCAGAATGCTCCCTTCTGTTTACGAGCGAGGGTAATAGTTGGTTTTCTTCATTGTAATTCACAAATCTTTTCTTTGCAATACAGCAGAAATCTTTCCTTTGTGCGCAGGATTGTGATACAATAGAGAACATAATACTTCGAGGAGAGGTGCTATGAGTCGAAAGAAGAAAAAGGAATCCGCACAGAAGAGCCGAGGATCTTCGTTGAAGATCCTTTTGATCGTGCAGATCGTGATCATCCTGGGTCTGGGCGGAACGATCGGATACTTTTTGCTGAATAACGGAAGCGGAGCGATCGGCGCTGGTAACGGCCGGAAGGATACACAGGAAGTAACCTATGAAGAACTGGAAACAACTGATATCCTTCCGCAGGAGCAGATCGCCGAGATGTCGCTGGAGGAAGCCGCGGCGGAAACCGCGAAAGGCTTTCTGACGCTTTATCATAACTGTGATCCGAAGGCCGGAGACTATCTCCGTGGTGGAGAAGGTCTGTCGTTCCCGGAGATCCAGGCCGAAATCGCAAGGAGCATGACCTTTGAGATCGGAGAGACCCGTCTGGTGGAGAATGAGGACGGATTTACCTACGCCCTCGTGGAAGTGACGATCGAGACGGTCAGCTTCGAAGCTGCCTACGAAGACGCGAAGAAGGAATTTTCCGAAGACGCTGATTCCACTGAGATCCTGACCAAGGTGACGGAAAAGCTGAAAGAATACGCAGCCTCAGAGCGGGACAGCTTTGTGATCGATATCATGGTACTCGATTATGTGAACTCCAGAGAGATCCTGATGGATTCGAACCTGTCAGACGCCATCACGGGCGGACTTCTGACCTATATGGAGGAAAGGCTGGAAGGAGGCGAGGACGATGAGTAAAAAGATCATCAGTATCGTACTTTGTCTCGCGATCCTTCTGGGGATCATTCCTCCCATCAAGGCATCGGCGTATATGCCGGAAGAAAAGCCGGAGTACATCCAGGGACAATTTGAATACCGGATGGAAGGCGAGGACAGAACGGTAGTTCATAAAATGGATGCTGTACTGGAAAACAATACTGATATCTATGTTTCAGCTGAGGACGCCGCCAAGCTGGCTGGTTTTTCTGTGAAACATATTACCGGGAAATATACTTTTTACCGACCGGGCGAGGAGATCTGGAGCACGCTGCTCCTTACCATGACGGAAAACGGCGAATGCCGGAACGGACAGCTGATCGTTCCCTATTATGACGATCCTTCCGGGAACCGATGGTATGGCCTGGTGCATCTTTTATACTATCTCCGCGCTCAGTTTGTCATCGATAAGGAAGGCGGCGAAAAAGGAGAAGATGAGGTCGCTGTCATCTTTCAGGCGGAAGCAAAAGACCTGCTGACCGTTATGGAGGATTTTGAAAAAGAATTGAACGACCTGAGACTGGATCAGAGTGTGCTTTATATTTCCGGAGGCGCTGCGGCAACTACGCTGGAAGCCTCTTTCAGTGTCGTTTGTGACGGTGGATTTGACGCCCGGATCTTTCTCGGGATCATAGGCGCCAATATGATCGTTGAAGAGCAATATCAAAACGCTCTTCTTACCCTTGCGGCCGAGAATTCGGAATATATCGTCAATAATGATGAGAATGAGCTGCTGGAGATCCTCGAGAGCCTGCATTATGATCTGAGTGATCCCTGGACCGCTGAAATGGTCAGTATCGGCGGTATTCCGAATGACATGATCGAGTGGATGAACATGTTGGACGGGTCGGAAGATTTCCCGGCAAAAGTGATCGCAACACAGCTTGATATTACGGAAGAGACACTTCAGACTTTTGATCATCTGAGTACAGCGGCAGAAGTGATCGGCGATATGACAGAGGCGATCTCCGCTTTCTATAATTATATGGATGTTGCTGAGCGCAGTAAAGGATGGAAGGAGAGTTTCGTCAAAGGACTGGAGCTGCTTACAGAGATAGAAAAAAAGGATTTTCATTCAAATGATTCGATCGACCGGTTGAAAAAAGCGGCAACTAACCTTTTCAACGAATATAAAGATCCCATCAAGGCGGCTGAAGATGCTGTCTGGGCACAGGGAGCCGCCTTTTTCGGTAAAAAGGCCATGACCCTGATGGGCCCGGCAGGAGCGCTTTTTGGGATCCTGGATAGCTGCATTGGGATCGCGACGGCCATTTTTGACGAAGAAGTCCAGGCTGGAAAGACGACTTACATGGTCGACTGCCTGATGGATGTAGGCAATGCTGCCAATAAGTACCTATCAGTCGAGATCAGCAAAGCGGAAGAAGAAGCGCGGAATAAAGGATATGTTTCCCAGAAGACGCTGGATCGGATCCGGGCCTGGGCGATCATGGCGGTACGAGTCACACAGAGGACTTATGCCTATGTCTATTCTCTGGAAAAAACGAATGATAAGAATTTCGAGAATACAGAGAAAGCCAAAATGGCACGGGAAGTCATGACGAGAGCACTGGGCATGATGAGTGTAATCACAGAAAGCGAAAAGTATGATAAAAACCTGATGCCTCTTTCAGGTGCGAACTCTACATCCATGCTTTCGAATGAGCCGCTGCAAAGGCGTGAAGATATTTCCGAATCCACCTGGCGCACCTGCTATGTCGGCGGCGAAGTCCTGGATGACGAGACGGACGAACCCATCATGGACGCCAGGATCGATGTTTACCGCAGTGATAACCCGGATGTTGTCTTTGCGGGAGCGTCCACGGATAACGCGGGACACTGGGATATCAAACTGGACAACCGGTATGACTACACCTTTGTTTTCAAAGCAGAAGACGAGGAACATGTGGAATACCAGATCACCTATGAAGGAACATCCGTAGAAGAAATCGACGCGAAAGAGAACTACGTTTATTTCTATACCCGTATGTCGAAAGGTCTGGAAGAGCTCTTCTACGCGTACCTGCGGGCTAACGTGGTTCCGAAGATCGGCACCTGTGACGGAGCCTCGTTCTCCACGCCGCTGGGAGATAAAGCGATGGGGACGAATGGCGGCACCGGTCTTTTAAGTGCCTTGGTGGATGATCTGGATAACGATGGATCCCTGGAGATGGTGACCGTGACTGTATCGGTAAGGAACAATTCATCAAATGAGATCTGCTATCTGGTCTTCGAGAGCGACCGACCGATCGTGGCAGTGGATATAGATCTCTACGAACTTGTTGACGGAAAGGACGGCAAGGAAGTCGTTCATGCCGACGGGCCGCGGAATATCGGATATATGGAAACGGAAAGCTACGGATCCATTGGTATCTATGCATGCCAGTGGGAAGGGATCACGTATTTCTATGGTGGCAGCGTCATGGATGACATGACGACTTATGGGCCGCACGCGACTGCCATCTATCATCCGGAAGAAGGGAAACTGACCTTCGATTTTGTCGCCGGCGGCACCTGGGGACAGGGACTTCCGGGCACCGATGACAATGAAAGAATGGGCGCCAGGAAGATGGATCTGACGAATACGATTTTTGACTCGAATGTTAAAAGCCATCTGGAAAAAATCAGCGCACTGAATTTTGAGCTCACAGATTCCAGTTATAAAAACGCGACTGTTAAGGTGACGATCACCGACATGACCTATCTGCTGGAAGCGCTGGAAAAGGATTACAAGACGATCCGTGACCGGGCGAAAGAGTTCCTTGCCCTTCTTGATGAGAACGAGAAGAAAGCGAAGGCGGAGATCGAGGAGAACATCCAGAAGCTGGAGGCGGCGATGAATTCCGCGGCTGGTCAGACAGCCAGACAGATCATCGATTATATTTCATCGACTTCCGGCAAAGCCCTGACGATGACCTATGAAGACGCGTCGGATGACGGAAGCTATACAGCCGCCTATAAAACCGATGATAAAGCCCAGGTCCATATCAAGGTCAACGCGGATGGGAAGATCGAATTCCTGACGACGGAAGCACGTGACTTTCACCAGACGGAAGAGTGGATCGCACTGAAAGACGCCATCCTGACAGTCGCAGCCCTTGGGCTCCCGCAGGATGCCATTTCCGCGTTCTCCGGAGAACTGGCCATGCAGTCCTATGATGAGGTTTATAACGGGTACGAGATCCTGGTTCATAATATCGACAACTTCTATATAGGGATCAGCGTAGCTGACTAGTGCAGCTGATCAGCAGAGCTGATTAGACAAAAAAACAGACCGGTTACACAAAATTCCGTGTGCCGGACGAGACATAATATATGATGTCAGTATACGGCAAATACAAAGGAGGTGCATGTAAATGCCAGAGAGTGGAGGCCAGGAGAACAAGGTGAAAAAACTGGTCCGGATCGTCTTCGCGGCGATCATCGTGATCATCGTATTGACCACGGTCGCCGGCGGGTTCTACAGAGTCGATGAGCAGGAAGCGGCCGTCGTCACGATGTTCGGAAAAGTCATCCGGACGGATACGGCCGGTCTGTACTTCAAGATCCCGTGGGTACAGCACGTGTATAAGGTCGATACGACCACACACGGTACCGGGATCGGATATGTCGTGGACAACGACGGACAGGAGTTTACCATCGATACGGAAAGTGTCATGATCACTTCTGACTTTAATCTGATCGACATCGATTTCTATATGGAATATCGCGTATCGGATCCGGTCGCTTATCTTTATAATTCCAGCGATCCGGAACTGATCCTGAAGAACATCGCACAGGCAGCGATCCGTTCCACAGTGATCGATTTTACCGTGGATGAGGCGATCACGACCGGTAAAGCACAGATCCAGGCGATCGTCAAACAGAAGATGCAGGATGAACTCGCCAAACAGAATATCGGCCTGCAGATCATCAATATCACGGTACAGGACGCGGAACCGCCCACCCAGGAGATCGTACAGGCGTTTAAGGCGGTAGAAACGGCGAAACAGGGCAAGGATACCGCGATCAACAACGCCAACAAATACAAAAACGAACAAATCCCCGCGGCAGAAGCCAGCGCGGACCAGATCGTGCAGAAGGCGGAAGCCCAGAAAGCAGCCCGTATCGCGGAGGCAGAAGGCCAGGTAGCGAGATTCAACGCCATGTACGAGCAGTATAGACTGAATCCGCTGATCACCAAACAGCGTCTGTTCTATGAGATGCTGGAAGAGGTACTGCCGGACGTCAAGGTGATCATCACGGACGGTACGACAGAGACTATGCTGCCGCTGGAGAGCTTTGTGCAGGAAGAACCGGAGACGACAGATTTAACAAGAACGATCCCGGAAACGGAAGAGGAAGGAGGAAATGAGTGATGAAGAAAACGATCGGTAAATTCTTTGGTATCGTCATCGTTTTTCTGCTGGTTCTGGTCGCGGCTAATTCGATGTATACCGTACAGCCGAATCAGTACGTGGCAGTTCGTCAGTTCGGACGGATCGTCAGTATAGAATCAGAGCCCGGACTGAAGTTCAAGATTCCCTTTATTCAGAACATCCAGCGCATTTCCGCCGCGACACATCTGTATGATGTGACTCCTTCCGATGTCATCACCCGCGACAAGAAAAGCATGATCGCAGATAACTACGTGCTTTGGAAAGTCGTCGATCCTGTGAAATATATCCGTACACTGGAAGCAGTGAACGGAAGAGCGGAAGAACGTATCGACGCCGCTGTCTACAACGCGCTGAAGAATGTTATTTCTTCCATGACACAGGACGAGGTGATCGAGGCCAGAGGTGATGAACTGACGGAGCTTCTTACTGTGGAGGCCAACTCGGACATCAGCGAGTACGGAATCCTGATCATCACCGCGGAAGTCAAGGCGCTCGACCTGCCGGATGACAACAAATCCGCTGTCTATGACAGAATGATCTCCGAGCGTCAGAATATCGCGGCTTCCTATACCGCGCAGGGCGAAGCGGAAGCTCAGAAGATCCGCAATGAGGCGGATAAGGAAGTAACGGTCATGGTAGCCGACGCAAAAAAGAACGCCGAGATCCTGGTGGCGGAAGGCGAAGCGGAATATATGAGGATCCTGCAGGAAGCCTACAATACGGAGGACAAAGCAGATTTCTATAACTATATTCGTTCGCTCGACGCGCTGAAGGTTTCGCTCGGCGGCGGGAATAAGACGATCATTCTGGATAAAGATTCTGAACTGGCGAAGATCCTCTACGGACCGGGCGCCGGTACGGACAGCAAATAGTTCTTAGCGATAAGCGACGGCTTCGATCTCGATGTCCGCGTTTTTCGCGAGTCCGGAGACTTCCACACAGACCCGGGCGGGCGGTTCGATCCCTTCGAAGAATGAACCATAGACAGCATTGACTGTCGGGAAAGCCGCCATGTCTGTGATATAGACCCGGCAATGAAGAATTTTGGCCATGGAACTGCCGCAGCCTTCCAATAAGGCACGGAGGTTTTCCATGGCTTTCTTCGTCTGTGCGGCGATATCACCGGGGATAAGTTCGTTGGTTACCGGATCGATCGGCAGCTGAGCGGAGGTGTAGATCAACCCGCCGTATTCCACCGCCTGACGATAAGGACCGACAGCCGCAGGAAGACCTTCGACGCTGATACTCTTCTTTTCAGGTTTGTCATTCATGGGAAAACCTCCTTTTATCGAAAAATCAGATACTGTGAGTATAGCATGACGCAAAATGGCTTGCAATCGGTTTTGGCATGAAGTATGATAAACTGGATTTGATCGACTACTATTATGACAAGGATGGTGTTTTTATATGCAAATCGGTCTAAAGCGCGGGACGGTCGCGCTGGAAGCATGGAATAGCGCCTATGTTGACTGTGCCCGGGAGGTGATCTGTGTTCTGCGTGATATCCTGGGTGAGGACGCGATGGATATCCAGCATATCGGGAGTACTTCTATCCGGGGGATCCAGTCGAAGCCGATCATCGATCTGGTGGTCGGTGTGCGGGATTTCGCGGAAATGACAGTACATAACGCAGCACTGGAAGAAGCAGGGATCATCTATCGGGGACAGGATGTACCTGAGCAGCAGCTGTATGTGATAGGAGAAGGGGAGTACCGGACACATCACATTCACGTGGTGATCCATGGTTCCCGCGAATGGAACAACTATGTCAATTTCAGGGATTACCTGAATCAGCGGCCGGAGATCGCTCTTCGGTATTCACAGCTGAAAGAACAGCTGGCTCAGGAATATCCGGATAATCGCGGCGCCTATACGAAAGGCAAGGAACAGCTGATCGATGAGATCCTGACCCAGGCCGCTTTGTGGAGAAGTCTGAATCAGGATATAGCCATTACCGAATATGACCCGGATCCGTCAGCGGTTATCGATCCGGTCAAGATCCTGGCAGAGTATCCGAGGGTTCCGAAAGTTTTTGTGAGCTGCTTCGCGCTGGCATCTTTTGAGCGTCTGTTGAAGTTTATCGAGGATGAATCGGGAACAGCGCCTGTGCAGATCGGTGTTATCAAAGCAGCCAATCATTATACACCGATTTACCGAGGCATATATCAGGGTCAGGAGATAGGCTTCGTATGTGCGTATATCGGCGCACCGGCCTGTGTTGGGATGTGCGAGGAGCTTTTCGCGATGGGTGCGGAGACGGTCATCCTTTACGGAAACTGCGGTGTATTGGATCGAGCGATCGATGATGTGGCCATTATTCTGCCCACTAGTGCCGTCCGGGATGAAGGAACCAGTTTTCACTACGTGCCGTTCTCCAGAGAGATCGATCTCAACACCGATTACGGCAGCTTATTTGAAAACATGCTGATAGATCTGAAGATCCCGTATCACAAGGGGAAAACCTGGACGACAGACGCTATGTACCGCGAAACGGAAGAAAAAGTCCGTAGAAGAAAAGCGGAAGGCTGCATCTGTGTGGAGATGGAAGCTTCCGCTATGGCTGCCCTCGCGAAAATGAGAGGGAAAAAGGTCCTCCAGTTTTTCTATGCCGGCGACAATCTGGATACGCCGGTCTGGGACGAGAGAAGTCTGTCACAGCATGTCAAATTGGATGAAAAAGACAAAGTCGGCCTGATCGCGCTGGAAGCAGCGCTTCGGATCCTGGCGAGTGAAAAAGCAAGCGAATAGGGCGGTCTATGCCGTTCTTATGCCGTCTTGTCCGGATCTCTTGTAGGCTATGGTTCACTGTGATACAATGCAAATTGTAAAACAAAAACAACTTTATCCGAATAAGCGGAGGAAATAGATCATGAGTGAACCAAGCGAAGAAAAGAAAAAGAAAAAGAGCGCCAAAGAGCTTCTGGCTGAAGAAGAAGAGAAGAAACGGAAAGACAAAGAGAAAGAGGACAAGGAAAGCGAAGATGAAGCACTCGATCCCCTGACAGTGCGCGGACGGATGAATCTGATTTATCTGATGCATGTACAGCGTCGCCGGGAGATGTTCATGGCCAGGATGGAAATGAAAACACTGGACAATATGCTTGGCACTATCCGGATGTCAGGCGAGGCCATGGCGGACTACCTGCTCCTGAGCCAGTATGCCATGAAAACGGATGGGACAATGAGTCAGAAACGTCTGGACGGACCTGTTCCGGAAGGTCTTCTGGACCCGAAGAATCCAGAGAAGCAGGCAGTACAGAACTGGCTGCTGAAAGATCCGGGTTCCGACAAATTCATGGAGCATATGGATGATATGGCTGAACTTCCTCCGGAAGGCTTCGTAAAGAAAAAGGCCGGTGAGTTTGCCGACCACATGAAGAAAGAAAAACAGGCGCGTGATCCGGAAGCGGTCAGTGTAGCGCCTCGGGGATTCCACGCACCTGGTGTAATGCCTTTCATGGCAGCAGAACCGGAAGAGCCCGTTCTGAAGCCGGCGGATGACTGGAAAGACGGTCATTGATTTTAATACTTATTTGATCGGCGCCAGATTTTCTGCTTTTCAGCGGCCGCGATCAATTCCTCACGAAAGTCCGGATGCGCGATGCTGATCAGCATTTCTGCCCGTTCCCAGGTCGTCCGGCCGGTGAGATTGACGGCGCCGTATTCGGTGACCAGATAGTAAGCCTGGCTTCGGGGACTTGTGACAATATCCCCCATAAAATGAGGAACGATTCGTGAATGGCGGCGGCCTTCTTTATCCTGATAGAAAGATGTCATGGTGATAAAGGCTTTGCCGCCATGACTCATTGCGGCGCCTGTCAGGAAATCGAGCTGTCCGCCCGTCCCGCTGATCTGTCGCATGCCGGCGCTCTCGGAGCTGATCTGTCCGAACAGATCGACGGCAATGCAGTTATTGATGGAAATCATGTTGTCGATCTTCGCGATGGTTTCCGGCGCGTTGACATAGGTCAGCGGGCAGGCGATAACGCCGGGATTCTGGTCGATCCAGTCATAAAAATCCCGTGAACCGAAGGCCATGCCTAGCACGCCTTTCCCGCGGTCGATGGTTTTGCGCTGATTGGTGAGTTTTCCTGCCTTATAGAGCTCATAATACGCGTTGCCGGCCAGCTCGGTATGCATGCCGAGATCCTTCAGGTCGGATTTGGCGATCTCTGAACCGATCACATTGGGCAGCGATCCGATCCCCAGCTGAAGCGTCGCGCCATCCTGGATAAAAGGAAGGATATGACCGGCGATGGCGATATCCTCCGGCGTAGGCGGGTTGATGGGGAATTCCGGAAGAGGCGGATGCGTTCCCTCGACGACGAAATCCACTTCCGATATATGGATGCTCTCCTCAAAACCGCCGTAAATGCGCGGCAGATGCTCGTTGACTTCCAGAATGACGATATCCGCTTTGTCGAGGATCCCTTTGGCGATGCCGGTAGCGGAGGAGAGGTTGAAATACCCGTGTTTGTCCATGGAGGTCACGCACATCATCGCGACGTTGACCGTCAGGAAATACTGATAATAGGGGACCAGATTGCGAAAGATCATCGGAATGAAATTGCAGAGGCCCCGGTCGAAGAGCTTACGCTCATAGGCGGACAGATGCCAGCTGTTGTAATAGAAATGCTCGCGGCTCGGATCGCCCTCGACGACTTCGATCGGACCGTTCAGCAGATTTCCGCGGATCTTGACATCGAATAGTTCATCACGTCTTTTGGCAAGAGCCTTGTCCAGGAGGATTGGAAATCCGAAATTCGTGGTATAATCCACCCAGTCTCCGCTTTTGATCACCTGGACGGCTTCTTCGGGTGTCCGGAGTTTGGAACGATATTCAGCGTAAAAATCATTCATCTTTGTTTTCTCACAGATTGATAAATTGCCACTGAGGATCCATTTCATCGGGGAACTGTTCCCAGGTATCCTTGCGGGGCGGCTCAGGGACGGGCTTGCGAAGCTCGTCCTTTTGATATGCGAAACGGCCGAGACGGGCTTTGTCTTCTTCCGGCGTCAGCGGAGGACGGGTGTTGGTGGGGATCATGCTTTCCACCCAACCCGCATGATACTCGTTTTTCGTTGTGCGTTGCCAGGCGCCCCAGAGCATCTTCCATTCGCCGTCCTCGACTACATTGGCGCCGGGCACCATACCGATCGAAATGATCGCGGTGGGTTTTTCCCTGAATTTGGAAAGACCTTCCACGCCTAAAGACCAGAAAAGGCAGCGGGATTTGGTGTTCGTGGGATCGATCTCGATGATCGGCGTGGTCAGCGGATGGACCAGCGAGTTGCCTTCCAGGGAATCCACCACCGGCTTCATCCGAAAAGCCATTTCAGCGGCGACGTCCACGCCGGGATGTTTCAGGGCTTTCAGCTCGTGGCGTTTCCCACCGATCCGTTGGTCATCCCAGAAGACCGCCGCGCAGCCGCGCATGTTCTGCACCTGCCAGGCGGAAGTCAGCCGGGCAGTCTCTGCTTCCAGCGCTTCAAACTCTTCGTCGCTCAGCAGATCAAAATCATTGATATTGATATCCAGCATGTCGCGATCTCCTTACCAGTTCTTGTTGCGGTCGAGTTCCCAGCCCAGATCGTCACGGGTGTAGGTGCTGTACGGCTTTGGCGCGCAGGGCAGGCCTTCACGGATCCCGGTGGGCGAGTAGGGATTATGGTAGGTACAGGTATCAGCCTGCGGATGGAGCGGAGTGTTCAGACGGTTGATCATGGAAGTATCATCCACCCAGCCTTTCTTGTAATCACATTTGATGAAGCGGAAATAGTGAAGGTGCCAGATCTTCCACTCCTCACCCGTGAAAAGAAAGTCAACAGCGACCTGGCCCCATGCCCAGATGGCCATGGGAGCCTTATCCTCCTGCGGGATGGCGCCGGCGCCGGTGACCCACCACAGACATTTGGCTGTCTGAAGGTCATCCGCGATCTCGATCATAGGCGTCGTAAGCTGCAGATCCAGCATCTCGCCCGGTTTGACCGGAGCGCCGATCACTTCCCGGATGATGCTCTCTACATTTTCAGCTCCTTTGAATACGCCTTCGTCGCAGTATTCCAGGCTCACGCCCTCCGCGTCCAGCGCGAAGTGATTTAGCACAGCGTCTGCCTGACGGAAATTGAAGGCGGCGACGGTACGGCCCATCTCATTCTGAATCTCACGATAAGCCTCGAGCTTCTGCATGGCAGTCAGCAGGGCTTTTTTTCTTTCTGCGGTGATCATTTACTGTATCCTCCTAGCGGTTTCGATTGCTTCTTTTATGATTTCCTGCACCCGCGTGCCCCGGTAGAAATAATAATGTCCCGGCAGCAGGATATCGCAGGGTATTTTGGCCAGCTTTTCTAACGAATCGCGATAATCTTTCAGGCTGAAATCCTCGCTGCCCATAAAGCCGAGTTCCACGCTGACCACATCCAGCGGCGGCTTGGGAACAGTCCAGAACATATCTCCGGTACAAAGGGCGCGGATATGATCGGTCTCGATAAGGAAAGAAAGCGAACCGGCGCTGTGTCCGGGCGTCGCCAGGACAGTGATACTGCTGCCGCCCGGGAACGAGAACCGATCCCCGTCCCGCAGCACCTGATCCACTTTGGCCGGGATCCAGGGAGAACCGAAGAGCCGTTCACTTTCCGGATTGCCTTCCTCGATCAGCCGGACGTCCGACTCGCTGGTGAGCAGCCTGGCGACAAGTTCGTTGACCTTCCGGGCGTTGCCGCCGTGATCGAAATGCGCGTGGGTCAGAAACACATGCGTGACATCCGCCATATCGAGATTCCACTGGTTAAGGACCCGGCACATGGTCTTCCACTGCTTGGTCTCATAACCACAGTCGATCAGCGCGATACCGCCGTCATATACAAGCGCGTAGCAGTTGGAGTTGGTCTCATATTCCACTCCGGAGATCTTCAGAAGATGTTCGGTGATCTTCATCTTAATCCTCCTCCGCCTGTACTAAGGTGACCTGGATCCCGGCATCCCTGAGGGCCGCGATCTTTTCCGGATCTGCCTGGGTGTCCGTGATCAGGTGTGTGATATCGCTGAGATCGCCGGAGAAGAAATTGTGCTCCAGGCCGATCTTGGTATGATCGGCGATCACGATCTTTTTCCCGGAACAGCGCTGCAGCATCGTCCGGTTGATCATGGTCTCTTCCATCACGCGGCTGGTGATGCCGCCCGACACGCTGATCCCGCTGACGCCCAGGATACATTTAGTGGCGGTGAACCGGGAAAGCATATCGACGGCGACCTGGCCCGTCAGGCTGTTCTTGCGGCCGGTGACCTCGCCGCCGGTAAGCAGGAGTGACACGCCGGCAGGCCGCTCGGTAAGCAGGCTGCGTCCGTTATTGGTTATGATCATGACTTCTTTCGTAATGTAGGGATAGATCAGCAGGGCGGTAGAGCTGGAATTGATGAAGACGGAGTCATCATCCTCCAGCATGGCTGCGGCCGCTCGCGCGATCGCCTTCTTGCAGCCCATATGCTGCGAGATCGATGCCATGTAGGCGGGCTCATCCTCCTTGACGATAGGCTCGATCGCCCTGGCGCCGCCGAAATAGCGGACCAGCAGCTGTTTGTTTTCCAGCTCTTCCAGATCACGCCGGACTGTCACTTCCGACACCTGCAGGAGGCGGGCGAATTCAGGTACCGTGCAGGAGCCCGTGCTTTGAAGGTGTTTCAGCAAAGCCATCTGGCGTTTGGCAATGGCATGAGCACTGTTTTTCATACTCGGATTCCTTTCTCGTTGAACCCTGTGGAAGGGCTGATGTCACAAGCGGCGAGCGCGTCATACAGCCGGCGCCGGACGGCAGATAACCTCCGGTATTCTTCGGTCGCGGACTTGTCCGGTGTGAAGAGCTGCTTCTGAGTAGCAGGTGCGGTTTCTGCCTGGGCGGGCAAAGAAGCATAGGCCTCCTCGAGCGAAGGGAATCGTCTGAGCGTGTATGCCGCGGCCAGATAGGCGCCGATGGCCGTGGTTTCTCTGACGCTGCTCTTTCGGATGGGGAAATCGATCATATCCGCGATCATCTGATTGAACAGATCGCTTTTGGTAAGGCCGCCGGTGATCAAAATGGAATCCACTTTAGGAAGGAGCCGGGAAAGAGCCTGACAGCATTCCGCGATCTCCGCGGCCAGCCCTTCCAGCATCGCTCTGGCAAAGTCGCTTCGGGTATGGTCAAAACCGATATTCAGAAAAGCGCCTCTGGCCTGTTCGTTCCAGTCGGGACAGCCTTTTCCGGCCAGGTCCGGCAGCATGATCAGTCCTCTGGCTCCCAGTGGGCTTTTAGCGGCTTCCGCCTGAAGAAGGCGCAGATCGTAGGGTCCGGAAGAAGGATCCGGCTTTTTCTGGAAGAAGGTCCGGTTCATCCAGTCCTGAACGGTACCGGAAGAAAGCGTACTCGCTTCCATGACCCAGTAACCGGGATTGATGGCGGTGGTCACACAGACGCGTACCTTCTCATCCATCAGAGGTTCGTCCGAAAGAGCGGAAAGGTAGGAGCCGCTTCCGCAGGTAAGACCGATGGCGCCCGGCCGGAGCATTCCCTGCCCCAGCACGCTGCACTGCTGATCTCCTCCCGCCGCGATGACCGAAGTGCCCTTGGGCAGATTTGTCAGACGGCTGAAATCCTCCGTGATCGACCCCACGATACTGCAGGGTTCCACCAGGTCTGCAAGTTTATCGGCGTCCACCTGATAGATCCGAAGAAGGTCTTCATCCCACCGGCGGGTACGGATATTCATCAAGTGGGAACGGCTGGCCAGGGAAGAGTCGGTCACAAAGCGGCCGGTACATAAATAGATGAGATAATCCTGGATGCCGATGATCTTGTAAGCTTTTTTATAAAGATCCGGATGGTTCTGACGCAGCCAGGCGATTTTCGGCGCGGAGAGGACCGGAAAGGAATAGTTGCCGGTAAGCTGAAATAGTTCGCTTCCTACCTGGTCGTTCATCTGATCCGCCAGATCAGCGGAACGTTTATCATACCAGGTGATGATCGGACAAAGCGGCGTTCCATCGGAAGTGATAGGCAGGATGCTGCTGCGCTGGCTCGTAAAGGCGAGAGCTTCGACCTGGACGCTTTGCTCTTTCAGCCAGTCGGCCGCGGCGCGGCAGATGGAGACAAGACAGTGTTCAAAATCAGCGGGATCATATTCCGCGCTCTTGCCTTCGGTGCGCATCGTGTAGGTACGCTGTTCGCAGAAACGCATATATCCGCCGCTGTCAAACAGGATGCCCCGCATGGAGGAGGAACCTGTATCGATGACCAGAATATAAGGATGGGAGTCTGACATGAAGTCTCCTTTCAAGAACATAAGCTGAGGTAAGGATAACATAAAATGATCATAAAATCAAGAATAAGTTCGAGTTATGAATGTTTATTGACATTTTGAAAGAATAAAGCTATAATATTCCCGCAAAAGATCATATCAATCGATCGTAAAACACACAAAACAATCATAAAAAGTGAGGGCAAAGTGATGAGCAAGATCAGTGAAATGACAAGAGAATCCTGGATCATGTCGACGTTCCCGGAATGGGGCACCTGGCTGGTCGAAGATATTGAAAGCGCGCAGATCCCGGAAGGGAATATCGGCATGTGGTGGCTCGGCTGTACCGGTATCTGGTTCAAGACACCGGGAAACACAAATATCACCATCGATCTGTGGTGTGGTAACGGCAAGCGTACGCATGGCAACGGCAAGATGGCGGTCGGTCACCAGATGGCGAACATGTGCGGCGGCCGTGCGATGCAGCCGAACCTGCGCAATGTGCCTTTTGTCATCGATCCTTTTGCCTTCAAACATGTGGACGCGGTGCTGGCGACACATTATCACCAGGATCATATGAGTGCCGAATGGGCGGCCCATGTGATCAACAGCGGTATGACAACGACCGATGAAGATGGTTGGGAGATCCCCGTTCCCTTCATCGGCCCGCTCAAATCGGTCGAGACATGGATCAAGTGGGGCGTTCCCGAAGAGCGTTGCCGCATCGTCAAGCCCGGTGATGTGATCCGTTTCAAGGATCTGGAGATCGTAGCGCTGGACAGCTTTGACCGCACCTGTATTGTTACGACTGATTCCACCGGCCCGGACAGAGAAGAGCTGACCGGAAAATGCCCCACGGACATGGACGAGAAAGCGGTCAACTATCTCATCAAAACTCCCGGCGGCAACATCTATCACTCCGGCGACAGCCATTTCAGCATTTATTTCGCGAAACACGGCAAGGACTATGATATCGATGTCGCTTTCGGTTCCTTCGGAGAGAACCCCATTGGTATGCAGGATAAGATGACTTCCGTAGATATCCTGCGCATGGCGGAGAATCTTCGCTGTAAGGTCGTCGTCCCGATCCACTGGGATGTCTGGACCAACTTCCAGGCAGACTGTGAAGAGATCCGTCTTCTGTATGATTTCAAGAAGGATCGCAATGAATACGGTTTCCACCCGTTCTTCTGGCAGGTCGGCGGCTCATATGTCTATCCGCAGGACAAGGACAAGATCTATTATCATCACCGCCGCGGGTTTGAGGACTGCTTCGAAGCCCCGCAGAACATCCCGTTCCGTTCCTGCCTGTAAAGCGTTCCGCCGGAAATCTTTTTGAGGATAAAATCATGAAATATCGCAAACAAACTCTGACCGAACTGGACCATGTATACGCTGTCAGCGTCATGCAGCACGAAAATGAACCCTGGGTATTTTTCGCGGCGGAAAACCGCGGAGCCTGCGTCGCCTTTGACTGTGCCTCTCATGAACAGAAGAAAACCGTCTGGGAGCAGCCCGGCGGCACCATGAGTATGGTGGAGATCCCCGGCCGTGAAGGCGAGTTCCTGGCTGTACAGAAATTCTACCGCCTGTATGAGTGGGAAGAGGCCTGTCTGGTCTGGGTAAAACCGAATGATCAGGGCGGTTTCGATACGAAGGAGCTGTTCACCCTGCCCTATCTGCATCGTTTTGATCTGCTGAGACGTGACGGCCGGACGTTCCTGGTGGTCTGTTCACTGGCAGCGCACAAAAAGACCCGGGATGACTGGAGCGAGCCCGGCAGTGTCTGTGCGGCAGTCCTTCCTTCCAACTGGGATGAGCCCATCGAACTGAAAGAGATCCTCTCCGGTTGTTTCCAGAATCACGGCTATGCCAGAATCAGGGAAGAGGCCTATGATGTGGGCCTTTCCACTTGCGAGCAGGGCGTATTCCGCCTGATCCCTCCGGCTGTCGACAGTGACGAATGGACGATAGAAAAGATCATGGACCAGGCCACCAGTGACGCGGACCTCATCGATCTGGATGGAGACGGGGAAGCGGAGATCGCGACGATCGAACGTTTCCACGGCTGTTATTTCCGCATCTATAAAAAGGTTGACGGTGTGTATCAACAGGTCTATCAGCATCCGGAAGTCAGTGAGTTTTATCATGTCGTCAAAGCCGGTACGCTGGCCGGCCATCCCTGTTTCGTCGGCGGATGCAGACGAGGCAAGCAGCATCTCTTTGTAGTCTACTGGGACGCGGCTGCCGGAATGTTCGTGACGGAGACCGTGGAAGAGGGGGTAGGCCCCAGCAACGCGTACATTTTTAACGGCCCGCAGGGAGATGTGATCTACTCCGCGAACCGTGAAGCCGCTCACGCCGCCGTCTATTATGTAGAAGAATAAGGAAGCAGTATGGCTATCGATTATCGCTTAGGACTATATGAAAAAAGCATGCCCGGCAGTCTTTCTGTTCGGGAGAAACTGGAACATGTCAGAAAAGCTGGGTTTGACTATATGGAATTATCCATCGATGAAACGGATCAGAAACTTGCCCGTCTGGACTGGACCATGGATGAGATCCGGCAGCTTCGGACCGATATGGAAGAAACAGGGATTCCTATTCATTCCTTTTGTCTGTCCGGACACCGCAAATATCCCCTGGGACATCCGGACCCGGCCATCCGGGAGCACAGCCTGGAGATCATGAAAAAAGCCATCATCCTGGCTTCCCGCCTGGGTGTACGGCTGATCCAGCTCGCAGGTTATGATGTCTATTATGAAGAAAGCACGCCCGATACCCGGCGCTTCTTCGAGGAAAACCTTCGGGAAAGCGTTCTTTTCGCTGCGGAATACGGCGTCGTGCTCGCATTTGAGACCATGGAAACACCCTTTATGAATATGGTCGATAAAGCGATGCACTACGTGGATCTGGTCGCGAATCCCTGGCTTCAGATCTATCCGGATGTCGGGAATCTGACAAATGCCGCGTATACGGTCCTGAAATCCAAAGGGCTGGATGATCGTTCCATGCTTGCGGCGCTTGTCGGTTTGGATCTGGAATGCGGGCGCGGGCATCTTTCCGCTGTTCACCTGAAGGAAACCGTTCCCGATGTGTTCCGTGAAGTGCCCTTCGGCACCGGCCATGTGGATTTTCCCGCCGCGATCCGAAAAGCCTTAGAGCTGGGTGTGAGATGTTTTGTTTGTGAATGCTGGTACGTTGGCAGTACCACATGGGAAGAAGACCTTGCCAGGGTCCATGAATTCATGGAAGGAAAGTTCAGAGAAGCGTTCGAAAATGAGTAGCAAGCCTGTGTTCGGCAAGAAATATGAAGCGCTGCTTCTGTTAGTCACGTTTTTCTGGGGAACGACGTTTGTTGCCCAGAGCGTGGCAATGGATGATATTCCGCCGTTCTCCTATGTTTTTGCCCGGTTTTTAATATCCGGGGTGATCCTGCTTGGTATCGCGCTTTGCCGTGACGCTCTGCGAAAGCATAGGAAAAAGCCAAAGCTCGTGTACGATAAGCGTCAGACAGTTCTGGGAGGCATCGTTACAGGGGTCGCCTTGTGCGCGGCCAGTATCACGCAGCAGATCGGACTCATCACGACAACTGTCGGAGAAGCCAGTTTCATTACGTCATTCTATATTATCCTGGTTCCCGTACTAAGTATCTTTCTTGGGATCAAAGCCAACGGGCGTCTGTGGATCGGCGTCGTCATATCCCTGGTGGGACTCTATTTCATCTCGATCGAGCAGGGCCTTCATATGAGCGTCGGCAATGCCTATGTGCTTCTGTGCGCCATATTGTTCAGTATTCAGATCCTTACGATCAATCATTTCTCAAAAAACGCGGACCTTTTGTGGTACGCGGTGATCGAGTTCTTCGTGATCGCGGCGATCTCTCTGGTTTTGAGTCTGCTTTTTGAACACGCGACCTGGGGACAGTATAAAGCAGCCGCGATCCCTATTCTTTACGCGGCGGTCATTTCCGGCGCCTTTTGTTATTCCATGCAGAATGTCTGCCAGAAACACCTCAATCCCGCGGTAGCCTCTCTGATTATGGGTACCGAAGCCGTGTTCGCGACCTTGAGCGGATTCCTGATCCTCCATGAGACGCTCAGTTTGCGCAAGCTGATCGGTTGCGCCCTGGTTTTTATCGCCATCGCCATCGTCCTGACATCAGGAAAAAACGAGCCTGTCCATGAAGGATAGGCTCTTTTATGATATCTTTTGCTGAACGTTTTATGTTATAATGTAATATATGACTCGCAAGCAGGAAAAGAAAATCGGAGGATGTTTATGAAGGAACTGCTGGACCTGTTTTTTACGTTTGCCAGAATAGGAGGTCTGACCTTTGGCGGCGGCTATGCCATGCTGCCCATGCTGCAGAAGGAAGTCGTGGAAAAACGCGACTGGGCCACCAATGAAGAATTGATGGACTATTATGCCATAGGGCAGTGTACGCCCGGCATTATCGCGGTCAATACGGCAACATTTATCGGCAATAAGACTCGGGGTGTTCTGGGTGGAATCATCGCCACGCTTGGAGTGGTCTTCCCGTCGCTGGTGATCATTACCATTATCGCGGCTTTTATTTCTAATTTCGCGGACCTGGCCGTCGTAAAGAACGCGTTTGCCGGTATCCGGGTCTGTGTTTTCGTGCTGATCCTGAATGCAGTGGTCAAACTGGGAAAATCATCGATCAAAGACGCTGTAACTCTGTGCATTTTTCTGTTAGTGCTGATCGGATCACTGCTGCTGGATGTTTCGCCCATCATTTTCGTGCTGATCGCCGCGGCGGCTGGTATCGCGGCTCATCTACTCCTGCAGAAAGGAGGGGATAAGGCATGATCTATCTGCAGTTATTTTATGAATTCGCGAAAGCCGGTCTGTTCGCCATCGGCGGAGGGCTCGCCACACTTCCTTTCCTTCAGGACATCTCCGTGCGAACCGGCTGGTACACGGCAGATCAGCTCGCCGATATGATCGCGGTTTCCGAATGTACCCCGGGACCGATCGGCGTAAATATGTCCACCTATACCGGTTATACCGTCGGTGGTATACTTGGTGCAGTGGTCGCTACACTTGGCCTGATCTTTCCATCCATCGTGATCATCATAATCGTCGCGAAGATCCTGAAAGCTTTCCAGGACAATAAATATGTGAAGGCGGCATTTTACGGACTGCGTCCGGCATCCACCGGCCTGATCGCCGCGGCCTGCCTGAGCGTCGGTCAGATCGCTTTGTTTAACCAGGGAGCATTTGACAGTCTGAAGAGTGTTTTCTTCGGAATCCGCTATCCGGCGGTGATCCTGGCGGTCATTCTCTGGCTTCTGATGAATCTCGGAACATTCAAGGCGCTGAAGAAGAATAAAGTACTTGCAAAAATCAGTAAGCTTCATCCCGTCGTATTTCTGGCAGCATCGGCTGTGATCGGAATCATTTTCGGATTTGGAGGCGTATAGATGTGTCTTGTATGTGATCGGATCGAGATGATCAAAAACGGCACTAATCCGTATTTCGTAAAGGAACTGAAGACGGGATACGTGGTGATCGGTGACAACCAGCATTTCTACGGATATACCTTATTCCTCTATAAAAGCCATCAATATAAGGAACTGTTTCAGATGGATCCGGAAGAGAGAACAGTCTTCCTGATGGAAATGACACAGGTGGCTGAAGCAGTCTCCAGGGCTTTCGGAGCGGAAAAGATGAATTACGAGCTCCTGGGCATGGGCGACGTGCATCTTCACTGGCATCTTTATCCCCGAAGAACCGGTGATATAGAGACCTATGGCAATAAGGGCAAAGGACCCGTCTGGTGGTATCCCATGGAGAAAATGTATTCCGATGAAAACCGCCCGACTCCCGAGGAGCTGGAAGACATGAAGCGGAAACTGCTGGACGAACTGAATCAGATCTGCGAATAAGGAGGAAAAGCTATGCAGGATATGAGTCGAAAGACATTTGTTTCCACAGAAGGTATCGCGCTTGGAAGCGCAGTTCTCCCGGAAGGATATATCACCTCCGGAACGATCGTTCAGAAATGGCAGTGCGATGCTGTGCCAATGACGATCAGCATGGCAGCTGTCAGCCCGGGCGCACAGATCATCATAGCTTCAAGTTCCAGAGAGATGTTTGAAGATTATCAGAATCCGACCGTCCGGCAGTCCATTCAGAATCTTCCGACGACCATCCCGGGGAGCCTCAGGACATTTACGGAGCCTTACGTCTATTTAATGCAGTTTGCGTCCGCTTTTGCCCAGACACAGCTGACGCCTGTGGCCACGGCAACTCTTCCGAGCGCCTATGGAAAAGACCCGGGAAAAGCGGTTGGCTGGCTGAAGCAGTTCTTTATGTCGCACTCGGTCAATATCACGGTCAGGATCGAGATCGCCAATGCCACCTGTCAGGGTATTCTCGTAAAATACAGAGGGCAGAAGAACGGGAAGAATATCGTCGTCCTTGCCGGCATGGACTATCAGGGTATCGAATATTACGATGCCAATAATACTTTCCAGCAGATCAATATGATGATGAATCCGCTCGGCGCGCTGGGGAGTTTGTTTGGCGGAATGGGTAAATCACAGCCGCAGCAGGCCAGGCAAATGCAGCCCCTGCCTCCAAACGGGCAGATCCCGTTCGGTCATGCGAGTCAGTACGGTAAGCAGGTGGACTGCATTCAGTGGGGATGCAACCGAAGCTATATCGCGACCATTCCGGAAGAGAGAGAGGAAGAGGGAACGAATGCCTTTTTGAATTTCGTGTCTTCTCTGGTACCGGATGAGGCGCTTCAGCAGCAATATGACAGTTTCGTCGAGCAGATGTTCCGGCAAAGAACGCTGGAAGCACAGGGATACGCGGCGCAGGCGCAGCAGGCACAGATCAATCTCATGCAGTCGCAGCGGAATCTGCAGCAGACACTTGCCCGGAACTCGGCGGAGATGTCAGCCATGACGATGGATTCATGGAACAAAAAGATGGCATCAGATTCCCGGATCAGCGCCGCTCGTTCTGAAGCGATCCGCGGCGTCAACACCTATACAGGACTGGATGGGCGTCCGGTCGAGGTAAGCGTTGTTGCCGATCATGTTTATCAGAATCAATATGGGGACACCTTCGGTGTATCCGGCAACGCCCTTGATCAGGATCTGCTGAATCAGATCAACTGGACGAAGATAGGATGAACAAAAAAAGCTTCCCTTGAGAAAATCTCTTGGGAAGCCTTTTTTATCATCTGATCCCGGGCTGGTTTCCTTCGACCATTTTGCCTTTATTTTGGATATTGATTTCTGCCTGGACAACCTGTTCGGCTTTCTTAGGCTGTTCCATCTTCGAGCTTGCCTGACCGGTTTTCAGCTCATGCTTTAATTCCTGCATCGTATCCTTCGTTACCATGCCCTGTTCAGCCATCTTGCGAATGCCGCGCTCGCCATATTTCATATTCACTTGCGAACCAGCGAAATTCAGTTTGTTGGCAAGGTCCTTGGTGGACAGGTCAAGCAGTTTGTCTTCCGCTACGATCTGGTCTGCGATCGTATCCAGATTTTTCTTGCCCGTAGGTGTTTTCAGAAGCATAACGCTGGCTGGTTTTTCTTTATAGTAGCGTTTCATGGACTCCGTCATGTGCACCCCGCTGGTCATGTACGGGACGCCCTTCTTTGGCATGATCAGTCCGCCATTCTCATCATAATATCTGACTTGTCTTGGATTGTCTTTTTCAGTCGGGGGCATTACGCCTTGTGCAAACTTGGCAAAGTATGTGTCAATTTTCTCTCGCTGAGACTTTTTGTTATCCACAAGCATAGACTCCAGGGCCACCTTGCCCTTGATAATGTCCTTAACGGCTTGTGCTTTCTCCTGCGGCGGCAGTTCTTTTCCATCCACGGCTGCCTGGAAAAGCTTTACATTGGCGTCCGCTGCTTTCTGATGCAACACCGCAAGTTCCTGCGCGCCTTCCACAGTCCAAAGGTTCTTTTCCTTCATGCCGGCTTTGAAAGCCGCATCCTTCAGGTTGGGATCCGCATTCAGCAGCTTGATCATACTTTTGGACGCTGCGATACCACCCATCATTTCTTCTCCCGCGGATTCTTCCATCTGACAGATGGCACCGGCTTCTTCATTGATACCTGTGGCGATGATCTGCGCCAGTTTTCCGATCTTGCCTGCCTTGTATTCCAAGATAATAGGGGCCGGAATCCGTAGAGCCTGCATCCGTCGAAATGATATCCGGCTTCAAACGCATAGCATTTTGGAAGGCTTCCTGTCGAATTCCTCCGCCCAATGCGCCAAATGGTACAAAAACTTTACAATTCATCATCATATCAACTTCTTTCAGAAGGGTACTTTGTTCTAAGTAAACTATATCGCACCCAACGGTATAAGTAAAATACTTAAAAGCTGTATTTGAGATAGAAAAAAACTATGGATTCTCAAATGAACTCCTGTATCAAAGTTCAGTACCGGGATCTGTGGCAGATACTTTATCGGTTTCTCCTGCAGCTGAAAGTTGCAGAGAGTAAGAATTGACATAACGCTTAATTTGTCCTTGACAAGTCGTGATTGTTTGCTAAAATATAACTTACTAAAACATATTTTACTAAAATATAATTTAGCAAGGGAGCCAGACCATGTTTGTTGGAAGAAAAAATGAGCTTAGAGTTCTTGAGGATACATACAAAAAGCCGGGATTTCAGATGACAGTCATATATGGCCGTCGCAGGATCGGCAAATCCCGGTTAATAACAGAATTCATCAAAGATAAAAAAGCATCTTACTATATTGCGAGTAAAACCTCCATAGAGGATAACGTGCAAAAATGGTCTTCTCAGGTGATAACAGATCTTGCTCCGGATATGGCGGGGTTATCTGTTGATAATCTGGAAGCTTTTTTCCGCTTTGTCGGCAATCTCGCAGAGAAAGAGAAGATAATTATCGCGCTTGATGAAATTCCTTATATTGCTGAAACTGACGAGTCATTTCTGTCCAGATTTCAGGTTGCAGTAGATGCGATATTTGCAACTAAGAATATCTACCTGATCATATGCGGCTCTCAGATCAGTTTTATGGAGAAAGAGATCTTAAGCGAGAAAAGTCCGCTGTTTGGAAGAAGGACAAATCAGATTTTCCTGCGTCCATTTAATTATATTGAATCTGCCGAGTTTGTTCCAAAGTACAATGCCGAAGAGAAAGCGATCGTATATGGTGTTACCGGTGGAGTCGCAAAATATCTGACCCTTTTTGATGATAAGCTTTCGCTGGATGATAACCTGATCAGGAATTTCTTTTCAACATCGGGATATCTGTATGAGGAACCGATGAATCTTCTTACACAGGAGTTTAGAACGGTTAACACATACAATACTGTTATCGAAGTATGTGCCGGTGGAGCCAACAAAGTAACTGAGATCGCAGATAAGGCACACATTACGACTGCAACGTTATCGTATGTTCTGAAAAGTTTGGATACGGTGGGTATCATTTCTAAGATCACGCCTATAACCGAGAAAGAGAACAACAGGCGAAGCGTCTACGAAGTAACGGATAGTATGTATCGGTTCTGGTATTCTTTTATTCCGAGGGCGAGAGCTGCAATAGAGATGGATCGTGGCGAGATCTATTATAAAAACTATGTAAAAAACAAGATCCATTCTTTTATGGGGAAAGTTTTTGAAGATATGTGCAGATATTACACGCTGTCGCAGGGACTGGATGGCAATCTGAATTGTCTTGTTACAAATGTAGGAACCTGGTGGGGCCCGGGGTATGCTCATATACCTACGGACATAGATGTGGTCGGTATTGATGATGCGAACAAAAGGGCAGTACTCGGGGAGTGTAAGTTCAAAAATGAAATGGTCGATAAAGAAGTATACGAAGCATTGATGGACAGACGCGGTCTGATCGGCAAGCGATATGAGGAAGTGGAGTTTTTGTTCTTTTCTTTATCCGGTTTTTCAAAATGGGTCAAAGAACACGCTGAGCCGGGCAGAATCAGACTGGTTACATTAGAAGAGTTATATGAGTAAAGTGAAGGATCGATGAACTTATCACTGGTGGAAACATGGATTGTAAAGCATGACTTTGCACGGAGGAATATTACTTCCTCCATGAGCATCCGCGCCTTGGACGGCGGATCATGCGGCGCCGGTCCATTATCAGGCCCGGTTTGATGTGATTGAGTTTGCGATCTATTGTACGCCGGGACATGAAGAGAATTATGAAGCGTTCCGGGATGAGTTGTCTATTCTAATATAATATAAGAAAGGAAGGCACAAAATGTACGAAGTATTTTTGAAATTCCGTGACGGTCAGTCGGATCCCCCTAAGGAGGCAGGATGTTATCTTGTCATGGTGAATGAAAAACCCAAAGTGACTCTCCCTGAGACAGAACTGGATAGTCTGATCGTTACTCCGGGCGGGAAGTACTATTCCGTTGCTCACTGGAATGGCGAGGAATGGGATGAGATCTATTTGGACAACGTGATTATTTCCGTACACGAAGATGAAACGTTCCAGGTCGAAATGTGGACGGACAGAGAGTGTTCATAACTGAGCATATCAAGGAGATCGATCGCCATGAAAGAAGAATACAGACAGGAACTGGAAGATCGTCTGGATGAGCTGGAAGAGCGACTGGCGGAGTTGAAGGAAAAACAGCAGGATGTTGCAAAGCACGAAGATTACAAGGATTGGCTGAAACGCATCAAGAAACAGGAACAGGCAATCGAAAAGGCGCGTCAGAAACTGGCAACATTGTAACGGGTGGCGCGGATGGCTTCAAAAGGAAATGGATTCAGTCGCCCCGATCCGTGGGGAGGGGGCTTTGAGAACTTTGACAAGAACGGGAAGAAAGTGAGTGAAACCAGGCGGAATGCGTGGGGAGATGGTTTTACCACCTTTGATAATAGGGGTCGTATCATCGGCTATAGCCGGGAAGATGCATTCGGCGGCTACACTCACTATGATGCTAAAGGCAAAAAGATCGGCTACTCCCGGGACGGATTTCTTGGAACAACGCATTATGATGAGAGGGGAAGAGAAGTCGGCCGTTCCGAGGAAGGGTATTTTGAGATCACGCATAAAGGAGACTTCAATCCGGCGGTCGGGGAGACAAGAGACAAACTGCTAAGGTGGAAAACCCAAGGTTTTATCGGATATCCAGGAACAGTGCAGTACCGGGAAGACAGGTCGGATCCCGCCGAGGTCAAGGCGCTCGTCGAATTGATAGAAGAGATCGATGAAGAAATGCTTCAGCTGGAAGATGAATGCTGGGGGATGGAAACCGATCTTGAAGTGATCGCTGAATATGAAAAAGAAGAAGAAGACGAAGAGCGCGAAGCCGAGATCTACGATGATTTCTGCGAAAAGCTGGATGAGATCGACGACGCGATAGAAGATCTGGAAGATGAATATGAAGACATGATGAATGACTTCGAATGCGAAGCGGAAGATCGCGAGGATGAGATTTATTACAATTTCTATGACGAGGTGTCCGAGATCGATTATGAGATCGGCGACCTGGAAGACGACTATCACTATATGATCGAAGAGCTGAACGAAGAAGAATAACGGAACACTATATAACTTGGAGGTAGATAGCATGAAGCATCCGAACATGACAATCTTCTTTAGGAAGGTCCTTGCGGTCGCGCTCTGCCTGGGACTGCTTTTTTCCGGCATCAAGCTGACGACAACATTCAGCGCCGCCGAAGAGATGCCGGAGTACGACGGACCTGAAATAGCAGAGGTCTATGTCGAGAGCGTTACGATCCAAAACGCCGTGAGCGAAACACAGACAGAGGCCGAAACGATCATCGTCGATGAGGATACTCTGCAACTGAAAGCGATCGTCGCTCCGGACAACGCAGACGAAAGAAAAGTGACCTGGAGCGTCACCGCGGGCAGTGATTATATCAAGCTTTATAAAACCGATGACTGTATCGATGAGCTCGGCCCGGAAGATAAAGTCGAAGGCGGCGCAGCTGTCTACGTCAAGGGCCTTGCCGTAGGAGAAGCGACGATCACTGTAACAACGGTCGGTGTAGATGAGAACGAAGAGCATAAAACCGCCACCTGCAAGGTCACGGTAATCGAGCCTGAACCGGAACCCGAGCCTGAACCGGAAGTGATTCTTGTTGAAGGTGTAGCGATCCGAAAGGATGAGATCGATACGGAGGCCGAAACGATCTACACTGATGAGATTCTGGCACTGAACGCGGCCGTCGATCCCGATACCGCCTACAATACGAACGTGCTCTGGAGCGTCACTTCGGGCGACGATAAAATCAAACTCTATAAAGATGAAAGTTGTACGGAGGAGCTCGACCCGGAAGAAGACGAAATCGAAAGCGGCACAGCTGTCTACGTAAAGGGCGTTGCCGCGGGCGAAGCGACGATTACCGTAACGACGGTCGGCGTGGATGCTGAGAACGAAGAGCATAAAACCGCCACCTGCAAGATCATCGTTTCGGAACCCGAACCGGAACCTGAACCGGAACCAGAACCGATCGACATCGAAGGCGTAGCGATCCGTAAAGGCGAGACCATAACGGAAGCCGAAACGATCCGCGTGGAAGAAGTTCTGGAGCTGAACGCGGTGGTCGGTCCGGAAATCGCACCCGATACGAAATTGAACTGGTATGTCGCCTCTGGCTCCGAAAGTGTCACGCTCTATAAAGATGCGGACTGCAGCGAGAGTATCGGCGCCTACGACGAGATCGAGATCGGTGCGTCTGTCTATGTCATGGGCTTTGCCGAGGGCGAAGCGCAGATCATCGTGACGACAGTCGAGGAAGATCCGAAAACCGCTGGATGCGTCGTGACGGTGAAACCATTTGTGGAGAACGTGTCGATCCGAAAGGACGAGACGGAGGCAAAAGAAGAAAGCATCTATGTCGATCAAGTTCTGCCGCTGAACGCGGTAGTCACTCCAGACAACGCATACGAGACGAACGTGACCTGGAGCGTCACCGAAGGTACTGATAAGATCAAGCTCTATAAAAATGAAAGCTGTACCGAGGAGCTCGGTCCACAGGACAAGATCGAAAGCGGCATGACCGTCTTTGTAAAAGGCGTTGCCGCGGGCGAAGCGACGATTACTGTAACAGCAGTCGGCGTCGGCCCCGGGCAGGAAGCGAGAACCGCGACCTGCAAGGTCACGGTACAGGGAAACACAACCGCAAGTGGCTATGTGAAAAGTGTCAAGATCACTGTAGATGATAAAGAGACCTCGGAAATCGAAGTTCTATGCAACGAAACCGCCACGTTCGAGGTAGAAGTCACGGTCGCTGGAAACGCTTCTAGAGAAATCACATGCGTGTCTTCCGACGAAAGTTTAGTCAAAATCACAAATTGGAACCTGGATGAGGACAAGGAAGGTGTATGGCACGTCACCATAACGGCGTCCGATCAACCCGGAACAGTGAAGCTTACAATTACTACCGTCGGCAAAGGTAATAACGGAAAAGCGATCAGAAAGGAGCTTAGCGTTTCGGTCGTGACGGAAAAGACCGATTGGGGCAAGAAAGTCGAGAACGAAGGCGTCATCAACTATGTCGACGATTCCGGCACAACGAGTGCTGAAGTCGGGGGAAAAGAAAATGGCATCGCCTGGCTCAAAGAAGATTCGGGCGGATCAAGCGCCTGGTATGGAATCGATAACTCGAACGGGGAGTTTAAACAAGGCTCACGCTTCTGGGTGCGGTGGCTCAGCAGCGAAGAAAACGCCGCAGAATTCAGCAAATATTATGATATGCTCGATGACGAGCATAAAAAACAAATCAAAGACGACCAGTTATGGATCTTCCTCGCAGGCGTGACGAATCCCGACGGCACCGAGGTGACAAATCTGTCATCGGCGGTAAATCTCTATGTTCAGCTTGGCAATGACTGGGATAAAGATGATATCAACGCAGTTTTCATCAGCCAGGTTAGTGACGAGGAACTAATTGCCTCGTTTCTGAAGAATATGAATTATCCATCAGGAAGCCAGACCTTCGCAAAGGTGCCTCTGCACCACTTCTCACCATATGCGATCTACGCAACGAATACAGCGCAGACGTCTGAGCAAACCTCCGAACAGACTAGCGAGCAAACCTCCGAACAGACAAGTTCACAGACGTCTGAACAGACTAGCTCACAGACGTCCGAACAGACGACCGCCAGCGGGAATCCCCCCACAGGCGATGACACATCACCGCTTTACGCCCTGATGTTCGCGTTCTCGCTCACCGGTCTGATCATCCTTGCCCGCAAGCACAGGAGATTTTATGATACAGACACATAATCCATCCAATACGACCGGTGGCTATCCTACGCGGGAAGAGGCGGAACGACTGCTGAAAGAAGCGGAAGCGCTCAATCCCGGTCCATGGGGGAATCATAGCCGGACTGCCGCGCACTGCGCGGAGGCGATTGCGGCCAAATGTCCGGGCATGGACGGGGAGAAGGCTTATATCTTGGGCTTGCTGCATGATATTGGCCGCCGTTTCGGTGTCCGGCATCTCGGTCACGTCTCTGACGGCTATTCCTACATGATGTCGCTTGGCTATCCAGCCGTTGCCCGGATCTGCCTGACGCATTCCTTTCATGATCTGTCCCTCGACGACTATATTGGGAAAAGGGATGTCTCGGATGAAGAGCTGAAATTGATCGAAGATGCCCTGCGCCAGGTTCGTCCAGATGATTATGACCGGCTGATCCAGCTTTGTGATGCGCTCGCCGGGGCGGATGGCGTCCTGGACATCGAAGAACGTATGAGCGATGTGAAGCGCAGGTATGGTTTTTACCCGCAGAACAAGTGGGACGGGAATCTGTATCTGAAACACTATTTCGAAGAGAAGGCCGGCGGGATCGATATCTATACATTGGTGGAAAAGGACACTTTCCGTCCGGTGGGAGGATCTGGCAATGATTAAAGGCTTCAAGATGATTTGGATTGACGCCGCGTGCCCTTAGTGGGACTGGTTTTTTCCATATCTGCATTTTGATTCCCTTTTAGCTCTATCCTTGATAGGCAGGAGGGAATCATTTTTTTCTATTCTGCATTTACCTTCCCACATTTTTCGATATTTGCCTGAAAAGTGGGAAGGTCATCCGCAGTTTGAAAGATTCATGTCCCACGTCCCGTTGATTTCGAGCTCAAAAAGGGAAGGTGAACTGCGGTTAAGTGAAAATCCAGTCCATCTTTCGTCGGGGGTCAAACATGAGAAATATGAATCTTTACAAAAGGTCGCTTCAGAAGCGACCATTGAGGAAGGCGGAAAAGGTATACTCATGTTAAAGAGATACAGGAGGAAGGATGATATGGCTGACAAGGAACAAATGAAGATGGCAGGAAAACCGTGTGAAGGATTGTTTATGACAGATCCGGTCGAGGCATATCAGCACATCCGCTATACCGTAATACGAAATTACGGTGATTATGCATATGGACATCCGCTGCATGTCTGGGACGAGGGAAGAAGAGTCTTGGGGAAATGCATTCATTGCGGAGGATATGTGTTGGTTCAGTCGTCCGAGTTCCATAGCTTTACGGACGCGCCGGATGGCTATTATACAGACTTTTTCCCGGTAAGTTCATTGGAGGAAGCGGATGAACTGAATAAGAAGTATGACGGATTTGCTATTGAGAGAGAATTCGAAGGCCGTTATCTAATGGAGACGAACGGATATTTGAAGTGGTCAAAATAATCAGCTGGTCTGGGTTCGATAGAATCAATGGGAGGTGAATACAATGTACGGAGCGATATTGGGAGATATGATCGGGGCCCCTTACGAGTTTGACAGGGGCAATAAGACAAAGGAATTTCCGCTGTTTGTGGCGGATAGTCAGTTTACGGATGACACGGTCATGACGATCACGGTAGCAGAAGCGCTGTTACGGGTCGATAAAAATGCTTCTGATGACACAGTGCGTCAGGAAGTGATCTCCTGCATGCAATCATGGGGACGGAAGTATCCCGATGCCGGCTATGGCGGAAGGTTTTACGGATGGCTATTTGCGAGCGAAATGCCGCAGCCCTATAACAGTTGGGGTAACGGATCCGCGATGAGAGTATCGCCGGTTGGCTGGCTGTATGATACACTGGAAGAGACAAGAAGATTTGCCAAACTGTCTGCGGAAGTAACCCATAACCACCCGGAAGGGATCAAAGGCGCAGAGGCGACGGCCAGCGCGATCTTCCTGGCAAGGAACGGTGCGTCGAAGGAAGAGATCAAGGACTATATCGTACGGGAATTCGGATATGACTTATCCAGAACATGCGATGAGATCCGGCCGAATTACCATCATGTGGAAAGCTGCCAGGAGACGGTGCCGGAGGCGATCACAGCTTTCCTTGAAGGGACAAGTTTTGAGGATGTGATCCGTACGGCGGTCTCGCTTGGCGGGGACTGCGATACACTGACCTGCATCGCCGGCAGCATCGCGGAGGCATTCTACGGCGTTCCGCAGGAACTGGTGGAAGAATGCAGGCGTCGTCTTGATGATGAGATGCTGGAAGTGGTGGATCGGTTTGAGAGACTGATCAAGAAAAAATAAGAATTCTCAAATGAACTCCTGTGATGTATACTAAAGCAGGAGTTTATTTCTTTAAAGGTAGAGTATATATAAGGCGAAGGAGAGAAGGAACATGCTGAAGATCTGGGGAAAGCTTTGGGTCAGAGACAAAGTGGTAAAAAGTTATACCGTAGAAAACGTACAGCGTACTGGGTCATTGGAGGCTTGTGTCAAAAGTGCGCTTCCGGAGATTATCGGGGTATTTGATCTTCCCATGCCCATCTTCCTTCCTTCCAACAGGGAAGATATTGAGCGCTTCGGTCAAACACGCTTTACAGCGGATCATTTTGTCGAATCTTTTCCTTATCAAAGTCTGGAAATAGAAATCATAGAGACGGAATAGAGAGAAACCGTATATGAAGGAGATCAACGAACCAGCAATCAGAATTAGCAGGATTTGTGCATCGACTAGTTTGTTACAGCAGATTCACCGGAATCAAGCTATTCATTTCATCGATCGGAAACGGTTTTTCAGCCATACAGATGATACCTCCTGCTCCTATATCCTTTCCGCTTTTCCCAAGTAAAGAAAATGTCTTAATAACCTTTTTGTCCGGTGATGCTGCTCTTTTGATTTCAAATGGATGCAGTTGTCCGTCCATTTCCACGATCAAATCTATCTCTTTTTGATTTGTATCCCTGTAGAAATTTAAATTTACTTTCTTCTCTCCGTAATATGCATTACGCAGCATCTCCGATACAACATAGTTCTCAAGAAAATGCCCGGATGCCGCTCCGTTCATCAGTACATCACGGCTGGTCCAGGAAGACAGGAACGCACAAAGCCCAGTATCACAGAAATACAGTTTTGGTGTTTTAATCATTCGTTTCAGTTCGTTGTTGAAGTATGGTTCCAGTAAAAAGACGATCCCCATACTTTGAAGAATCCTGACCCATTCTTTTGCCGTAGCACCAGAAACACCCGCAGCGCTTCCCAGATCATTATAGTTGATCAACTCTCCGGTAAAAGCAGCGCAAGCCCGGAGAAGCTTGCGGAACCTTTCCGTATCCTGAATACCATTGTCGTCAACTGCATCCCTCATAAGATAGGTATCAATATAGGAATTCCAGTATTCTCGACGAAGCTCAGCGTCCATCGATATCATATCCGGCATGCCGCCTTCCCAGATACGGGTATAAACATCCTGAATATTGTTTTCAGGGTTGTTTTGACTTCTTAAGAGAAGTGAAGATAAGGTATAGTCTTCGGGTGTATCATCCGATCTTCCGGCAAGTTCTTTTGCTGACAGACTAAACAGTTTTAGAATACCGATCCGGCCTGCCAGAGAATCCCCGGCCTGTTTCATCAGTTTTTTACTTTGTGAACCGGTCAGCCAGAACCTGCCTCGTTCATCGCTTTTATCGCAGAGAATCTTGATTTGTTCAAATAATGCTGGCGCTTTTTGTACTTCATCAATAAGGATCGGCGGCTGATACATCTGAAAGAAAAGTTTAGGATCACTTTCTGCCAAGTCCCTGATATCTGCATCATCCAGGGAAACATAGGTGCGACCGGAATCCTGTGCCAAATATTGCAGCATAGTAGACTTACCGACCTGTCTTGCTCCGGTTACCATGACTACTTTGAAAGCACTGCTCATTTTGAGAAACTTTCTTTCCAGCGAACGATGGATATATGACATGCTCACACCTCATTTTCAGTTTATTTCGAAGTCCACTTCATATTAAACTTATTTTCGTCGTCTGTCAAGAGTTCACAAACGATCTACTTTTTTGATGTTACTGTTCAGAGGTCCGCCAAAGCTAGAAAATATAAGGGACGGAGAAATCGGCTTGTTGAAAATTCACAAACTTTACTCCGTCCAGTTGTATATTATTTTGTGAAGGAAGATTCTACTACATCATAAATGTTCTGTCCC
>JAFRZE010000042.1 GCA_017442735.1 Bacillota bacterium
ATGCCTGCGCGCCAGCCCACTCGTTCTGCATGATACCAAGGAAGTTGACCATCTGGTTGCAGAGCGTGGACAGATGCTTTGCCGGAGAAGAAGTGATCTTACCGGGAACACCGCCAAGGCCTTCCTGGATCAGCTGTTTCAGGCTCCAACCGGCACAGTAGCCGGTCAGCATGGACAGGTCGTGCAGATGGATCGCCGCGCTTCTGTGCGCTTCCGCGATCTCATCATCGTAGATCTCGGACAGCCAGTAGTTGGCCGTGATGGCACCGGAGTTTGAAAGGATCAGTCCGCCGACGGAATAAGTAACGGTGGAATTCTCCTTCACACGCCAGTCATTGATCTTCAGGTAGTTGTCTACCAGATCTTTATAGTTCAGCAGCGTGGAGTTGATATTTCTGACTTTCTCTCTCTGGCGGCGGTACAGGATGTAGGCTTTGGCAACATCCGCGTAGCCGGACTCGGAAAGAACTTTCTCAACGCTGTCCTGGATCTCCTCCACAGCGATCTTGCCGTCTTTGATCTTGCTTTCAAAATCAGACGTGACATGCAGCGCGAGTAATTCGATGACGCTCGGATGATATTGTTTCTTGAGTGCTTCGAATGCCTTGGTAATAGCGGCTGTGATTTTCTCGATAGTGAAATCGACCACATTGCCGTCCCGTTTTACTACCTGATACATAAAAAAATCCCCCCTAAGGTGTTTCATGTTCTCTCTGTTTTTGCGAACACATCTATCCTAACACCGAGGGAGGTGATTGTCAATATGTTGTATGAAAAAATTTAGTTATCCACAATATATAGTGGTTAATCCACACCACGCACATGTGTATTCGGTATATTTCGCTGCATCGTCCGGCAAAATGTGTATATCTCCTCCCGGCTCGGTGCGTGAAGATTTCCAAAGGGGACCGAATCCCGATCCGTGAACGACTGAAGGTAATATGCTTTCGCTCCTTTCAGCCATTCCCCGATCACTACAAAGTCTTCTTCCTCATGGAATTCCGCTACGACTGTCGTACGAAATTCGTAATTCACGTTTCCTTCCATCAGCAGGCGCGCGCTTTCTTTCACAGCCGACAGATCCAGCTTTTCCAGACCTGCTGTCATCGCGTATTTTTCCGGGCTGTTTTTGATATCCATCGCGACATAGTCCACCAGACCTTCTTCCATCATCCTGCGGAGCATCTCCGGATGATTGCCGTTCGTATCCAGTTTGACCGCGTAACCCATCGATTTGACCCGGCGCATCAGATCCGGCAGGTTTTTCTGCAGACAGGGTTCGCCGCCGGTGAAAGCCACTCCATCCAGCAATCCTTTCCGCTTCTCTAAAAACGCGATCAGCTCCTCGTCCTCCATGACAGGCGGCGCGCTCCCGTCCACCAGTTCGAAGTTATGGCAGAACGGGCAGCGAAAGTCACATCCGCCGGTAAAGACCGTACAGGCGACATGCCCCGGAAAATCCAGAAGCGTCATTTTTTGTAAACCGTGAATCTTCATTTATATATACCTCTTATATACTTGCCAGGATATGAAGGTTGCGGATCTCACCATCCTCGATCTGATCGTTGACGGAATAGGCATGTTTTTCCAGATCTCCGCAGTTCGCCCTGGTCACTCCCTGGTCGATCAGCTCATCGATCACGTCGGCAGCGATCCCTTCGATAACATCATATTTGGCTTCCGCCATCTCCGGCTCATTGTCGGTCGTGATGAGGTATTCCAGCAGCTCCGCTTCCAGGCTAAGGTTAGGCAGCTGTCTCATCGCGCGGAAACTCCATTTATAATATGGCTGATAAACGCGGTTCAGAAGGAAAATCGTATGCATCGTGCTTTTCGCAAATTCGATGGCCGCCAGCTGCGCTGCGCCTTTTTCTCCGTGCTGAAGGCATCTTGTGTAATTATACTGTCCGGACTGTGCCATGATCAGAAGTTCGCCTGCCAGCTTTTTCAGTCGAATATCCTCCGGATAGTACTGCAGTCTCTCCCGGATCCTCGTCACTTCTCCTGAACCGTCGAAGAAGATCTCGCCCGCCGTTGCTTCCGCAAGTGTCTGTTCCGGCAGATCCATCCACTGACCGAGTGTCAGGATCCCATCCGACGAACCGGTCTTTTCCTCAAAAAACTCGGAGATCCTCATCACGCCATGTCTTGCGCCGCCCACCGGCTGCATCAGAGATCTGTGATAGCCCATAAACTCTTTCGGGAGCTTGGCGTAAGCCCGTTCCAACAAAAAAGCGGTACGTCTGTCGACTATTTCCTCCCCGGGAAGAAGCAGGCAGAATCCCGGTTCAAAATCGTGATCTTCGGAAGTCTCATCATCGAATCCCAGAACTTCCGAGCCGCTTCCCAGAAGGCCCGCGCAGATTTTCGGCAGGATCTCCTGAAACTGCTCTTTCAGCATGGGAAGTCCAAAGGTTTCAAAATACGCTCTGGATAGTTCAAGTCCTTTCATAGATCTTCCTCGCTCTTTCCTTCAACTCGTCCGCCGCCAGAAAATACCCGTAGTATTCAAAACTTGGCGCGCACTTCTCACATACGAAAGCATAGTAACCGTCCTCTACGCTTTCCGGTTTCTTCTCCAACAGCGCATACGCCTGATCCACCAGAGACTGTACCTTGGGTTCCGCTTCTTCCGATCCTAACTTAAGATTCCAGACATCCGCCATATTCATGTACGTGATGGCCTGCTCCAGTTCGCCGCCGGGCACCTTTGCCATCTGAGCAAGTGCTTTCTCATAGTAGGACATCGCCTCTTCAAAATGGTGAAGACTGACCAGCGTCAGCGCCATGTTGTTGTATAGTCCGCCCAGCAGTTCCGGCTCGGTCGATGGAATGCTCTCATACACCTGCTGTGCCTTTTGGAACATTTGCAGGGAACGTTCATTTTCATCAAACGCGTTACAGGCTGTCGCGATATTAACGTAAGTCGTACCGGCAGTGATGGTTCCGCCAAACTCCATCTCTTCCAGGAGTCGGAGCGCCTCGTCCGACTGATGAAGCGCGCCTTCCCGGTTTCCCGTCTTGCGAAAATGCCCGATCAGTTCGCCTCGCACCATCAGTTCGCCCCGCAGATCACCGGCCATTCTGGCCTCTTCCAGCCAGTAAAGCAAGTGCTTTTCCGCACCGGCATAATCCCGCCGACTCATATACTCATCCATCTTCTCCCGTACGCGGCGCTGATCGATCGGCGGCATCTTCATGGTGTATCTCCTCCTGATCTCGGATTGAAAAAAACAGCGAAATCATTTTCTGAATTTCGCTGTTTGCTACGGAGATGAAGAGATTTGAACTCTTGCGCCGCTATTAACGACCTACTCCCTTTCCAGGGGAGCCCCTTCAGCCACTTGGGTACATCTCCAAATGTCTGATCTTTCCCGGATCCACCGGGGATCAGTATTCAATTTTCCGGAAAACCGGTGTACGGAAAGGGTGGGATTTGAACCCACGGCTCCTTGCGGAGACACTGGATTTCGAGGCCAGCTCCTTAAGCCACTCGGACACCTCTCCGAAAGGACGTTCCTTAAACGTACTTTGGTATTATACCGAACGGATTTCCTTCTGTCAAGCACTTTTTTTGACTCCGGAAATCCGTTCTGTTTTCACTAAATACTCAAACCTGCTGCCGGCGCTTGTTTTTCAGCCTGACGATACGCCATGGTCAGGCCGGTCGCGCTGTTGTCAGCCGCCAGACTCGAGTTGATGGCGCCACGGAACCCCGAATCTCTTTCATAGCGGCCGGAAAAAGCGGCAAACTTAGGTTCTTTGGCAAGAGACTGTGCCCGTTGATTGAAGGCGTCTTTCGTGATCTGCGAACCTGCGCTGGGACTCATGGCGAGTTCTCTCGCAGCCAGAATATTCGAAAGATGTTGTGCGGACTTTTTCGGATCTGTGCTGCCTTTGGCAAGCGCTGCCGTAGACTGATTGATCTGATACTGAGCCGCACGCACGGAATGGGCTCTCGCCGCTTTTACGGTGACATTGCCAAGCTCAATGACTTTGCCTTTTTCCGCCAGGGCAGAGAACTTTCCAACAGCTGCCGAATCATCCATTGTCTTACGGAAAGCCGAACCGGGCTGCAGCAGTTTGGATTTCAGAAGGGCAAGATCCTGTTTGCTGATCACGCGGTTCGGATTGCCTTTGCTAAGCTCGGTGACCGCGGCACAGGTAGCGCATCCATCCATCGTCAGTCCTTTGGAGAGCTCTTTCTTGGACTGAAGGAACCATTCCTTCGCTGTTTTCGCCTCACCATTCAGCCTGGCCGCATCGAAGGAAGCCGGATCCACATGTCGTTTGCTTTTCACAGACTCGGCACTCTGTGCCTGATTGATCTCCCGGCAGTAGGAGCCGAATTCATTCTCCGTCGTGAAGTGCTTCATCACTGTCATGGATTCTTTGAAAGCGGCCGGCTCTTTTTTCCCTCCGGCGATTCCCGTCCCGCCGTTGATATAGTTCCGGATGGAATCCACCATTTTCTTGGAGGAACCGGAAAGTTCGATTCCCTTTTCCGCCTGACTCTTCGCGGCTTCCATCTGCTTGACCATCTCATTGAAACGGCGACTCTTCTTTTCGATCATCACGCCGCCTTTTTTATGCATGTTTTCCTTCATGCTTTTCAGCGCGAGATCCAGGACATAAGCATCTTTTTCTGCCTGTGTTTTCGGATTCTTTTCACTCATGGTCTTATCCCAGTGTGGGTCCTTCTGCCTGCTGGCTTTGTTTTACTTTTCCTTCTTTCAGTCTTTCATTCTTAAGCGCGGCTTTTTCTTCGTTCTTCTCCAGTGCCTTCCTTTCGTTCGGGGAAAGGGACAGGCCTTCATCGGCAAAGCGGATCAGTTTCTTCGCGTCATCCATCTGCTTTTTATCCGACGCGCTCGGCTCCTGCTCCTGGAGCCCTTCCTGCTTATTTGTCAGAAACTGACTGGCCTGATTCTTAATATTATGAAGAGACCGGTTCATCTTATCCGCATCCCAGATCGAAACATTCTGATCATAGATGGTCTTCGTGCTTTTCTCTCCCTGCTGTTCGCGTCCGACCGACCGGTTGATCCGACGAAGTACACCCTGCTCCAGGTCCTTGTATTCCATTACGGCATCCTTCATGCCCTGTGAGCTTTCCGGATCATGATCCGCCAGTGTCTTCAGCAGATCATCCGCTTTTTCTATCTGTCCATATACACCGCCCGGGGTCATTCTTCCGCCAACTTCTTTCATGCCGGGAGCGATCGCTGCCTTTCCGAGACTTGCATTAAAGCCGATGACCGGCATCGCCTGCGAGGCTTTCTGAAAAAGATTCGGTGTATCTGTCTCGATCAGTTCGGCCGGATCCAGTTTTTCAAATCCCTGATCATCCAGCTCCCTGATCTGTGGAAGCGCTTCCTTCAGTTGATCCAGATTCCGGCAGGCCTTCTCTACTGTCTCCGGCTTTGCTTTTCCTTCCAGTGCTTCCTTCAGTTCTGCCCGGCTGAGTTTCCGGAGTTTATTCGCTGTCTGCGCACGGATCAAGCTGATCTGTCCCGGCTGCATGACCGTGTTTTCTTTTTTAGAAGAGAGCTCACCGGTTTTTCCCTGAACGCCCGCCAGTCTTCCTTTATCATCAAAGGAATAGACCATATCACTGCTGCTTCTTTCCGCATTTCCGTAAAGAAAGTCCAGTACCTGCAGATCACTGATCTCCTTCAGTGCCTGGGGAGATGCTGAGAGAAAAGCTTTCTCATCGATCCCCGCCAGTTCTTTTCCCGGCTCATCTGTTGAGACCCCTTGCATCTTCCTGACAAACGATCCTTCGACCTCAGTGCCTTCAGAATCCTTCAATACGAGAGGCTTGGCCTGTGGTACGGTTTTCTTCATCCCGAGCAGAGAAGCCATCGCCGCGTAGGCACTGCTTTTCTGATCGTCTTTACGAAAAACCCCCTCGATCTTTTTCCCTTTTCCGTCGGTCAACTGGATCTCTGCCTCTTTCTTTTCCTGTATCTGGGAAAGCGTCAGCTGATCCGCGGGACTCGTTTCTATATTATTAGGCATGCCTTTTATCTCCTTTTATCGTACCTTGTTTTCTGTATTGTAGGATATTTATGTCAGAAGAGCAATAGTATGCGGCATATTGACATATTTTTGGCATAAAATCAGGCATAGGTTTTCCTATGCCTGAAATAGGTTAATCTTCGTCATCCACTTCCTCGTCGTCTTCATCTTCGTCGGTGTCGTTATCTTCGTCCTCGTCGTCTGCTTCTTCACCGTCGTCTTCATCTTCTTCGTCACCGTCTTCATCTTCGTCGGTGTCGTTATCTTCGTCCTCGACTATGTCTTCGCCGTCTACTTCTTCACCGTCGTCTTCATCCTCATCATCGGCATCTTCATCTTCCTGGTCTTCGTCGTCTTCGTCCTCGTCTTCGTCGTCCCAGTCCTCGTCGTCCTCATCATCCCAGTCGTCTTCATCTTCATCTTCATCCTCGTCTTCATCACCATCTTCTTCGGGGATGCTTTCTTCCTCGGGATTTTGACTTTCTTCCGGTTTGACTGGTTCTGGCGCGAACTGAACGGTTTGTTCGATTTCCAAAACAGGTGTGACGCTCAGACTGCTGCTTTTCGCGCTTTCCTGGATCCTGCCGTTTACCTGGAATAACAGATCTTTGGCTACAGATTCAGGTTGATTGGTAGATAGGAGAACCAGCTTGATCTCACTTCCTCCATTGATCATTCCATCCTGCGCCGCCTCTTTAATAATGCTTGCGGATGCGTCGCCGATCGAGCGACCCAGGATTGTCAGTCGGCCTTCGGAATCAAGTTTTTTCGCACTTTCATTGAGCGCTTCATAAGCGAAAATATCACCGTTTTCCGCCATATAGAAGACAAAATCCGGGCCAAATGTCAATCGTACAGCATATTCATAGGATTTGGGCGCTTTCGCCAGGATCTCATCCTTTGTCTGAACTTTTTCTTCTTCCTTTTCAGTTGTGACCGGTATGGAAGATGATTCCTCCACGATCACATCCTGGGATTCCTCTTCCTCTTTGTTTTTACAGCCGGTCAGCATCAATGAGATGACCAGCAACACGCATAATATGAGACTAAATAATTTCTTATTCATTTCTATCCTCCTGTATTTATGGTAGATTTGCTCATTCTCTTTATCTATATGGACGGGATGCAACAATCATTATACTAGCGTATCGATCAGAATACAATTCTTTTTTATTTGTTCAGCTCCTTAGCGAACCGGTACACTTTTGCCATGTCCCGGTACCATCCGAAGCGAAGCTCCTTTTCGTAGTCTTCCTTTTCTATGTTGTCATCATTCTCGCTCAGTTCCTTTTCATAATCATAAGGAAGAGAAATCCATTCATAGGAAAGTTCCTTTTCCCAGTCATGACTGTCCATTTCTCCTCTCAGAATCAGATAGTTGATCAGTGCCGTATTTCTGAAGTCTCCGTCACGCGCGGGATCGCGCACGCAGTCCATCGCGTTGCCGGCTGACCCGGCGTTCAGAAGGACCCGATTATACAGTTTCTGCATATATGGCAGATGGATATGCCCATAGATCACGATATCCGCTATCTGATCCGACGGTGTTTTTTCGCTTGGCAAAAACATGCCGAACAACCGATCGATCGGATGAAATCCACCGATATACGCGTCATTCCTTTCCGGTGAGGAATGAAAGATCCTTACCAGACGCCCGCTTAAATAGAACTCATGGGCAAACGGCAGATTCCTAAGATACTCTTTGGATCCGTCCGACAGCTTGTTCTGGTTCCAGCGGATCCTCTGGACAGTCAGTTCGGATTTCCCTGTCAGATCGATCTCGGATGAGAAAACATCATCACAGTTTCCCTGGACCGCGACCTCGCATGTTTCTTTGATGATCTTTACGCATTCTTCCGAATGCGTTCCCTTGGCTACGATATCTCCCAGGCAGAAGATCCGGGTGATGCCTCTTTCCCTGATATCTTCCAGTACTGTCTGAAGTGCCGTGAGATTACCGTGAATATCAGAAATAACAGCAATTTGGTCCATCTTTTTCCTCCCAAAACAAGCCGAATAGACGTTTTTTTATACCAAATAAGAATAATTGTGGCGCTTTTTTCTATAGTGTGTTATGATTATGCCATCTTAAGGATATCACTTACCAATCAATGGAGGTAAATAAAATGAGTGAGAACAAGAATCCCAATGCCGACCAGATCGTCGAGAAAATCAAAGAGTATGTGAAGAAAGGTAACATTGCCCGTATTCTTCTGAAACATGGTGATAACACCATCCTGAATATCCCGCTGAATGTCGGTATCATCGGTACCATTCTCGGTGCCGCGGTTGCTCCCTGGGCGCTGATCGCTTCCGCGATCGCTACTCTTGGTTTCGACTGCAAAGTCGAACTGGAAAAGACTGATGGAGAGATCATTGAGATCTTTAGCCGCGAAGTCGGCAATACAGCCGTGAATGTCGGCAAAAACCTCTGGAACAATGTAAAAGACGGTGTCAAAAAAGAAACCACTGCTCCCGCTGAGGAAACAGTTGTTGATGTTCCGGAGGAAGAAGTGAAAGATGTCACCTCCGAGGAGAATCCCCAGGACTGATCCTCGGTCATAGTTCCCCCTTCTGAAGTTTTTGTGAAAGAAATAGTCGGCCAATGAGGCCGGCTATTTCTTTTTTATTCCTCTGTTTTTTCCAATGCCGGCAGGATATAGTCCCTGGCCCAGAGAAGTTGTCCTTCCCGATTCAGATGGATCTGGTCTTTAACAAACAGTTCTGTTCGAAAACTGCCGGTACTATAGGTCATATCTTCGGCGTCGATAAAAGTCATATAGTCGGTTTTTTGACACATTTCTTTCAGATTCGCGTTGATCTTTTGTGTCAGCGCGAGATATTCAGCTCTTCCCGGAAGCAGCAATCCGCTCATGATCACGAAATGAGCATCCGGCAGCCGGTCATGAAATTCCGCGAACATCTGCCGTTTATTTTCCATGCATTTCCGGATCTTTTCTTCATCCGACCCTTCGATCTTGACATAATCATTGGATCCGGTCTGGAAGAAAACGGTCCGCGGGTCATATGGAAAGAGAAGCCGGTCCGCATAGAACATCAGATCTTCATCACAGCTTCCTCCGAAACCGTGATTCTGGACCAGGTACGGAGCCAGATCCTTCTCCATTTCCTTCCATCTGGCGAAGTTGGATGCTCCGTAAAAGATGATTCCCCTCTGATGTGAGGAAGATGGATATTTTTTCCGGATCTTCAGGATCGCCAGATCTTTCCACGGTCCGAAGAAGTTCACACCCCCGAGGATCAGCAGCCAGCCTCCGCAGATCAGAAACAGGATCATCATACTGTAGCCGATGATCTGGATGATTTTTCGTAGTTTCATACTGTTTCCCTCCTGATCTTTCCTTCCCAAAGTATAACAGCAAACTTGCTTCAGCGTCAATCCTCTTTCAACCGGAAGGAATGTATGATACAATAAGGAAAACTGTGAAACCGTTGGGGAGAAAAGGAAAAAATGAATCCGATCTATCAGGGAAAGATCCATATGGGTCAGTTGATCGAAGGTGCGAAAGCGGCCCGTGGACTGACTGTCATTATCGATGTGTTTCGCGCGGTATCCGTCGAATGCTATCTTATCTCTATGGGAGTAAGAAGCATACGTCCGGTCGGTGCGTTAGGGGAAGCTCTTTCCCTTGCCGGGAAGGTTCCGGATCCGGTCCTGTTCGGTGAACGAGGCGGTCGCCGCGTGGAAGGTTTTGACTTTGGCAACTCCCCCGCTCAGATCATTCCTGATGTCGTGCGGGGTAAAAACATCATTCACACCACCAGTGCCGGGACCCAGGGTGTAGTGAATGCGACAGGAGCGGATGAGATCCTGCTGGGTTCTTTGGTAGGCGCTCGCGCTATCGCGGAATATATACTCCACAAGAATCCACCGGAAGTATCACTGATCGCCATGGGCGATGCCGGCATTTCTCCCACCGAGGAAGATGATCTGTGCGCCGCTTATATCCGGAGCCTTCTGTTGGGCGAAGAAATGGACATGAAAACCGCCATAGTCCATTTGAAGGACCATGGCGGCAGAAAATTCTTTAAACCTGACCTGCAGGATATTTTCCCGGAGGAAGACTTCTGGATGAGCACCCAGGTCGACCGGTTCGATTTTGTTCTGAAAGTCGAGACCGATCCTCTCGGCTACATCGTCAGAACACTTCCGTCGTCTGACTGATGCGCTTTTCTCGGCACGGCACTGAGCAGTCTTCCTGCCCGGTAAGTGATCGTATATACCTTTTCATTTTCCAGATCGAACTCGTTTCGTTCTGGATTTTTCTTTGCGCGAAGCCGGATCACCTGATCATTGTGATCCAGCAGAACGAAATATCCGATATAGTCATTCACACTGCTGGAACGTACAGGCGTTCCGACGGGATTGCGCCCGACATTTTGAGTCTGCGGATTCGGCATCGTCAGAAAGTTGCGTGACGTACCTTCCTGCTCATTTCCGTTTTTCAGATATCTGGCAAGTGCGGTTCTTTTCGGAGAGATCAACGGTCTGAAAAGGAGAAGAACGCCGCCGACCGCGAGAAGAATGATCATCACGATCAAGACATTGCCAGCCATATTGATGAGTTCCCATTGATCCATTCCTGTCCTCCTTTCGTATCAGAACGGATATCAGCTATAGTACTTGACGTCTCCGATCAAAGACTGGATCTCATTTAGAAGATCAAGTGTCGCCTGGTTTTCCTTTGTCGAGCTCATGCTTTGAAGCTCCAGGCTGAGCTTCTCAAGAAACAGGAAGATCCTCTCATTGGCGTTCAGCTCTTCCGTCATTTGCTCGATTTGTTTTCCAAACAGCCCCAACTGTTCGGTCTGAATCGTGTCATCGATGTTGTCATATTGATGCCAGCCGTTCTGGATCATCTGTGAAAGCCGCACATATTCCTGCTCATCAAAAGCCTGCATCTGGCGAAGCATCGTCTGATGATTCGCACGGATCTTGTCATAGGCTGCGGAAACGATCGACAGGTATTTCTGACCTGTCATACTCTGTGCGCCAAAAGTCTGATGAACGATATCATACAGTCTCTTGCTCTGCACAGGGATCTTTTGCTCCTGTTTGGCAGCATCGGCGGCAATACTCTGGATCTTGGCACTGCGGGCCACAGTCTGGGCCTGCGGCTGTGCTTGACGGGCAGGCGCCTGTTTAGTTTCAGGCACATCCCTTACCACAGAATCGACCTGTGTGATCCGACGGGGCGTGGTTTCTTTCGACGCCCGCGCGATCCTCGAAACGGCATTGATCACGATGATCGCGAAAATAAGGGGAAATAGCCCGAAGAACATTGTAAAAAGCCTCCATTGATTTGATGTTCCCATTATATCAAATCATGGAGGCTTTCCAAGTGCTTTTGTCTAAGTGGCAGCAATTTCCGTTCAAACGGTCACTTACTTGCCGGAGATCACAATTCCGGAAGAAGCCATATACGGCAGAGCCATGGAACCATCACAGATGATTTCTTTTGATATGGCCGTGACATTCCTGAACACGTCTTCCAGATTGCCGTTGATCATTGTTTCAGATACCGCGCCGGCGATCTTTCCGTTCTCGATATAGAACGCATTCTTTGCGACACCGGAGAATTCACCGTTGGCTCCGGGCTCACCGCCGGAAAAACCGCCTACGATCAGTCCGCGGCTGACAGAAGCGATGATTTCCTCCAGTGATATCTCGCCTGGTTCCATCACGACATTCATACTGGAATTTTTTGTGACGTTCCTTCCGGTCTTTCCGGCAGCGTACAGATCCAGCAGATGAGTCATCAATACTCCGTTTTTGATCACCTTCACATTTTCAGCACGATATCCGTCATCGGTGTAAGCATCCAGTTCTACCAGCCGCTCATCCTGTGCTTTCAATTCGATTGTGATTTTTTCACTGGCAACTTTCTCTCCCACTTTATCCAGCCAGCGGCTGGTCCCATCCATGATGACCGATGGACTCAGGTAGTTGTATGACAGCATATACAGGAAGAAGCCAAGACAACCGGGCGTAAAAACGACTGTTCCCTCAAACTTCCCATCAAAACCAGCCTGATTCAGGGCTTTCTCCGCATCAGACAACTGAATTTCGATATCACCCTGCTCGATCAAAGGTGTTTCCAGATCATAGGTCGCGATTCCGGTATAGGAAAGGCCTGTAGTCCTTTCGCCTTCAAAACCTGCAAATTCGATCTCCACATGATAAGCGCCGTCGAAGGTCTCGAATTCGGTGCCGTTGGAATTCGCATAGATCGTATGCGACTTGGTATGATCCGCGATCAGCGCGAGGATCTTGATCCGGGGATGTTTCTTTTCGATCGTACCCAGAAGATCTTCCAGCTTTTGGTAAAACAGATCCATATCCGCTTCATAGAGACCGGTATGAAAGACTCCGTTTTCCTGTTTTTCTGCGATCTGATTGGCTGTATCCGGCTCAGCGGAAGCTGCTCCGAGGATCGCATCATCGACTGCTTTGCTGATTCCCTCATCCGTCAGATCATTTCCGGAGGCGCTGCCTTTACGTCCTTCCTGGATGGTCGTTACGTTGATTTTTGAATCAAAGATCGTCCGATACAGTGAAAACTCCGCGTTTTCTGTATTCAGTTCCCGCTTTTCACTTTCTGTGACTTCAAAGGCATATACCTTCTGCTGTTTTTCATTCAGCAGTCTATTCACCTTTTCCGATACTTCTCTGATATTAGACATGATTCTCCTCCTTCCTTAACGACCGCCGATGGTGATATAGCAGCGCATATCCGGGCCGCCCATTCCGACCGGCATCGGCTGTTTCTTACCGCAGAATCCGCTGGATTCCCACTGAACCTGATTGGAGACCATATCGACGGTCTTCAGCATATCGAATGCGATACCGGAAACAGTCGTATCAAGAAGCGCGTGTCCAAGCTTGCCTTTTTTAATCTCGTAGCCCAGGGATACACCGAACATAAACTCACCGGTGACATCCGCCTGTCCGTTCGAGGTGTCGATAAGATAGTAGCCATCCTCGATCGAAGCGATCATTTCATCGAGAGTGCTCGTTCCCGGCAGAATACAGGTATTGCGCATGCGAATGAGCGGTTCGTCGTTGAACTCCCAGGCTCGCGCGTTACCACAGGGTTCCATGCCGAAAAACTGCGCGGATTCCCGGCTGTTCATATATCCTTTCAGAATACCGTTCTCGATCAGCATCGCGTCCTTCGCGAAGGTTCCCTCATCATCCAGATAGACGGGAAGCGGAACCGTTTCCCCGAAAGCCGTGTGCGCGTAGTCGATCAGTGTGACGAGATCGGACGCGACCCGCTTGTTCAGATTCGGGCCAGCTACTGATCCGCCCATGACAAGATCTGCTTCCACGGTATGGCCGACAGCTTCATGCGCGAGCATGCCGCCCATCATACCGCCCAGGATGACCTGTTTACGTCCTGCTTCTGCATAGACGCCCTCGCGCTTATCCATCAGATGCCGGTACAGTTCATCGATCACGGGATAAAGCTTTGTGACATCCGCGAAGTTGTCCTCGAAGCTTCCGAATCCGCCGAATGCGTGGAAAAGCTCGACCGGTGCTCCGCTCAGGGATTCTGCGGTCAGAAAAACATAAATGTAACATCTGGGATACGTCACATGACCGCTCGATGCGTCTGAGGAAATAATGATCTTGTCCTGAGAATCTTCCCGGTATATGATCCGACGGCTCAAAAGATCCGGATACTTCTTCGCCACATAATCATCCACCGTCCGGCATGCGTCGATGATCCGTTTCTGCTCAAAATCCACGATCAAACGTGGCGCCGGGATCTGTCCGGGAATCTGGGCCGGATAGGTTTTTCTCGGAGCTTTCGCCCTCTGATCCAGAAACAGCGCATTCTCCGTAGCCGCACGAAGTACCATCTCCGCATCTTTTTCCGTATAGGATGCTACCGATGAAAATCCGTAGTGCCCATTCTTTGTCACACGAGCGCTGATACCGCGGCTCTCGCTCCTGGCGTTATTGACCAGATTGCCTTTTAACAGAGCGACGGATCTGGATCTGTTTTCGTGCCCGCGCAGTACCGTTTGCACCCCTTCGGCGAACCGGTCCCGCTCTTTGCTGATAATATCCTGTAACATAGGTACCTCCTATTGTTTAGTCTGCCTGTACGATCTCACGGATGACGGCGGATGGATCATGTTCGATAGTCCCGCTGTATTCAACACGGTCGATCACGCATCCTTCCCCTATCCGGATGTTGGTTCCGCGGACCACCTTTGCCCTGATACAGGCCAGATCGATCTCATCCGCTTCTATGGTCTCGGTCACAACACTCTGAGTATACGAAGGTTTCATGGATAACGCAATGCCAAATAAAGAAAAAACTTCCGGTTTTTTCACAACGACCTTGCTTCCGCCGATCCCGCCGATCCGAACACTTCCTTCCCGGTTTCCCGCACAGATCTCGATCTGTTCCGCGTTCAGCAGGCCTTCGATGGTTCCGCCGCCGCTGATCTTCACATCTTCCGCCTCTACATCGCCACGGACAGTCATCCCTCCGGAGATACGGACCTTTCTGCAGCCGGTTATGCTTCCCTGTGCTACCAGGGACCCGCTGATATGGACTTCTCCGGCACAATCGATCGCTCCCTTTGTTTTCAGACTGCCTGAGACATGGATCTCTTCCTCAGCTCGGATATTGCCGTCTCCGGAGACCGCTCCGCTTACATGAAACTCTTTGCACTCAATATCCCCATTCCATTTGGCGCTGCCGGATACATGGATCTGATCATAACTTCCGCCTGAAAAAGTACCGGCGCCGCTGATATGTACGTTATTCATCTGTTTTTTTCTCCCTGTAACAAGTATTGTAATTGTTCTGCGATCATCGCGGTCAGGTCGATCGTTTCTTCTCCTTCCAGAAGGATCTTCCGGATCTCCCCACTGCGGTAACTTCGTCTTTCAAAACTGGTCTCGATCACCAGATGCGGTTCCACACTTTTCGAAGTCTTCAGTGAACTGGCCAGTTCTTCCAGCGCCCTGTTGTCTCTGGCGCTTAGGATCCGTTCGACCCGTTCACAAATCGTCTTCTCATCAAAGAAAGTTTCCTGCCCGGTCGCGGTGGACTTTTTGATAAACCATTCCTCCGGAATGAGTCCCATCCTCTTCCATCGGTAAAGGGCTCCGTAGGATATTCCGAACCGCTGAAGCAGTTCCTTTTTAGAAATCATTTTCTCAGAGATTGTTTTCTCTTCCATAGGGTCTCCTTCCTCTTTTCTGTAACACTGTTACGTTTTGTCGACAATTGGAATATACCATAACATTGTTACACTGTCAATAGGTTTGTTACACTTTTTTATCTTCCGTTTGCTATCGGCGTCAAACCTCTTCCTTTCTTTCCCTGAAAATGGTATACTGATTCTATCAGGACAGAAAGGAGAACCTCTATGAAAATCTATGATATTACGCAGGAAGTTTTCAGCTGTGTCGTTTTCCCGGGCGATCCCGCCCCGGAGCGTGAGATCCTTCTTGAAACCGCGAAAGGCGATGTCTGCAATCTCAGCAAGTTCTCCATGTGCGCCCATAACGGGACTCATGTCGATGCGCCTTATCATTTTATTCAAAACGGAAAAAAACTGGATGAAGTTCCGCTGGATGCGTGGATCGGCGATGCTTATGTAGCAAAGTTCGAAGGAACGATCGCGCCGGATGATATACGCCGGATCCTTCATCAGCTGGACGAAGCCGCTGCATCTTCCGGAAAAGAAATAAAAAAGCTGCTCATCAAAGGAAAGGCGACCCTCTCCTATGAGGCAGCTGAAGTCCTTCTTTCCGAAGGCAAGATCGAACTCTTCGGCAATGAATCCCAGACGGTAGGTCCCGAAGAAGCCCCCGCAGCGGTCCACCGCCTTCTGCTTGGCGCCGGGATGGTCTTCCTGGAAGGGATCCGGCTCGGCGCGGTACCTGAAGGTGTCTATCTGCTGGATGCCACACCAATCCATCTGGGCGGTTCGGACGGCGCTCCCTGCCGCGCTGTTCTGCTGGAACTGTAATCATTCTATCGGCTCTGCCATTGAAGAGATAATTGCGTCTGCGATGATCATGGCCGGCAGCTCACCGCCGGACAGCACATAATCTCCGATCGAATACAGATCATCACAATAAGCATAGATCCTTTCATCAAAGCCCTCATAATGTCCGCAGATGAGAATGAGGTGATCCGTCTCTTTGGCGAGCCTCCCGGCTGTTTTCTGTATGAATAGTTCACCGGCCGGTGTGAGTGCTATGACCCTGCATTTCTCCGGCTTTTCCGGATACACGCCAAGCGCTGTCAATGCCCCGACGACCGGTTCGCAGCGAACCACCATGCCGGCCCCGCCTCCGTAAGGAGAATCATCGACGGCGCGGAAGCTGCCCTTTACATAGTCACGCATATCGAGTACCTGCACTCTGGCCGGATCCTTCGCTTTCAGCCAGCCCTCAAAAAGTTCCGGCGCTATGGACAGAATCGTAATCTTCATATCTTTTTCCTTGTTTTTTCCCGCATTCGATACTATAATCTCTATTGATTATACGTTTCAGGAGTTCATATGTCCAGCACAAACAAAACTGACGCATTCAAAGAATACATGGCCTCCAGGAACGGGAAGATCCTCCTGTTTCTGATCCTGATCTTTCTGCTCGTTCTGGCCGGCGCGCTGCCCAAGACGATTCGCGAGATCCAGGCCAAACAGTTCGCGAAGCCGCTTTTTAAGCATGCGGTCCCCGAGAATACCAGGATCATTCAAACCTACACTGAAAAGTCAAAAGAAAACGGTTCCACGTTCGCGACGATCATCCTTCAGTCACCTATGTCCGATCAGGAACTGCTCAGCTTCTATTCGGATATCGAATATCCTCCCGCAGGAAAGAACGAACAGGTATCTCTGCAGGTACTGCCCTGCCCGGAGGATCACATAACCGTATTGAAAAACAACGGACTCTATCAGGAAGACGCCGGCGAATGCTGGTATATCTATCTATACAGTGCGCCTGCTGACGAATAAAGGGAGGAAAGAGAAAATGGCATTCTTTGATTCTGTTAAATCCAAACTGGCTGATTTCGGCCAGGATGTCGCCAATCAGACCAAAATGATGGCGAATACCGCAAAGATAAAGGAAAAAATCTCTTCGGAAGAGAAAGAACTGAATAAAAAATACCAGGCTCTCGGCCGGGCCTATTATATGCGGCAGGCAGCCCTTCGCCAGCAGGGTGCCCGAATGCTCCTGGAAGATATCAGTGCTTTTGAGGGGATCGATCAGTCACTCAAGAAGATAAACGAACTTCAGCAGGAACTGGAAAAAGAGCAGGCCCTTCGCTGAAAAACATACAAGCGCCTCCAGGCGCATTACATGAAAAAAAACCAGCAGACATTGATTCTGCTGGTTTTCTTTGTGAGCGCGAAACGAGATTCGAACTCGCGACCCTCGCCTTGGCAAGGCGATGCTCTACCACTGAGCCATTCGCGCTGATCCCGCTCTTTGAAAGAGCGGTTTCCCTGTTTGGGGAACGAATTATAGTTTACTACAATTCAAAAACTCTGTCAACCCTTATTTTTCACGGAAGAACTCGATCACTTCATCGTTCAGGCCATATACGAACGCCATCTGGATCGGATAATTACCGCCCAGGTTGGCCTCACCGGGTTCCGTTCTGGGTCTGGCGCCGGCAGCAAGCGCGTTCTGATAATCCCCCGGTACGTCTTCCGAACGAAGCGCTATATGCTCAAAATGCGGTTTATCCTCAGGAACGTCAGCTCCGCCCGCGAAAACTTCCAGGATGTTGTTTCCGCCGACATCCAGCATACAGGCTCTTTTGTCTCCCTCTCCCCAGCCGCGAAGTACTGTGCATCCGATCGCTTCATAGAAACGGATCGTTTTGTCAAGATCTTTCGCGCGAAGCGCGACATGATGATAACCTAATCTCTTCATTTGATTCTTCCTTCCCGAATGATCATCATTCGTTAATTTTACTAAAATGCCTTCTGGTTTCCCTTTAAATTTCATTGTATCGAATGCCCTTTCATCTGTCAAGAAATGTTGCTAGGTTTGTTCTGATTATGCTATAATGAGAAGGCTGAAAAAAGAAAAAAACTTCAGCAAATACACTGATGAAAAGAGTGATTTCTTATGGTAAGAGCAATTGTAGGCGCGAACTGGGGCGACGAAGGAAAAGGAAAGATCACGGACATGCTGGCGGCCAAGTCCGATATCGTCGTTCGTTTCCAGGGCGGCGCCAATGCCGGACATACGATCATCAATGAATACGGCCGTTTTGCACTTCACCTGCTTCCGAGCGGTGTCTGTTATCCCGATACGGTCAATATCCTGGGCAACGGGGTTGCCCTGGATATCCCCAAACTGATCGCTGAACTCGATTCCATCCGTGAACGCGGTGTCAATCCCATGATCCTGGTCTCCGACAGAGCCCAGGTCATGCTGCCCTATCATGTGGATCTGGATGTCTATGAAGAAGAACGTCTCGGCGCCGCCGCTTTTGGATCGACCAAATCCGGTATCGCTCCTTTCTTCTCCGATAAATTCGCGAAGATCGGTGTACAGGTCAATGAGCTGTTTTATCCGGATGATCTGCGTGAAAAGCTTGCCAGAGTAGTGGAATATAAGAATCAGCTCCTCGAGCATGTCTACCATAAACCGCTTATAAATCTGGATGACCTGCTTCAGACACTTGCTTCCTACCGTGAAATGATCGCACCGTATGTCTGCGATACCGCTGCCTACCTTCAGGCTGCCATAGAGGATGGGGAGACCATCCTGCTGGAAGGTCAGCTCGGTACGCTGAAGGATCCGGATTTCGGTATCTATCCCATGGTCACTTCCTCTTCCCCGCTGGCAGGTTACGGTGCCGTCGGCGCCGGGATCCCCGCCAGAGCCATCGAAGATGTCATCTGTGTGACCAAGGCCTATTCCAGCGCCGTCGGTGCCGGAGAATTCGTCTCCGAGATCTTTGGTGATGAAGCGCATGAGCTTAGAATGCACGGCGGTGACAAAGGCGAATTCGGCGCCACGACCGGAAGACCGCGTCGTGTCGGGTGGTATGACTGTGTCGCTTCCCGTTACGGAGTCAAAATGCAGGGAGCTACCCAGGTCGCGCTTACCGCGATCGACTGTCTCTCCTATCTGGATGAGATCCCGGTCTGTGTAGCCTACGAGATCGACGGGAAAACTGTTACAAACTTCCCTGTCACACCATTGCTTAAAAGAGCCAAACCTGTATTGAAAGTCTTCCCGGGATGGAAATGCAACATCCGTGGGATCACTGAATTTGACCAGCTTCCCGAAGAAGCAAAGAACTATGTCCTGTTTATCGAAAAGGAACTGGGCGTTCCGGTCACCATGGTCTCGAACGGCCCCGGACGTGAAGAAATCATCTTTCGTTGATAGCTATGGAAAAAATACTTGTTCTTGATTTCGGCGGTCAGTACAATCAGCTGATCGCCCGCCGTGTCAGAGATCTGAAAGTCTATGCCGAGATCCTTCCCTATACCGCGCCGCTTGAGCAGATCAAAGCCGGAGACTATAAGGGAATCATCTTTACCGGAGGACCGAACAGTATCTATGAAGAAAGTTCTCCTCATTATTCACCCGATATCCTGAAACTTGGCGTCCCGATCCTCGGGATCTGTTATGGCGCGCAGCTGGTCGCCTGGATGAAGGATGGAAAGATCGAACACGCTGACACACCTGAATTCGGTCAGACCGAAGTCACAGTCAACCCTTCCAGTCTCCTTTTCAAGGATGTTCCGGCAAAAGCTCTCTACTGGATGAGCCATAACGATTATATTTCCCGAGCGCCGAAGAATTACATGATCAGCGCCTGGTCGAAAAAATGTCCGGTTGCGGCAATGGAGTACCCGAAAAGAAGGATCTATGCCGTTCAGTTCCATCCGGAAGTGACCCACACGGAGTACGGGCAGCTCATCCTTCACAACTTCCTCTTCCGTATCTGCGGCTGCAAGGGCGACTGGGAGATGGATGACTTTATCGATCGGACAGTCGGAGAACTGAGAGCACAGATCGGAAACCGCGGTGTCATCCTCGGTCTTTCCGGTGGTGTGGACAGTTCTGTCGCGGCGGCGCTTTTATCCCGCGCGGTCGGCAAACAGCTGACCTGTGTCTTTGTCGATCAGGGACTGATGCGCAAAGATGAGGGAGACATGGTCGAAAAAGCTTTCCGGGATCTTTTCCCGATGAACTTTGTCCGTGTCGAATGTCAGGAAGAATTCCTTTCTCATCTGAAAGGCGTGACCGATCCCGAAGAAAAACGAAATATCATTGGCGTACGCTTTTATGAAGTTTTCTGGAAAAACGTACGGGAATTGTATAGCGGCGGTTTCTTTGCCCAGGGCACGATCTACCCGGACCGCATTGAAAGCGGCAAAGGTGATGCCGCGAAGATCAAGACCCATCACAATCAGGTCAAGATGCCGGAAGATATTCATTTTGACGGAGTTATCGAACCGCTGAAGGATCTGTTCAAGGATGAGGTCCGAAAAGTCGGCGAACGTCTCGGCCTTCCTCATGATCTTGTCTGGCGTCAGCCCTTCCCCGGTCCCGGACTGGGTGTCCGTGTTATCGGAGAAGTGACAGCCGAACGGGTCCGTATTCTGCAGGAAGCGGATGCCGTACTGCGGGATGAGATCGCGAAAAGCGGATATGATTCCCAGCTTTCCCAGTATTTTGCGGTCCTGCCCGGCGTTCGTACCGTCGGTGTCATGGGTGATGCCCGGACATACTCTGAGCTCATCGCCATCCGTGCCGTCACCACCGATGACTTTATGACCGCCGACTGGGCCAAGATCCCCTATGATCTTCTTGGGCGTATCTCTACCCGCATCATCAGCGAAGTCAGCGGAGTAAACCGCGTCGTCTATGATATCAGCCAAAAACCCCCGGCTACCGTGGAATGGGAATAGAATAAAGACCAGACCTCTTTGAAAGGAAAGATAGAATGATACGCAAAGCTGTCGCAGCCGATGCTTCCAGGATCGCGGAGATCTCGATCTTTACCAAAAGGATGAACTATCGGACGATCTTTCATAATGATCAGGTTTCTTTCGGAGAAATGCAGGTCTATCCTCTTGCCAAGCAATTTCTGGATGACCCTGAAAAGCTAAGCGGGTTCTGGGTTTTTGACGATGGATTTGTCAAAGCCTATATTCATCTGGACGGTTCTCAGATCGTCGAGCTGTATGTGGATCCCTTTTTTGAAAATCAGGGGATCGGTTCAAAGCTCATCGAATTCGCGATCCATCAATTTGACGCGGATACTCTCTGGGTGCTGGAGAAAAACCAAAGTGCCCGCCGCTTCTACGAGCGGCATGGATTTTCCGAAAGCGGCCAGCGTCAGCTGGAGGAAGGCACCGATCAATATATTATTGAGATGAAAAGAAAAGCCCGGTCAGAGGCCCAGGCTTGATTTAAAATAACAAACTTGTCTGATCATCGATCCATGACGTCTGCTCGGCGTCATGGATTTTGTCGTCCGGCTGATATTTGCCTATAAGAAACGGAGATTTCGGGTCATGCAGTTTGCTGTGTTCCAGAACTTTGGAAGGTTCTGCGTTCGCGTAGCAGTACCGACAAAGGTGCCGGCAGGTATTGTAAGCTCCGATATCGCAGGACAGATAGCAGGCACATTCTTTTCTTGCGCCTTTCCCTTTCGGCGCGTGAAGACGCTGTCCGATCGCCCTTTCATACATTGGGATGGTCATACATCCTGAGCAGTCAGCCCCAAACGCGGCCAGTTCATCTCCTTCTGCGCAGGGCCGAACGATCATACCGTGCTCGGCGGCGATCCGGATCATTTCTTTTCCCAGGATCAACCGTTCTTCTTTTGAAACTTCCCTCGCCTCAGGGAAGTTTTTTCTTACCTTCTGATATAGATCGATAAAGCTGATGACCGCCGTGTCTGTATATCCGTCCAGTGCTTCCGCGATCTTCTTGAACGCATGCAGATGGTACTCTATCGGATAACGATCCGAAAGGAAGATCGGATCATACCGCCAGCCGACAGCCTTGATTCCGACCATCGATGAGAGCTTTTTGAAATCCTCGATCAACCGGTGCTTATCCGGGACATTCGGTTCGATATCCCGTCCATAGGATGTGATCGTCACATACCAGAACTGTCCGAAGTCTTTCAGAAGATCCATATAAGGGAACATGGGGGCCGGATTCTTTGTACAGAAGCCGATCACATCCACCACCGACGGATCCAGCCGATACCTTGTGACCTGATGGAAATTATAGGGGTTGCGCACACAAACAAAGCCTTCCTTCAGCCTGTTCGCGAACCACTCGGCATAGAAAGCCGGAATGTCGGTCCTCTGCCCTGTATTGATGATCATGGCTTCTGTCCTCCTTTCTGAAATCATAACCTTTTGTTGACACGGGATGCCGCTACGAGTATACTCGATCTATCATCAGGAAAGGACTGTTCTCCCATGAATCAATCTGGTACACAGACACTGGAAACGGATCGTCTCATCCTAAGACGATTCACGATCGAAGACGCGCAGGATATGTATGACAACTGGGCATCCGATCCGGAAGTCACCAAATTCCTGACCTGGCCGACACATACCGGCCCGGACGTTTCCGAGAGAGTACTGTCTGAATGGATCCCTCACTATGAAGAGCCGGATTTCTACAACTGGGCGATCGTCTGGAAAAAGACCGGCATGGTGATCGGGAATATTTCTGTCGTGAAACAGACGAAAAACCAGACCGATTATATCTCCGATTCCGCCGATATCGGCTACTGTATGTCCAGAGCTTTCTGGGGACAAGGCATCATGCCGGAAGCGCTGAAAGCCGTGATTCGTTTTCTATTTGAAAGCGAAGGGTTTTATCGGGTCGCTGCCTGTCATGATATCAATAATCCCCGGTCCGGCCGTGTGATGGAGAAAGCCGGCATGAGAGAAGAAGGCATCTGGCGCGGCGGCGGAAAGAACAATTCCGGTATCCATGATCTGGTCTGGCACGCGATCCTACGCGATGAAGGAAAACTTCCGCCGAAAAGTGATATCGCGCCGGACATGGTGCATGATATCTTCTTTATTTCCGGTCCCAATAAGTTCAATTACCGGGTCTGCGCGATCATTCTCCATGAGGATAAGATCCTGGCCATGCATGATGAGCGTTCACCCTATTTCTATCTGCCCGGCGGAAGAGTCTGTATGGGAGAAACCGCGGAACATGCCGTGATTCGGGAACTGGAGGAAGAACTGGACATCAAAGCCAGGATCGTCCGTCCCTTATGGCTCAATCAAGGCTTCTTCAATGAAGACGTGGATCATCTCAACTATCATGAACTCTGTGTGTATTTTCTGATCGATATTTCCGAGACCGATCTTCTGGACAGAGGTTCCAGGTTTATCCTGTCGGAAAACGACCACGTCCATACTTTTGAATGGCTCGATTTCGACAGACTGAAAGATGAATATTTCTATCCCATCTTCCTGAAAACGGAGATCTTCCATCTTCCGGATCAGTTCACGATCCGGACAGAATATGAATAAGTTCCGAAAGGGAATCAGGACAGGATCTTTCGGATCACAAAGAGTTTCAGCCGCAGAGGGAGCATCTGATAGAGTAAAAGAAACGGATTGCGGTTGATGGAATAGACCATCTTAGGACGCAGTGTATGAAGCGCCTGAAGGGTCACATCCGCGATCTTCTCCGGCGGAATATTCTTCGCCTCAACGGAACTAACGATTTTTCTGAAGCGCTTCGCGCTGAACTGATATAACTGGGTGGATCGGCAGAATCCATCCAGTTTTTCTGTAGAAGCCGGGAGCATAGCCGTATTGACGGCTCCCGGCCGGATCACGATGACGGGATGTCCCAGAAGCTGCAGCTCCATCCGAAGAGCCGCGGCGTACCGTTCGACCGCGGTTTTTGTGATCGCGTAGATCCCGGTGAACGGCAGCGGATGAAGCGGCGCCAGTTCACTGGAGATGATCACGATCCTGGCTTTCTTCTCCAGCAGCGGGAGAAAGACCTGGTTGACCCGGAACATGCCGAAAAGATTGACATTGAAATCACGGACAAAATCCTCTTCCGGCATTTCCACGAGAGAAGCAAGATCATAAATGCCGGCGGTATGGATGATCCCATCCAGACGGACCGAAGCATCTGTGATCGTCTCAAAAACTGTTTTGATTTCTTCCATGCGGGTGATGTCCGCGGGGATAAAATGGCAGGCCTCCGGTAAGGCCTGCTCTTTCTTTTTGTCGAAGCCCCAGACACTGTGGCCTTCTTCGATCAGCTTCCGGCAGATGGCGCTGCCCATCCCACCGCTGACTCCGGTGATCAGATAATTTGCCATATCCGTATTACCCCAGCAATGTGACAGGGATGTATAGGATCGTCGGATGGCCTTCCGTGACGACTTCCAGCACGAGACGATTGACAGGCTGAACCGTTTCTCCTGCCTCGATGACAAAGTCGACTCGGCCCAGATGATCTTTCGAATGATTGTTTTCCTGATTGATCCGGACCGCCTGCTTTCCTTCGATCACTTTGAATCCTTCCGGCAGGATCCAGCGAAGCGAAAGGTTATAAGGCTCATTTTCATGCCGGCCGGTCTTATTGACGAAGTCGATATGGATCCTGCAGGGACGAAGCGGTTTGATCTCCGGTGCTTCTGCGAGCTGAACGAAAGCCTCATACATGGGACATTCGAAATACATGCTGTAGGGCTTCAGGCTGGCCAGAGAGGATTTCAGACGATCGCTTTTCCTGATCCGTTCTACCATTTTTTCTTTCACGTCTGCGGGAATATCGGAAGATTCGGTATAGGAAAGCGTAAGGTCCGCGTCGTTGGCGATCAATGTTCCCTGTGCCAGCCGAATGACCCGCTCGGTCAGTTCCTGGCATGTTCCGGGAAGATTCCTGGCCCGGTCTCCCCTGGCGATAGAGATCGTGACGATATCATCGCCCAGGTATTCCTTCCAGTCGACCGGTATGGCCGCCATGCCGCCAAGGATCCCCAGGGTAGCGCCTACCGTAGCGCCGGTACAATCCGTATCATCACCGCAGTTGATTGCGAGGATCATCGATTTTTTAAAATCGCCTTCCCCGTACAGAAGACCAAGTACGGTATAGGCTACATTGGACGGAGCCTCAAACCATCCATCCCCGATATCCGCGTTCATCTGCTGGATCTGATTGCGCGTCTCAGAGGGTTTGATCCTCAGGTCATACGCATCCAGTACAAAGCGGACACTCTGCGCGACACGTGAATCTTCCGGAATGACAGACAACGCCACTTCTATACAGGAACGGATATCCTTCAGAACAAAGGCGGCCGACTGCATTGCACCTACAAAGGCGGCCGCGACCGTTCCCTCACCGGCGCCATGATCGACCTTCGCGTCTTCCATCGCGTATCTCGCGGCGGCTTCCGGCGCGCCGGGAGTCTCGCAAGCCCAGATCTCCGTACGGATCCAGGCACCATTGGAGTGCTTCCAGTTATTATCATAATCCCCGGACATGGGAGCCGGAAGGCCTCTTCGCATGTTGCATTTGCCCAGACCGTATTCATTCCAGTGAGGCGTGATAAAGCTCAGCCAGAATTCTCCCAGAAGCGCCGCATTGATCTGGTAAGGACCTTCCTTTTCCAACGCGTACAGCCAGACCATCTGCAGATCCAGATCATCGTTCGGCAACACTTCTCCCGGCTTGGTCACAAACCCGTGAATATCCAGCATCTCTCTGGTCCCCTCGTAGGGCGTACCCATGGTCCCGCCGATATTCTTTCCGATCCAGCAGGCATTTACCTTGTCCTTGTATTCCTGAAAGTTCAGTTTCATCTTAACATTCCTTTCCTTCTTTGAATCTCATCATCATTTCATTGGTCAGGCTTTGGTGATCCGGCTGCAGGACGATATCCTCCCGCCGGACAAACTCCGCGTATTTCAGTTCGCTTTCATCCACATGGATCTTCGCGTCACCATCGGCGTCACAGTAAAATCCCATCAGGATATCCTGTGCGATGCCCCATGGCTGCGATTTATAATACCGGATATTTTTGACTTTGATCCCAGTCTCTTCCATCACTTCCCGGGCGACCGTCTCCTCCACGGTCTCGCCGATCTCTGTAAAGCCGGCTACCAGTGCGTTATGCGCGTATCCCCGGTTGTACCTGGTGAGAAGGAGTTTGTCGCCCTGGATCACACCTACGATGACCGCCGGATTGATCCGCGGATACCGGATCAGTCCGCAGTCCGGACATACGAGGGCCCTCTCTGTCTGACTGAATCCCAACTTCTCCCCGCAGCGGCCGCAGTAACGGTTATCCGAATACCATTTCCACAGATGATACGCGGTAAAGGCCACAAAGAGCGCATTGCCGCCGTATACACTTCTTAAGTCCCTGAGCGCCCGGTAACTGAACCCCTCCGCCGAAACTTCGGGACGATCCGATGAAAGGAAGAACCGATCCTCATCAACGGAAAACAGATAGACTGCCTCTGATGGCGGCATCTCGGAAACCACAGGAAAATAAAGACTTCCGTCTTCTTCTCGGACAAGGATCTTTCCGTCCTTGTCAAAGAGCAGAAGATAGTCTTTATCTCTGGGCATATATGGATGATAGGCGTTATCCAGCCTGGAAGGAGCAATATCCTGGATCATAGGTAAATCGTCCTTTGTCATATCAATTTCTTCTGCTATTGTACTGGATTTTACCACTGGATTCAAGATATCTCTTGCTTTTCACAAAGTCGCCTGCTATAGTGAAAATAAGCCTGAATTCAAAGGAGTAAACCTATGTTTTATGCTGTAGAAAAGTTCCAGCGAAGAGCGCAGGAGATGGCTTCCAGGCGCTATGTGGACATGGTTCCCATCTCTCCCATGACGGCTATGGATGACCTGCTCGGGCCGGATGATGTCCATACCGAAGCTCCGTCTCTCGTGGAAGGATATGAGTACCGTCAGGGCGATACATTTGTCGGCCGTGACCGCTATCTCTGGATCGAAAAAACTGTAAAAATGCCCGAAAAACGAGATGGATATGAAGTCGTTGGTCTGTTTGATTTCGGCAAGACGGACGGCGGATACGGCCGGGGATTCGAGTCGCTCCTGTATGTCGACGGAATCCGTTATCAGGGCGTCGATACCTATCATAATGACGTAGTCTTTGAGGATATGGCCGGGAAGGATGTCCGGCTGACTTTCCTGCTGTGGACGGGTCTGGAAGGCGGCGGCCCTCACCGGATCTCCACGCATGAGTATAAGCAGGCCGAACTGGGTTATCTCCATAAAGCCGCCGATGAAATGTATTATTTCACCCGCGCGATCGCAGGTTCCCTTCCTCTGATGAGTGAAGACGACCCCCTGCGGTATGAACTGGAACACGCACTGGATAAAGCTTTGGCCGAGATCAACTGGGATCGGGACAAGTATCTTTTGACCATCGGTAATGCGCTGGATGTATTGATGACTGAATTCGACCGGATGGAGAAAACTACGGATATCACCGCCTACGCGGTAGGCCATTCCCATATCGACGTTGCCTGGCTCTGGCGTTTAAAACATACCAGAGAAAAGGTTCAGCGGACCTTCGCGACGGTCCTTCGTTTTATGGAAGAATTCGACGAATATGTCTTCATGCACTCCTCTCCTCAGGTCTACAAGGATCTCAAGAAAGATGCCCCCGAGATGTTCGAGCGTGTCCGTCGGAGAGTGCTGGAAGGCCGTTGGGAAGCGGACGGCGGCATGTGGCTGGAAGCGGACTGCAACATCACTTCCGGCGAAAGCCTGGCAAGACAGTTCGAGCACGGAATCCGTTTCTTCCGCGAGGAATTCGGCAAACCCAGCCAGTATCTGTGGCTGCCGGACGTCTTCGGTTACAGCTGGGCGCTTCCGCAGATCCTGAAACTCTGCAATATCAAGACCTTCGCGACGACCAAGATCAGCTGGAACCAGTTCAACAGCATGCCGAACGACATATTCAAATGGCGCGGACTGGACGGAACCGAAGTACTGACCTACTTCATCGATATTCCGGGCAGTGAACGGGAGATCAAAGAGCGCTTCTCTACCTATAACGGTAATATCACACCGGCCGGCATCATCGGCGGTTGGAAGAAACAGCGCAATAAAGAGATCACACGAAAATATCTGATCTCCTACGGACGCGGGGACGGAGGCGGCGGAGTCGATCACGATATGCTGAAGATGCGTCGGGCTATGGACCGGATTCCCGGCCTTCCGAACGTCAAAACTTCCAGCGCCGGTGAATTCTTCGACCGACTTCACGAAGATGCTGCCGCTTATGAAGAAAAGCCGATCCGCGAGGTGCCGGTATGGGACGGCGAACTGTACCTTGAATATCATCGCGGCACCTATACTTCCCAGGGACACAACAAACGGTATAACCGCAAGAGCGAATATGCCCTTTCCGAAGCGGAATGGCTGTCCTCCCTCGCCTATATTCTCGGCGCTCCCTACGATGCAAAAACGCTTTACGACAGCTGGGAGACGGTCCTGGAGTTGCAGTTCCATGATATCATCCCCGGATCTTCCATCCGCGAAGTATATGAAGACTCCGACAAGATGTATGAGAAGGTTCTGGAGGACGCGGAAAAAGTCGAAAACAAGGCTTTATCTCATCTGGTCCATCCGGAAGCTGGCACCTATACCTCTTATCATTTCGGAAGTTATGACCGCCAGGATCTTGCCTTTGTTCCGGCGGAAGGCGATCTGACCTTCGAAATGCTGGATGGAAAGGCCCTTCCTTCTCAGAAGACAGAAAAAGGCTATTTCGTAGAGATCCCGGCCAAAGCCGTTTCTCTGACTTCCTTCCGCTCACAACCTGGTTTCAAGGAGTCTGATGTTCCCTTTACCTTCTCCGGTGATACGATCGAAACACCCCATTACACCCTTCATCTGAACGCGCAGCATTTCCTGGACAAAGTCTACGACAAGGATGAAGACCGCGAGGTCCTTTCCGGACTTGGCAACGCGCTGGAGGTCTTTGAGGACAAGCCGGTCAACTATGATAACTGGGATATCGATCTGTTCTATACACAGAAGAAGGAATATGCCTCTCCGGACGAGGAAGTGGTGCTGAAAGAGATCGGCCCGCTGAGAATGGTCCTTGGTCTTCGGTTTATTTATAATCGATCTGTCATTGACCAGGATATGATCCTTTACAGGGATTCACGCCGAATCGATTTTGTTACACATGTCGACTGGCATGAAGATCATCGTCTCCTTAAAACAGCCTTCGAGACGACCATTCGCTCCACCAAGGCGACTTACGATATTCAGTATGGCCACGTTGAACGTCCCACGCATTATAACAACAGCTGGGATATGGCCAGGTTCGAAGTCGTAGGCCATAAATGGGGAGACATTTCCGAGCAGAATTACGGCGTCGCGATCCTGAATGACTGTAAATACGGTTACAATGCCAAGGATCAGACCATCAAACTTTCTCTGCTCAAGAGCGGCAAGCATCCCGACACCGAAGCGGATATGGGCGAGCATGACTTTACCTATTCCCTGCTGCCGCATAAAAACGGTCCTGTCGAAGGAGGCGTGATCGAGGAAAGCGAGATCATCAATCTGCCACTGAAGACGGTCCAAGGCCGGTTCGATCTGCAAGATAAGGAACTCTTCCATATCGAAGGAGAAGGTGTCCATATCGACGCAGTCAAAAAGGCGGAAGATCAGGACGCGATCATTCTGCGACTGCATGAATATCGCGGTGGTACCCACAGGATCCGGATCACATCTTCGTATGGGATCCAATCCTACCAGGAAGCTAATCTGCTGGAAGAAGCGACTGGCGAGAAGATCTGTGAAGATACGATCAGCCGGATCATTCATCCATTCGAAATCGTAAACTATATCATACAATTCTAATCAAGGAGGCATCTCATGGGACTATTTAAGAAAATCTTTGGCGGAGACCAGAACATCAGTCTGGAAGGACTGGCAAAAAACCTTACGAATGCGGCAGAAAAAGTCGTGTCCAAGATCGAATCCTATGGCAGCGACAACACCTCATCCAAGCCGGCCGATTCTTTCGGCGGGTACACAGCTCCTGCCTATGAAGAGCCGGAACAGTCCGGCTTTTCCTGGGGCAATCGGATGCCCGCGGAAGAAAACCAGTATAACTATCCCGGCAACTATGTGCAGTATTTCGCGCATATCTTCGCTGAAGATTTCCCTGCCTATCAGGCTGCGAGCGAAAAAGATCCCAAGAGCAGCGCTACGATCTTCACACTGTACCAGGCCGGCCGCAAAGCACTGGTCGTCGAGCTGAAATCCGAAAGCAGCGAATCCAACCGCATTCGCCGCGCCTGCCAGATGGAAGGTACGCCCTATCTTCGTTTCTACTATGACCACGATGGCTGGTGGAACACCCGTGAATATGTCGTCACCCGTGTCCGTTCGGCGCTGAGGATCTGATCCTAGGCGCCAAAGCGTCTGCAGACGCTGCTAAATTACGTAAAAAACAGAAAGAGAATACAGCCATCGCTGTGCCTGTGGCGGGCCCGGCACAAGCTATTCTATGGCTTCGCAGGCAGCCGGTTTGTGTACGGTCTGGTATATCCCGGAATTTCCGGGATTTAACGCTTTCTCTTTCTGTTTTTTTATTGAATGTTGTGGCAGCGTCGCACGACGCGTAAATATGCTTATTCCAGGAGTTATCATGTCCCTTCTTGACCAACTGTCGGATCCGGCCGTCTGGGAAGCATTCTGCGACTACAAATCTTCTCTTGCCTGTCCGACCTATTTCCTTAAAAGCCTCAGGACGATGATCGACGAAAAGACTTATCTCCCCGTCTGTGAAGGGATCTCCCGCGGGGAGCGTTTTGCGTTGCCGAAAAAAGCCGTCATCAGTAAACTGAGCTCTGAAAAGAAACGGGTCGTCTATACCTATCCCCCGGCAGAAAACACGGTGACCAAACTCCTTACCTATCTGCTTCTTAGAAAATACGATCATCTGTTCTCCCATTGCCTCTATTCCTTCCGGCCCGGGAAAACAGCGAAGGACGCCGTCAGAAGACTGATCCGGACTTCCGGCATCCATGAGATGTTCGCTTATAAAGTGGATATCCACGACTATTTCAATTCCATCCCGATCCCGCAGCTTATTCCGATGCTGGAAACGGTTCTGACCGATGACCCTCCGCTCTTCTCCTTTCTGCGTTCGCTGCTGGAGGAGGAAGAAGTGATCGATCAGGGCAGGCAGATCACTGAGCAAAAGGGGATCATGGCGGGAACACCGCTTTCTTCTTTTTATGCGAACCTGTATCTTCGTGATCTGGACCTCTCCTTTGAAAATCGTTCGATCCCCTACGCCCGGTATTCGGATGATATCATCGTTTTCGGAAAATCCCTGGAAGAAGTCCGGGACTATGCCAGTGAGATCCGGTCTTTTCTGGCCGATAAAGGGCTGAGCGTTAATCCGAAGAAAGAATCCTATTTCTCTCCGGGAGAACCATGGGTGTTTCTCGGTTTCGTGATCGATGGAAAGACAGTCGATATCGCACCGGCTACCATCACCAAACTCAAGCAGAAAATGCGTCGCAAGACTCGTGCGCTTGCCCGGTGGAAAAAGCGAAACGACCAGAGCGGAGAAAGAGCCGCGAAAGCTTTCATCCGCCTGTTTAATCGTAAACTGCTGGAGAATGCAAGAGATCATGAACTGACATGGAGCAACTGGTTTTTCTCTATGATCAATACGACCTCCTCTCTTCAGGAGATCGACCACTACGCGCAGGAATGCATTCGTTATCTTTTATCGGACACCCATACAAAAGCCCGGTTCCGGGTCAAATATGAAGAAATAAAAAAACTCGGCTATCGAAATCTTGTCCATGCCTACTATGATTACCAGAGAATAGAGGAAAACCATGGCCGGTAATGGAATGGATCCTGCCGAAAAGTACTATTGCATTTGCTGAACTTTTTATGATATCATTGATATTGATTCTGATTTTCTTCAAAGGAGGAGAATTCGTTGAAACGTTCTGTTTTTGTTAAAAGCCTAGCCATTCTGATGGTTCTGGCACTGTTTCTGACCGGTTGTACCTCAGCCGCGACTGTATCGGAAGACGAGATCAAGGATGCCGCCGCTGCTTCATTAAAGGAAGAAGTGACCGCAGCCATTGAAGAAGAAGCGGCAGCTGCCGCCCCTGCGATCAATACACCTGAGGAAGAATCTCAGGAAGAATCTGCTGAAGAAGCTTCTCAGGAAGCAGAGGAAGAATCAGCCGAAGAATCCGCAGAAGAAACCGTCGAAGCCCAGACAGCCCCGGCGGAAGTACTGCAGATGGCTGCTTTTCCTGTTGGCGACATCGTAACTGCCGAACCTTTGGGAGACGGTGAAGAAGCCAGCCAGGAAGAGATCGAACGTATCGATCGGGCTATGCGTGACTATCAGTATCCGGAAACCAGTCCGCTGATCAACAACGCGAAATCTTTCTATTACTATGAATGTCTCAACGAAGCGGGACAGGAACTCTATGATACGTTTATGATGGCAGCCTCTGATCCCTCCGGCAGCAACTATGTCGCGTACCTGACATATGACAACCCGACGAGCCAGGACTTCAAGGATGCGGTCAACCTTTGCTTCTGGTGCATGCTGTACGACCATCCCGAACTCTACTATCTGTACATTTCCCGCAACATCAGCTGGAAATACGGTCGCAAGGACGCCAATTCTCCCTACACCGTTTACTTCTTTGTGGAAGCGTATCCAACCTTCCAACAGGATATGGCACAGTTCAATCAGGCTGTCGCCGCTTTCCTGAAGGATATCGATACGACGAAAGCGGAAATGACGATCGCTACGCAGATCCATGACAAACTGATCGCTCTGGTCAACTACGACTATGATCTGTATTACAACAAACAGCTCGCCTATAATGACCTTGGCCATACAGCTTTCGGCGCTCTGGTCCACAATCAGGAAGGCGTTCCGAACTGCGCGGTCTGCGACGGTTATTCCCTTGCCTATATCTATCTGATGCAGCAGGTCGGCCTGAACGCGGTCTATGTCAGCGGTATGGCCGGTTCCACACCGCAGGATGTCGGCGGACATGCCTGGAACGTCGCCTATATCAGCGGCCAGTGGTACGAGATCGACTGTACCTGGGATGATTTCGGAAACAAACTGATCAACCCCAAACTGGTGGGTACGGAATGGTATCCCTACTATCAGGAGATGAGCAGAGACCAGACCTTCGTGAACATTTATCAGCATTCACTGTTCCTGATCACGACGGCGGAAATGAGAAACTACAAGAGCAGCGAGTATCAGTACTACTACTCCAAAGACAAGAAATGGATCTTCGATCCCGTTGGCGACAGTGTTCATATCCGTGACAATGAATACGGCCGCTGGTATATCTGGGATACCATCATGGGTGCCTGTCCCATTGCCAAATAACATGACTATCAGCCGGACGTCCGGTTATTCCAGGAAACGCAAGAAGCCATCCCGTTTCATACAGGATGGCTTCTTTTTTGATGTTTCTGAAATCCTTAGAGCTTCGACTGATAGAATTTCGCTGTTTTGGTCAGTTCTTCGATCTCTTCCAGGATCTTGGAACCTTCCTGGTCGATCTGATTGGTCTCCAGTTTACTGAGCTCCACGCTGATCCGGTCCAGCGTCAGGAGCATCCGCTCGTTGGTACTGACGATCCTTTCCATCTCAGACATATTGTTCTGATAGATCAGATAGCGTTCTTTCTGGATCTCATCATCGATCAGATCATGCCGGTATTCACCGGTCTGCATAAGCTTGGCCAGTTTCTGAAAGTCCTGATCGTCAAACCCCTCCAGCATCCTCGCGAGCGTCAGGCTGTTCTGCCGCACGGTCTCGATTCCGTTTTCGATGGGCGTTGCGAACCGATCATGGCTCATGCTGCCGGGTTCAAATTTTTCGTCGACCATCTTCAGAAGACTCGGACCTTTTTTGTCGATATTCGTCACCTGTCTTGAAGCGATCTCAGCGATCGAGCCGATTCCGTATTTACCTTTATAGGATCCGATAACCGTACTCAGCTGATCGACTTTTCCTTCCGCCAGAGCTTCCTTTGCCTTGGTGACCTTCTTATCATCCTTATGGATGAGCAGAATGATCGTAATCGTCGCCGCGACAACGATCACGATGATCACCAGTGCCGTGATCAGAAAGATGCTGAACACGCTGGCTCCTCCACCGGAGGAAGTAGACCCTTTGAAGACATTCCGAAGAATCACGAGCGCGACTACTCCGATAATGACCCAAAGAAGTCCTGAACTACTTTTTCTCCTCATCTGTTAACCTCATTATTTTCTGGTTTCAAGTCTTTTCTGCTGAGTCGCGGTGGTCTCCAGATCCAGGAAAGCTCCTCGTTTTTCCATTTCGATGAGCCGTTTCTCACCGGTCTCAGCCAGCTCTCTGAAGTCAGCGATCGTCTTCGCGATCTTCGGCAGAGCCTGCTGCTTGTAGTTGCTGATGTCATCCAGGGCAGAGAGCGTATTGGCGAAGGATGCCTTCAGAGTCTCGACAGAGATATTGGCTTCCGTAGCCTGCTGTTGGATCGCTACGCCCTGATCTTTCAGCATCTTGGATGTTGCTTCGATCATCGCGTTGGTCGATGCGTTCAGCAACTGTACTTTCTCCAGAACGATCTTCTGATTGTACAGCGCTCCCGCGACGGTCACAGCCGTACGCAGGGAAGAAACCGTTACAGTCTCGGCACGGTCGACAGCACGGATCAGTTCTTTGTTATTGGAACGGATAACGTCCATCGCGACGATACCCTGCTGATTAACGACCTGCAGCTGCTGGAAGTCCATGATCCGCTGTCTCAGGGGGAACAATACCTCTTCCTCGACAAAACGGACTTTATCTTCATTTCCGCCCAGTGCTTTCTGTTCTTCCAGCGCATTCGTCAGATAGGTATCCAGTGCTGTACCCATCTCGATCTTCTGGTTGAGCTGTTTGGTGATCTCTCTCATAGAGGCCTCTTCCAGCTCAAGCGTGGTGTTATCGTTCTTCAGTGTCCCTTTTCCTTTTTCCAGAGACTTAACGATATCGGCGATCTCGGCATCAGCTGATTTGTAGCGGTCAAAGTAACGGCGAACGGGATTGAAGACCTTCCCGATACGGCCTTTTTTCGCGAAATCGATTCCGGAAGGATCCAGATCTCTCATACGGATCGCCAGATCTTCCAGCCCTTTGGCGACTTCACCGGACTCGGTGCCGTTTTTGGAAAGCTCCGCCATTCTTTTGCTGAGGATCTCGTTCTTTACTTCGGATTTCTGAACAACATCCTGACCGAAGGTATCGATCGCCGTGGTAAATTCTTTTCTGTGCTCGAAGGAATCCAGATCCACCGCCATGATCTCGGCAACTTTCTGCTCCGCTGCCTTAGCGACTTCGGGATTGATCTCCGCGGGAACCGCCAGTTCCTGCTCTACTTTTTCCTTCACTTCTTCGGGATTAACTACATCTAAACTAAATGCCATGACAGCCTCCTTATAATTCTTTGATTACTTGAACGATCTCATCATATCATATATGAGTCGATCCGCCCCCAATTGGTTTTACTTGGTCATTTTTTATGTCTATATGGCGCTAGCCATAATAACCTCGAACTCTGAAAGACCGCTCTTTCTCCACTAACGGAACATTTTTCCGTTCGATCCCGGCTATATGGACGAATGTCCCCTGGTTGATCATCCGGATCATTTTACCGATCGCTTCTTCCGTTCCCTGAACTTCCATCTCCACGCTGTCGTCCCACTGATTTTCGACCCAGCCGGTCAGACCGAGCGCGTTCGCCGCGTGCTGAGCACGATATCGAAACCCGACGCCCTGCACCTGTCCGTGAAATTTCAGATGAAGTCTGATCACAGGATCCATCAGATCAGTCCCAGGAACCCGGCAAAGATATCGCAGCATCTTGCCGCGTCTTCCTTTTTCGGCATTTCGCAGAAAATACGGATCAGCGGTTCTGTACCGGAGAAACGTCCGATGATCCAGCCGCCGTTCTTGAAGTAGACCTTACATCCGTCCATATAGGAGACATAATCGATCTCAAACGGCATCGAGGGAAGCCGACGTTCTTCGAAGAGAGTATGCTGCATCTGTTCTTTCTTGTCATGCGTGAAGCGGTAATCCCGTTCTTCCATATAGATACTGCCGCATTCCTCTTCAATATCCCGATAGATCTCGGAAATACTGCGTCCGGTCACCGCGATCATCTCAACGAGCAGCATGGCCGCGTAGATACCGTCTTTTCCATTGATATGGCCCCGGACGGTCAGGCCGCCGGAGGATTCTCCGCCCACCAGCGCGTCGACCTCGGACATTTTCGCGGAGACATATTTGAAACCGACAGGAACTTCATAGCATTTCTCGCCAAACCGGTCCGCGATCTTATCCAGCATATGCGTGGTAGCGATATTCCGAACGACCGGTCCGTGCATCCCACGGTACTTGATCATATAGTAATACAGAAGGACAAGAATATCGTTGGCGTGAAGATATCTTCCGGTATCATCGATTACGCCCAGACGGTCCGCGTCACCGTCGGTCGCGATACCGATATTGAACGGATAGTCCATGACACGCGAAACAAGCTGACGAAGTGTCTGCTCCGTCGGCGCCGGCATTTTGCCGCCGAACAGTGTATCATGATTATCATGGATCGTTTCCACATCACAACGCGCTGTCAGAAGCAGGGTCTTAAGCGGTACTTCCGATACGCCGTACATGGGATCGAAGGCGATTCGAAGATTCGCTTTCTTGATCGCTTCGACATCGATTTTTCTGAGGATATCATCCAGATATTCATTGAGCGGATAGATCTCTTCGATCAGGCCTTTTTGCAAAGCCTCATCATAATCCATCTCCTGAATATCGGCAGGATCGATCCCGGAAGCGATCGCCTCGATCTCGTTCGTCGTTTCTTTATCCGCGTCCCGTCCTTCTTTGATAAACACTTTGATGCCGTTATAAATGGCCGGATTATGACTGGCGGTGACCATCATGCCGTAGGGCATGTGATGGCGCTGGACATAAAACATGATGAGCGGTGTCGGGCATGCCCGATTGACAAGCATTGCCTTGATCCCTTCCGCCGCGAACACCTGTCCGAGCCATTTCATGGACTCTTTGGAAAGGAACCGACGGTCATATCCGATGATGATACCCTGTCTGGTCTTTCCTTCCTGTTTCATTTTGATTGCCATAGCTTTGGCGAGGAGCTGGATATTGGATCGAATAAACTCGTCTCCGATTACGGCTCGCCATCCACCTGTTCCAAACGATATCATATGATCCTCCTTGCGCCTTGTTAGCATTTCTGCTCTTATCATTATACCCCGTTTGGCGAATAAAGACAACAAAAAATGGACGATACAAGGCTCGAACTTGTGACCTTCCGCACGTCAAGCGGGCGCTCTCCCAGCTGAGCTAATCGTCCATGGATGATAGTTTAGCAGATTCCCTCGATTTTGTAAAGGAAAACTTTTGTTTTTTTCTTTTTATTCCGAAGAAATCAGAAGAAAGCTTCTCACAGAACCGTCTAAGCGGAGCCTGTGAGAAGCTTTCCCGTCAGTCTCAGGTCTTCCTGGAATTGTTTCTATGCTTCAGGACCAGAACGAAACAAAGGGCCGCAAGTCCCATGACGATCGCACCGGTATAGAATCCTGTCCGCATATGATCGCCTGTCGGCGGATTCGGTCCGGGTTTCTCCGGTTCGGGCTGTGATTCCGGCTCGGAACTTGGTTCTGAACTTGATTCCTGTTCGGATTCCGAACTGCTTTCTGGCTCAGGCTCCGAACTTGATTCCGGTTCCGGTTCGGACGAAGACTCTTCCTTCGGTAATTCCGGATAGAACACCTGCTGATCTTGATCGTTCAGCGAATCATGCCGCAGAATGATCGCGGCCTCATTCTCCGTATAATCCAGTTCTTCATCGTACAGGTCATAATCAAATAAGAGTTCGGTTACGACCAGTATTTTACCTTCATAAGCCGTCGCGTCAAAGACAAAAGCAGGCATGATCAGCTCACCGCTTGCAGGTCCCAGAAAACCGTATGATTTTTCTTCAACTTCTTCCACGTTTTCGCTGACGCGCAGCAGTATCCCGACAACACATTCCTTTCCTTCAGCATCTGTTACGATTTTCCCTGTATCCGCTTCTTTCAGTATCGCTTCCAGGCGATACATATGTTCGTGAGCCAGGTTTTCATAGAAAACAATATCCCGAATGGAAGCCTCCTGCCGTGTCGTACCGATATGATCATTCGTCTGGCTGTCGGAAGCCACGGTACGCATCGTGGGAAGCCAGAGCATCTGGCGTTCATCTTTGCAGTCTTCGTTGTGAACGAGAAGTTCGATCTCTTTCCCTTCCGATTCGGTCAAAAGGATCGACACCGCATGGATACGGCCTCCGCTCAGTTCGGAGGAGTCAATGCTACATTCACTTTCGACCATACCGTAGGAAGTATTGGTCATATCCACCTTTTCCGGTTCGAACTGAATAGAAGATTCTCCGATCTGACGCATACTACCGCCGGCATCTTCATAATAGATCTTTGTCACCAGGCAGTATGTCTGTCCGATCTTCAGATGGTCATAATAGAAAGTATCTCTGATCCGTACTTCTTCTCCGATCGTCAGAGACTTGGAATTGGATGTGATATCGATCAGATCGGTACTCGGATGAATAATCAGATCGATAAACAGATTACCCAGCGAGTTCAGAGAGCCGTCTGTGAACACTTCGGACAGATCAAACTCTTCTTCGGTTGAAGATGAGAAGAAGATCTCCTCCGACAGCATCACCTGCCCTTTGTTCGCTTCACACTGCAGTTCTTCGATCCGGTAGCTCCCATAGATCAGTGCGCCTTTTCCTTCTTCCATGGACTGCGTATCCTTTGCCCCGAACCAGACGGCCGCACTCCCATCCAGCATGGATTCATCGCTGAACCGGCCGTCTTTCACATATGTATCCAGAATATTGATGTTCCCTTCCGTCTTCTTTCGATCCATGGTATTGACCATGCCGTTCGCATCCGAAACGATGACATGTGATTCGATCACTTTGCCTTCCGGATCCAGCAGTGAGATCCGGAAGGGAATGCCCGACATGGGAGAACCGTCGATATCGACTTTCGAAAACCGTATATCACATCGCCGGATCTGCTCCGGCAGGACTTCCGGCTTCACGATCTCACCTGCTTCCCGGATTTCAAAGGTGACCTGCCAGTCGGAAATAAGGTAGCCTTCGGACGCTTCCTTCTCCCTCGCTTCATACGTCCCATAAGGCAGCACATTCTCTTCTGTCCCGCAGATACCGTTCTCATCGGTGGTCAATGTCAGAACGACTTCTCCCGGCGCGTAGATCTCCCCCTCCACGAAAACCGGATCCTGACTTCGGTTCACGATCTCGATGATCGCTCCTTCCAGTGTTCCGTGTCCCTGCGGCAAGGCTTGATCCAGTTCTCTGTCGATCTTTGAAAAGCTGACTCCGCCTCGCAGAACAGCGTTCGAAAAAAGTACTTTTTCTGTCTGTCCGTCTGTTCTCAGCTCGATCTTTCCACTTTGCTCCTTGAAAAGATAGCCGTTCTCGTTCGCGAATATGCTCGTACCGAGTTTATCGGAATTGTTATAGATATCACCCGGCTCGATCAGCGCATCCGACCGCAGCTCATATATACCGTAAGATCCGTAGGGCAGCGCTCTTTCCTCTGATACGGCCGTGCCGTCTTCTCCTAGTGTCAGGATCATCACGACGACTCCCGGCGCGTAGAGCGTATCTTCCACTTTTACCTCTTTCAGAGACCGGTTCACGACCGCGTAACGGATCCCCGCGAATGAGGCGTCTCCCTGAGACAGCTCACATTCCTCATCCTGCTTCTCGATCATGACCGCCCCTTTTCCTACTTCGTCGCTGAACACGATCTTTCCGCCTTCCGTATTGGCGGTGATGATCTCTCCATCCGTACGGATCCATAGAATCTGAGCTTCGCCGGAAGTCAAAAGGTACTTCCCGTTGGTCGCGATCTCCTCGATCTGATATTTCCCGTAGGGAAGAAGATCCTGCGGCGTTGACGCGTTTCCGTCTTCATCGGTCGTCAATGTATACACGACCTGTCCCTTGCTGAAATCGGCCCCTTCCACACGGACCGGATGATCGTTCAGCGTTGTGATCCGAAAACTGATACCCGCGAAATCCGCGTCTCCCTGCGCGCTCTGACTCATCAGATCGATATCCCATTTTTCCAGTGCCACTCCGCCGCGTATGATCTGTTCTTTCAAAAGAAAACTCTCATCCGTCAGATCTTTGATCGTCCCATGGTCAGCCTCGCTGATGCTGAATTCGACTTTCCATCCGTCATTGCGCAGGTATCCTTCCGGCTCCGTCGTCTCCACAGCATAATAACTGCCCACGGGCAAAGCGTCTGCCGCGGAAAATGCCTGACCTTCTTCATCGGTCGTCAGTGTCATGACCAAAGAACCATCCGCGATCATGGTTCCGTTCTTCAGGATAATATCATGTCCGCTGTGATTATAAATACTGATCTGAGCCTCATCCAGCTTTGCCGCGCCTTGTGCGGCAGAAAGACCTGTTTCTTTATCCGCTTTCCGGAATCGAACGCCGGCAAAAACCGCGTCGTTGAGATAGGAGGGACTGCCATCCGGTTCATACTTCAGTTTCCCGCTGGTTTCCGGGCTTACCCACTGAAACGCTGCTTCACCGGTCGACTGGCTGATCGTGATGGTGCCTTTCAGTTCAAATCCGGACGCCAGATACCCATCCGGCGCCTTTTCTTCTGTCACGCGGATCGACCCCAGCGGAAAAGCGTTGCTGCTGGACGATGTCGTATATAACGCGCTGCTTGTATAGGCCGGATCCAGATACGCGGAATTATTCAGAAACGCGAAGCCTTGACTGGTTTTAAAATACCATGTCCGGACAGGGCTTCCAATCCAGGTATAGTTGTCGAAGAACTCCACTTTGAACGTTGCCGAAGACTCAGTGATCCGATGATTCCCCTGTGTACTGCTGCTTTTTATGATCTGAATCCGATTCGGGTCCAGCGTAGGTGCGTCCTCAAAAGACACTTCCGCGGTTTTTTCCGGTTCTACCGTAACGCTCTTGACAGCCGGATCATAGATATAACCGGTACCTGCGTTCGTGCCCGCGGCTTCCTGGATCCAGTATATACCCGGATTCAGTCCCTCCAGAAGATCCGATATGCCTGTGGAGGTGTCCACGTCATACGAGGTGATCGTCAGTGAACCTACTTTATCGGAAAGCGCCGGGGATGATGACGTACCTGTATTGGTTTTGTAGACATCAAACCGGATCCCTGTCATATCATAGCAGACATTCCCGTTGGTAGCCGCCGTATTGCTGCTGATCTTAGTGACCCTCATCCTGCCGACCAGCAGTTCTTCCGAATCAACGATCAACGGTGATTCCGCTGTATTCTGCGCGCTGACGCTGACAGCGTGGATCACCGGATCCCACTGCCAGGCCAAATCTGTCGGGCGGACGATCTCTACGATCCAGTAGCTTCCGGGAGAAAGTTCCAGGACCTCTGAATATCCGTCGCTTCCTACCGCAAGCGTTGCCGTGGTTCCTTCCGTCCCTATATTCGTATTTGACCTGGTTTGTTTCGCTTTGGCTGAAGCAGCCGCGCTTTCATCGGAAAAGACACCGTACACAGCCCCTGTCACCGGATGCGCGGCCAAAAACGCCTCGGAGGCCTGCGTGTTCGTTTTATGAACACGCAGATATCCATGATAAACGGGCGTTCCGATCGAGATCATCGGCTGTGTGCTGCTGCCTGTTTCCGGATAAAGCGCACCAACGGATTCGATAATGCTGTTTTCCGGAAAACGTCCGTTCGGATAAGCGGACGCGTAAGCCAGGGCCTCTCCTGCCATATCTTCGATGGCGTTCCTATATATGTCTCCATAGCCGGCGGGGTCAAACCCCATCAGTTTCCAGATGACGCCCGTGATCATATTCTGATACGGCCAGTCCTCCTCACTGCACATAGTCATAAGGTATGTCGGTGTCCCTGTAGAAGGATATCGGTTTGTCCAGTAATTATACAGAACGAAATACAGTGCCTGAAGACTGGCGCTGCGTCCGGTCGCCTCCAGATATGAAGCCAGGTCAGAGTAGTAAAACGTTTGCCCGTCAGACGGGACGCCCATCGACATATCCAGACAGAACAGATGATTGCCGTTGGTATTGTCATAAGCCCTTCCGCTATGCCCGCTGTCCGGCATCAGCGAAATGGTCGTTTCCCCTTCCTCCGGCGCGGCAGAGCGAAGTTCCTCTCCGCCCTTTTTTGTATCAGTCACTCTCTGATCGATCACGACAAGATCGACATACCCTTCCATCGTGCCGACGACCAGACGGACCTCCCGGACATCTGTCAGATCGATCTTTGTCACCGCTCCGTATCCGTAGGAGGTCTCTATCGTTTCGACATTTCCATCCATATGGGTCAATTCCAGTACTTCGGCATAGGTCCATCCGGTATATACACAGAAATCCATGGAAGATCCGGCCAGTGATCGTTCGATCGCTACCGTATGCTCGTCTACCGCCTGAAACAGGTTTTCACTGTCGCCGGTCACCTCGATCTGGCCACGCTGACCTTCGAAGAGTGAATACTTACCGATCTCAAATCCCGCTCCCCAGCCCTCTACAGAAATCAGGATAAGATCCTCTTTCTCCTCGATCTCCTCGGCCATCGCAGGAAGGTCCATACCGGAGATCATCATGACGAGCGCCATGATAATGACCAGCCATATTCTTGCTTTTTGTCTCATCGTTTTTTCCTCTTTTCTATTATTCATCGTCTGTCTGACTTCCGCAGATCCTGCAGATCTGCCCGACTACGACCTCTTCGCTGTATGCCGCCTGATCGATCACCCAGATCGTCTGAGTAACAGCTTCATGATGGATCGTTTCCTGTCCTGTTATGACTTCTTCATCGATATAGGTAACGGTGAAGCTGTCATGGATATCCTCTTCATCGTCCGCGTGTTCGATGGAATGCATCTCCCACTCAAAGTCCGTGTCAAACAGGGCGCCGCAGCGGCAGCGACATTTCTCTGTACGACAAAGCTCCACGATATCGCGAATCTCATCCCATTCTTCCTGCAGAACGATCTCCTCATAGTGGCCCTGCTCCGGATGTTCGACTGTTTCCACGATATCGACCCACTCATGAGTACAAATTGTCGCTTCCGATACTTCCGCAGATTCGACCGTTTCCTCCACTTCAGAAGAAACTGTTTCGACTGGTGATTCCTCTTCTGTAACAGTCTCCGGCAATGAAGATATTTCCTCTTCTGCGGCTTTCTCCGGCAATGAAGATGCTTCTTCTTCCGTTGCGATATCCTCTTCTAAAGAGGATTCCGTTTTCTCAACGAGTTCTTCCTTTTCGGATGATGCTTCTGTTACCTCCAAAACCGTTTCTTCTGACGGTTCCGATCGCTTTATCTCATCTGATACCGCCGACACTTCCCGGACTGGTTTTCGCCCGGACCTCAGTGCACTGCCTTCCTTCTTTTTCATATGACCGGAAAGACAGATACCGATAACTGTGATCAGCAGAAAGATGACCAGCAGAATGATCCTTCGTTTTTTCTTCAATGGATCCACCTCTTTCTGATCTCAGAATCCGCGGATCAGATTCTGGCCAGCGCAGCGAGAGGCGTTTGTCATGGTCTCTTTGATCGGATCGAAATACTCGATATCTTCGCCAAGAAAATAATCTGTATCTCGCTGCGCTCGATCTCCTTTCCCATCTTGATCAGTTCTTCAAAACAGGGAGCGCGTCCGGCTTTCTGGATCAGTATTCGATGCCGTGACGCCGGGAAGATGTAGAATCCGCTGTTCAGTTCATCGCGGATCCTGCAAAGCAGACGATTGTCACACATGAGATTGGCACTGAACGAGATATATTCCCCGCACCAGAGAAGCATCGCGCCGGTAGGATTTCCCCACTTGCTTTTGTCCAGAAGATTTGTCGGCTTCGGCGCCATCAGTTCCTCACGGTAGTACAGATAATCATCCAGGTTATAGAGATAAGCGAGGTGTTTCCGCTGATTCTCCAGCGCCTTCTCAAACAGCTCTTCCGCTGTGATCCCCCACTCATCGATCTGGAAGATCTCGATCACCTGGGAGGTGACTGCTTCCGGATTCTCAAAGAGCGGGATCTGACAGACCGCGAAATAGTCCTCCGCGATCCGAAAAGTCACACAGCTTTTGACATATTCATCCCACAGATCGATCGGTTTGATACTGAGCCAGATTGTGTCTTGGATATCCTCATACTTTTTTTCGACGATCGGCAGACCCGCATACTCATGCACGCCTTCCCGAAATCTGAGTACCATCATAACGACCTCCTTTTGCCGGGCAAAAATACCCCTTTACTATTATTGTCGGCATTTTTACAGGAAATTTTTAAACGATTTTCATGTTTTTGCAAAAAAAATAAGGGCAGAACCCTGAATTCTGCCCAAAACTTGCGTTTTAATTCAATATTTTACTTTACTTATACTTCCACAGGATTGCCTATAAGGCTGCGTATCTTGACGATCGCGTCCTCGATCAGTACGGACATGGACACGCCGGGAACGCCGGCGACCAGTGTGTCACATTTCGAAACAGGGATCAGCACCCGGCTTGCCTTCGCCCTGCCGACTGCCTTGGCCATCTTAGGTGTGACCTCTCCCATCAGCGCGTCCGCCAGAACGATCCCGATCGGCCCGACGATGATATCAGCCAGTTTCGAGCAGGTCAATACCGCGTTTTCTCCCGTCGCGGCCTGCACCGCTCCGCTCTTCAGCATGGATGCTGTCGCGATGCTGTTGGTCCCCGCCGCGATGATCCTTGCCTCGGGAAACTCTGTCGTAAGCCGCTTGACCATCTGCGACCCGATCGCGCCTCCCTGCCCGTCAATTACCAGAATCGTCATATTTTACTCCTCTTCCGCCAGCAGTTCCCTGGCAACGATCTTCCGGGCCTGCCCTTCCGGATCATGGTTATAAGTCCAGTCCATCAATCCGCCCAGATGGTTTTCTTTGATATACTTACATTTCTCCACCAGTGTTCTCTCATCATCATATGCGATATGAAAGACACCGTTCTTAGTCACATAACTTTGCTTGGCCTTCTCATCAAACTGACGCTCATACTGAGGATCTGTCTCCAGCAGATGTTCGATCTGATCGAAACGGTAGAACCCTTCCGGCCCCTGCTCCGCGACATATCCGTAGTAGGGAACACCGATATTGATCTTATACGACGGAACTCCCTGTGAAATATAGTACCGGACCGCACGGTCATCGCAGAGCTCGGAGATCACCTTCCCCACAGAAGCGGGATACAGGTTGGAATGATGGGAGGAGCCAAGCGAAGACCAGTTGAAATCATATCCCATCAGATTGATGAAATCCAGGATAGGCGCCAGTCTGGTGAAGTCCGTATGGATCCAGTGGCGATTCTCCCCGCCGTGCGCGATGGTCAGCAGTTTGTCCGGCAGCACATCCCTCAGCGCCTGCATAAACAGAATATAATAGTCATCCTTGAAATCTTCGATCGGCTGGTCGATCCGAAGATTCAGTCCCGGGTATTCCCAGTCGACGTCCACGCCATCCAGCTCATATTCATCCACCACTTCACGGACCATCGCCGCGTTCTTTCTGCGCCATTCTTCCGTCCGGCTTCTCTCATCGAATTTCTGTCCGCCCCATTGCTGCAGGGAGACCAGCAGCTTAACTCCCTGCTCGGTGCAGATCTTTCTCATTTTCTTCAGACAGTCCGGCCGGCGGATATAGAGTCCGTCATCCCGCAGAAAGACAAATCCGTAGTTGATATGCGTGATCCCGGTAAGATCGATCTGATCCGGGAAATCTTCCGTCAGTTTATCGGTGATATAGGAAACGACATGATACTTCATTGGTTTTCCGCCTCCGGAGAATAAAATAAAGTCTATAGTTATTGTATCGTATTTTATTCGAAAAGCAACACTTTTCCCTATTTCCTTCATCCCGAAAATGTGATAAAATATCTGGAAGAGCAATTCGAAGTGTGACCGTCTTACAGGAGGAACCATGGAATATACTTGTATTCTCTGCCCGAGAGGATGCCACCTCAGTGCAGAGTGGACTGTGAACGAACAAGGCGAAAAGACCGTTGCTGTTACCGGCAATTTCTGCCCGCGCGGAATCAAATATGCGACTGAGGAAATGACCCAGCCTATGCGGACTGTGACCACTTCTGTCTATGTGGAAGACGGCGATGAGAAAATGGTCTCCGTCAAGACAAGCGATACCGTTCCCAAAGCCAAGATCGAAGAAGTTCTTGCCTGTGCCCGCCAGATCAAAGCAAAAGCGCCTCTTTTCGTAGGCGATGTCCTGATCGAGAACGTGGCTGGGACTGGTTGTGACCTCGTAGCCACCCGGAAAGTCGTACGTGCCTGATCCATGACAGATCCCTCTACCATCAACCGGCCGGTAACGCCTTCCGACGCTCACTGGCCGCTTTTTATTGCCAGGTGGTTCATCGAAAACAGCAGGGATCTCCCCTGGCGGACAGATCCGCCGGATCCTTATTATGTCTGGCTTTCCGAGATCATGCTCCAACAGACCCGGATCGAGACCGTGATCCCGTATTTTGAACGTTTTACGCACGACTATCCTACCGTATATGACCTGGCAAATGCCCCGCTTGACGATGTGCTGAAGCACTGGGAAGGCCTGGGCTATTACAGCCGCGCCAGAAACCTTCACAAAGCCGCTGTCCTGATCGCTAAAAGGCCGGACGGTTTTCCCTCTTCCCTGGAAGAGATCAAAGCGCTTCCCGGAATAGGGGATTATACAGCAGGCGCGATCAGCGCGATCGCTTTTTCCCTTCCGGCTATCGCTGTAGACGGAAATGTGATGCGCGTCGTAAGCCGCCTGTATGCCCTGGAAGACGATGTACTGAAAGAATCATCCAGACGAACCGTAAGAGAACTTCTGCGTGAGGTCTATCCTTCCGAATATCCCGGGGCTTTTGTCCAGGGCCTGATGGAACTGGGAGAAACGATCTGCCTGCCCTCCTCGCCCAAATGTCTCTCCTGTCCGGTTCGGGAATGCTGCGTAGCGTTCCTTGAAGAGCGAACGGATGAGCTCCCGAAGCGTGAATCCCGTACCAGGCGGCGCATAGAAGATCTCGCTGTTTTTCTGATCAAGGAAGATCACCGGATCCTGCTGGCCAAACGCCCGGAGGATACGGTCCTTGCCGGTCTTTGGGAACTGCCCAATGTACCTGATGCGGATGATCCTGCCCTTCTCTTCCTGAACAAATATGGTATCCGGATCCGGCCGGGCCGGCTGATCAGAGAGACCGATCATGTTTTTACGCATATCACCTGGCACATGAGATTATTTGAAGCCTCTCTCTCCGACTGCCTGACCGCTTCTTCCCTTCCCGAAGGACTGCTCCTGGCGGACAGGGATACGATCGGTAAGAAGATCATGCTGCCTACAGCTTTCCGCAAATTACTATCATAATAGAAAGGCCCGGCTCCGCCGGGAGATTGACGATTGGACCAAGAACAAAACAAGAAAAAGCCAAAAAGCGGTGATCGGCATCACGCGCAGATGCTTCTGAAGAAATATGCCCAGACCTATCTGGATCATCTGGTCGAGGAAAAGTCCGCGGAGATCTATGCGGACGTTTTCCGGATGGTCGAGACTTTTCTTCAGAATACACCGACGCTTCCTATCCCGACGGTTCAGGGACTGTACGATATTCTGGATAAAAGCTCCGCGCCGACCTTTGCCAGTTATCTGACAGACGATCCCGGTGAGGAGACCTTCATTACGATCCCCTATATTTATAAGCTGATCCTCGGAGTCAAACGTCCGAACTTTTTGCTTCGTCTCCTGGGGATCATTTGTCCCGATTTTCTGGAAGATAGGAAAAAGATCCGGGACTTCTCTCCCCGTTACCGGAATGACTGTACGGATACACTGGCCAAAAGGATGAGTTCTACCGGGATCCTCGATAAACTGCAGATCCGGTTGAACGAGAACTATTCCTGGGACCAGGCTTACCGTTTTTTGCAGCAAAACAACAAAGTCAAAACATCCGCCGCCCTGGTCGATGAGCAGGTCCGTTCAGCCATCCGTCTGAGGCAGCATATGCTTCAGTCTATCCCTGATAACTATATCGATCTTTATCCGGCAGCCCGTCTGATGAAACGGAAGTTTTACCTGCATATCGGGCCAACAAATTCAGGCAAAACCTATCAGGCCATCAAATCTCTCGAAGCAGCACAGCACGGTGTCTATCTGGGGCCTCTCAGACTGCTGGCTTACGAGCAGTATGAGACCATGAACTATGACGGCTGTCCCTGTAATCTGCTCACCGGCGAAGAAGCGATCGAAGTTCCCTTCGCCAGGGTGCAGGCTTCCACGATCGAAATGGTCAATATCAACGATACGTTCGATATCGCGGTCATCGACGAAGCGCAGATGATGACCGATGAGGAGCGCGGCGGCTACTGGTCGCAGGCTGTCCTGGGACTGTGTGCTAAAGAAATCCATGTCTGTGCCGCTCCGTACGCGGAGAAGATCCTCGTCCATATGATCGAAGACTGCGGTGACGAATACGAGATCGAGCATCTGGAACGTCTGGTCCCCCTGAAAGCGGATGTGACGAATTTCCGCTTCCCCGGCAGTATCCAGGAGGGAGACGCGCTGATCCTGTTTTCACGTAAAGATGTCCATGCCTGCGCGGCGGAGCTTTCTTCCTCCGATCTTCCCTGCAGTATTATTTATGGTACGCTTCCCTATGACGTCCGTCATTCCGAAGCCAGAAAATTCTCGAACGGGACAACCAAGGTACTCATCGCGACCGACGCAATCGGAATGGGCCTTAATCTTCCCATCAAACGGATCGTCTTTCTGCGTCAGGCCAAGTTCGACGGAAAAGAAAACCGTCCGCTCAGGCCTCAGGAGATCCAGCAGATCGCCGGGCGGGCGGGACGATACGGACGGTATGAGATCGGATATTACAATTCTCATAACAACATGAGCATGATCGAGGCTGGCGCGGAAACAGCGGTTCCAGATATCACCGAAGCGGTGATCGGTTTCCCCACTTCCCTGCTTTCCATCGACGCGCCGGTTTCCGAGATCCTGACCAAGTGGAAAGATATCCCCCCGCGGGAAGGTTACCGCATCATGAAATGTGATGATGAGATCGAACTGGCACTGGAGCTTGAAGCACAGACCTCCGACAAGCAGCTCATTTATGATTTCATCACCATTCCGGTCGACCTTCGGCAGATGGAATTGATGGATCTGTGGAGGGATCTCGCGGATCTGACGATCTCCAGGCGTCCGATCGATTTTTACGATCTGCGGCCGAATGTCAACTTCCGTGATTACAGCGCTCAGAACATGGAGCGTCTGGAACTGGCCTATAAAGAATGTGATCTTCTGTATGCCTTTTTCCGCAAATTCGGCTATGTCCAGTATCTGGAGCCGACGATGCGGTTTAAAGATCAGATCGCGAGTACTATCATCATTATCCTCAAGAAAGAGAACTATACGCGAAAGACATGCCGCCGATGCGGAAGGACCCTTTCCTTCCTTTCAACTTCCAACCTCTGCGACCGCTGCTTCGAACGGATCCATTCCAGCGGCAATTATGTGCCAAGGCGCCATCGACGGACAAGCTGAAAACTAAAAATCCGACACGAAAAAAGGAGACGAATCGAAGCTGTCTCCTTTTGCTTTATGCTGATTGATCTGTTATTCGGTTGTCAGAACAAGCTGTCCTTCTTCCTCGGCAAAAAGTGATCGGATCTCGGAAAGCTGTTTTTCATTGACCGGGATCTCCGCCATCTCACTGGGGACCGCACGGACAAACTTCTTGGTCAGAATGACTTTTTCCTCACCATTCACCAAAGCCTTCAGGGTGAACTTTCCCTCATCCTGCGGCTGGCCGACACGGCAGTAGATCGAGAACGGATTCAGCAAAGAAGCATGCTGAGGGACCGTATAACGAACATTGCCGGCCGCCTTGATCAGCGCACCTTTGCTCGCGTTTTTCGCCTCATTACCGGAAGCGATCTGTCTGGCGGCAGCTTCACCGGCGATCGTACTTTCCTTACTGACGAAGTCAACGATATCATGGACGTGCAGGACATTGCCGCAGGCATAGACACCGGGAATACTGGTCTCACGGTCTTCATCGACCTTCGGACCGCCGGTCACCGGATCCATCTCCACGGACAGCGCGCGGGAAAGTTCGTTCTCCGGCAGCAGACCGACGGACAGAAGCAGGGTATCGCAGCTGACATAACGCTCGGTACCCGGGATCGGCTGACGTTTCTCATCCACCGCCGCGATCGTAACGCCTTCGAGACGGTCTTTTCCGTGGATATTGACGACGGTCGTCGACAGATGAAGCGGGATATTCTGATCGATCAGACACTGCTGAATGTTTCTGGCGAGGCCTGCTGAATACGGCATGATCTCACATACCATCTTGACATCCGCGCCTTCCCATTTCATACGGCGCGCCATGATCAGTCCGATGTCGCCGGAACCCAGGATCACGACTTCCCTGCCCGGCATCACGCCTTCAAGGTTGACCAGTCTCTGGGCCAGTCCGGCGGAATAAATGCCGACCGGACGCGTACCGGGTGTCTTCAGGTTTCCGCGGACTCTTTCCCGGCATCCCATGGAAAGAATGACGGCTTTTGCCTGATATTCGATCACACCGCAGGAAGGAGACAGACAGAAAACGGATTTCGTATAACCTTCCGGCTGCTCGGGATGATACTGGATCTCCAGTACCATGGTCCCGGTCATGCTTTCGATCTTTCTTTCTTCTGCCTGATCAATGAAACGCTGCGCGTATTCCGGTCCGGTCAGTTCCTTTTTGAACCACTGCAGACCGAAACCGTTATGGATGCACTGCTGCAGGATACCGCCCAGATGACGGTCACGCTCGATAACGATCAGATCTCTTTCACCGGCATCATACGCGGCAACAGCTGCGGCAAGGCCGGCCGGTCCTCCGCCTACAACGGCGATATTCACCTGTTTGATCAAATGTTTATCTTCCATGGCTTCAGATCTCCTTTAGTTTTCCCTGTGCAATTGTTGTTCCCTTGCCGGCTTTACGGATCTGGTCGAACGGAATACCGGATTCCTCAGAGATGATCTTCATCACGACCGGACTGCAGAAACTTCCCTGGCATCTTCCCATGCCCGCGCGGCACCGGCGCTTGACGCCATCGATCGTATAGACCGGGATCGGAGAACGAAGCGCTTTACGGATCTGTCCCTCGGTAACGGTCTCGCAGCGGCAGACGATCCTTCCATAGGCAGGATCTTCTTCGCACAGCGCTGCACGTTCATCCCAGCTCATCTCACGGACGCTCGGAATGGCATCCCGGTGCGAAATCCATTCTGTTTTCTCGCTGACGCTCAAACCCAGCTTTTCAAGTTCACTGACCGCCATCTTCGCCACATCTTCCGCGATCGCCGGCGCGGAAGTCAGGCCGGGCGAGCAGATACCGGCGACCTGGATCAGGCCTTCCGCTTTTTTGGAAGGAGCAATATAGAAATCATCCTCGAAAACAGCGCGGATCCCGGCAAAACCGGTAATGGCTCCGCTATAGGGAAGGTTCGGCGTGGATTTTCTGCCCATCGCGAAGATCTTATCCTGTCCTTCCTGTGTCGTAGCTGTCGCATTGACATCATTCGGATCGATCGGGTCGGAACTTGGTCCAAGGAGCAGATTTCCTTCGGCTGTCGGGGTAACGAGCACCCCTTTACCGGCTGAGTCAGGGGTCTGGAAAATGACAGTACGCGCGAAGGAGCCAAGATTGCGGTCGTAGAGAGTATATTCACCTTTACGTTCACTGATGGTGATCTCTTCTCCGCCGGCCATTTCGCTGATCTTCCCGGATGCCGCTCCCGCACAGTTGATGATGACCTTCGCCTCGATCTGTTCATCAGGCGTCGTCAGCAGGAAACCTTCGTCCGTATGATCGATGGCTTGTACCGGCTGTTCCAGAAGGAATTCAACACCGTTCACCGCGGCGTTCTCCGCGAAGGCGATCGTCGCTTCGTAAGGAGAGACGATACCGGCGCTCTTTGCCCAGAGCGCGCCGATCACTTTCTCAGAAAGCTCCGGTTCCATCTTCCGCGCCTCATCGCCGCTGATGACTTCCATTCCGGGCACACCGTTTTCCAGTCCTCTGTCATAGAGCTTTTGAACCGTTTTCATACCGCCTTCATCAAAGGCGATGACCAGCGAGCCGACCGGACGGTAAGGAAAGCCCAGTTCTTTCGCCAGTTCCGGATACATTGCGCAGCCCTTGACGTTATACTTCGCCATCAAAGAACCCGGTTTGGGGTCATAGCCGGCATGTACGATGCCCGAATTCGCGCCGGACGCGCCTCTGGCCAGATCTTCCCTGGCCTCAATGAGTACCGTCTTTACATCGCTTTTAGAAAGCTCTCTCGCGATCGAACAACCGACGACGCCGCCGCCGATGATCGCGATGTCTACTTTGCGTTTCATAATGCCTCCTGATATATAGTGTTGCTTAATCGTCGTCCCACTCGTCCTCATCATCCGTGTCTTCCGTCGGTGTGGAAGTCTGATACGCCGGTTGATAAGCCGGTTGGATGATCGAACTTTCTTCCTGGATGCTTTCGTCTGTACCGCTGCTCTCGGAATGAGAATGCGTAAGTGCTTCTCCGGCCAGCTGTCCGCGTGTCTTTTCCGGTGCGTGAGCATTACAGAAGTCCAGGATGACCTGACCCATCTTGATGGCGGCCTGTGCCTGATTTTCTTCCTTCAGCACTTTCTCGTTATCGAGATAGTAGGTCAAAAATCCCATATAGACCTTGACCGAAGGATATTCTGTCTCCAGCAGCGGACCGTCTTCATACTGAAGATCCCGCCACCACATGTTGAATCCGTCCGCGCACTCTTCCATCAGTTTCTGCGCCAGGTCTTCCGTATACCGATCCCGCTCGGACTTGGGTTTCGGATCTTCCTCTTCCTCATCGTAGTATTCAGTCGGAGCCGTATAGCAGGTCGCGATGACACCGCCAAGTTCCAGATCCGAACCATTGCACGCCAGCGTGATCAGCAGATCCGGTTCATAATTATTGATCTTACTTAATCTGGCCGAATCTGTCATCGTCGTATCTGAACTTCTGACCAGCATAAAATAGTAGCCCGCCGAGTTCGTATTCAGCCAGTCGACCATCTGTCTGGCTACGGACAGGGTGATCGTTTTTTCGATCGCTTCACCTTCTACCCAGCCGTTGTTGGCACCACCGGCATTGGCGTTGATCGCCACGACATAGCGGTAATGAGAAAGATCTACCGTTTCGGTATCCGGCGTTTCCTCGTTGGGCTTACTTGAAGTCCGCTTATAATTCGTCGGATTGGAGTAGATCATCGAAGCCATATAGGTCGTGATCTGAGTCCCTACCGAGTCCAGCGGGATCGCGGATACCGGTTTGATCGTTCCCGTCTCCACTTCCTTCTTCGCCGTCATGGTTTCGATCGTTGTCTGGCTTTCCTCCGCCTCCTCTGATGCCTTATGCCTGCAGCTGACGATCACCGCGATCAGCATGACGAGCAGACAGGCAAAGAAAGCCAGCCGTCCGGGATACCTGAGATAGTAGCGGGATCGCGACCGTTTACGAACAGGTCGGCCCTGATATCTTGACATTAAGTCCACCTTTCTGTATCTTTCAAAACCTTCATGGATAAAGCCCTGGTCCTGAAGACCAGACGCCTTAGCGGCGCCTTGTACATGACCGGGGATTTCAGGCTTTTTATGGCTATGCTCATCTTCATATGACGAATCTTCTTCTCATAGCCTTCTCTGATGCTTTCGGATCCTGCCCTGCCTGACCAGACTTTGGCCAGCGCCTCGCCGCTTCGAAGCGCGAAGCTGATCCCTTCCGAAGAACTCGGACTGATCAGACCGGACGCTTCACCGCAGAGGAAGATCCGACTTTTTCCGGTACAGATACTTCCGCACATTTTCGGACGCAGGATCACGGCTCCTGTCGTTTTGACAGGTTTCTGAAAATCAAAACCCCGAAGAGCCATATCCGCCCGCAGGATCTCAAAACGCTCTTTCACGTTCGTCTCCGACGGGATCGCGCTGCCAAGCAGCAAAAAGCTGTCTTCTCCGACGGTTTTCGGGATGATCCAGGAATAATAATCCGTCACCCGATGATCAAACATCGCGCCGTAATACGGTACCGGCTTTGTTACTTTATGCCACTCCTGGATACTCGCGTAGACTTTCGGCGCGTGGATCCTGGGATGATATTTTTCCATGATATACCGGCGAACGACAGAGGACGCTCCGTCGCATCCGACCAGATAGTCCGCTCTGTATTCTTCTGTCTTTCCGTCGTCCGTACGGACACTGACCGTGACTTCGTTTTCTGTTTCCTCCACACGGAACACACTGGCTCCGCCAAGGATCCGGACATTCTCCCTTTCTTCGGCCTTTCTCACAAGAAAAGCATCCAGCTCTCCCCGGTCGATATTCAGGTAGTTTCTTTGATAGTACCGTTCCATCCGGCTGTCAAAATCGATCGCCCTTACCGTAAAGATCTGCGGAGGCATGATCACTTCGCGCGGCAAAGGCAGACCCAGATGCGCCAGTTCTTTCTGGGCGGAATGATCCAGCATCCCGCCGCAGCATTTGGCTTCCTGCGGGATCTTTTCCGGATCCAGCAGATGCCGTTTATCGATCAGCAGGACGCTTAGATCTTTAGGAAGCTTCCACGCCAGAACAGAGCCCGCGGGGCCCGCGCCGACGATGATCACATCATATTTCATCCTAATTCTGAATCCAGCCTTTCAAATACTTGTTTTTCAATATTCCCCGGACGGCCTTTCCCCACCCCAGCGGATATCCGTCCGCCAGGACCAGATTCCAGCCATCCTCATATTCTCCGGTCAGGGTCTCCCCTTTGAGATACCGTTTCACACTGTCTGATCCGACCGGAAGATCCGCGATCTTTATGACATCCTGCTTCGTCAGGGTCATGGCAAAGGCCTGCGACGGCTCAAACCGGTCTTTTTTCAGTTCTCCGAGCAGGATCCCGCAGCGCAGAACGCGCAGTCCTTTCAGGCTTCCCTGCGGTATCGGGCTGTAATAAAGCATCGTCCCGATCTTCGATAAGTATCCGTCCTTCGGAAGGATCTTCTGCCAGGACCTTTTCAGATTTTCCTGACACCAGTTTTCAAACAGTTTCAGATCGCTGCTGCTGAAAGCGCCGCGAAGATCCGTCATACCCATGGTAAAGGCATCCGATCCGGATGGTTTCCCTTCCTTCTGAAGGAGCGCTGTAAAATGCCCCTGTCCTTCCAGTTTCTGCGGCCAGAAGCGGGCGCACATACGAAGATCCTCTCTGGAGGGATCATCGGTCCATTCGGGATGGCCATCTTCCATTCCTCCGACTTTTCGGATCGGAAGAAGCTTCATGTCCGGATGATCTTTGGTAAAGTCAAGGATCATCTGCTCATCTTCCATCGGATGGAAGGTACAGGTGGAATAAAGCAGCATTCCGCCCGGCTTCAGCATCTGATAGGCAGCCGGAAGTATTTCTCTTTGCAGTTTAGCGTAATATTCGTTGCCATACTGCTCCCAGTTTTTCATGATGTCCGGTTCCTTATGGAACATGCCTTCTCCGGAACACGGCGCATCGACCAGTATTTTATCAAACTGATCCGGGAAGCGCTTGGAAAGCGCGTAAGGAGCTTCCGATAAAACGACAGCCCGCATAGTCCCGGTGAGTTCCAGATTCTTTAAAAGCGCTTTCGCTCTGGAAGGACTGATATCATTGCTCACCAGTACCCCTTTGCTGCCGAGTTTCGCGGCCAGATACGTACTTTTCCCTCCCGGAGCGGCGCAAAGATCCAGCACATGATCGCCTTCTTTTACCGGCAGAATGGCCGCCGGCGCCATGGCACTGGGCTCCTGCAGATAGTAAAGCCCCGCCGCGTAATCCGGATGTTTGGAGTATTCGGTCGTTTCTTCCTCGTAGTAGTACCCGGAAGGACACCAGGGGACCGGTCTCAGATCCTGTTTCCCTTCCTTTTCTTTTCGTTCCAGGAACTCCTGCGGCGTGATCTTCAGCGTGTTGACGCGAAGTCCGCTTCTCACGGGATGCTCGAATGTCGCGGCATACGAACAGAAACCCTCCTCGCCGAGGAGCGCTTTCATGTTCTCTTCATACTGCTTCGGAAATGCCGCCATCCACTCTTCCTCTCTTATTCGGGTATAGAAAGTACGCGGTCTTTCACCATCTCCTGGACTGCCCGCATCACACCGTATTTCCCGTGTCCGTAGGTCAGACCTCCCTGGAAGAAAACGTTGTAGGGAGGCGTGATCGGCGCGTCGGCGGAAAGCTCAATAGAGGCACCTGAGTTAAAGGATCCGGCTGCCATGATGATCGGACATCCGTATCCGGGCATATCCCAGGGGATCGGTGTAACAAAGCTGTCTACCGGCGCGGCGAACTGGACCCCGCGGCAGAAGCTCAAGATCGCCTGTTCGCTGTTCAATGTGATCGCTTCGACGATATCACAGCGCTCTTCATCCGGTTCAGGCAGGACATTATATCCAAGCGCCTTGAAAACCGCCGCGGCAAACACAGCCGTCTTCACAGCGGCCGCTGTCACGGTAGGCGCAAAGAACAATCCCTGATAGAACGATTTCGTCACGCCCAGCGTCGCGCCGGCTTCTTTGCCAAGGCCGGGCGATGTCAGGCGGATCGCGCAAAGCTCCACCAGATCTTTCTTTCCTACGATATAACCGCCGATCGGGGCCAGGCCGCCTCCGGCGTTTTTGATTAGTGAACCGACCGCGATATCGGCGCCTACGTCGGTAGGCTCGATCTTCTGAACGAATTCACCGTAGCAATTGTCCACAAAAGCGATCACATCCGGCTTGACTTCCTTGGCCGCCCGGATGATCTCACCGATCTCTCTGGGAGAGAGGGTCTTGCGGTAATCATATCCTTTAGACCGCTGGATCTCCACGACCCGGGTCTTCGGTCCGATCGTTTTCTTTAACGCTTCGATATCCGGCAGCCCGTTCTCCCCGAGTGGAACGATCTTATAGGTCACGCCGAACTCGGTCAGATTTCCCTTTTCCGGACGGATCCCGACAACACCCTGCATCGTGTCATACGGTGTTCCCGCCGCGAACACGATCTCGTCGCCGGGCCGCAGCAGCCCAAAAGCCGCCACTGCCAACGCGTGCGTGCCGGAGATGATCTGCGGGCGTACCAAAGCGTCTTCGGTATGAAATACGCGGGCGAAGACTCTTTCCAGGGTGTCTCTTCCCAGATCCGTATATCCATAGCCGGAGGTCGTTTCAAAATGCTGATCGGATACTCTTTCTTTCTGGAACGCATCCAGTACCTTCCACTGGTTGTATTCACAGATTTCATCTATTTCATCAAACTTAGCCCGGACGGAGGCTTCCTGCTTCTGGCAGAACGCTGCTACCGCCGGGCTGATTTCCATCGCTTCAAGAAGCGCTTCCTTCCCTGAGATCACTCTTCGCTCCCCTCGGCTTCTTCTTTTGCAAGATTGATCTGCACAGGACGTACCGGGCTGATGGTGGAAACGGCATGTTTATAGACCACCTGCTGGCGTCCGTCGGACTCTACCATGATCACAAAGTTGTCATAGCCGCGGATCACTCCCTTGATCTGATAACCGTTCATCAGAAATACGGTGCACTCGATCCGGTCCTTACGCAGCGTATTCAGAAATACATCCTGCAAATTGATCTGTTTGGTCATTGAGATACCCTCCTCTTTCTATCTATGTCTCTATCTAGCCCGAAATGTCTCCGGGCGAGGTATTACCCTATATTATAGCTTTTTTCTGCCATGAGTTCAAGCTATTCCTTCGGAAGTAACGAAGAAATCTCATCCATGATCCCATCCAGATCCTCCGGCAGAATCTTCTGTACTTTTCGGTCGTAGGTGAAGACCCCGTTGGTTTCATCTTCCACATCGGATACCTGGGTATAGATCGCGCCGCAAAGTCCTTTCCCGATCAGCGGGATGACCTGATCCCTGTACAGTTTTCGAACTGCTTCTCCCAGCGCCTCGCGGCTTTTGTACATCCGATATCCATAGACCTTATCCGGATTAAAGCTATGCTCCGGGATCATATAGGCGTAGCCGCCGAACTCACTCAGGACGAAAGGTTTGTCCGAATGGACGGGACGCACCCTTTTGAAATACACATGCCTGGATTCGACATCGGTCTTCAGGCCTGCCGGATGAAACCACCCGGATGCCGTATCGATCCAGCGGGTATCGTCTTCCTTTCGAAGCTGCATATAGACCTGCGTACCCGAGAATTGCCCCCATCCCTCGTTAAAGATCGTCCAGTAAACGATCGACGGATGGTTCTTCAGCGTCCGCACTGTCTGCAGCATCCCCTCGATAAAGTTTTCCCGGCTCTCCGGGTCCGGATGAAGTTTCTGATCATTGATCCTCATCAGCCCGATCGTCGGATAGATCGTATCGTGCTTAAAATCATAGATCCCGTTCTGGACCATGTCCTGGAAGACCGTCATCCCCAGTTTGTCACAGGCATAATAGAAAAGCTCCGGCTCGACCTTGATATGTTTGCGGAGCATATTGAATCCCATCGCTTTCAGTTTCAGGATCTCCTCCTCAAACATAGCCGGGTCCGCGGGCGTAAAGAGTCCGTCCGACCAGTATCCCTGATCCAGAAGCCCGTGGAAGAAGAACGGTTTCCCGTTCAGACACAGTCTCGGTTTTCCCTGAATGGTTTTCGTCTCCAACGCGCGAAGCGCAAAATAGGTCCGGATCCTGTCCTCGCCTTCCGCGATCTCCCGCTCGTAAAGACAGGGATCTTTCGGACTCCACAGGCGCGGTTCTTCCACCAGCTCATCCCGGATGATCTTCCGATCATCAGACATCAGAAGCTCAAATGTGACTTTCCAGGGTCCGTTCGGCTGATTCGCGGAGACAGGAGAAGTCGTCGTATGGATTTTCCGTATATACACTTCGGGCACGACTTCCAGCCACACTGTCTGCCAGATGCCCGAACATGGGGTGTACCACATACCGCCTCTTTGAAGGGACTGTTTCCCGTACGGCATCTTTCCGCCCGCGAGCGCGTCATGGACCTGCAGCAGAAGCTCTGTCTCCTCTTCCTTCAGCGCCTCCGTAATATCGTAAGTAAACGGTTCATATCCGCCTTCATGGGTATATTCTCCGCTGGAATATCCCTCGGTGAGTTTGACTCTTCTTTCACCTATCCAAAGCGTCGTCTTCTGATCGGCCGCCCCGATGTGCAGCAGGACTCTCTTTCCCTCTTCCGGAAGAATACGGATCTTCCTGCGATACCAGAGGGTGCTTCCGTCAGCAATAGGTGTATGGATCCCGGAAAGCAGTGATTCAGGCACAAAAGGCACACGGATCCGCTGCGTGAATCTGCCCGGCAGCTGTCCTTCCTCCGAGACAGCCAGATCCCACCATCCGTTCAGATTGATGAAAGAATCTCTTCTCATCTGCGGCCTGGGATAAACATCCCACGGCAGACCGTCTTCTTCCATCAGCTTCTTTCCCTGTATCGTATAAAGATCATTCATGAATCCTTCCTCCTTCCCATTCAAACGCGATCCGAGGATCACCGTTCGCCAGCCGGATCGTCCCGCAGAATGTAAATCCCAGCTGCTCCAGCACGTGCCGCATCGGTCGATTGTTTTCATGCGTATCGATCCGAAGATGACCTGATTGTTTCATTGCCCACAAAAGACAGGCTCTGCCGGCTCCCTTCACGGTCCCGTCTGAAGCGATCCGGTGAACGACGCCGTACACATCTGATCCTGTCCAGGCCCCTTCGATCGTCTGATAGGTAGGCTCGACTTTCTCTCCTTCCACATAGTAGAAGGCCGCCGCGATATGCCCGCCTTCCGTCACATACACATAGCTGTCCTGATCCAGAATATCCTGCCGGACTCTCTCCGGCTGAGGGTTGCCGTTTTCGATATCGCCCCATTGCGCAGGATTGCCTGACGCAGCCATAAATTCTCTGGCCGTCCGGTAGATTCGCAGTAGCTCCGGCAGATCTTCCATACGGGCATGGCGGATCTTCCCTGCGAACTGCTCGTAGAAGGTTTGTCCGATCTTCGCGATCAGCATGGCAGATTCATTGGTCAGAGCATAGCTTGGATCCGGACTGTCGTTGATCATCACCGCATAGGCATATTCCCGCCCATCCGGCAGAACAAGGATCCCGGCATCCGTCCGTACTCCCAGCATAAAACCGGTTTTATTCATGAGGACCGCATACGGGCCGCCATCCTCTTCCTCAAAGAAATCCTCCAGCGGGAGATAACGGCCGAACATGTCTTTATACCGCTGCAGCCGAAGGATATCGAAAAAGATCTTCGTATATTCTTCATTCAGCGCTTTCCCGGTCCTCACAGCCGTCAGGTAATCAACAAACCCCCTTGGGGATGTGTCAGAAAGATTTCGATCATCCGAGCCATCGGAAATCAGTTTCCGGTTGATACTGCACCCCTTGACGCCTAGGCGGAAGATATGCTCATTGACCGCGTCCACACCGCCCGAAAGGTCGATGCACATATTCGTCGCGGTATTATCGCTCAGAATGATCATCAGGACGGCCGTATCGCGCACTGTCAGAGAGAGTCCCGGCGTCAGATCACACAGGATCCCTGATCCGCCGACCCGCTCCTCTGCCCGGTAAGTGATAAAACGTCCGAGATCTTCCTCACCGGACTGACACTTTTCAAGGAGCGTTCCCAGGACCATCAGTTTCATGGTGCTGGCGGTGGAAAACAGTTCGTCTTCCTGCCAGGCATAATGAAAAGATGTGCCGATCCCATGGATCGACACACCGATGCGGCCGGACGCTTCCTTAAGAAGCACAGCCATTTTTTCATTAAACTCACTCATGACAATTCCTTCAGATCTTTCAGCAGTTTGCTGTCATCCGAGACCGTGATAAAGCTGTCACTGACTTCTTCCTTGCCCGGACGGGTCACTTTGATCTCCACCTTGGTTCCCACCGGAAGATCGGTAAAGAATTCTTTATCGATAAAGCCTGCCATCCTCGGATGGTTCTTCCCAAATGTCTTGATCTCGCTGATCAAACGAAGAATAAGTCCTGCACTGAAACCCATTTGCTTTCTCCTTATCAGGTGTATAAACACAGGCTTTGCCGTGGTTTTCCTTTTCCAGGCGATGCCTCTGCTTCATTATAGCGAAAAGCACCCCTTAGCGCAAGAGCCAAAGGGTGCTTCGTGAAATCTCAAAGGATCACTTGACCTGATTCACGATACCTGCGAAAAGGATCTGTCCGTCATTGCTCTTCAGAAGGAAGATAAACGGCCGATCCAGCACAAAGTCAACTTCTTCCTCCGGCGGCATGGCAGCTCCGCAGGTCAGCATAACCGTAAACGCCGCTGCTACAACGCCTTCCTCATCCACGGTCACACGCGCGGCATGCTGAACAGTATCCAGAACCACCTCATCATCGCTGACCGGTGAAAAGTCGGCTCTCGCAGTGAAAACATCCTTAATCCCCATCTCTTGCAGGGTTTCGTTCAGCATCAGATTCGAAGTCACATCGAACTTCGGAACAGAAGCATTTACGACCAGGTATTTGCTTTCCGCCTCTCCCCGGATCATATAGGCAAGTGCCTGTTCATCTGTCAGAAGCTCTTCCGGCGTCACACCTTCATCCGGCAGGATAAAAACCATTTGTCCGGCATTCGTCATGGATTTCTGAACAGAAGTGAACTTGTTGCCGTAATAATAGGAATCTGTTCCGCTCTGATGCATCATCGGGACGGTGACATCACCCTTCGCTCCGTGGAAAACCTGATCGTCTGTCATGTTTTTATTAAACTCACCGTCCCAGCGTCCTTTGAAATAAATGGTCGACACCAGTGCGAAAACAGTCTCCGGAGAAAGTTTCACGCTCTTCGCCGCTTCCTTCAGCCGATCACCGGTCTGTTCATTCAGCCATGCCTGAAGTGCTTGATCCATCTCCTCTGACCCGGCCTGTCCGGAGAAGATACTGGCATAGTAATCTTTTACCAGTTCATCCAACCAGTCTTTCTTTGCGCCAAAATCATCATCCAGCCAGACGGAATTCGCCAGAATACTTGTTACGCTTCCATCATCATGATAATTCGCCTCCCACAGGATCCTTGCCTGTTTACGGACAGCATCGATATCTTCTCTTCCCAGTACAGCCAGGATCTGCTCTCTGGTCTGTCCGTCCGTGCTTTCCGCCAGCAGCGAAAGGGCCAGATAGATGTTCAGCGGGGAAACCGCGATATTTTCTCCCTTCTCTCCGGAAAGCAGAAAAGCCTTCAGCGCCTGTTCATAATAAACATCCATAGACAAAGCCTGCTCCGCTTGCTCGGTTTTCTTGTTTTGCGCATCCCGCCACTTTATAAAGTCCGCGCTGAATTTATCATAATCCTTATACTGATCTTCACTCGGATACCGGATCTCTTCCGGATAGATCGCTTTCGCCAGGTTTATGACCTCGCCTTTTTTTCCCACCGTGCTTTCTCCTTGCTTATCCTTCTGTACACTGCATCCGCTCAGGCAAAGCGCCACAGTCAGTAATAATGCGATTATTTTCTTCATGATATCCTCCGTCTTTGTTTTTCACCTATATTCACGGGAAAACTTCCCGAAGGTTTCAAACTGTGATATACTTTTCTCAAACAAGAAACGGAGTTTTTATCCATGACACGAACCTATCTCTCGCCCCTTGGCGAGATCCTTCTTGCTTCTGACAGCCTTGGCCTGACAGGTCTGTGGTTTTTCGGTCAGAAATACTTTCCTGCTCCGCCGCCGGAAGAAATCTCAAGCCCGGAGGCAGAACATCATCTGGACGAAACCGTCCGATGGCTGGACCTTTACTTCGCCGGTCAAAAACCAGATTTCATTCCAAAACTGCATCCGATCGGCACAGCGTTTCAGCAGCTTATCTGGTCGCTTCTTCTGGATATCCCCTATGGCACGACCGCTACCTACGGCGATCTGGCAAAGCAGGCCTCTCTCCTTCTCGGCCGTCCGCATATGTCGGCCCAGGCCGTCGGCGGCGCGGTCGGACACAATCCGATCTCGATCATCATTCCCTGTCACAGGGTCCTTGGCGCGAACGGTCAGATGACCGGCTATGCCGGCGGGATCTGGCGAAAAGAAAAGCTGCTGACCCTAGAGTCAGCAGCTCATTAAGGCTTTGATCTCAAAGCCTTTTTTATTTACGGAAGAATATCCAGAAGATCCTTGAAGGACTTCATGTTATAATCCCCGGCACCGGCATTCGAAGCGTCGCCCAGGCAGGCTGCTTTCATGCCGCCCGCGTGTGCTGCCTCAGCACCCGCGACAGCGTCTTCCACGACGAGGCATTTTTCGGGAGCGATTCCCAGAAAGGCTGCCGCTTTGACGAATACTTCCGGATCGGGTTTGGATTTGGTGATGTTGTTACCGTCGGAGATCGCGTCGAAATAGGTCGGCAGGCCGATCCGCTCGAGGATAAACGGTGTATTTTTGGAAGAAGAACCGATCGCCAGCTTGTAGCCTCTTGCGCGAAGCTCATCCAGGCTGTTCTTCACTTCATCGGACAGATCAGCAGGAGACATTCTGGCCAGAAGTTTCCTGTAGATATCATTCTTCTGAGCTGCCAGCTCTTCCTTGCGCGCGTCACTTAATTGTTCGTCACAGCGTTCCAGGATGATCTCCAGGGACGCCATACGGGAAACGCCGCGCAGACGGTTGTTGATCTCTTTGTCGAAATACACACCGATTCCATCCGCCATTTCTTTCCAGGCCAGATAATGATATTCATCGGTAAAGCAGATAACTCCGTCCAGATCAAAGATCACAGCTTCAAACTCTTTTGCCATGGTTATGTCCGTCCTTTCAGGATTTGTTTTCTTTTATTATAAATGGCATTTTTTCAACATGCAAGAAAAACCACGCTTAAATCTTAAAGAATTCCAGTGCCTTCTGGATCGACAGATCCCAGAACCGCCATTCATGCTTATAGCCCTTGACCTCGTAGAATTTTGCCTTAAGACCGATCTGTTTCGCGTGCTCCTTAAAATGAAGAAAACCTTCATAGAGCATATCGTCCTTTCCGCAGGCGAAGAACAGTTTCGGAAGATCCACGCCTTTTTCCACCGCCTCATCCAGGACTCTCCAGGTATTTTCATATGATTTCAGATAGGCTTTAAGGCCGCCGCGATTCTTGATGCTGCCCTGTGTACGGGAAAACATCTGCGGATTGTTCTCCCGATCCCAGTCTACATCTCTCGGCGCCGCGGAAAGGATCGCCGCGCCGGCGAACAGCTCCGGATGATTGAAGGCATACACACAGGTACCTCTTCCGCCCATGGAAAGACCGGCAATGAAGTTATCCTCCCTCTTGTCCGACGCCGGGAACCAGCCGTAGATCAGCGGCATGAGCTCTTCGGTCAGGAAATCGTACATGTTATAGCCGATGCTGAAATGCTCCCAGTTCGCGTAGTTGGTATTCAGTGCGCTGGGCATAACGACGATCAGGTTTTTCTCGCTCGCGTAAAGTTCGATATTGCTCTTGCGGATCCAGTCGGAATGATCGCCGAAGGTTCCGTGAAGGAGCCACAGTACTTTATACTTTTCTCCGGAAAGATAATAGTCTTTCGGTTTTGCCCCGAACGGTTTATCCGGCAGGACAACGGAGATCTGCGTATTGCCCATCAGGCAATCGCTCTGGAAATCAAACTGAACATATGACATCGTGAAACCCTCCTGTTAAATATTCTTATTGCAGATCATTCTTGAGAATTGAGAATCCGAGCGGCTCCGCGCCGACAAGTCCATAGTTCACGGCCACCGCCACCGCGCATTTTGTTTCCCTGTTGAGACCCAGGAAAGCGCTGTAGGCACCGGCATTACCGCCATGCCAGCTGATAGGGGCGTCTTTCTCCAGCCTCCAGGCCAGACCGCTGTTCGCGTTTTTCTCACAGGGACCATGTACTTCGTGACACATCGCGAGATACGGGAAACGGCCATCCAGGTTGATCTTCGCGAAATCCAGAAGATCACTGACGGAAGCGTTCAGCGCACCGGCAGGAGCAATGATATCGCTCTTTTCCCATTGCCAGCACTGGCAGGGCTGATCCTTCCTGTCATACCCGATCATCGGGACGTTCCCGAGAAACGTATTCGCCAGATGAAGCTCTCCCTGAATATATTTATTCAGGCTGTTCCAGAACCCTTCCCCGGTCACCTTTCCGACGATATATCCCAGGATCCCCATACCGATATTCGAATAGACAAACTTATATTCCTTCTCCTGCAGCCTGGTCTCCCGCAGGATCTTCATCATCCCTTCTTCATCGGGATAGCCTCGGAACGGATTCTTATGAAGCAGCCCGTCCGGCTGATTCATGCGAAGCAGAAACTTAACCGTATCAAACGCGTTATACGGCTGCGTAGTATAGCCCGAAGTATGCGTGGCCAGCTTTTCCAATGACGGATAATATCCTTCCGGCAGGCCTTCGATATAGTAGTTGACGGGTTTGGAAAGATCCAGCTTCCCCTCAGAGACATATTTTGCCAGGAGGGCTGTCGTAAAAGGCTTGCAGATCGAACCTACCGGGTAGATCAGTTCCTCTCCCAAGACAGCCTTCCGGTCCGGTCCCCAGTGGATGACTTCTTTCTCATCCCCCCGCAGGATCCCGATCGTCAGCTCCACATGCTTTCTGTTTTTATATAGTTTTTCAATCAGTTTTTGTGTTTCAGGAACAAATTCCATGCTATGCCTCCTTCGGATCTATGATATAATCAGCATATCACGAATAACTGAATCAATTCAAGAGGTGAAAAATGGAAAAAGAGCTTAGGATCGCTATCATCGGCTGTGGTATGATCTCCCACAGGCATATGACCATTATTGATAACCTGAAAAAGGCCGGACACAACCTGAAAGTAGTCGCCGCGGCCGAGATCGACAAGGACAGACTGATGGCCTGGGGCGCCAAATACGGTCTCGACGAAAAAGACCTCTATCAGGATTTCCGGGAGATGCTGAAACGGGATGACATCGACGAAGTCGAAGTCTGTGTCCACAACAATCTGCACACTTCCGTCTCGACCGCTGTCATGGCGGCCGGCTTCCCCTGCTACTGTGAGAAACCCATGGCCGCGAGCTACGCGGACGCCAGGATCCTTTATGACGCGCAGAAAAAATACGGTCAGAAGCTCGCTGTCCAGATCAGCTCCATCTACAATCCCCAGACCCGTATCGCGAAAAAGATGATCCGCGAAGGACAGCTTGGTAAGATCTACCACGCGAGAAGCGTCGGTCACCGGCGCCAGGGCCGTCCCGGATATGATATGACCAGATTCAGCCCGGATTTCCTCAGTCCCACGATCGGCGTTCACGGTCCGCTTTTCGACCTGGGCATCTATCATCTGGCCCAGATGCTGTATGTCCTTGATATGCCCGAACTGGAAAGCGTATACGGTATGCAGAGCTGTGAATACTGGACTGACCCACGGATCGACAAGGCGGTCGGAAGAACGGCTCCCGTCGAAGATCTCGGCGTAGGCCTTGCCCGGTTCAAAGGCGGCATCTCCATGGATATCTATGAAGACTGGGCGATGCACATGGATACGGTAGGGACCAGCTTTATTGCCGGTTCCCTGGGAGCGCTTAAATTCCTCGATGTGGATGCCGGCGGCGGTCCCATGGCTATCCCGGGATACAACGGTATGCTGCCGCCCGGGCGCAAACAGCCTACCCTCGAATGGTTCGGGATCAACGAAGACGCTCAGCTTTTCCATACGATCCTCGACTGCGGGATCAGCAGCCCTTCCGGCAGACAGGAGGTTCTGATGAATCCGGAAATCGAGATGTATAACGACAACCAGCTGCAGTGGTATTCTTATTTGCGTGGGATCCTGACAGATGAGACCAGGATCGATTCCCCGTATATCGCCATGCAGACCGCGCTTTTGTCCGAAGGGATCGTCCTTTCCAATGAACTCGGCCGCAGCGTTACGCAGGAAGAGATCAAGCACCTCGCCAAATCGATCGCGATCCGTGATCAGGAGACACCTTTCGGCGTCATCCACTACGACTTCGACGATTATTCTTCCAGATAGATCGCGATGCCGTCGGCATCGTTCGAACCGATCACTTCATCAGCCACTTCTTTGACTTCCCGGATGGCGTTGCCCATGGCAACGCCTTTTCCACATAGTTTCAGCATTCCGATATCCGCGTAATCGTCTCCGAAAGCCGTGATCTCGGAAAGTTCGATCCCGCAGGCTTCGCCCATTTTGCGGATCGCGTTCTCCTTCGTGGCTTCCTTCTTTGTCAGCTTATACCAGAAACCGTCGGAGAAACGGATCATATCCGCATCCGGGAATCTGGCTGCGATCCGCTTCGCCTGCTTTTCATCAAACAGTTCCAGGCAGATCTTCAGGCCCGGCTGATCCCAGGCGGAAAAGTCTGTCATTGAGCTTCCTTTCCACTTCGGGTCATAAACGACGGGATCGATATTGCCGAAGTGCTCTGTCATTGTATCAACGGTGATCCCGAGATTCCCGGCGACTTTTCTTGCGTAATCGATCACATCCAGAACTTCCTCTGCGGAAAACTCCGCACAAAAGATGACTTCATCGCCTTTCTTTACCAGTGCGCCGGCGCTGGAGATGAGCACATCCGGTCTCAGTGCCTCCAAAAACTCCATGGAGTTCTGTTCAGCCCGTGAAGTCACCACACCGACCAACGTTCCCTTTGCCCGGCATGCCTGAAGTGCCCGCAGCGTCCTCTCTGAGATCGTTTTGTCACTTCGAAGCAGGGTCCCATCCAGATCAAAAAGCAATAGTTTCGTCATAGAATATCCTTCTTTTCTTTCATAGGGGTAAGCGCCTTCCCATCCGATCACCTGAGCCGCGAATACCGCGGCTTTTTTCATGGCACTTTGTATATCATTTTCATCCCACTCTCTGCAAGAGCACAATCCGCTCTTTTCTGGTTTGAACAAGTCACTGATCAGCGCGGTAAAGTAGGCGTCGCCGGCTCCCAGCGTATCCACGATCTTTGGTACTTCTGCCGCAGGTTCCCGGTAGATCTTCCCCTGATAGAGCAGCATGGAGCCCTCTTCCCCGACCGTTCCCAGGACAGCTTTGGTTCCGTGTTCCTCCATCAGCTTCATCTTTCTTACGCGTTCCTCTTCCGAAAGATCCGCGAGCGAAAGCGATGCGATCGTCACATAAGGAGCGATTCGGATCAGGTCTTCATCCGCGATCTTCGCGGAAAAATCAAAGGCGACCGGAATACCGGTCTCCGAGAAGTCAGGAAGATACGAAAGCATCTGTGAATTGATGTCCGTATAGATAAGATCCGCTTCCCGGATAAGATTCCAGTCGTCTTCTGTCAGTTTCATGGGGTGGATCCGCATCACGCCGAACAGGTTCGATCCCGCGAAGATCCGGTCATGGTCCCGGTGCTCGATCCGACAGTAACCGTTCTCACCGTCTATCATCCGCGCATGTGAAAGATCCACTCCGTAGCTTCCAAGGGCGTCCTTCATGATCGCTCCAGGCAAATCAGTTCCGAACTGCCCAAGATAGGCAGACTCCATCCCCAGCATGCGGGCATAGACGGCCGTGTTGGCGCACTGGCCGCCGGGATGCATCGTTCCCTCAGGGAGATAGATGTCACAGACGTTTTCTCCGATCGCGATCAGTTTCATCATGCTCTGGTGCTCCACTTCTTGATTTTGGGACGCTTAGTATAAATGCAGGATCCATTCTCCATCCGGATCGATCGTATACCGGAATTCGGAAAGATCCGCCCGGTCAAACACTTCAAGCAGTGGGTCAAAATCACCCACTGTTTTTATGTTTGGAAGATCTTCCCGGCGGAACCATTCCATATGGCCTTCATCCGAAGAAGTGAGTTCTCCGGAGAACTTCGTTGCCTTGAACAGAAAAACGATATATCGTCCGTTATCGATAGGGAACTGTTTCACGCCGACCAGCACCGGATCCTCGATCAAAAGTCCTGTCTCTTCCCGTACTTCTCGTTTCACAGCTTCGACGAAAGATTCACCTTTTTCCACATGTCCGCCAGGCATCGCATAGCCCGACCAGCTGTCCTTATGCCTGTTCTGGAGCAGTACTTTGTCTCCGTCAACGACCAGACACATGGTCGTCAGTTCCACTCGCTCCGAACGGTCCTTTTTCAGATCACAGCGCTTGGAGATCTCCAAGCCCATATACTGGGGCCAGATCTCCAGATCCCTGACTTTTTCGATCGGGACCCAGGTAGGTTCATACCGATTGGTCTCACTTGCCCTAAGTGCCTCCGGTCCGCCCACTCTTGTTTCATCCAGTGAAGGGCGGATTGCGAAATAATTCCATTCCCGGGTGTTTTCGTCCTCATGGTAGCACAAAGGATGCAGATCTTCTTCCAGGATCCGGACTCCGACCTCTTCCAGAGTCTCACGGACAGCTGCCTGAGGAAACGTTTCTCCTTCCTCTACGCCTCCGCCCGGAATGATCCAGTATTCATCGCCGTTCTTCCAGCGATGCATCAGGAGGACTTTCCTTTCTTCCTGACACCATAAAACGACCGCGGCTCGCTCTCTCATTTTACATTCCTTCCAGTCTGTCATCCAGATAATGTGTCGGCAAAACGACGCAGGTTTTTTCATTCAGGATCTTCGGGAGAGCGTCGACCAGTCCTCTCGGAAAAAGCTGGTCCTTGATCTCCGTCAGTTTCTCAAGCGGAAGCCAGAGAAATTCCTCTGTTCCCCGATCGACTTCTGTCACTTCTTTTCTGGGAACATCGATCATTTCGGCAAGAAAGACATGGTTCAGCCGGTGGCTGTACTCCGCCCATTTTTCCCGTAGATAGGGATCGGTAAAGATCTCTTCCTTGACTGCGATCAGACGGATCGGACGCACAGTATAACCGGTTTCTTCAAGCACTTCACGAACAAGTGCCTCTTCCATGGTCTCAAACTTATGCTGACCGCCGCCCGGGAGGTCATAGGCGTCCCCATGATACCAGTGACCATGATTCAGCAGTACCTTTCCATCATGAATGATCAGCGCTTTCGCGGTGATCCGAATTGTATGATTCTCTGCCATCTTACAGAACCGCCAGTGTACAGGAAGCGGTATCGAGCCGCACGTTCGCGCCAAGCGGAAGACTCATGGTAGGCCGCGCGTGGCCGCAGGAATAGCCGATCAGTACCGGCTTATCCTTGGGCAGAAGATCACGGAAGACCTGTTCCAGCGGCATGATCTCTTTCCCGGCGTCACAGTCGGTATAGTAGCCCATGATAATGCCCTCGCAGTCCTCAAACAGACCAGCCAGACGCATATGATTGAGCATGCCGTCCAGACGATAGATCGCCTCGTGGACATCCTCCAGGAACAGGATCTTACCCTTGGTATCAATGCCGTACGGTGTTCCGATCGAGGAAGAGACCAGCGAAAGATTTCCGCCGCAGAGGATACCCTCGGCTGTCCTGCCCTCTTCCCAGAGAGATTTTACCGGTGTGGCGGACGGGAGCTCATCGATCAGTCCTCCGGTCAGATCACCGAACATCGCGGCCTTCAGCCATTCCATGGTATAGTCATCCACCCCCTGGATCAGTTCGGTAGAAGGCATCGTCGTATGATAAGTGACCAGACCGCAAAGCTGGTTCAGCGAGATATGCAGTGCGGTGATATCGCTGTAGCCGGCGAACCACTTGGGATGCTTTTTGATCTCATCGAAATCCAGCCTGTCCAGCATGCGCTGTACGCCATAGCCTCCACGGATGCAGTAGATCCCGTCGATCGTCGGATCCAGGAACGCTTCCATCACATCTCTGGCGCGGACCTCATCCGAGCCGGCAAGATACCCGTAGGCCTGGCCGCAGGAAGGATAAAAATACGGCTCCAGTCCCAGGTCTCTTAAGACTTTGTCGCAGGCATGGATCTTTTCCTCCCGCTCGTTCGGGTCCTGAGAAATCGGCCCGGCCGGAGCGATGACAGCTACATGAGCACCTTTAAAAAGCGGTCTGGGTGTGATATACATAGGGATTTCCTCCGATCTTTTGTCCTATATTAGCAAAAAGCCCGCCACTTGGGCGGGCACTCATATGGAAACAACAGGGTTCGAACCTGCGACCTTTCGGATGTGACCCGAATGCTCTCCCAGCTGAGCTATGTTTCCTTGATGCTTATAATATGATACTAGTTTTGCCGTATGTTGTCAACCTTTTTCTCATACATCTTGTTTTTTGTGGACATTTGATGGACAGGGTATGCTATAATAAAACAAATCACTTTGGGGATGAAAATATACAGATTATAAAGGGAGAAAATGCCATGGGCCGCATTCGGGGAAAATACATTCTTGCTGCCATCTGCGCGTGTAGTCTGGTCGGGGCGTCCCTCGGTCTGCTGGTCAATGTAGCCGGTGTTTTCTTCACACCCATGGCCGATGATCTTCACGTCGGGCGAGGCAGTGTGGCGATGGCGCTGACGATCGCTACCCTCGTCTATGCGTTTGGCGGCCTTGTCGCTCCTAAGCTGATCCGGGTCTCCACCTATAAGAAATGGGTCATCGTATGCACGCTCGTCATCGTTTTGTCGACCGTCGGCATATCCTTCTGCCGCAGCCTGATCCCGCTTTATCTGTTCTTTGGGATCCGCGGTTTCTTCGCGGGTTTCACCGGTCCGGTTTTGATGAGTATTCTGGTCAACAACTGGTTTTACGAGAAGAATGCCCTGATCAACAGTATCGCCATGGGCGTGTCCGGTCTGCTTGGTGCGCTTTTCTCTCCGATCCTCACCAGTATTATCGAAGCTTCCAACTGGCAGACAGGCGTCCTTGTCAACGGCGGTCTTCTCCTTGTTTTCTATCTTCCCGCCATCCTGCTTCCCATCGGATATATTCCTGAAACACAGGGAATGGCGCCTTACGGAGCCGCTCCGGTCAAGGACGGCAAAACACCTGAAGTGGCCGTCTGGACGATCATACCGATCCTGGTCGTTCTTTTGACTCTCTTTGCTGCGACCGGTCCCTTTGTTACCGCTTATCCTCCGCACTTTCCGGGAATTGGCGGAAGCTATGGTTTTTCCAGCGCAGTCGGCGCGACGATGCTCTCGATTTGTATGTTCTCCAATTCCGGCGGCAAACTGATTTTCGGCATCATTTCAGAAAAACTGGGATCCCTTCCTTCCATGCTTCTCTATGCGGCGCTGAGCTCTCTCGGGATCCTTTTGATCCTGCTTTTCCCTCAGACCATTTTCCTTTACCTGGGCGCCGCTCTGGTAGGCCTGGTCTATACGATGGGGTCCGTTGCTATCGTTGTCGCCACTCGGGATCTGGTCGGCCTTGGCAACTATAATAAAGTCTATCCGAAAGTTTATACCGTAGCGATCATCGTCAACGCGCTTTCCGGTTCCGTCATCGGTTTTATCTATGATGCCTTCAAGAGTTATCGGATCGCGCTTCTGATCGCGCTGATCTTCCTGGGGCTCATGTTCGTCTCATTGATCCTGGCTTATCGGATCCGGAAAAAACGTCCTTTTACATGATCTGTTACTCCCGGCACAAAAAAGCGCTGGAACCTTTTTTTGAAGGCTCCAGCGCTTTTTAATATCTCTTTTTTTAGTCCAGTTTCAAGATCAGCTGAAGGATCCGTTTGGCACAGATCACCAGATCTTCTCTTGTAGTGAACTACCCCGACTTAAGAAGTCGGAGCTTCGAAGAGCCTTTCGGCTCTGCTTAAGAAGTTTAGTATTATGTTTCCGCCCGATTCCTCAGGCTACCCTTATTCTTACAGGCGTGTCCACTTCGCCTCTATTGTATAGGGTCTCAAGACCCACAACTTTACTTTTCCTTAGGATATTCA
>JAFRZE010000043.1 GCA_017442735.1 Bacillota bacterium
GATTATCTTTTCCAATCCCTGGACAAGATAGCTTGTCAAGTGAATATCTTATCCAAAAATCACAGGAGATTCTGGGTGGCGAAACAAGAAAAAAAGCTAAACACCCCAAAAGCTTTCAAGAATCGCCTTTTACTGGTTTTTTTTCAGATATTTATCAGGTATTATGCGTGACTCATCTGCCGCTGATGGCATTCCAGAATAGAAAACAGGATTTCAGCCAAATAAAAAGACCCGTAACAAAAACTCATTTTGCTACAGGTCCTTTTTCATTTGAATTGATGATCGGATCGCGGCTGGTTCAACCTGCGGTCCCCAGCAGGCCGATCTCTTCGGCGTGGGCTTTCATGCCTTCGATGCAGATCGCGGCGACCTCGGATACTTCCATCCCAAGCAGTTCGCAACCTTTGAGGATGGTCTCCCGGTTGCATTTGGCGGCAAAGCGTTTATCCTTGAACTTTTTCATGAAGCTCTTCAGTTCCAGGTCCGTGATCCCGGCGGGACGCATGCGGGCGCAGGCCTGGATAATGCCGGTCAGTTCATCCACGGTAAACAGGCTTTTTTCCATAGGCGTCTCCGGCTTCACATCCGAACAGATCTCCCAGCCGTGGCTCAGGATAGCCCGCACATCTTCCGGCGATACGCCGGCGGCGAGCAGCGGTTCTTCTGTATGCTGCAGATGCTCGTCCGGATAGTTCTGATAATCATAATCATGAAGGTAACCAACCGCCTTCCAATGCTCCGGATCTTCTCCGAAGTGTTTGGCCATCGCCTCCATGGCGTAGCAGACGTTGAGAGAATGAATGATCAGATGTTCTTCGGTAATTTGTGGAGCAATAAGTTCTTTGGCTTTTTCAAATGTCAGTTCCATAGGAATTCCTCTTTTCTGTCAGGATACCAAAATAGTGTAGCATTCCCGAAGGCAAAATGCAAGAAAGAACGCTGTCGAACTTCCTCATTGAACTGGAGCGGAAAGTATTGTACAATTGTGATACTGATCAAAAAAAGGGGGAACCTACGATGAGCCTGACAGTCAATCTATATTATACCGGTGAAAACGGGAATGCACTGAAATTCGTGAAAGAGATGGAAGAGAGCGGGATCGCCGCCGCGATCCGTGCGGAAGATGGAAATGTCAAGTACAACTATTTCCAGTCTTTGGCGGATCCGGAGACCGTGCTGCTCATCGATGCCTGGCGCGATCAGAAAGCGCTGGATGATCACCACGCTTCGCCCATGATGCAGCAACTCGCGGCACTTCGGGACAAATATGATCTTCACATGCGGGTGGAGCGTTATGTTACCGCGGAGGATTACGCGGCTGACCATCAGTTCATCCGCCAGTAAAAGAGAAAATCTCAGGAAGGGAAAAGATGGATCTGGAGCTTTTGAAGGCGCGTCACAGCGTGCGCCAGTATACAGCGATGAAGATCCCGCAGGATGTCAGGGATCAGCTGGACGAGTATGTACGGGAAATCAACGAAGCAAGCGGTATGTCCATTCAGATCGTCTATGACGAACCGGAATGCTTCAATACAAGGATCGCCCATTACGGTAGATTCGAAAATGCGAATAATTATATTGCGATCGTAGGGACAAAAGCCCCGGATCTGGATGAAAAGGGCGGCTACTATGGAGAGAAAATCGTCCTGAAGGCCCAGGAACTGGGGCTGAATACCTGCTGGGCTGCCATGGGAAAAGGCCGCGGTAAGGAGAAGATCGGTCCTGACGAGAAAGAAGTGATCGTCATCAGCCTTGGCTACGGACGCACGCAAGGGTCTGCCCGGCGCAGCAAAAAGCCTGAAAGTGTCAGTAATCTGAACGCGGACAGTCCCGAATGGTTCCGGAGCGGCGTCGAAGCCGCGCTGCTTGCGCCTACCGCCATCAATCAACAAAGGTTCTATCTGGAACTGGACGGTCAAACGGTGAAGGCGAGAATACCGAAAATCGGCGTCTGGCTGAAAGTTGACTTAGGTATAGTGAAATGTCACTTTGAACTTGGAGCCGGGGACGCGGAGTTTACATGGGCATAAGCGGCAAAGCGTAAAACTTTCGGCAGAAGTTGCCTGTAGCTTCAGAATATGATAGAATACTGCTTACGAGTTTTTTGAAACAAGGAAGAAACAACATGGAAAACAAACAGAAAAAGATCATCCTGACGGGTGACCGTCCTACCGGAAGACTGCACCTGGGGCATTATGTCGGATCGCTGAAACGCCGTGTGGAACTGCAGAACTCCGGCGAGTTCGATGAGATCTATATTCTGATCGCGGATGACCAGGCCCTGACCGATAACGCGGACAACCCGCAGAAGATCCGTGACAATATCATCAATGTCGTTCTGGATTATCTGTCCTGCGGTCTTGATCCCGCTAAATCCACCATTTGTGTCCAGTCCGCGCTTCCGGCGCTTCATGGTCTTACTTTCTACTATATGAATCTGGTGACCACCGCGCGCCTTTCCCGTAATCCAACCGTCAAGGCAGAGATCCAGATGCGCGGTTTCGCGGATGAAGGACTTCCGGCCGGCTTCTTTGCTTATCCGGTCTCTCAGGCGGCAGATATCACCGCGTTTGACGCAACCCTGGTACCGGTCGGCGAGGATCAGCTTCCGATGATCGAACAGACAAGGGAGATCGTGGAAAAGTTCAATAAGATCTACGGCGAGACGCTGGTCCTTCCGAAAGCCATGATCCCGGAAAACGAGACCCAGCGACGCCTTCCCGGTGTGGACGGAAAGGCCAAGATGAGCAAGTCGCTGGGCAACTGCATCTATCTTTCCGATGATTCCAGGACCGTCGCGAACCAGGTCAAAAAGAAAATGTTCACCGATCCGACTCATCTTCGGATCGAAGACCCGGGCCATACGGAAGGCAACGTTGTCTTTACCTACCTGGATGCGCTTTGCAACGATGATCACTTCAAAGAGTATTTACCGGAATACAGCTGTCTGGAAGAGCTGAAAGCCCACTATCGCCGCGGCGGTCTGGGCGACGGTACCTGTAAGAAGTTCCTGATCAACGTACTGGAGGAGACCCTGTCCCCGATCCGCGCGGAGCGGGCCAAATGGGAAGCCGACATCGATACGGTCTACGACATCCTTCTGGCCGGAACATCCAAAGCGATCGAAAAGACGAACGCCACCCTCGGACGCGTCCGTAAGGCAATGGCGATCGACTACTTCGATGACCGCCGGATCATCAAAGAGTGGGAAAACCTTCTGAAGAACAAATGATCCTGGATCATTCAGACGAAAGAAGCGCTTTACGGCGCTTCTTTTTCTATGATATTGAATTAACGGAAGATTTACGAAATAAACGGATTGTGTTTTCTTCCGTAGTCCTTATAATATAACCGTAGAATACATAACAAAATGTCACAGGAGGACGAGATATGCTGCCGGAGATCAGAAAATACAATGAGGCGAAGGTTTTGTTTGTGGACGGGAAGCCGTTTTACGCGGTCGGAGGAGAAGTACACAATTCAGATGCTTCTTCTCCCGCCTATATGCAGGAGAAGATCTGGCCGGTCGCTGACAGGTTGGGAATGAATACCGTACTGCTCCCTGTTTCCTGGGAACTCGTCGAGCCTGTGGAAGGCGAGTTTGACTTTTCGATCCCGGATGAGCTGATCCGGCAGGCCAGAAGATGGAACAAGCGGATCATCTTCCTGTGGTTCGGATCCTGGAAGAATGCCGAGATGATGTATGCGCCGGCCTGGGTCAAACAGGACCGGGCAAGGTTCCGCCGGGCCCAGATCGTAAAAGGCGAAGACAAATCCCTGCGGGATATGGGAATGGCAAAGATCCCCTATTATTCCATCTCCTACCTGTGTGAGGAAGCGATGAAAGCGGACGCGAAAGCTTTTGCCGCGTGGATGGAGCACCTGAAAGAGTTTGATTCGGAAGATTCGACGGTCATCGGCGTGCAGGTGGAAAACGAGACCGGCCTTCTGGGCAGTGCCAGGGAGCGCTCCGATGAGGCGGATCTTGCTTTCGCACAGCCGGTACCGGAGGACTTCATCCGTTATATGAAGTCCCATACCGGAACCATGAAGGAAGATGTTAAAGCCGCGGTGGAAAAAGGTGCGGAAGAGGGAAGCTGGGAAGAGGTCTTCGGTGATGTAGCCGAGGAGATCTTCAGCGCATATTATGTCGCCCGCTTTGTGAATACGGTGGCGGCCGCCGGGAAAGAGGTTTATCCGCTTCCTCTGTTCGCGAACTGCTGGCTCGTCCACAAGAACGACGCGCCGGGCAAATACCCGAGCGGCGGCCCGGTCTCAAGGGTCCGGGAAGTGTGGGAGTTCTGTGCGCCTGTGATCGACGCACACTGCCCGGATATCTATGTGCCGGAATTCCTGGAGGTCTGCGATGACTACAGCCGCGATGGTGCACCGCTCCTGATTCCTGAAGCGGCTACCCATTCCTATGCGGCCCCCCGCCTGGCTTACAGCATCGGGCACTATCATGCGATGTGCTATTCCCCGTTTGGTTTTGACGATATCGGCAAACCTTTCACCGCCGTCCAGGGCTACCTGTTCGGTATGGACGTGAGCGATCCAGCCCTGAAGACCCCGCAGGACGCGGAAGTTTATGGGCAGATTGCAAAGAGCCTCGTCTCGATGATGCCGGTCATCGCCCCCTGCTACGGGACGTCGAAACTGCAGGCCGTCTGCGCTGAGCGGAAAGCACCGATGAACTTCCTTGACTTCGGCAAGCTGAAGGTGATGGTCATGTTCAAGAACCCGCTGAACCCGGCTGCTACGAACGGGGTGGCCCTGGGCGTACAGACGGCGGAGGACGAGGCGTATGTGCTGGTCTACCGCGGGATCCTCTCTTTCCTTGCCGGAGACGCGAAGTGCCTGGATATCCTCGAGCTGGAAGAGGGCCGTTTCGAGAACGGCCGGTGGCACAGAGGACGCCGCCTGAACGGTGATGAAGCCGCTACCTTAATGTTTGACGAGCCGACCCTCATCCGTGTGAAAGTCCATACGTATTGATCAGCCGGGCAGGACATCTGAGCGAGCTGTGCTTTATAGATCGCTGATATTGCATTTTTCAAAGCACGATTGAGCATCAAACAGACGAAATGCTTTATAAAAACATAAAAACCGAGATCTGCAAAGCAAAGATTGCTTTATAGATCTCGGTTTTCGTTTGTTGATAAAGCATCGCCTCGTGCGGCAGGATCAATAGTTTTCTTTGCGTACTTCGAAGTAAGCCTGGGGATGATTGCAGACGGGGCAGACCTCAGGAGCCTTGGTCCCTACGACGATATGACCGCAGTTGCGGCATTCCCAGATCGTGACGCCGGATTTCTCGAAAACTTCGCCCGCGTTGATGTTCGCGAGAAGCTTACGATAGCGCTCTTCATGGGCTTTTTCGATAGCCGCGACGCCGCGGAACTGTTTGGCCAGATCGAAGAATCCTTCTTCTTCCGCTTCTTTGGCCATTCTCTCATACATATCGGTCCACTCGGCGTTCTCGCCTTCGGCGGCTGCCAGCAGGTTCGCGGGGGTATCGCCGATGCCGTCCAGGGCTTTGAACCACAGTTTGGCGTGTTCTTTCTCGTTCTCAGCCGTCGCCAGGAAAAGCGCGGCGATCTGTTCATAACCGGCCTTCTTTGCCGCGGAAGCAAAGTAGGTATATTTGTTACGGGCCTGGGATTCGCCTGCGAAAGCTTCCCACAGATTCTTCTCGGTCTTGGTGCCTGCATACTTGTTAGCCATTTTCGTTTCCTCCTCCGGAAATTTGATTTATAGGTTTTTAACGAACCGAACAGCCATGTCGATCCATACGGCGGCGTTGGGTTCGATGAGACGCGGACTTGCGGACGTGGTAGCATCCGCCAGGGAAAGACCGTGCGGGCCTTTCGGGAACATATGGAACTCTGTCTTGATGTGAGCTTCCTGCAGTGCGCTGACGAACATCAGCGAATTCTCTACCGGCACCGCGTCATCTTCCTGGGTATGCCAGATGAAGGTGGGCGGTGTATTTTCGTTGACGGTATTTTCCAGGGAGAGTCGTTCAAGCTGCACATCAGTTGCGTTTTCTCCCAGCAGATTATCAAAGGATCCGCGGTGCGCGAAACGCCCGGACGTAATGACCGGATAACCGAGGATCTGCGCGTTGGGACGAAGGACTTCGGAAAAAGCCTCCCGCTCGGTCCGGGACATCGCTGTAATACTGGAAGTGTTCATATCCGACGGGAAAAGCCCAAGAAGCTCCGCCACCTGCTTGGTCCGCCAGAAATTGCCGTAGCTTGCCGCGAGATGACCGCCGGCGGAAAAGCCCATGGTCACGATCCTGTCCGGATCGATGAAGTTTTCATAGGAAACACTTCGGACATATTTAACGGCCAGTCCGAGTTCCAGAAGCGCGGTCGGAAAAACGGCCGGCGCGACAGAATAGCGCAGGATGACCACATGGATTCCCTGGGCAAGGAAGCGCATGGCGACCGGTTCGGCTTCGCGGTCGGACGTAAAGGCGTATCCGCCGCCCGGACACAGGATGACACAGGGCCGCGGGGGCGCCGGGATCTCGTCCGACGAATCAAGAAAATACGTGACAAGATAAGCGTTATCGGAAGATCCTTTGGTACGGATCTTTATTTTTTTATGGATCATGGGCATCAACCTCCTGACTGAATAGAAATAGTATATCACACCCGTCCCTGATTCTACAAGAGTTTCTCCCGCGCGATCCGGATGAAATCCTCAGCGAAGCGGCTCAGATACCGTTCGCGGTTGTAGCCGATGCCGATATAGCCGGCTTCTTCCTCCGCGAAAAGCGGACAGATCTCGATCCGCTGCCGGATGTAGGCGTTCTCAAAACCGGAAGCGATATAGTTGCTGTTTAAGTACAGCTTCGGACATACGGTCAGCCCAACGCCTTCCGAGGCAAGCGCGAGCGTGGTCTGCGTGTTGCCGGTCTCCAGCTTGATGAACGGCTCAAAGCCGGCTTCGTCGAAAAGCCTCGTAACGATAGACCGCACGCGATCACCCTCCTTGAGGAATACGAAGGGGAAGTCCCGGAAGAGGCGGATATCATGGGTCTTACGGAACTGCTCCAGCACCTTCAGGCCTTTCTCCTTTCCGAAATGTTCTTCCAGCAGGACTTTGGGGATCACAAGGTAGAGCTGTTCTTTCATCAGCGGGTAGACCATCGCTTCCTCGAGCATGAACGGCGCGAAGCCGATCACCACGTCCAGATCGCCGTGTGCCAGATGCCGCTCCAGTTCCCGGGTACTGTCCTCGAGGATCGAAAGGTTGACCAGCGGATAACGGCGGATAAAGTCCGGAAGGATCAGCGGCAGGAGCGCCTGGCCTCTGGTGTGCGCGATCCCTATCCTGAGCTGCCCGCGGACATTGCCGGAGATATCGGCCAGCATCTCCCTGGTCTGGCTTTGGATATCCATCATCCGGACGACGGCTTCCTTATACTGCGTGCCCGCATAGGTCAGCTGCAGCCTCGAGTGACGGTCGAATAGTTCACAGCCAAGCTCCGCTTCCATCCGGGCGATCGCGCTTGAAAGCGCCTGCTGGGTGATATTCAGTTCCCTGGCCGCCTCGGTGATGCTGCCGGTCTCGGCAACCTTCAGAAAATATTCCATATTTTGAAATGTCATGGGAAACGTCCTCCTGTTGATGGGATTATAACACAAGAAAAATATTGTGGAAAGTACTAAAAGAAAAGTGTTGGAAATTGTGGAAACAGGGGACTATACTCCAAAGAGGAACGACTATTTCCTCAAAGGAAAACAGGGGCATCCGGTGGCTGCAATCCTGAGCCCCTGTCTGAACCGCTGCGTGGTTCCTAATCATTTCAAGGAGGCAGAATAGGTCAATGTCTACAGTCAAGGAACTGATTTTAAATACCGCCTGGTGCAAGGGGTGCGGCATCTGTGCCGCGTTCTGTCCCAAACACGCGCTGGAAGTCGTGGATGGGAAAGTGCGCAAGGTCGAAGGCGCGGGATGTATCCTGTGTGGGCAGTGCGAGCTCAGATGCCCGGACTACGCCCTTTATATCGATGAGAAGGAAGGAGGACAGGAACAGTGGGTAAAATCGTACTGATGCAGGGCAACGAAGCCTGTGTGGAAGGCGCGATCGCGGCCGGCATGAGGCTCTATGCCGGATATCCCATCACTCCTTCCACGGAGATCGCGGAGCTTTCTTCGATCCGCCTGCCGCAGGTAGGTGGCAAGTTTATCCAGATGGAAGACGAGATCGCTTCCATCGCGTGCTGTATCGGCGGATCGGTCGCCGGCGTCAAGTCCATGACAGCGACCAGCGGTCCGGGGTTCTCGCTGAAGCAGGAAAATCTCGGCTACGCGTGTCTCGCGGAGATCCCGCTGGTGCTGGTCGATGTGCAGCGGACCGGTCCTTCCACCGGCATGCCCACTTCGCCTTCCCAGGGCGATGTGATGATGACACGATGGGGGACGCACGGGGATCATCCCATGATCGTACTGTCGCCTTCCAGCGTCCGGGAGACCTATGATCTGGCGATCCGTGCGTTCAACCTTTCGGAGAAGTATCGTACGCCGGTCATCCTGCTCATGGATGAGATCATCGGACACCTTCGGGAAGGCGTGGAACTGCCCGATCCGGAAGATATCGAGATCGTCAACCGGCCTACTGTTGAATTCCCGGAAGTCAAGCGTAAACCCTATCATATGAAGAAAGGACAGATGGTCCCGGCCATGGCGCCGTTCGGCAAAGGACAGCGCTATAATATCACGGGTCTGATCCATGATGAATCCGGCTTCCCCACGAACTCGAATGAAGAAGCGGAAAAGCTCATCTGGCGTCTGATGCACAAGATCTCGGACAACTACGAGAAGATCGTGCGTGTGGAGCGGGTAGGTATGGAAGACGCGGAAGTCGTGATCTTCTGCTACGGCGGCACGATGCGTGCTGCGATCACGGCAATGCAGGAAGCCAGGGCAAAAGGAATCCGCTGCGGGATCTTCCGTCCGATCACGATCTGGCCGTTCGCGGAAAAGGAACTGGCCGAGGCTGTCAAAGGAAAGAAAAAGATCGTCGTCGCGGAGCACAACTACGGACAGCTTTTATATGAAGTGGAACGGATCGTCCGCGGCGAATGCCCGGTCAGCTTCGTAGGCAAGTATAACGGGACGGTCATCACTCCGGCCGAGATCCTGGCAAAAGTGGAGGAAGAGCTATGAGCGTCAATATAGGAGATGTCAAACCGAGACCGGACCAAAGACAAATGTCCAGCCTCATCTATAAATACATGCGGCCGGAGCACCTGCCGCAGATCTGGTGCCCCGGATGCGGAAACGGCATCATTATGCGGGATGTGGTGCAGGCCATTGATAATCTCGGCCTTCGCCGCAGCAATACCGTGATCGTTTCCGGGATCGGGTGTTCCTCCCGGGCGGCCGGCTATATGGATTTCAATACGATCCACACGACCCACGGACGCGCGATCGCGTTCGCGACCGGCATCAAGCTGGCGAATCCGGAACTGGAAGTCATCGTCATCGCGGGTGACGGCGATATCTCCGCCATCGGCGGCAATCATCTGATCCATGCGGCCCGGCGCAATATCGGTCTGACGGTCGTGGTCATGAACAATAACATTTACGGCATGACCGGCGGCCAGTATTCACCCACGACGCCGACCGGTGAATTCGGGACGACAGCCCCGTATGGAAACCTCGACCGTTCCTTCGATATCGCCGGCCTGGCCTATGGCGCGGGCGCTTCCTACGCGGCGAGGGGCAGTGCCTATCATGTGCAGCAGACCATCCAGCTGATCCAGGATGGTATCCGCAACCGTGGTTTTTCGATCATCGACGTGGCGAGTGTCTGCCCGACCTATTACGGTCGTAAGAATAAAAAGGGCGACGCCGTCGAGATGATGAAATGGCAGAGGGACAACTCTGTGACGGTCCAGCAGGCGGCCAAGATGACGCCTGAGGAACTCAAGGGGAAACTGGTGATCGGCCTTCTGCATCACATCCAGTATCCGGAATTTACGTTCAAATATACCGAGCTGATCCGGCAGCTGGCGGAGGAAAGAGAAGAAAATGAGTAAAATGGAGATTCGGCTGGCCGGCAGCGGAGGTCAGGGCGTGATCCTGGCTTCGGTGATCCTCGCGGAAGCGGCTGTCCAGGCGGGAAAATATACGGCCCAGAGTCAGTCCTACGGACCGGAGGCGCGCGGCGGCTCCTGCAAGGCGGAAACGCTGATCTCGGATGAACCGATCGGTTTCACCAAGGTACAGTCCCCGAACTTTCTGATGGTCCTCACACAAAAATCACTGGATGTCTATACGAAAAAGCTCTCACCGGAATGCATGATCCTGATGGATGAGAGTCTTCAGGTACCGGAGGACTTTCCTTTTGAGCATGTGGTACGTCTGCCGATCCTTGAAACAGCAAGAGAAAAGGTAGGAAAGCAACAGACCGCGAACATCGTGGCCATCGGCGCGATCAACGAACTGCTGCATCTGACGGACCGGGAAACGATGGAAAAGGCAGTTCTGATGCATGTGCCGGCGGGAACCGAGCGCATCAATCAGACGGCACTGGATGAAGGTGAAAAGCTGGTGGTGACCGCATGAAGATCCATGAGTATCAGGCGAAAGAGCTGCTGAAGGCTTACGGTATGCCAGTACCCGGTGGAATACTTGCCCAAAGTCCGGAAAAGGTGGTAGAAGCTGCCCGCACGTTCATTGGGCGGATCGGGAAGGCATGCGTCCTGAAAGCACAGGTCCACAGCGGCGGCCGCGGGAAAGCCGGCGGCGTCAAACTGGCACAGAGTCCGGAAGAGGCCGGCCGGCTTGCCAAGGATATGCTGGACATGAAGCTCGTCACAAAACAGACCGGGCCGGAAGGGAAGATCGTCCGAAAGATCCTGGTAACGGAAGCGGTCGATGTGGCAAAAGAATACTATGTCAGCGTGACCGGTGATAACGAAAACGCCGGCCTTGTGATTGTTTTGTCGGCCGATGGCGGCACGGAAATCGAAGAAACAGCGAAAGTGCATCCGGAGCGGATCGAACAAATTCCCGTTTCTGCTATAGAAGGACTGAAATCCTACGAATGCGTCCGGGCCGCGAAAGCGCTCGGACTCTCCGGTGAAGCCGCCAAGGAGCTTCCCGGAATCCTCCGGCAGATGGTCCGGCTTTACCTGGAGAAAGACTGCTCACTGATCGAGATCAACCCGCTGGTACTGACCAAAGAGGGGCATCTTCTGTGTTTGGACGCCAAGATCAATTTCGATGATAACGCGCTTTTCCGGCATCCGGATATCTCAGTCCTCCGGGATCCCATGGAAGAAGACCCGAAAGAGAATGAGGCCGCGAAATTCGGTCTGAATTATATCCGGCTGGACGGGAATATCGGATGTCTCGTGAACGGCGCCGGTCTTGCCATGGCCACGATGGACATGATCGAACATTTCGGCGCGCGTCCGGCCAATTTCCTGGACGTGGGCGGCAGCGCTTCAGTAGAGAAGGTCACCGCCGCCTTTGAGATCCTGCTTTCTGACAGCCACGTTGAAGCGATCCTGGTCAATATCTTCGGCGGGATCATGAAATGTGACGTGATCGCGGAGGGCATCGTCGAGGCAGCCAAAGTGGTCGAACTGACGGTACCGCTGGTAGTGCGCCTGGAAGGCACCCATGTCGATGAAGGACGGAGGATCCTGGAAGCATCCGGTCTTCCGATCATTCAGGCCTCCGATATGGCGGATGGGGTGAAAAAAGCCGTCGAAGCCGCGGAGAAGGCCCGCAGTCTGCCGGAGGGAGGTGAACGCGCATGAGTATCTGGGTGAATAAGGATACCCGTCTGATCGCGCAGGGGATCACCGGAAAACAGGGTGCCTTCCATACGGGAGAAATGCTGAAATACGGGACAAAGATCGTCGGCGGCGTGACACCCGGTAAGGGTGGTCAGAAACTGCTGGATGTCCCGGTTTTCGATACGGCTTATGAGGCGGTCCATCAGACCGGCGCGAACGCTTCGGTCATTTTCGTGCCGCCCCGGTTCGCTGCCGACTCCATTCTGGAAGCGGCGGACGCCGGGATCGAATTAGTGGTATGTATCACCGAAGGAATTCCCATTCTGGATATGACGAGAGTCAAACACTATCTGGAAGGAAAGAAGACCCGGCTGATCGGCCCCAATTGTCCGGGACTGATCACTCCCGATGAATGCAAGATCGGGATCATGCCCGGCTATATCCATCAGAAAGGACATGTGGGCGTTATTTCCCGTTCGGGGACACTCACTTATGAAGTGGTCAAACAGCTTTCAGCGCGCGGGATCGGACAGTCGAGCGTGATCGGTATCGGCGGGGATCCCATTCGCGGGACAGGTTTCGTCGATTGTCTGAAAGCTTTTGAGGAAGACCCGGACACGATCGCTGTTGTCATGAACGGAGAGATCGGCGGCAGCGGGGAGGAAGAAGCAGCGACCTTTATCCGTGATCATATGACCAAACCGGTCGTTGCCTTTATCGGCGGCCAGTCAGCCCCTCCGGGCAAACGGATGGGTCATGCCGGCGCCATCATTTCCGGAGGAAAAGGTATGGCGGAAGGCAAGATCGCCGCGCTTCGGCAGGCCGGTGTGACGGTCGCCATGACGCCGGATGTCGTCGGAGAAACGATGGCAGCGGTACTGAAAGTCTGACGTCGGTGGTTGTTCTTTTTTTCCCCGCATGATATAATTCTTCTATCTTTAATAGAAGGATCCTGATTATGATCAAGAATTACCATAGAAATAGAGGGGTGCGGATCCTGGCACTTCTGCTGATTTTAACGCTCAGCGCAATGCTTCTTGGCGGCTGCCGCAAACGAAGCGAATATGATGACGCGTCGGTCAGTGTGCCGGATACATATGCATCGTATGATGTAGGAGATTTTCATTTCCGTTTTGAAGCCGGTTGGGAAAGCACGAACTGGGATGAACTGTCTTCGACGATGGATGGACAGGCGGCACTTTTGGGACTTACAAGCAACATGGCGATCTACTGGCGGATGTATTCGCCCACCACGGCGATCGGAACAGTCAATTATCTCGATTTTGGTTACTTTGAAGTAGGCAGGGAAGTGCAGACCAGCGACCTGGAAAAACTGATGGAGCCGCTCGATGAACAGGCCAGTACACTGAAAAAACTGGGGATCAGCTGTGATGAACTGCAGAAAGCCCGTATCCGAAGCTATAACAGAGCGGAAGTAGAAGCGCTGACTTACTGTTATCTTGTTAAAAATGAATATGTCACGGATGTAGTCCAGGTGGCCCTCATCGCGAGAGGAAGCCGGGTCTATACGATCTCACTCAACGATTTTACCAGCGGCGGCGACACCGCACTGCTGGAACAGCTTTTATCGACACTCACTATCGATGAGCCGGAGAAGTAAATAGATAAACATGATAAGATTATGAAGTACAGGTTTATTCGGCTGTTTGGCTGTTTGCTTTTAGTTCTTGTTTTGTGGGGCTGCTCCCGATCTGGTCTGACCAAGGAAGAGACCAGCATGGAAGCAGAGCTTTCGGATGCAGAAAATACAGGGACAGAAACCGATTCCTTTGAAACGATAGAAGAACCGCAGATAATAGAAGAATCAGAGAAGATAAATCAGGACCCGTTTCAAAAGCCGGAAGGGGTCAGATTTTCATGTTTTAATTATGGCCGGGTCTACTTTCCCATGGAAGAAGAAACGTGGTGGACTTTGGAACAGTATTTTGCGGATTCGGATCCGGCAGCCCCGGAATACTTTGAGACAAAGTTCCGCGGCCAGTCCATCATGGGAGATTATGGACATTCGACAGAGCATTATCCGGGTACTTCGGCCATTCTCGACTATTATCGTAACAGTCAGGAAGACTATGGTTTCCTGGTCGAAAGAGGTACGGATGGTCATGTGGCCGGGTATAGGGAGGATTATCCCGGCCCCTGCAGTGAAGAATTAAGCGAGGAAGAGGCACAGGCGCTGGCTGTGGAATTTGTCAGCGACATTTTTGATCCGGAGGAATATGAGATCAGGACAGAACCAAACATCGGACCTTTAGATACCGGTTTGCAGGAAGACCTGGGCAAGGAGTATTTACTTTGTTATGAGGTATTCTTTGAAAAGCCCATAGAAGATTTATCGATCGATCGGTACATTAAGGTTTCAGTCGCCGGTGACGGGATGGTTTACGGATACGACGAGAAAAATGAACTGGCTTTTCAGACTTATCTGGAAAAATATGGAGAAGAGACTTTGCTTCAGGAAGCAGATATTCTGATGCGCAAAGAAGTACTGGATTATGCGAAGGAAGTATTTAAAGAAGCAGGGATCAAGACGGGGATAATAAGAACTTCATTAACCATAGGAGGTGAAGGAGAGCTTGTGCTGATGATCTGGAAAGAACAGAGAGATGACAGCGCATATAAAGAGTTCGACTTTATTATGTTTGTTCGGATACAGAACTAATCCTTGACAAACAGGCCTTTTTAGAGTAACATACCGATATTATCGACTTCGACGAAGAGGAGTACATCTGAAGATAGCCTAAAGAGAGGGATCCGCGGCTGAAAGATCCCGGTGAAGGACAGATGAAAGGTCGCTTCCGAGTCCCTGTAATGAACAGAGAAAAGGCGGATCGCGCCTTTTGCTGATAATTCAGGCGGCTGATCCCGTTAACGATCAGAAGAGAACAAATTAAGGTGGTACCGCGGTTTTCGCCCTTAGGGAGAAGACCGCTTTTTTATTGAAAAAGGAGTGTAAGAAAATGCAAAACCTGCCGACGACCTACAGCCCGAAAGATCTGGAGCCCCGCCTGTATAAAAAGTGGGAAGAGGGAAACTTTTTCCACGCGGAAGTTCCGAAAAAGGAGAACGGAGAGATCGATTTCTCGAAAAAAGCCTTTACGATCGTGATCCCGCCCCCAAACATCACAGGACAGCTGCATATGGGTCATGCCCTGGATAATACCATGCAGGATATCCTCATCCGCTGGAAACGGATGCAGGGATACAATACCCTGTGGCAGCCGGGGACCGACCATGCCGCTATCGCGACCGAGGTCAAGGTCATCCAGAAGATCATCGCCGACGGGCATACCAAGGAAGAACTAGGCCGGGAAGGCTTCTTAAAGGAAGCATGGGCCTGGAAAGAGAAATATCATCAGACCATCCTGAACCAGCTGAAAAAGCTCGGCGCGTCCTGTGACTGGGAGCGTACCCGGTTCACGATGGACGAAGGTCTGTCGAACGCGGTGCAGACGGTTTTCATCCGCCTGTATGAGCAGGGACTGATTTACCGCGGCAATCGGATCATCAACTGGTGTCCGGTCTGCCAGACTTCCATCTCCGACGCGGAAACCCTGCACGAGGAACAGCAGGGCCATTTCTGGCATATCCGCTATCCCTACGCGGACGGCACCGGTTATATCGAGGTCGCCACGACCCGTCCGGAGACCATGCTGGGTGATACCGCGATCGCTGTTCATCCCGGGGATGAGCGTTATGCGGATGTGGTCGGCAAGATGGTCATCCTGCCGCTCATGAACAAAGAGATCCCGGTGATCGAGGATGCGTACGTGGATAAGGAATTCGGGACCGGCGCCGTGAAGATCACGCCAGCCCACGACCCGAACGACTTCGAAGTGGGTCTCAGACATAACCTGGAACAGATCTGCGTCATGACCGATGACGGCAAGATCAACGAGAACGGCGGCGTCTACTGCGGCCTGGATCGCTATGAGGCCAGGAAGAAGATCGTCGAAGATCTTCAGGCCGGCGGTTACCTGACAGGTATCGAAGATATGACCCATGCTGTGGGAACCCATGATCGCTGCCATTCAACGGTCGAGCCTATGATCAAGCCCCAGTGGTTCGTGGCCATGGATAAGCTGAGAAAACCGGCGATCGATGTGGTCCGGGAGGACAAGGTCCGCTTCGTCCCGAAACGCTATGAAAAGCAGTACTTCAACTGGATGGAGAACCTGCATGACTGGTGTATCTCCCGTCAGCTGTGGTGGGGTCACCGGATCCCGGCATATTACTGTCAGGACTGCGGCAACATTCTCGTCAGTGCCGAGGGTCCTAAAGCAGGCTGTAAGTGTGAGAAATGCGGCGGCGAGAACTGGCTGCAGGATCCGGATACGCTGGATACCTGGTTCAGTTCCGCGCTGTGGCCGTTCAGTACCCTTGGCTGGCCGGATCAGACGGACGAGATGAAGTATTTCTATCCGACCGACGTGCTGGTCACGGGTTATGATATCATCACCTTCTGGGTCAGCCGAATGGTTTTCTCCGCGCTGGAATATACAAAAGATATTCCTTTCAGAGACGTGCTGATCCACGGCCTGGTGCGTGATGAACTGGGCCGGAAGATGAGCAAATCCCTGGGCAACGGCATCGATCCGCTGGAAGTCATCGATCAGTATGGCGCGGACGCGCTTCGTCTGATGCTGGTCACTGGCAACGCGGCCGGTAATGATATGCGGTTCTACTGGTCGAAGGTGGAGAATGCCCGGAACTTCGCCAACAAGATGTGGAACGCCAGCCGGTTCATCCTGATGAATCTGGATGAAGAATTGCCTTCGTCTATGGAACCGGAAAAACTTCAGGCAGCGGATCGCTGGATCCTCTCCAAGTGCAACAATCTGGCGAAAGAAGTCACGGAGAACCTGGACAAATATGAGCTCGGCGTAGCCGCGGACAAACTGACCACCTTCCTGTGGGAGGAGTTCTGCGACTGGTATATCGAAATGGTGAAGCCGCGTCTTTACAACAAGACGGAAGAGGGTGCCGCTTCCCGGACAGCCGCCCTGTGGACCCTGAAGAAGGTCCTGGTGGACGGACTGAAGATGCTGCATCCGTATATGCCCTTCATCACAGAAGAGATATACAATTACATGGTGCCGGAAGATGCGACGATCATGTACGCCGCATGGCCCGTCTACGATGAGAAGATGAACTTCCCGGCGGAAGAGGATGAAGTGGAACGCATGAAGGAAGCGGTCCGCGGCATTCGTAATATCCGGACGCAGATGAACGTGACGCCCAAAACGAAGACCGATGTGATCATCGTCGCGGCTGATGGGAAGATCCGTGATATCTTCTCCCGCGGCGCGGGATTCCTTTCTCCGCTGGCCATGGCGACAAAGGTCAGCGTCCAGGCGGATGATGCGGGTATCAGTGAGAATGCTGTCACGATCCCGATCCGGGACGCGAAAGTAAGGATCCCGTTGGAAGAGCTGGTCGATTTCGCGGCAGAAAAAGAACGTCTCTTGAAAGAAAAGAAACGTCTGGAAGGCGAACTGAAGAGAGTTTCCGGTAAGTTGTCCAACCAGGGCTTCCTGGCGAAAGCGCCGGCGGCTGTGATTGAAGAAGAAAAAGAAAAACAGGCCAAATATCAGGCATTGATGGATCAGGTCGAGGAGTCCCTCGCGAAACTCGGATGATCATCAGGGCATACAAAAAGAGCAGAGATCAAAAGATCCCTGCTCTTTTCATGTGGTATATGAATAATTAGGCCATTGTGGTGCGAAGATCCGCCTGCAGACCGATCCGGCTGCCGGAACGGTTCAGATGATTGCTTTCGATGAATCGCTCCCACACCTGGTTCGCGATGAGCTGACGTTTGTTGACGTAGGGTTTGGCTTCTTTGTTTTTTACTGGACGACGATGATAATCGGCATACAGAAAATCGGGAACCAAATCTGCCTGTTGTACATCCTCAGCTAATAGAAGCGCATGGGTGAACTTCTTATCCATGATTCATTACCCTCCTTCATTCAGATTTTCGCAAGGACTGTATTGACTTTCCTTTCACCTTGCGCTATTATTATCTTACACAAAACGAAGAAAATATATACGAAATCTCTAATATATCATAACAATTCTACGATTCGGGAGGGAAAAAGATGGCAAAACACACCATGACCATCCTGGCGGACGGGTCGGAACAGGTCTTTTACAACGACCCTGTTTATCCCGTATACGCCAATCAGGGCAAGCTTTCCAGGATCCCCAGAATGAGAGTGATCCATCACTGGCACGAAGATATGGAGTTCATCGCTGTACAAAAGGGACATATGATGTACTCGGTCAACGGCGAACATATCCGTCTGGAAGAAGGAGAAGGGATCTATGTAGCGCCCAGACAGGTCCACCGCAACTATTCGGAAGACGGAACAGATTGCATCTATCTTGCGGTCCTGATCAATCCATCCGTTTTTCGCAGTCGTTTTCAGGCGGTAGAGACAGCTGTACAGGAACAGCTGAGAGGAGATGGCTGTCCCTATATCCATCTTTCACAGGATGTCCCGTGGCAGAAAAAACTGATGGAACTCATCGGTGAGGCACATCCGCTTATCTGCGGAAAAGAAGAAAACCGATTCCTGCAGATCATGGGAATTGCTTACGAGATGCTTTTCCTGCTTACGGAGAATATGCCGAAGGTCGCGGAAGGACCTCGGCCGGACCGCCGGATCCCGACGCTTCGGGATATGGTCAATTACATCCAGACACATTACGCGGAAAAAGTCACGATCGCGGATATCAGCCGCGCGGGCAAAGTCGGGTCCAGCACCTGTTATGATCTTTTCAAGAAACATCTGGATACGACGCCGCAGAATTATCTGATGGACTACCGGCTGGAAAAATCACTGGAACTTCTGAACAACCCCGGTCTTTCGATTACGGATATCGCCTTCGCGACGGGCTTTGGCGGAGCCAGTTATTTTACGGAGTGTTTCCGGAAACACTACCGCCTTACTCCATCCGCTTACCGTGCGAAGATACAGGAAGAGATGGGAGCGGCCAGTACATGAGTACGCTTTTTCTGGACGGGATCGGGGAGATCGAACTTGTCCGAAGCTCACGTCGCAGCCTCGCGGCGGAGATCCGTCCGGATGGACAGGTCCTCGTCCGGGCTCCGAAACGGTATCCGGAATTTCTGATTCTGGATTTTCTTAGAAGACGCCGGGACTGGATCCTCAGCCACCAGATGAAGGTCAGACAAAAAAACTCCCTGCAGAAGAAGCAGGGAGAAGAGAAATATCTGGAATTGATCGCCGAATCCGGAAGCGGAAAGAAAGCGATCGAAAAAATGCGGCAGAAAACCAGAAAACTTCTGAATGAAAAAGTACCTGTCTTTGCCGCGAAGATTGGCGTCACCTATGGAAAGATCACTGTCCGCGCGATGAAAAGCCGTTGGGGAAGCTGCAGCATCAGGGGCGATCTTTCCTTTAACCTGCTGCTCAGCGAACTGCCCGAAGAAATCGTTGATTATGTGATCATCCATGAACTCTGCCACCGCCGGGAAATGAATCATTCCGGCCGTTTCTGGCAATGGGTGCAGAAACAGGATCCGGACTACCTGCGGCACAGAAAGTATCTGAGAGATCAGGGCGGCCAGCTGATCCTTCTGCTCGAAAGACTGAAGGAGGAAGCTTAGAATAGGCTGACCAGATACGGGATCACGTAGGTAAAGATGCTCATGAGCGTTAAGGCAAGAAATACGCCCAGGCACATGGCCGGAAAGGCCTTTTTGAACTTGATCCCGAGCATGCTCGCGATCAGTCCGCCGGTCCAGGCGCCGGTTCCCGGCAGCGGGATCCCGACAAACAGGACCAGTCCCCAGAACTCCGCTTTCTCGACTTTGTCCGCTTTTCCCATCGCTCTTTTTTCAAGCTTTTCCACCATCGGTCGGAAAAGCTTTGTTTTTTTGAGCCAGGTAAAGATGGGCGTGATAAACCATAGAATAAACGGAATGGGAACAAGGTTGCCGACACTGCAGAGGATCGCGGCGCGAACGTATGGGATCGACATGAGACGAGCGGCGATCAGACCGCCCCTAAGCTCAAGGATCGGTACCATGGATATGATAAAAACGATCACATCGTTGGAGACGAGACCTCCCAGTGTGTTTTGAAACCATTGAATCAGGGTATCCTGCATATGTTACCTCCCAAGCGGCGGAATATATCGAAGAACGCGTCCGGTCCGGTCATAGAGCCATCCGTCCACGGATGAGAAATACCGGTTCTCGGGATCGACCTCAAAGGAGGCGATCTCCAGATGCTCGAAAGCATCCTCCCCGATATGTATCAGTTCAGGACCAAGCGTAAGGGTCAGAGACGGATCATCCGGACGAAGATCTTCCGAAGCCGGAACTTCCCGGACCCGATGGAATAGTTTATCACCAAGCCAGGAAATGGTCAAGGGAAGATCGATCCTTGTGATGATAGTATAGGCAAAAGCCTGATCTCCGATATAGGCAAGGCCTTCGGAGAATTCTACATTTTGGAGCTTTTTGTCATTGCAAAAAGCGTGATGCTCGATCCGCTTCAGACTGGACGGGAAAGAGATCTCGGGAAGCTGTACACAGGAAGCAAAGGCATAGGGACCGATCGTACGAAGCGTTTCAGGAAGAGACAACTCTGTGAGAGCGGAAGAACCTTCGAAGGCATGTTCTTCGATCGTCTTCACGCCATAGGAGATCTCCAGACGGGAGAAGAAACCGCCGGTAACCGCGTAAGGTCCGATCGTTTCGATACCTGAAGGAATGACCAGTGTCCCGTTTGCCGGCGCCGAGGGAAGCAGCAGCAGGGTCTTGCCGTCAGCGGAATAGAGGGCGCCGTCCCGAACCAGGTAGGATTCATTTTCTTCCAGCTGGACAAAGCCTTCCGCCATCGGACGGCAGTCCAGAGCCTGTGGGGAAACATAGGCAAGATCGGCGGATACGGGGATCGCGCTGATCTGAGAAGGCAGATGCTTCCCGATATACTGAAGGTGCTGCGGCAGGAGGAAGACGCCTTCGCCCTTGTGGGAAGGAAGCGCGTCATCCGCGATGATACGCAGAGATTCAGGCAGGATCAGACTTTCGGAAGCATGGTAGGAATTTTTCAAAGACTTGCGGGAAAGGACGGTCACGGTCTCCGGCAGGATGAGCTGAAGGAGAGGTTTTGTGACCAGGGCTTTGCGGTCCAGATCAAGATCAAAGTAGGAGCCGTAAGCGACATATTCAATGGGATCTTCTCCGTCGCCGATGACGGTGACCGGCTTCCCGGCGATCGTGTCGGGGATGATCAGGGATTCGTCTTCACCTATATAGAGAAGAATAGCAGCGTGATCCTCATAGACGCGCGCGTATAAAGTACCCTTTTCTGTTGGCAATTCAATGATCTCATAATCCGCGGCCGTTTCCTGATCCCAGGAAATACCGGCTTCTTCCGCGTACTGCCTGGCGAAGGAAGTGAGTGGAACATGGAAAACAAAATTGCGGGTATCCAGCGGGACATCGCCGTTGATACGGCTCACGCTTTCCGGGAAAAACAAGTGGATCCTTGCAGAAGAAGAGCCGGAAGCAATATCGAGCCGGTGATCCAGCAAAGCCCAGTCAAAGGAAGAGATACCTTCAGGGATCTGATAGACCTGCGCGGCATTCGTGGCCAGGCTGACGATCGAATCGCCGGCTTTGCCGGTCAGATGACCGTCTTTTTCCGCGTAGAAGAGGTTTTCTTCATCCACGGCAAAAGTCTTGACGGGAAAAACATCAAAAGCGCCTGCCCCGATCGCCTGTACACCGGCAGGGATTCGGATCACGACAGGAGAAGACGATTCTGTAGAAAGGGACCCGGTCTCAGCCCCGAAAGCCTGCTGACCGATCACCTCCAGACTTTCAGGGAAAACAGGTGCGGACAGGTTTTTCGCACCAAAGAAAGCATAACTTCCAATGATTTTCAGACTATTTGGTAAAATGATCTCCTGAAGAGCTGTTTTGTAGAACGCGCCGCATGCGATTTCCTCTGTCCCTTCCGGGACGGTAAAGGATCCTGTAAGAGCGGCGGGATAGGCAAGAAGTTTTTTTCCGGTCTCATCAAAGAGGGCGTTATCTCTGATCTGATATCCGGAGGCAGCTTTCGCCAGAATAGATTCGAGCTCGATACAACCCGTGAATAGTCCTGTACTGATCTTTTCAAGACGGGAAGGAAGCTGGATCTCTTTCAGACGGACACAGGAATCAAAACAGGCCTTTCCGATCGTATGGACACTCTCGGGGATCAGGATCTTCGCGAGGGAGCTGCAGCCGGCAAAGGCGCTGGTACCGATCGAAGTGACAGTTTCGGGGATCTCGATGATTTCAAGAGCCTCGCAGCCATAGAAAGCCTGTGCTTTGATCTCGGTCAGAGAGGAAGGAAGCTGAATACTCTGAAAGACAGGCACCGTAGAATCATCTCCCAGAACATTGGGAGAAAGAGATCCGACGCCCAGGGACGTGACCGGCAGAGAGTCCACTACGTCCGGAATGGTCAGAAGAAGGTCCTGACCGTTATACCGACTGAGCTGTGCGTGATCTTCAAAGATCCGGAAGGCCATTTGGCCATCGGGCGTAGGGATCACCTGTTCATAATAATAGAGAGAAGCTGCTTTGACCAGTTCACTGGCATACCGCTCGCCATTCATATCCTCCAGTACCAGCTGCAGGACAAAATCGCCGGCGAATTCCGATACAGGATGTCGACTGAAGGAAAAGCTGTGGTCAAAGGGGACAATGACGGTACTGGAAAGATCGTCATACTCGTCCCATTGATGGAAAGGAAGAAGATTGCCGGACAGATCACGGGATGGCGTCGATTCCGGCAGCGAATAATAAACGCCTTCCCAGGTGGAAAGATCCACCTGATCCTTGCTTCCCAGCTCCGCTTCTTCTCCGGAGGAAGTGACGGCGCTGACGCTCAGCTGCCCGTTGGACGGATCAACGAGGACCAGGGCGGAGATGCGCTCTGTCTCGGTATCCATGATCCGAAGGAACGGGTTCTGGTCACTGATCAGACCCGTGCTCAGGGTACGGTAGCTTTCGCGCTTGGTGTTCTGCTCCAGCTGGATCATGGGCCAGATCTCAGAAGAGCTGTCATCGGAATCAAGACAGAAAACATAGGGATCCAGCGGGATATGAAGGACATCGTCGTAATCGGGCCGGATGCGTATCTCTTCGAGGATGGGCTGGTAGGTACCGTCACCGAGATCCTGCAGGAGGTTATAGTAAGCGAAGGCCAGCTGATCGGATTGTTCTTCCGTGAGGGCATACTGATATTCATCGTTTTCACGCAGCATGGTCCCAAGAGTCCAGTCATGACTCTTGGCGTAAAGCCAGCCTTCTGTCATCTGATCCAGAAAGCGGACATAAGCGGAGGAAGCGAATTTCCGGTAGGAATCCTTCAGCTTTTCATACTGTCCCTTGTTGTGACAGGGATAGTAAAGGGAGAGGCCGCCGGCCTCAGGAAGACTGGAGGCCTGATGGACGACCAGTTCCGGCAGAAGCTTAAGACAGTCGGAAGCCTCCTTTGGATAGACCGTCTGAAGATGAACGAGCAGATCTTTAAGATCTACCAGATCATAGCTGTAAAGGCCGGAAGAACGCGTTTCCACCATGCCGAACGTCTTGGATTCAAGGCGTTCTTTGGTGAGGGTGGAGAGCTCTCCTTCCTGAAGACCTGTATTCATACGGATAAACAGGTTTTCCAGCGTGCGGGAAAAGGACTTTATTTTTGACAGATCGATAAGGGAAAGTGTCGTATCCGGATCATAGGTGTCGCTTCGCTGCGCGTCGTAGTAGGCGCCGTAATGGTCCACAATGGACCGGCCGATCACGGCAGGGTCATCCGTTTCATTCAGCAGTCCCAGGAAATGGTAATCCCATCCGTCACCGGGTTCGAGTTCTTCGGAACCGATATAGTAATTCGCGTAGCGCGCCCAGAGGTTCATGACTTCATAGGAGCCCATCAGACAGGCGTCGAAGCCCACGAAATCAAGTTTGGTATAGCCGGAGAAGATCGTCCCGTTCATGGCGTTCTTCATTTCGTCCATGAGCAGGGAGTCTGATTCAAAGAGTTCATCGGAGCCATACCCCCAGAGCGGGCCTCCACCGTGATCCCAAAAAACCAGCGCGTAATGGTCCGCCGGATAATACGTCGTCGTAAAGTTGATGAATTTCTGCAGGGTCTCCCAGGCGCCCATATCCGCGTTGGCCGCGGTGGAAGCGACCACATAGTCCGATTTGGGCAGAGAAAGATCAATAACACTGTTCGTGCCGGAAGGGATCTTGCTCTTCCAGGTCTGGGCTCCGCCGGTATAGAGGATCAGATTGACGTCATCGAGACGAAGACCGGAATCCAGCATCTCGAGAATGTCTTTAGTCGCGCTCGCGTATTTGCTTTCCAGGTTGGAACCGGTCATGTAGATCATGAAAGTATACCGGGCCTGGTCCTGTATCTCCATGCCTTCCGCCGGATAAAGCTCCGCCGAACCGGGATCATAGACCTGATTTTTGCGTGCCAAAAGCCGGTCATAATCGAGATCATCACCGGTATCTTCAGCAAGGACTGTGCTGAAGGAATTCACCAACAGGCACAGGCAAATCAGCAAAGCGATCACTGGGCGGAAAGCAGTTTTCATAGGCGGACGAATAAAAAACCTCCGAAATGCATATTTAAGAAATTATAGCATTTCGGAGGACATATGACAAGACAGTGAACTTTTCCTATTTTCCTACCTTGGGAAGCAGATGCGCTTTCTCCAGTGCCGGACGGACCGCCATGTAAAGCGCGGTCGCCACGATCACGGAAGCGACGGAATTGATGCCCGTGGAAAGGAAGTTGTAGGCGATGGTCAGTTCCGCGGCAGGTTTGCCTAAAATGAGCAGTTTGTAGAAATAACCGATGATCGGGTCGAAGATCGCGTTAAACAGTAGGGAAGCGATCGAAGCCAGAAGAGAACCTTTAAAATATTTCTTCGGCTCCTTGGTCTTTGTGATCTTGAAGACTTTATGCGCGATAAATCCGGCGATCAGACCGATCAGAAGTTTCATCAGGAAAGTCTTCGGCGCGCTTGTCACATATTTGGCGGAGAAGAGATCGCTGATGGAAAGGCCGATAGCACCGCCGATGCCGCCATAGACGCCGCCGATCAGAAGCGCGCCCAGAACAACGATCGCGTTGCCCAGATGAATGGCGGTACTGGATGTGCCAATGGGAATATCGATCCGTAAAAAGGCAAAAGTAACATAGGCCAGTGCGCCAATCAGGCCGGCCAGGACAACCTTGATGAGCTGATCATTATGTTTCACGTTAGACATGGAATAGATCCCCTTTCGTTCTTTGGATGATTCTCATTATATGCAAAACTGACCATATGAAAAGTGTCAGTTTCTTGTTTGTTTATAGTATCAGATATGAACTCAAACCGCAAGAGCAGACTTCTTTTCGATTCCTTAAAAAGTGATTGCCAAATCCCGGAACTGTAGGTAAAATAAGGATAAATTTATTACGGTCATTCCTATGACCGGAAAATATAAGGAGGCTGTTTTCATGAGTGATAAAATCATCATTGCCGTCATCGGCTGCGGTACTATTGCCAATTCCGCGCATATTCCTTCCTATATGCAGATCCGGGACAAAGCGGAGATCAAGTATTTCTGCGATATTATCCCTGAAAGAGCCAAAGCGGCGGTAGAGCGCTACGGATCCGGTATCGCGATCGAGGATTATCACGATGCCCTGAACGATCCGGAAGTTCAGGCTATCAGCGTCTGCACCCCGAACTACATGCACGCGCAGATCTCGATCGACGCGATGAAAGCCGGCAAGGATGTTCTTTGTGAGAAACCTGCTGCCCGTACCTATGCGGAAGCGCTGAAGATGCAGGAAGCGCAGCATGAGACGGGCCGCATCCTGAATATCGGCGTCGTGAACCGTTTCAACGACAGCGTTAAGAGGATCAAAGAGTATATCGATCAGGGCCTGCTGGGCGAGATCTATCATATCCATGTCGCCTTCCGCAATCATCGTTCGATCCCGGGACTTGGCGGCGCTTTCACGACCAAAGCGATCGCCGGCGGCGGCACACTGATCGACTGGGGCGTACACTACCTGGATATCGTCATGTACTGCACGGGCGATCCCAAACCCATCACCGTCAGCGGCGAGACCTTCTGCAAGCTGGGCGTGGACATGAAGAACTATGTCTATACCAATATGTGGTCTGAAATGACCAAGGATGTGAACGGCACCTATGATGTCGATGATTCCGTCTGCGGCATCATCCGTACCGAGGGACCGGTCATCACCCTGAACGGCGCCTGGGCACAGAATATCGCTGTTCCGGAGACCTATATCGACTTTATGGGTACGAAAGCCGGTATTCGTCTGACCTACGGCGGTGATTTCGTGATCTATGGTACTGAGAACGGCGCGCTGACCGAGATCAAACCGAAATTCAAGAAATCCGATATGTTCCTGAATGAGATCACGGCATTCGTCGACGATGTGACCAGTCGTGAGCCGCTTCCCAGCCGCATCGATGTCAACATCAAGACATCCCAGATCATGCAGGCGATCTACGACAGCGCCGAAGCGCACAAAGAGATCAATCTGTAAAGCAGAATGAAAGAGATCAGTGTTTTTGATGTGATCGGTCCGAATATGATCGGACCTTCCAGCTCCCATACGGCCGGCGCGCTTCGGATCGCCCTGATGGCGAGCAAGATGTGTCAGGGGCCGATCAAAAAGGTCGAGTTCATCCTGTACGGATCCTTTGCGAGGACCTACCAGGGGCACGGTACGGACCGGGCCCTTCTTGGCGGTATGATGGGATTCGATACCGAAGACAGACGGATCCGCGACAGCTTTCGTCTGGCGGAAGAAGCCGGGATCGAATATAAATTCACACTGAATACGACAGACCAGGATGTTCATCCCAATACCGTCGAGATCATCGCGGAAGATGTGAACGGACATGTGACGGATGTGGTCGGTGAATCGATCGGCGGCGGCAACGCGCGGCTGAGAAGGATCGACGGTGTATATGTGGATATCGCCGGAGAACTGGAGACGGTGGTCGTGCGGCAGCAGGATATTCCGGGCGTCATCGCACATATTACACAGGTACTGTATGAACACAGGATCAATATCGCTTATTTGAACGCATACCGTGAGAATAAACATGAACACGCCTACTCGGTGATCGAAGCGGATGGGGATATCCCGGACGCGCTGATCGAGCAGCTGCGAAAGATCCCTGCCGTCGAACAGGTCAACCTGATTCGTCTGTAAGGAGGTGAGCGGTATGAACTTTTCAAAAGGGAAAGAACTTCTCACTCTTTGTGAAAGCGAACAGATCCGGATCTCGGAAGCGATGATCCGGCGGGAAGTACAGTATTTTGAGGGGACGAGAGAAGAGATCCTTGCCCGGATGGCTCATTCCTGGAAGATCATGAAGGAATCCGTGGAGGAAGGGCAGCAGGAAGGGAACCGTTCGATGGGTGGCCTGATCGGAGGCGAAGGTCATAAGGTGTCCGCAAGGCGCGACAAGGGGAATTCACTGGTCGGACCGGTCATTTCCAAAGCCATGGCCTACGCGATGGGCGTGTTGGAAGTGAACGCGTCCATGGGCTTGATCGTGGCGGCGCCAACGGCCGGAAGTTCCGGTGTTATCCCGGGTGTTTTCTGTGCGCTGCAGGAGGAATTCGGATTTTCAGACGAGCAGATGATCGAAGCGCTCTTCACGACCGGCGCGATCGGATATCTGATCACGCGCAACGCAACCGTAGCCGGCGCGGAAGGCGGATGTCAGGCGGAGATCGGCGCGGCAGCCGCGATGGCTGCCGGCGCCGCTGTGGAATTGTTCGGCGGCTCGCCCGCACAGGTGCTTTCAGCAGCCAGTTCCGTTCTCGGAACAATGCTCGGTCTGGTATGTGATCCCATCGGAGGACTGGTGGAGGCGCCCTGTCAGAAGCGAAACGCTGTCGGTGCTTCCAACGCGCTGGTCTGTGCGGAAATGACCTTGGCAGGGGTAGATAATCTGATCCCCTTTGATGAGATGGTGGACGTCATGTACAAGGTCGGCCGGTCTCTTCCCTACGAGCTTCGGGAAACGGCTCTTGGCGGGATCGCGGCCTCTCCGACGGCATGTCAGCTTTGCAGTCTGTCCGGTGAATGCACAAGATTGTGAAAAAAGTGAACAAAAACAACCTGTAGGGGTAGTAGCCTAAGGCTAACCACTACAGGTTGTGGTTTTTTTAAAAAAATCTCGTTTCTTCTCTTGACGAAAAGGCAGGTTATTGATATAATCTTTCTGTCTTCTGAATCGCAGACTTCCACTGCGAACGGGGTCAGGGGACGAGGTGACAATTTCGATATATATCGCCAGTCGGAGCGACGCTCTGACTTGTCAAACGGGATACGAAAAACAGCGGCATGCCTACCTTCCAGGGCAAACCGCTGTTTTTCTTTTTTCAGGAGACGAAACACATCAGAAGAGAGGGGATGATGTCAGTTTATGATAGGTCGATCAGGGAAGATTCCGGACGATCCCCGCGAATAGGATCGATCCGTCGCGGCCGGCAATGATGAACAGGAACGGACGATCGACGGTGAAATCGATCTCATCTTCCGGCAGCGCAGCGCCTTCTGCCATAGCCAGCTCCGTATAGGCCGCGCCGACGACGCCTTCCTCATTGATCTTGACGGTAGCCGCGTGCTCGGCCTTGCTCACATAGATATCCTCGATTTTGGTCGTCAGCGGCGAAAAATCGGCAAGACCCGGAACAAACGCGTCCGTGATCCCCATTTCTTTCAGGTTTTCACGAAGATCCATCTTCGCGGCAATATCAAATTTCGGAATGGAAAGATGCACCAGCGGCACATACCAGTCATCATCGTTTCCTCCCAGGATCGCGGTGAAGATCTCCGGATCCTGCAAGAGCTGATCGACATCGATCCCATCTGACGGGAGGAAGAAATACATCGCGCCGCTGTCCATCAGATCAAGACCGACGGAAGTGAACTGATCAGCTCGGTGAACGCGCATGGTATCCGCTTTATGCATCATATCGACGGTCGTATCGCCTTCCAAGCCGTGGAAAACCTGCTGATCGGTAGCGCTCGCCCAGAAGTTGTCTGTCCAGGCAGCCTTATAATAGAGAGTGGAGACGAGCGCCAGCACGGTATCGGCATCCAGTTTCAGATCCTTGACATAGTCTTCCAGGAGATGGCAGGTAGCTTCGTTCGTCCAGTCCTGCAGTGCCCGGTCCATGTCTTCTGAACCCGGCTCGCCGCGGAAAGAACTGGCATAATACTGATCCGCGAGAAGCTGCAGCGTTTTTTCATTATATATATCGCTGTCTCTCAGCCAGAGTGAGTTGGCAAGCAGGCACTGAAGAACAGGGGTGTCCACATAGTTTCCGTCCCACAGGACGCCGATTTGTTTCCGGAGACTCAGGATGTCCGATACGTTCAATACGTCGAGGATCTGCTGCCTGGTACTTCCGTCAGATACTTCCGCCAGCATGGAAAGCGCGATATAGATATTCAGCGGTGAGCAGACGGTGTTCTCCTTTTCATCCGCGAGCAGCTGCCGCATGATGGTCTGATAACAGGCAGTCAGTTCCGGCTGAAGCTTTGCGGAAGCATCGGCCTTGTCCCGGTATTCGTCCCACCAGTTCCAATGGGCATCGCCTTCCATAAACTGACTGGCTGTCATGTCCTTTACCGCGGACGCCGGAAGTTTGGCTTGAACGGCTTTGACGCCTTCGGGATCAGCCGATGTTTTAACTGTCTTATTGCCCCGCAGGATCAGGATCAGCCCAATCACACATACGAGAGCGACGGTGATCAGCACGCCCCAGATGAGCCACGGGTGATTTTTCTTATGGATCATTCCATTGTTTTGATAACTCATGATAAAAGTCCTTCCTTGAATTTCTGTGTTTGACTATATTCACGACATTCGTTTCAGAAGGTTTCAGAAAAACCGAGATTATCCAAAATAGATAAAGGAGATAGCCCCTCCCGGCAAAATGTCGGGAGTTTTTTTTCAGCGCCGCCCCTTGCAAGAAGATGCGGAAAAGTGAGATAATAACATAACTGACATGACCTTAGCGGTGCGCCGCCGAGATCATCCTGACGGGGGACAGATATGCGAAACGAAGATCTTCATCTGCTGGCAGTGGAACTGCCGGAGGATATTCTGAAAGCCAAGTGGTGCGGCGATTTCGCGCGCGCGAAACGGCTCATCGACCTGCGCGTCTCAGAAGAGCGGACGCCGGACTTTCTGAAAAAGAAACTGCTCATGGAGAAAGAGATCCTTGAGCGGCTGCCGATTTATTATGGCTATAGTATAGCGGAAGCCGTAGCGCTCGTACAGAAGGAGATACCGGATTTCACGCAGAAAGAACTCGAGGATCTGATGGACAGCGGGACCACCGACTGGATCTATATGGACGGGAAGCCATGCCTGGCCAAACGTTTTTTTGAAACGCTGAAGGACGTCAATCCGAACATCGCGGCCAGGGTCGCCCGCGCCAGAGACGAGAGCATCGCCGAGAACCAGGCGCAGAACGCTGACTTCGAAGAAACACCGAACAGCCGCATGAAAAATGAATCCATGCGCCTGATTAAGGAACAGGGCAGCCTCAGCGATCAGATCCGCATCAGAGCCAGCCTGAAGATCCGGGATGAATATTTCCATCCCGGCAAAGTACTCGTTCATCTGCCGATCCCCAAACCACAGATCAACATGACGAATATTCGTATCCTGAACATTTCCCCGGCAGAAAGCGAAAACTGCAAGATCGTGATCGCCCCGGAAGGAGCCGGAGCGAGGACCGTCGCCTGGCAGGCGGAACTTACCGAGAATACCGAGTTCCGTGTGGAATATGAATATGTCAGTACGATGACCTACCATGACCTGACCAAAACGCCTGAAGATATCGCACAGGGCTGGATCGATCGTCCTGCCGCGGAGGATCTGGCGGAAAAACTGCCCAGTATCCACTTTACCAAGACCCTACGAGAACTCGCCGCGGAACTGATCCGCAAAGCGAGCGAGAAGGCAGGCCGTCAGCTGGATCCCACTGTCCCTGAGGATAAACTGGCGATCGCCCGCGCTTTTTACGATTACTGCACGGTGAATGTGGTCTACTCCTATACACGCTCGTATTTTACGATCGAACAGATCCCTGAATATGTCGCGCTCGGAAGACGCGGCGACTGCGGTACCATGGCGATCCTGTTCATCACGCTTTGCCGCTCGGCCGGGATCCCGGCCCGCTGGCAATCAGGTCTGTATGTGACGCCAGATTTTGAAGGAATGGCGGCGGAAGCCGGCATGCATGACTGGGCATTGTTTTATATAGAAGGATACGGATGGCTCTTTGCCGATCCGTCATTTGGCGGAAGTGCCTTCCGGGCCGGAAACTATGACCGGTGGAATTATTACTTCGGGAATCTGGATACGTTCCGTATGGCGGCGAACAGCGAATTCCAGGCGGAATTCATCCCGCCCAAACAGCATTCCCATAACGATCCGACCGATTCGCAGGCCGGAGAAGCGGAATATGAAGATGGACCGCTTTTCAGCGAGCATCTGATCCGAAAACAGGAAGTACTCCGTCACGAACGCATAGAAAGAGGCTAATCAAATGGAAACCAAAACTGATCTTTCCCGCCGGATCCCCGAAATGTTCGGCAGTATGGTATTCGGCGAAGAGGCGATGAAAAACCGTCTGCCGGCCGATGTATACCAGATCCTGAAACGCACGATGGAAAACGGCCGAAGACTGGATCCCGAGATAGCGGACATCGTCGCGACTGCCATGAAGGACTGGGCGATCGAGAAAGGCGCTACCCATTTCACGCACTGGTTCCAGCCAATGACCGGCATCACGGCTGAAAAGCATGACAGCTTTATCCACCCGGTCGAAGGCGGCAGGATCATCATGGAATTCTCCGGCAAAGAGCTCGTCAAGGGTGAGCCGGACGCTTCCAGCCTTCCGAGCGGCGGGATCCGCTCGACCTTTGAGGCCAGAGGCTATACCGCCTGGGATCCTTCCGCCTATGCGTTTTTAAAGGATAACACGCTGTGCATCCCGACCGTGTTCTTCTCCTTCGGAGGCGCGGCACTGGATAAGAAGACCCCGCTGCTTCGTTCGGTAGAGGCGATCAACCGTCAGGCGCTTCGGATCCTGAAGATCTTCGGCAACGAGACGGCCCAGCGGGTGAACGTAACTGTCGGCGCGGAGCAGGAGTATTTCCTGATCAGCCGGAAGAAATATTATATGCGGCCGGATCTGGTGATCTGCGGCCGGACGCTCTTCGGCGCGAAACCGCCGAAAGGGCAGGAGATGGAAGATCACTACTTTGGCACGATCAAGCCGAAAGTAGCCGCTTTCATGGCGGATCTGGATGAAGAACTCTGGAAACTTGGCATTCTTGCCAAGACCGAGCATAACGAAGCCGCTCCCGCGCAGCATGAACTGGCGCCTGTATTTACCAATGTCAACAGCGCGACCGACCAGAATCAGCTGACGATGGAGATCATGAAAAAGGTCGCAAGAAGACATGACTTAGCCTGTCTGCTCCATGAAAAACCGTTTGCCGGTGTCAACGGATCCGGTAAACACAACAACTGGTCCCTTTCCACCGATACCGGCATCAATCTGCTGGAACCCGGCGATTCGCCGCAGGAGAACGCGCAGTTTCTGCTGTTCCTTGCTGCGGTGATCCAGGCGGTCGATGATTACCAGGATCTGCTCCGGGTGTCGGTCGCCGGTGCCGGCAATGACCACCGTCTGGGAGGCAATGAAGCGCCTCCGGCGATCGTTTCGATGTTCCTCGGCGAAGAGCTGACCGGAATCCTCGATACGATCGAAAAAGGCGAAGACTATCAGAAACATGACCGCAAGATGATGCGGGTCGGCGTACACATCCTTCCGCGTTTCGCGCAGGATACGACCGACCGTAACCGTACATCGCCCTTTGCCTTCACGGGCAACAAGTTCGAGTTCCGTATGCCCGGCGCGGGGCAGTCGATCGCCGGTCCGAACGTCATCCTGAATACAGCGGTTGCTGAGTCGCTGAGCCGGTTCGCGGATCAGCTGGGCGAGGCGCTGGCGGAAGGAAAGAATCTGGAAGACGCGCTGGACGATCTGATCCGTCAGGTCATTCGCGATCATAAGAGGATCCTTTTCAACGGCAATAACTATTCGGAAGAATGGCGCGAAGAAGCCGGACGCCGCGGCCTGGCGGATCTGCCGACGACCGCGGACGCCATGGAGGCTTATCTGGCGCCGAAGAATGTCGCCCTGTTTGCCAAACATGGCATCTTCAGTGAAGTCGAACTCCATTCCCGCTATGAGATCTCACTGGAAAGCTATGTCAAGACGATCAACATGGAAGCCAGTACTATGCTGGATATGGCCTACAAGGAGATCCTGCCGGCGGTCACAAGGTATGTGAATGAACTGTGCCAGACGGTCCTTCATAAACAGGCAGTCGGCCTCGGCGCGGGCGGCGCGATCCGGTTCCACGAACAGGCGCAGGCCGCAGAGCTTTCCGAAGAATCCGAAAACTGTTATGAGGCGCTGAAAGAACTGGAAGATAATCTGAAGAAGGCCCAGTCGATCACGAATATCCGTGATAAGGCCATCTTCTTTAAAGAGAAGATCAATCCTGTGATGGACAAGGTCCGGATCTACGCGGATGAGTGCGAACGTCTGACTGCGGAAGACCTCTGGCCCTATCCGACCTACAGTAAACTGCTTTTCTACGTATAAGACAGGAGAATCCCATGGATTTTACAGGCATTGCGACCGCGCTGTTCAAGCTTTTTGCTTTGCTGGTCATCGGTTTTGTCATCTTCCGGAAAAAGTGGATCGATGAGCGCTTTAACCGAGGCCTTTCCTGGCTGGTCGTCAATATCACGAACCCGGCCCTGATCCTGGGCTCGCTGGCTTCAGCAGGTGATATCCCGCAGCCGACCGTCGTGAAGATCATCATTTTTGGCGTCTGTTATTATCTGATGCTACCGTTTCTGGCCAAACTGATCGTAGCGATCTGCCGGATCGAAAAGCCGAAACGCGGGACAGTGGAGATGCTGGCGATCTTTTCGAACACCGGATTTATGGCCATCCCGATCATGCAGACGCTGTACGGTGATATGTCGATCTTCGTGATCAACATCATGAACCTGCCGTTCAACTTCCTGGTATATACCTACGGCGTCTACCTGATCCAAAAGGACATCCGGACGGCAAAACATGAAGAGAGCGGCGAAAAGGGGAAACTGGACTGGAAGCTGTTCGTCACGCCGGGCATCATCGCTTCGATCATCGCGCTGATCCTTTATTTCTTCCATATTCAGCTGCCGCAGCCGCTGACAGCGACCTTTAAGTTTATCGGTGATCCGACGCCTCCGCTGACCATGCTCCTTTTAGGCGCGGTGCTTGCGGAACAGCCCTTGAAAGGCGCTTTCTCCAACATGAAGCTGAACCTGGCCATGGTGATCAAGCTGTTTTTGATGCCGCTGATCGCGTTCGTCGCCGGACGACTCGTGTTTGAGGATCCGGTGATCCTCGGGATCACGGTACTGACCTTTGCCATGCCATGCGGATCGATGTGCGTCATGCTGGCCAAGAATTATCACGGCAATACAGAGACCGCGTCGAGCGGTGTGGTCTTTTCCACTATCCTGTCTTTGGTGACGATCCCGCTCGTATACTTTCTTCTGATGCAGGTGCTGTAAAATGAAACTGACGACAATGTGCTATATAGTGGGTCCGGACGGCGTTCTGATGCTGCACCGGGTCAGTAAGAAGGTCGATATCAACAAAGGGAAATGGATCGGGATCGGAGGTAAGTTCGAAAACGGCGAAAGCCCCAGGCAGTGCGTGATCCGCGAAATCCGGGAGGAGACCGGACTGATTGCGAAGGATGTGCGCCTGGCGGCATTCGTGACCTTCAATTTCCTGGATCCGGATCCGGAGCTTTCGGACTGGGACACCGAATATATGTTTGTCTTTGTCTGTGATGAGTTCGAAGGAGAAGTCGACTACAGCTGCAACGAAGGGAACCTGGCCTGGGTGCCGGAACAGGCGCTTCCGACGCTTCCCATGTGGGAAGGGGACGCGCTTTTCATGGCGCCGGTCCTTGGCGGCGCGTCGTTTTTCGCGATGAAACTGGTTTACCGCGGTGACGAGCTTGTAAGCTGGGAACTGGAGGCATGACAGAGCAATGGTCGGATATCCTTGAGCCTCCAGCCGACCTGCTTCGCAGGTTCGATAGATATCGCAATTAAATAACCGCCTGTCGGGGCGTACATGTCCCGGCAGGCGGTTTTTCTGTGCGGTGATCGTGTGATGTGTGTTATTTCTCTGTTTCGTTATGGCGGCGTTCAAGCGCGTTGTGATGGTAGTAATACGCGCTGCGGTCGATGACGGCAGCCTCCAGAAGTTCATGCAGAGAATACTTGGAACGAAGAAGATCGATGATCTCGGTCTTTTCGCGCTGGGAAATCGGCGTGACGGTAAACACGGGCTGCATTTGCTTGCGGCGGACGATCTCCTGCAGAATATCCAGTGTCATCTGTGCCTTGCGCAGTTTTTCCTGGAGTTCGTCGACTTCTTCGGCGGAGAGGATATCCTGCTGCTTTCGGCCTTCCCTGGAAAGCGGCACTTCTTCGTCCCGTTTGACGCGGATCGCTTTCCTGCGAGCCGTGGGATCCTGTTCAGAGCGCTCCTGGATCCATCCATAGAGGCAGCGGCGGGTGGGATATCCTAAAATGCGAATGGTACGGTCAACAGAACCGACCTGATCATAAATACGAAGAGCTTCCGCTTTTTGAAAAGGTGAAAACATGAGTGGCCTCCGTCTTTGCAGTTAATCTTTGGCTAATTATGGATATTATAGCAAAGACTGTGTCACACTAATGTCCCAGATATGGCAAAAAAAGATTAGTTTTAGGAATTTTTGTTGAGTCTTTCTTTTTTATCCTCAAGCAGCGCGATCCGGCACTCCGCCCAACTGTACTGATTCATATACTCTCCTTCGAACGCGTCAGCGGAGAGTTTACCGTCCAGATAATCAAAATAATCACAGGAGACCAAAGTACGGTCGATGCCCAGAAGGCCACGGCGCTGCACCAGAATATCCTCGGCCTGGTGTTCGCGCAGAACCCTCTTGAGATCGGAACGAAGATTGCGAAGATAGGAAGCGTGACGGATCGTGCCTTCCGAATCTTCCCACAGCGCGTCCATCAGCATGCCGCTGGTGCAGAGAGATCCGTTGCGGTCCACAAGAAAAGCCAGAAGTTCCCGCGTTTTGGCGTAGTCGAAGGTGACCGGCTGATCCTTGTCGAAAACTTCAAATTCTCCGAATGCCCGGAAGCGGAGAGAGCATTTCCCCTCACCGGCGACCTCATGGCGCAGATTCTGAAGCTCTGTCCGGACTTTGGCCGGCGTGATGGGCTTGGTGATATAACCGCTGGCGTGAAGACGAAAAGCATCCGGCATGTATTCCTGATATCCGGTCGTGAAGATGATATTGATCTTCGGATACATCTTCAGGAAGCCGGACGCTGCCTCTATACCGCTCATATCTCTCATCTCAATGTCCAGAAAGACTGTGTCAGGTGCCTTCTTCCCGGCGAAAGCAAGGGCTTCCCTGGCCGATTGAAAAGCGTATACTTCGGCTCCGGGACTGGCGCTCGTGATGGCATCCGTGAGACCTTCCAGAGAAAGCGCTTCGTCATCGATGGCGAAGATGATCATTATTCGTCCTCCTATTTTGTTTGGGAACCGCGCAGCGGTTCAGACAGGGGCTCAGGATTGCAGTCACTGGATGCCCCTGTTCTCCTCCTGATAGTTATCGTGACAGTAGTCCCTTTGCCGGGGGAAGAGACGATGCTGAGATCCCCGTGGACCTGTTCCAGCCTCTTTTTCACGTTGGAAAGGCCGATATGTGTCTCATCCTGATCGATTAGTGTGGAAGGATCGAAGCCGACGCCATTATCGATGACTTTGATATAACCGCTGGTTTCATCCGAATAGGTCTCTATGATCAGGCTTCCGCCGTTTTCTTTTTTACCAAGACCATGCTTGACAGCATTCTCAACGATCGGTTGGACGGAAAGCGGAGGTACGAGAAAACCGTGCGCGCCGAACCGGTATTGTACGTCCAGCTGATCGCCGAATCGGATCTTTTCGAGCGCGAGATAATGCTGCACATGTTCCATTTCCTGATCGATGGAGATCAACGGCTTGGATGTATTGCCCATGTTCGCCCGCAAATATTCGGAAAAGTCGCTGATGGCTTCCTGAGCCCGCTTCGGATCCTTTCCACAGAGCACATAGATCGAATTCAGGGTGTTATACAGAAAATGCGGACGGATCTGACTCAGCATGATCGTGTTGGCATTTCTGGCCAGTTCCAGCTGCTGATCTTTGATCCGGTATGCCTGATTGAGGTGGACGAAACCATAGACCAGAAGAATAGAAAGTGTCGAGGAAAGAGCCTGTGTCTGTAACAGAGGGAAGGACGAGCGGATCATCATCCCGATGATCGGAACGATGAGCACGATCACCATGATGATCCAGTCACTTTTCTCCAGTCGTTCACGGCAGCGGTACAGCATCCATGAGGTGAGAAAAGGGACTGTGATCCCGGCATAACGAGACAAAGGCCATAGGATCCGCCGGAGGGTTTCGTTGATGGGCAGTGCGTCAAAGATCGAATAGGTGATCCAGATCAGGGTCGCGAGTATATAGACAGGAGCCGCGATTTTCAAAAGTCTGCGGTCAGTGGTGGCATTTGGTGAAAATTCGTTTTTCAGATAGACGAGGAATTCAAAATAGATTCCGTAAAAACATCCGTGATGGATCGCTTTAAAAGGAAGCACCCATCCGTGGTCGGACTGGGTGATCTGCATGATGAGTTCTCCCGCGGGGAAATCCATCAGCATCACAAGATCCAGTACCATCATCAGAAGCAGTGGCAGCGGAACGCGGGCGTCGATCTTTTTTTCCGCGAAACTGCCGATCATCAGGATCAGTATAATGATCGTAGCAAACAGGTGCAGTGCGATATTGACTGAAGTCACAGATCTTTCCCCCTTTCCGTTCGTTGTCCATCTATCATAGGCCATCCAAAGAGAAAAGTCTATCTTTTTTTTCTATTTCTTACATGATATAATCGCAGGAGGAGCTTCATAAAGGCTCCTGCGATCATTTCGAAAGGAGACTTATGGATGAATCTTGTGAATTATTTCGAAGATCCTTCGAAGCTACATATCGGTACGGAAGAAAACAGAGCCTACTATATTCCTTTCAGCACACCGGAAGAGGCACTTCTCGGCGATCGGGAAATGTCTGACCGTTTTGTCCCGCTGATGGGGACATGGGGCTTTCATTTTTATGAGAGTGTTTACGATCTGCCGGATGATGTCTTTGACCGGTATGTCGCGGAAGATGAGATCCCGGTGCCTTCCGTCTGGCAGATGTACGGGTATGACCGGCATCAGTATACGAATGTCAATTATCCGTTCCCCTACGACCCGCCTTACGTACCGGATCAGAATCCCTGCGGCGTCTATCAGAAGACCTTTGAGATCGGCAGAATGGGCGATGATCGGTATTATCTGAATTTTGAAGGGGTCGACAGCTGCTTTTACGTGTGGATCAACGGGCAGTTTGTAGGCTATTCTCAGGTCAGCCATTCGACGAGTGAATTCGATGTCACGGACGTATTGTCCGAGGGTGACAACGATATGACGGTCGTGGTCCTCAAATGGTGCGACGGGAGTTACCTGGAAGACCAGGACAAACTGAGAATGAGCGGGATTTTCCGGGATGTATATCTGCTGATCCGGCCCAAACGACATATCCGTGATTTCTTTGCCCATCCGGATCTGGTCGATCATTATAAAAACGGACATCTGGAAGTGGAGATCGAGACTGTCGGAAGAGGAAGTTTTCCCATCGCGGCGAGCCTGATCAGCCCGGACGGCGTCTTCCTGGAGACAAAGACCGTATCCGAGGGCAAAGTCGTTTTTGACGTAAAGAACGTCACACCATGGAACGCGGAAGATCCGAAGCTCTATACGCTTCTTCTGGATACGAAGGAAGAATGTATCGCTCAGAAGATCGGATTCCGCAGGATCGAGATCAAAAACGAGATCGTACTGATCAACGGACAGAAAGTCAAGTTCCGAGGCGTCAACCGGCATGATTCGGATCCCTTTACCGGTTATACGATCAGTATGGAACAGGCGATGCAGGATCTTGTTCTGATGAAAGAACACAATATCAACGCCATCCGGACCAGCCACTATCCGAACGCGCCGTGGTTCCCGCAGCTGGCCAGTGAGTACGGTTTTTATCTGATCGCGGAAGCGGACCTGGAATCCCACGGGTCGATCAGCATCATCAGCAAAAACCAGGATCCGGCCAAATCAAGACAGACCTGGCTGGATAATTACGCGCTGATCGCGATGGATCCACGGTTTGAAAAGGCCAATCTGGACCGGCAGCAGCGCAATGTCATCCGTGACAAGAACAATGCTTCCATCGTGATCTGGTCACTGGGCAACGAAGCGGGTTCCGGTGTGAACTTCGAAAAATCCGGACGCTGGGTCAAAGAATATGACCCGTCCCGTCTGGTCCATTATGAGCGGGCTCATGATGATCCGACCTATCATCAGGGCGATTATTCGATGATCGATCTGTATTCGAGAATGTATCCCGCGATCGAAGAGATCGAAGCTTATTTTGAGAAAAAAGAGTATCATAAACCCTATATCCTCTGCGAATTCATCCACGCGATGGGCAACGGCCCCGGCGACGCGGAAGATTACTGGCAGGCGATGCAGCGGCACGACGAGTTCTGCGGCGGTTTCGTATGGGAGTGGTGTGATCATTCCGTCTATATGGGTACGACGGAAGACGGAAAGCCGAAATTCTTCTATGGCGGCGATTTCGGCGAATTTCCGCATGACGGGAATTTCTGCATGGACGGTCTGGTCTATCCGGACCGCCGGGTGAGCGAGAGCCTGCTCGAATACAAGAACGTCATTCGCCCGGTCCGCGCGAAACTGCTTTCGAAAGCCGGTGAACCGATCCGTGTGAAGCTGACCAACTATTATGACTTTACGGACCTTAGTGACGCGCTTTCCGGTTACTGCGAGATCGTGCGAAACGGCGAAGTCGAGAAAAGCTTTCTGCTGCCGGAGGTCAAATGTGCGCCGCACCGGTCGGTCACGGTCGAACTGCCCGCCGAAGCGCCTGCGGATGGCGACAGCTATCTGAATATTTTCTATATTCAGCGGAACGACGACTTGCTGACAGAAGCCGGACGCGAGATGGGTTTTGACCAACTGGCGATCCATACAGAGCTGCCGGTCCTTCCCGATCTTCCGAAACCGGAAGAACCCATCCGGATCCGGGAAAAAGGCAATGAACTGATCATCTCTTCCGGGACCTTCCGCTATGTGTTTGATCTTCGCAGAGGCGAATGGACGTCTCTTTCCAGTCATCAGCAGGAACGGCTGGCTGCGCCGCTCGCCTTTAATATCTGGCGCGCCCCCACGGATAATGACCGGAATATACGGAAAATATGGGAGAAATGCGGTTTTGACCGTGCGCTTCCCAAAGTATACAGCGTGAAAGCGGATCTGGCAGAAGGCTGCGCGCGTGTGAAAGTGAAAATGTCACTCGCACCGATCTATCTGCAGCCGATCCTTCAGCTGGATGTCATCTATCTGATCGGAAAAGACGGGCAGCTGGATATCCGTGTCAAAGCGCAGAAGTGCCAGGAGATGGAGATAGATCTGCCGAGGTTCGGCCTCAGCGCGCAGCTGAAGAAGTCTATGAACCGGGCCACTTACTACGGTTACGGGCCGGAAGAGAGCTATGTGGATAAACACCGGGCCAGCCGGATGGGTCTGTTTGAAACGACATCAAAGGACAACTTCGAAAACTATCTGAAACCGCAGGAGACAGGATCTCACTGGAATACCTACTATGCCTGTGTGACCGATGAGGATGGCTGCGGCCTCCGGGCGGAAGCGGACAAACCGTTCAGCTTCCAGATCCTGGAATACACACAGGAAGAACTGACGACAAAGGCTCATGCCTTTGAACTTACGAAAGCGCCCGGGACCGTGGTGAATTTTGATTATAAGATGAACGGAATCGGTTCCAACAGCTGCGGACCGAGACTCAGAAAACCCTATCGCTTCGACGAGGAAAAAATCAGTTTCCACCTGCGTCTGACGATGCTTGACTGATACGGAGAAGAGGCAGACTGTATGAAACTCTTTACCGAAGGCGCGAGGTTTCTGAAGGGAAACCTGCACGCGCATACAACGATATCCGATGGACGGGTGAGCGCCACGGAGTGTATTCGCCGCTATAAGGAAGCCGGCTATGATTTCCTGGCGATCACCGACCACCGGAAAAGGTTCGGCGGTTATATCGAAACGGCTGACGGACGGATCCTCTGCGCTTCCGAGGCGCAGGACCGGGTACTGGCGGACGGGGACACGGTGGAAGAGGCCCTGTCGGGGCGGGAGGATTATCGATTCCTTGTGATCCCGTCGACCGAATTCGACCGGAACTCTATCCGGGAAGCGCCGGAATACGCCTACCATATCACCGGTGTGGGCATCCGGCACTTTATCCCGCAGACAAACGAATGGACCCCACAGGAGATCGTGGACGCCATCCATAAGGAAGGCGGTTTTGCCACCCTCGCGCATCCCGTCTGGTCGCTGATGACATTCGAACAGTGTCTGGAACTTCAGCGGTATGACGCGACCGAGATCTACAATACGGTGTCGGAAGTGTACAGCGGTCGGGGAACATCCGATCTGTATGTGGATATGATGGCGTCCAGGGGACGTTATGTATGGATCACCGCGGTGGACGACACGCATTATTATGAGCGGGATCCCTTTGGCGGCTATGTGATGGTGCAGGCGGAAGAAAACAACTGGCCGTCCATTCATGAAGCGCTTCTGGAAGGGCGTTTCTACAGCAGTCAGGGGCCGGAGATCTTCCAGATCGAGAAGACAGGAGGAGACGGACCGGAGGAGAAGATGACCGTTTCGGTCCGGATGTCCCCGGTAAAATCGATCCGGTTCATGACGAACGCGCTATATAACGGACACCGGACTGCCTTCCCGGCGCCGGGAGAAGAATTCCTGACCGAAGCATCCTATACCCTGACTGATTCGGAACGCTTTGTCCGGATCGAAGGAAGGGATGAAGCCGGCAAGGTCTGCTGGTCCAATCTGATCGTGAAAGCATAAAACCCAAGGAGGATATCACTATGAAATTTGATTTCACTACAAAACCGGACCGTCATGGAAAAGATTCCATCGCTGTCGATTTCCCGCCGGGACTGTTCCCGGAGACGAAGGAAGGGTTTTCGCAGATCCCCATGTGGGTCGCGGATATGAATTTCCTGTGCTTACCGGCGATCCAGGAAGCGATCATTGAAAGGGCGAAGCATCCGGCTTTCGGTTATTACGCGAAAAGCGACGAATACTTCGACTCGATCATCCGCTGGCAGACGATCAGGAACGGCGTGAAAGGACTGGAGAAAAAACATATCGACTATGAGAACGGTGTTCTCGGCGGTGTCGTGACAGCGCTCAACGTATTCTGTTCCAAAGGAGACAAAGTGCTGCTGCATTCTCCGACTTATGTTGGTTTTACCGGTGCGCTCGGAAATAATGGCTATGATATGGTGCTGTCTCCGCTGAAACAGGATGAGAATGGGATCTGGCGCATGGATTTCGAGGACATGGAAAAGAAACTTGCCGAGCAGCATATCCATGCCACGGTCTTCTGTAATCCGCACAACCCCTGTGGCCGTGTTTGGGAAAAATGGGAAATCGAAAAGGCCATGGAGCTGTTCAAAAAGTATCATGTTTATGTGGTTTCCGATGAGATCTGGTCTGACATCATCCTGAACGGACACAAGCATATCCCGGCTCAGTCTGTCTCCGAGGATGCCCGTATGCGGACGGTGGGCGTCTACGCACCATCGAAGACGTTCAATCTGGCAGGTCTGGTGGGGTCCTATCATATCGTCTACAACGACTGGATCCGGGAACGGATGGCTAAGGAATCATCTCTGAGTCATTATAATTCAATGAACGTGCTGTCCATGCACGCGCTGATCGGCGCCTACAGCCAGGAAGGGTATCAGTGGGTCGATGAACTGTGCGAGGTCCTCTCGGAAAACATCAATTACGCCTGCGATTATATCCGCGATCATTTCAAGGGCGTAAGCGTTTCAAAGGCGGAAGGCACTTATATGCTTTTCCTCGATTGTACCGAATGGTGCAAAGAGCATGGGATGGACATCGGAGAGCTTCAGAAAAAAGGACAGGAGTACGGTATTCTCTGGCAGGACGGCCGGGCTTTCCACGGGCCATGCCATATCCGTATGAATCTGGCGCTGCCGACGGCGTATATTCACGAAGCCTTTGAACGGCTGGACAAGTATGTATTTAATGCCTGAGATCAGCCAGACGACCGATCGACCAAAGGATGACAAAAAGAGGGTGCAGCAAAATGAGATTTGCTGCACCCTTTCTGTTTTTTCACGGAGTTCCCAACGGCTTGGGGCAGATGTGAAAAAACCTGACTTTACTTTCCAAAGCAATAATCGATCGCGCATACGGACAGGAAGAAGAACAGCCCCGCAAAGGTCAGATTGACCATGACTGTTCCCAGCGCCGCGATCGTCGCGGAATCCAGCAGGACCAGCGCAATCGCCACGATGATGGCATCCGGAATAAGGCCAAAGTAAATGAACATGATCTGGATGATCTGTTTGATGGTCTTCGCAGTGTGCACCGGGATAGAAAGATCCAGAAAGGTGACGATGATGGAAGAGTACAGATCCACGGATACGATCGTCAGGATCCACATCAGGGCATGAAGCGGGTTGGCGCCGAGAATCAGGACCGCGGCTACCATACCGATCAGAAGATCCAGGAAACAGTTCACGGTCCCGCCCAGAACGGAATAGAAGAGCTTCTTCGCTGTCTTTTCCGGGATCAGGGTAAAGTAACTCATCTGCGCGTCTCTGGTCAGCGGGTTGCCCAGTGAACGGAAGAAAGAGATGGCGGCGAGCACCAGCGCGGTAGGCACCAGGCTGTCGCTTTCTCCCATGAACCGGGTCATGAGCGCGACTGCCACGCCCGCGATCAGATAGGTATCGGACGTCTTCGTCATGATTTTCAGATGCGCGAAGCGGAACCGGTTATACATAGCTTTGAAGAAGAAAACGTTCGCCCCCGACCCTTTGTTCATACTATCACGTCGGATCGAATCCGCGCGGTCTTTCTTGCGGCGGCGGAAATACAGACTTCCTTCTTCCTGCGCTTTCGCCAGGACCTCAGCGGTTTCTTCCGACTTGGCCATCGCGTCTTCATAGAAATCCGCTTTCACACGCCAGATAACGATGATCAGCACAGCCATGCCCGCGAAACAGAGCGCCAAAAGCAGAAGTGCCATGGCGGTATTGCCTTCGATCGCCATGCGGACAAAACCCTTGATCCATCCCCAGAACGGGATAAAGCGGGTAAGTGGAGCATTCAGAAAATCCGAAGCTCCTTTCACGATCCCCAGGAGACCTTCAGACAGATAACCCTTTGTCTGGTAGAAAACGATCAGGCCCAGCGCCAGCGCGATCAGCACTCCATAGAGCACACGGTGAATATACGGTTTCCATCCGGGTCTTGTCGAGCAGACTGTGTAAAGCAGCACCTGGATCAGCTTACCAATAATGATCGTCAGGAACCAGGCCGCGATGATGGAAAGCGCCTGCCACAGCGAGAGGCCTACATTCAGCATCAGGTTGGGCAGCTGGAACAGCAGATAGATACTGGCCAGCAGCGCCGTACCGACCTGGGTCATGATACGGAACATCAACACGGTCTGCGGAGCCAGCGGCGCCGCGAACAGAAGCGGCACATCCGCCGGCAGGAAAATCTTACTGCCGTTTCGGTCGGCACTGAGGATCTCAAAGATGAAGATACCGAGGATCACCAGCCCCGCGATCAGCTCGACGAGCTCCACTCCGGACACATTCATCTTATTCTCAGCAATATCGATAAAATCAGGGACTTCGACTTCTATCTCTTCCGGATCTTCCTCACTGCTTTCCTCTTCCGCGGTCATTTCGCTCTCCTGGGCGGCTTTTTCTTCCGCCGCGTTGGAAAGCGCTCCGACTCCGGCGCCGATACCGCCGCCGATCAAGGCGCAGGCCAGGATGAAGATCAGGACCCAGCTTTTGAAGATCTTCTTCAGCTGATTGAAGAAGGAATGGATCCCATAGTATAGAAACAGTCTCATCTCTTGCCTCCGAACAGTCCGCGTTTCACCGGCTTCACTTCATCCAGAGGTTCGATCTCGATACCGGATGCTTTCATCGCTTCCTGGTCCACACCTTCCGTGACCGCGAAGAACAGCTCTTCCAGGGTCCTTCCGTCGGCGTCGAGTTCGTTCTTGGTGATGTTCGCGCGGATATGGCCCTGCTGCATGATCAGCGTCCGATCCCAGAGCATGTCCACGCTGTCGATGATATGGGTCGAGACCAGAAGGGTTTTACCCGAAGCTCTCATCTGCTCGATCATGTTTTTCAGTTCCTTGATGGCATGCGGATCCAGACCGATCATCGGCTCATCCAGCATCAGCACCTGCGGATCCGGCAGAAGTCCCATACAGATATTCAGTTTCTGCTGCATACCTTTGGATAATTCATCGCCGAATTTCTTCTTTTTATCGGTCAGTTCGAACTGATCCAGAAGCTGATCGATCCGCTCTTTATAATTTGTCAGCTTATACGCCCGCGCCAGAAACTCCATGTGTTCGGACACAGTCAGATTCGGATACAGCGCCGGCATTTCCGGAATATAACCCAGAATCCGCTTCGCTTCGACGGTTTTGTTCGGGATGCCGTTCACGAGGATCGCGCCGTCATAACGAAGGAAACCGATGATCGCTTTCATCAGCGTACTTTTACCTGCGCCGTTCGGGCCCAGAAGAACTGTCACGCTGCCCGGTTCCAGTTCGAAGCTGACATTATTGACCGCCAGCAGTTTCCCGTATTTCTTTGTCACATTCTGTACTTGAAGCATGGTCGCCTCCCAAAGGTTTCGTTAAGAATAAGAATAACATAAGTATACACAAGAAGAATGCACCCGCCGTACAGACAGGTGCATTCGGAGCTTTTTTTCGTCTAACCGGAACAGTTATTCTTCCGGGAACTCCTGCATCGTCTCAGCGATGATGCCGACCGCCTCGTCCACCTGTGCTTTGGTATGGGTCGCCATGAGGCTCACGCGCAGCAGCGCCTCGCCCGGGGCGGTTGACGGAGGAATCGATGCGTTGACATAGACACCCTTCTCATACAGTGCCTTCTGGACCTTCAGGGTGCGGATCGTATCATAGGTAAAGATCGGAATGATCGGTGTACGGGACATGCGGATCTTCACGCCCTTTTCCTGGAGCTGATCCCTCATGTACTGCGCGATATCCTGCAGCTGATCGACCCGTTCCGGATGCGCCTTCAAATAGCGAAGGGCCGCTGTCGCGACCGCGATACAGGAAGGCGTGACAGAAGCAGAGAAGATGTATGGACGCGAATTGCAGCGGACATAGTCAGCCACACGGGCACTGGTCGCCATATACCCGCCCAGGGAAGCCAGAGACTTCGAGAAGGTTCCCATATACACGTCGATCTCGTCTTCCAGTCCGAAATAGCTGGCCGATCCGCGGCCGCCCTTTCCGATCACGCCAAACGCGTGCGCGTCGTCTACCATGACCTTGGCGCCGTATTTCTTCGCGAGCTCCACGATCTCCGGAAGCTTGGCGATATCGCCGCCCATGGAGAACACGCCGTCGGTCACGATCAGGGCTCCGGCCTCTTCCGGCACAGTCTTCAGGCATTTTTCCAATCCGTCCATGTCCGCGTGCTTATAACGGATCATCTTGCCATAGGAAAGCTTGCATCCGTCATAAATGGACGCATGGTTCTCCCGGTCGCAGATCACGTAATCTCCGTGTCCGACCAGCGCGCTGATAATGCCGAGATTGGACTGAAATCCGGTAGAGAAGGTCACGACATCTTCCTTGCCAAGGAACTCAGCCATCTCCCGCTCAAACTGCTGATGAAGGATCAATGTGCCGTTCAGCAGACGTGAGCCGGAACACCCGGTACCGTACTCATCCAGCGCCTTCTTTGCCGCTTCCACGATCGAAGGCTCGGTCGTCAGTCCCAGGTAGTTGTTGGATCCCAGCATGATTCTGCGCTTGCCTTCCATGATCACTTCCGTATCCTGTCTGGACTGAAGCTCACGGAAATACGGGAACAGATCCTGCGCGCGCAGGTCCTTGGCCAAAGTATAATTATCGCATTTTTGGAACAGGTCTTTCATTTTTAGAATCAACTCCGTAGTATATTAAGTATCTGATATCAGGAATCAATAGAACCAGTCGCCGCCTTCATCCGACTCCATCTGCTTCAGGAAGGAAAGCTTGAACAGACCGCCGATTCCGGCATTTGGCGCCAGCTCTTCGAGTTTTTTCATAAGCTCACCGTCAAAATCATTCAGACGGCAGTAGGAATCCTCATCAAAGACCATCGTAGCCTTGGTCTGATCCGTATAGGCTTCCCATTTGCGCATGCCTTCATGATTCGGGTCGCCATAGCGGGCAAAGCTCACATAGGATCCGGCGACTTCATCCTCGATCCGCTCGGTCACGCCGTCGATGTTGCAGACCGGTACACGATGCGAGTTATAGAAGACAAACGGAATATCCGAGCAGTGCCATGCCGGACGGGAACCGTTCACATCGAAATCGAGCGCGAACTGATAGAGGTAAGCGGGCGCAGAGGAGACTTCCGCCTTTTTCGCGGTCCAGAGGACCGTTGCCGGACGGCACATGAAATCCGCGTTCGCGATCCGGGTAATATCCTTTTCCGGATAGGCTTCCTCAAAAAGACTGATCAGTTCATCGGACGCTTCCCCGTATTTTTCCTCCAGGAATTCTTTCTTCTTTTCTTCCGGCTGGTCTGTATCCGGCAGAGGACCGAAGGAAGTGAATTCTCCATAGACGGAACCGGCCATCGTCGGGACCTTCTTCGCGTAATCGGAGAATCCTACCTGGATGGGATCGCCGAGGAAGTACTCGTTCTGAAGCGGCGCCCAGCTTATAAATATGTCTTCATTCTTCAGCAGTTTATACTGTGCCTGATTGTAGGCGCGGGTAAGCACGTCATAGGGTACCTTTTCCAGCTTTTCCACATCCGCTTCATCGATCTTAAGTTCCGCGAGCATGGCAAGCACGAGTTTGCGATGATCTTCTTTGATCTTTTTGATATCCTTGGGCTGGCTCTTGAACAAGCCGCTCATGAGAATGCCCTTCTGGAACAGACCCGCCGCTTCGGGGATCTGCATCAGCGTCTCGACTTTTCCGCCGCCGCCCGACTGACCGAAGATCGTCACGTTGTTCGGATCGCCGCCGAAAGATTGTACATTTCTTTTGACCCAGCGCAGGCATTCCACCAGATCCGCCATTCCGGCGTTCACTGAGTTTTTATATTTTTCTCCGAAAGACGACATATCCAGGAAGCCCAGAATATTCAGACGATGATTGACCGTGATCACGACCACATCGCCGTATTCGGCCAGACAGTCACCTTCATAGGCTACCTGTTCGATCGAGGATCCGTTGGCGTATCCGCCGCCGTGAAGCCAGACCATGACCGGTTTTTTCGCTTCCGGATCGAGGGTGGGCGTCCAGAGGTTCAGATTCTGGCAGTGTTCGTTCGAAGGCCAGAAGCGGTGCGGTACCTGGATCTCTCCCGAGGGTTTGGGTTCGCCCATGGTAGGGCAGATATAACCGTAATTGGTCGCGTCCTTGATGCCTTTCCAGCTTTTCGGCGCGGTCGGCATCTGCCAGCGGTCGGCAAAGGCGTATTCGATCCCCTGGAAAGTGTAGATCCCATCGAGATAGAATCCCTTCAGTTTTCCTTCCTGTGTCTGAACGACGGTCATTTCATCATTACAGTAAAACTCTCTTGCCATTTTTTGTCCTCCTTGTATATTTTATTGGAAAAATATTCAAAAAAGTACTCATTCTTACCCATTATAACAGAAGAATCTGCCGTTGCATAGTCTTTTTCTTTTTGTTATAATGTATCAAGATTCTAAGAGAAAAGAGGAAAAACCCATGTATTCCTACAAAACATCAGGCACCTGTTCCCAGATGATCCACTTTGATATCCGGGATGGAAAAGTTTATAATGTTTCCTTTGACGGCGGCTGCAACGGCAACCTGAAAGGCATCAGCAAATTAGTGGAAGGTCAGGACGCACAGCATATCATCGATCTTCTGAAAGGCAACACCTGCGGCTTTAAACCCACCTCCTGCCCCGACCAGCTCGCGAGAGCGCTGGAAGCGGCGCTGGCCAAAGGCTGAAGCCGGAATCGTTTGGGGCTTATTCTCAGGTTTTTTCACATCTGCCCCAAGCCGTTGGAAAAGATAGTAGAAAAGTAAAGATAGCCGCCCAAGACTTTTTTGGTTTTTTGGGCGGCGCATCAATTTGACGAGCTATCTTATCTAAATCCTGGGCAAGAAGAGCCGATCGGCAGTTATCTTATCCAGAAAAATCGATGAACAGACGACTCGATTGGGCGAGATTCTTTTCTGACGGACAATTCGTTCCAATCTCTGGATAAGATAGCTCGTCATGTTGATAAATACCCCAGAAATCACAGGAATTCCTGGGTGACGGGACGGAAAAAACCACTAAACGCCCCAAGGGAGGCACTTCGTAAGGAAGTTGTATCCCTTTAGGCTCTTATGATTGCTCTTCACAAGGGTTTTCCCCCTTGGATCCCATGATAAAACATAAGGGGTGCAGCATCTCATTTTGCTGCACCCCTTGTTTGGTTTGAGAGATAAATCATACTACTACTGTCCCAACAGCATCGTGATCACGGAAAAAATAATGGCCGGGACCATCGCGGTGACCCAGACCCAAAGGAGATATCTGGGTTTGATTCGCTGCTTTTTTCTTTGCTCCGAAAACTCGGACATCGTCCGGCTGGGGACAAGTCTGCCGTCTTCCAGATGCATAAAGCGGGAAGCGGAAGTATGATAGGAAATAAAGTCAAGGATACCGTTGTACCAGGCCATGAACAAAAGCCAGGCAGCCAGAAAGAGCAGCGCGACGACCAGGAAAGAATCGCCGAGAACGCGGCAGATGCTGTAGGCGCCACGGGCGAGAAAGATCCCGCGGAAGTAGAGGTTGAGGACAAGAATGATCAGGGCGATACCGATGGAGATCAAAAGATAGAGCTTCGGCTTGGGCATTTTGGCTCTGGTGGGCTCGGTCTTAGCTTTTGGCTTTTTGTCTTGCTTTTTTTCGGAATTTGTCATAGGGACTCCTTCAGCGGCCGGGATAGACGGCGGCTATTGTTTTTCGGGCGTGTTTATCTTATAATACCTTGAAAGACTCTTTTTGTCTACCGGAGATTATAGAAGATAGGATGAAATATCAGGAATATCTGAGCTGGCTGGAAGAAGTGCCGCTCTATGGACACAAGGATGGTGTCAACAACATTCGTAAGCTCATGGACCGGATGGGGAACCCGCAGACGAAGTATCGCGTCATTCACGTTGCCGGTACGAACGGAAAAGGTTCCTGCTGTGCCATGCTTTCGAGTGTGTTTTCCGAAGCAGGTTATCGGACGGGATTGTTCACTTCACCGCATCTGATCGACTATACCGAGCGGATCCAGGTGGACCGTCTGCCGATCGCCAAACGCGATTTTGTCCGGATCGGAATGAAAGTCCGGCGAGAGATCGAGCAGATGGTCATGGAAGGAGAAAACCATTGTACGTTTTTCGAGATCCTCACAGCCATGGCTTTCCTGTATTTCGCGGAGCAAAACGTCGATGTGGTAGTATTGGAGACCGGTGTGGGCGGACGGCTGGACGCGACAAATATCGTGGAAGCACCGCAGCTGCTTCTGACACTGATCACCAGTATCAGTCTGGATCACACCAAAGTCCTGGGCGATACCGTCTCTTTGATCGCGGCGGAGAAAGCGGGCATCATGCGCCCAAATGTTCCGACGGTGCTGGCGAAGAATCCGCCGGAAGTACAGGATGTGATCCGTGAGAAGGCAAAAATGCTGGGATGTCCGTATATCTATGCCGGCGAGACAGATGCATCGCTGCTGATGAGACGCGGCGAAGACGGAAAGATGCGCCGGATCCCGCTGGAGGGACTCTATCAGAGAGAAAATGTCAGTGCCGTAACATCAGCGCTTCAGGTTTTACAAAGACAGCGCAGGGAGGGACGTCTGATCATCCCAAAGGAAGCGATCGACCAGGGCCTTTTAAAGACCTTCTGGCCCGGACGCATGCAGGAAAAGAGCCTTTATGGAAAGAAGATCCTGCTGGACGGCGCGCATAACCCGGCCGGTGCCAACCATCTGGCGGAGTATTTGAAAACCATGTATCCGCCGTCCGGCTGCGTACTTGTTTTCAGCGCGCTGGGGAAGAAGGATGTTTCCGGTATCCTGCGGGTGCTTCGGAACTGTCCGGCTATAGGAGAAGCGATCTTTACACGGATCCACGGAGAGAAGAATGAAGGCCGTTTTATTGAGATCTGGCAGGAGACCGATCCGTCGGATGCCGATCCGTCAGATGCCGATCCGTCAGATGCCGGAAGCAAGGCGGAAAGCAAGCCGTTTAAAGTGATACCCGAACCGATCGAAGCCGTTCGGCAGGCGGCGAGAAGGAAAAACGCATCCCTTGTCGTCTGTGCCGGATCCCTGTATCTGATCGGAGAAATATTGGAAAAACTGGGAAAGAGAGGATAAGGCGTATGTTTGATTTTCATCAGGAACTGGTGCGTTATGAAAAAAGCCTGCTCATGAGTGAAGTGCCTGATCCGTCGGCCGGAGATACATTTTCCGGGGATGAGGTAAAGGATATTTTAGATATCGCCAAGGTCTTCGCGGAGAACGAAGTCGTAGGGACCAGAGCGGCGAAAATGCAGAGTGATACCTGGAAGAGGGAATGATCGTGGCAGACGCTAACTTATACAAATCTCCGCGAACGATAGAGCGGGAAACGAGGGAAGCGCTTCAGCGGACGTCGAACGCCTACTATGTCAGTGCGGTACGGTTTGCTTCCGAACAGGACTATACGCACGCGACAGAGTATCTGAGACGGGCGATCCGGTATGATAAATTCCATATCCGGGCACGAAATCTCCTGGGGCTTCTTATGTTCCAGCAAGGAGAGATCGCAGAAGCGATCAAGGAATGGCGCCTCTCTTTATATATGCGGGCGGACCGCAACCGCGCGGCATATTATCTGTCAGAGCTCGGAAAAGAAAAACAGCTCATCGCGAACATGGGACAGAGTCTGATCCTGTTCAATGAAGCGCTGAAACTCGCCGCGCAGGATCAGGGAGATTTCGCGCTCGTACGCCTGAAAAAAGCGACGCAGCTGAATCCCCGTTTTGTGAAAGCCCACCTGCTGCTGGCCGTATGCTATATGAACAAAGAGGCTTATCCGGCCGCTAGGGAAGTGCTGGAACGGGCAAAAGCCGTCGACCCGCTGAATCCGGATCTGCTCCGATATGAGCAGATGGTGGATGAGGCGATAGAGGCCATGGATCCGTTACAGACAGAGGAAGAGATCCGTGATGTTTCGACCGATGAAGAGGTCCTTCGCACACTGAACGATCCGGATCTTCAGAACTTCGCCGGCGAAAAAGAAAAGACGGAAAGGATCCGGGACCGGAAACTGGTCCTTTCACAGCTGTTGCTGTTTCTTGCCGGTCTGCTTCTGGGCGGTCTTTTTATCTCCTATCTGTGGACGCCCGGCCAGCTACGGGAACTGACAGAGGAAGTAACAGATCAGAATCTCACGATCGCCAGGCTGGAACAGGAAAACGAAAGTCTGACAACGCTGCTCGGCCAGAGCAAAGAACTGCTGACGACCATTACCGAGGGAGGAGGTAAAATCTCGGAAGTCGTACTGGCCGATGTGCGCGCACTCCTTAAGGATATTCAGAATCAAGTACCGCTGGAGGAATACGGGAAATGATAAGCTTATATATGGAAGGAAAAGTCGATGACCTGAAAGAGGGCATCGGCTTTTTGCAGGATGACCTGCAGATCCGGCTCACAGATCAGCCGGACGAGGCGCAGATAAAGATCAGCGTGATCGAAGCGCAGAAGGAAGACACGCTTCAGGTCATCTATCATGCGGAAGATGGAAGCGCGCAGATCGCCTATTCACGCCGCATTACGTTTTTCCGGGCGCTGGGGCTCCTTATGCAGCATCTGCGGGAAAAGGAGAATGAAGATTACACTGCCTGCGAGACGATGTATTTCACACTGAACGGACCTATGTACGATGTATCGCAGGGCAACGCGGTCATCAATCTGAAAACGGTCAAAACCCTTCTTCGGACGATGGCGGTCATGGGTCTGGATATGCTGATGCTGTACTGTGAAGACAGCTATCAGGTAAAGGAAGAACCGTATTTCGGCTATATGCGCGGGAAGTATACGGAAGAGGATATGCGCCGGATCGATGATTATGCCTACGCGCTCGGTATCGAAGTCATTCCCTGTATCCAGACACTGGCGCATATGGCCAATACCTTCCGCTGGGACGGAGTATACGGAGACATCATGGAAGACGATGAGTGCATGCTCGTTGGAGAACCTAAGGTATATGAATTTATCCGGCGGCTTCTTATAGCGGCTTCCAGACCTTTCCGAACGAAGCGGATCCATATCGGGATGGATGAGGCATGGAAGCTGGGCCTGGGCAAATATCTGCGGCTACATGGCTATACCGAGAAGACCGTGATCATGCAGGAGCACCTTAGGAAAGTGATGGAGATCGTCCGGGAACTGGGACTTCAGCCCATGATGTGGGCGGATATGTTCTTTCGTGCCATCACGCCGCACGGGGAATACTACGTACCAGGGGATTTCAAGGTTCCGGAATCGACCAGGGACGCGGTGCCGGAGGATGTCGAACTGGTTTACTGGGATTACTATCATGATCAGCAGGACGTGTATGCCTACCATATCGATAAACACCGCGCGCTGTGCCATGATCCCGGAAAGACGATCTTTGCCGGCGGGATCTGGACCTGGATCGGATTCGGCGCTGACTGGCCGATCACCTTCGGCAATTCTCTGCCGGCCGTAAGGGCGTGCAAGGAGAAGGGTGTCAGGGAAGTCATCATCACAGTTTGGGGCGACCGGGCGACTGAGTGCAATATTCTGGCGACACTGCCGGGCCTTTGCTTCTATGCCGAGCACGGATACCGGCAGGATCCCTCCATGGAAGAGATCGCTAAGCGCTTTGAATTCGTGACCGGCGCGAAGTGGGATGATTTCATGCGGTTCGCGGAGATCAACTATATCCCGGGCACGGAAAAAGGAAAGAACATCCCCTACAGTCCCAGCAAGTTCCTGATGTATCAGGATGTGCTGGAAGGACTGTTCGATGCGAATCTCGACGGGGATGCCGTCCGTGACTATTATCTTTCCCTGACGAAAGCATACGAAGAGAGTATCGGACGTAACGGAAAGTATGACAGTCTGATGAAGTTTTATTATCTGGTATCCGGCGTGCTGGAGATCAAGGCCGATCTGGGCATTCAGCTCAGAAAGGCATATCTCTCGGGTGATCACAGGGAACTGGGACTTATCCGGGATGAGGTTTTACCCGAGCTTCAGAAGAGAGTACAGGCTTTGAAGGAATATCATCGTGATCTGTGGAGCGAGACCTATCAGCTGTTCGGATGGGACATTATGGATATCCGGTACGGAGGTATCATTTCCAGGGCGGAAACCGCGATCTACCGGATCGGACGCTATCTGCTCGGTGATCAGGAAGCGCTGGCGGAACTGGATGAGCCAAGACTCTATTATAATGGAAGGGAAGGGATCCCGCATTATACGAACTGGTATGAGCAGATCTATACACCCAGTACGACCGCACGATAATTGAAGGAAAACAGTAAAGTGATACAAATAAACTTGAGAGACGCGTATATTCGTGCCATGCATCTCGGTCAGAAAGAATGCCGGGATCTTGCGGCTGCCGGAGCCGATCCGAATCCGAAAGTGCTGGAAGAGGTGCTTCCGGATCTGTCCAGGCATGCCATCCAGACGCTCCCGGCCAGGGAGATCCCGGCAGAGAGGATCATCGGTACGCGGGACGCCGGGAGGGTCTTAGCCTTCTCCGCCAGCTTTTATCCGCTGCTGGATCCGGATACGGAATTTGCGACCAAATGGATGCGGCTTCTGGAAGCCCATCTGTCGGACACGGGGATCCGGGATCCGATCGAGTGTTATGAGTACCTCGGGAACTTTTACGTACAGGAAGGAAATAAACGAGTCAGCGTGCTCAAGGCTTTCGGCGCGGTACAGATCCCGGGTATAGTCAAGCGGGTCCTGCCTCTTTCGTGGGACACCCCTCGGGCCCAGGCCTACGCGGAGTTCCTGGACTTTTACAAAGCGACCGAACTGTATGATGTGCAGTTTAAAAAACCAGGCTCCTATGCCAAACTGCTTGAGGCACTGGGGAAACGGCCGGGTGAGGAGTGGACAGAGGACGAGCGGAAAGATTTCGCTTCCGGATTCCTTCATTTAAAAGAAGCGGTCCTTTCCATGGGAAAAGCCGCACAGGGACCTGATCAGATCGTGACGCCGGAGGATGCGCTGCTCATCTGGCTTCAGGTCTATCCGATCAAACAACTGAAAGAGCTTTCTCCCAAGGAACTGAAAACCGCTTTGACCGGCCTATGGGAAGATGTACAGGCTTCTTCCACGGGAACTCCGGCAGTGAAAAGTGAACCGGAGAAAGAGCAGAAGAGCCTTCTGGATATTCTGATCCCCACCGCGCCGAAACACATCGACATCGCGCTTGTTCATATGCGGGATCCACAGACGAGCGACTGGACAGAAGGGCACTCTGCAGGCGCGGCCTACCTGGCGGAAGTGCTGGGTGAACAGATCACGGTCAGAAATTATTACCACGCTGACACACCGGAGGAAGCGGAAGACCTCCTGGAACAAGCCGCGGAGGAAGGAGCGGAACTGATCTTTTCCACATCGCCGTCTCTGCTGAGGCCTACACTGAAAGCAGCACTCAGGTATCCGAAAGTCCGGTTCCTCAATTGTTCCTCCGGGACAAATCTTTCCAGTGTACGCAGTTACTATTGCCGCAGTTATGAAGGAAAATTCATCACGGGGATGATCGCCGGAGCGATGGCGAACGATGACCGGATCGGTTATGTGGCCGGATATCCCATTCTGGGTGTACCGGCTGCCGTGAACGCGTTCGCGCTGGGTGCCCGAATGACGAATCCCCGCGCGAAGATCCTGCTTGAGTGGAGCTGCATGAAAGAAGACCCGGTTCAAAGCCTTCTGGAGCGCGGCCTCCGGGTGATTTCCGCACGAGATATTCCGCTGAGTGATCCGCGGTATATGGAAAAGAGTCAGTACGGCGTTTCTTTGATCGATGAAGAAGGTCGCCGGATCTCACTGGCTTCTTCCTGTTGGGAATGGGGGAAACTGTATGAGGCTGTGGCAAGATCCATCCTCTCCGGCAACTGGACTCAGAAGAAGAAACCGGAGGCGATCAACTACTGGTGGGGGATGGCCAGCGGCGCGATAGATGTCCATATGACCGAGCAGGTGCCGAAGGGAGTGAGAACCCTGGCAGAATCGATCATGCGGCAGATCAAAGAAGGTGTGCTGGATCCGTTTGACGGCAAATACAGCGCGTTGGAGCTTCTGGAAATGGATTGGTTGTCGGATCCGATCGAAGGGCATATTCCGGAGTATGAGGAAATCCTGCCCATGTCCCGGGCGCTGGTCCGTGAACTGGGCGTCCACAGAGACCGTATTCCGCCGGAAAGTGAGGGTGAGACATGAAGATCCTTGCTGTATCCGATGAAGAATGTCAGGCGCTCTGGGATTATTATGTACCGGGAAGACTGGATGACTATGACCTGATCCTTGCCTGCGGTGATCTGAAGGCCGATTATCTGACATTTCTGGTGACCATGAGCCGTCAGGCCAGAGTGCTTTATATCTGCGGTAATCATGATGAAGAATATCTGCGCAGACCGCCGGAAGGCTGCGAATGCATCGATGATCAGCTGGTGATCTACAATGGCGTCCGGATCCTAGGCCTGGGAGGAAGTATGCGTTATCATCCGGGATCGTTTCAATACACAGAAAGGGAGATGCGCCACAGGATCAATAGACTGAGGATAGCCCTTATAAGGAGCGGAGGAGTCGATATAGTCGTCGCACATACGCCGCCGGAAGGCCTGGGAGACCTGGAAGACCCGGCACACAAAGGATTTCGCGCGTTCAGAAAACTGATCGAAAAGTACCATCCGGCCGTTTTCGTCCATGGACATGTTCATCTGCGTTATAACGCTTCTCTTCCCAGAGAACGGATCTATGAAGGAACGCGGATCATCAACGCCTCGGAACGATATGTGGTCGAGATCCCTGACAGGGAAGTTCCCGAGAAGGACAAAAACCGTCTGATGTGGATGACAAAACACCGAAGATAGGATCTTCCGGGACGCCGAATCGGAATATCATGAATGTGAGATGTTTTTGAATTTTATGTTTCAGTAA
>JAFRZE010000044.1 GCA_017442735.1 Bacillota bacterium
AAGGTTATTCTCAAGATTATCTTTTCCAATCCCTGGACAAGATAGCTTGTCAAGTGAATATCTTATCCAAAAATCACAGGAGATTCTGGGTGGCGAAACAAGAAAAAAAGCTAAACACCCCAAAAGCTTTCAAGAATCGCCCTTTACTGGTTTTTCTTCAGATATTTATCAGGTATTATGTGTGATTCATCTGCCGCTGATGACATTTCAGAATAGAAAACAGGATTTCAGCCAAATAAAAAGACCCGTAACAAAAACTCAATTTTGCTACAGGTCCTTCGCTGTTTTATAAAGCAAAGTAAAAGAATGCTATTCTTCTTCTTCGGGAACTTCGTGTCTGGCGCGGAGTTCTTCTTTGATTTTTGGGTAGATCTTGTCCAGGGTGTAGGCGAACATGACCAGAAAGACGACCGACTGGAAGATCGCGGGCACATAGGTGTATACCGCGACGATCGAAGCGCTGCCGGAGGCGGACTGGACGGTCTGGGAGGCGTCAAAGCCGCCGGCGGAAAGGATCCAGCCAAGCACCGCCGTGCCCAGCGCGATACCGAACTTGCCCATGCACTGCAGCATGGCAGCGCCGAGGCCTGCGGAGGAAATGCCGGTCTTCCACTCGCCGTAGTCGATCGCGTCGGCACACATGCCGTAGACCAGCGGACCGGTCATACCGAAGGCCAGACCCTTGACTGCGTTGACAGCCAAAATGAGGGGCAGGCTCGTCGGCTTAATGAGGATCGAAAGGAAAGCCAGGGTGAGGATCACGGTACCCATCTGATAGATCACATGCTTAGGCAGCTTCTTCACCAGGAACGGTGAGATAAAGATCAGCGACAATACCTGCGCCGCCGTCGACGCGTTGGTGATCAGACCGGTCGCGTTGACATTCTTCAGGATATACTGCGCGTAGTAGACGCTGGAACCGGACACGAGTCCATTCAGCACATAAGAAAGAAGCGAAGCGCCGAGCAGGATCAGCAGATACTTGTTCTTGACGATGGAAACCAGCGAATCCCTGATGGACACGCTGCGATCCTTCGCGTTGCCGGTGACGCGTTCTTTCGTGTTGGCGAAAGTCACCAGGCCAAGAATGAACGCGGCAGAGCCGATCACGATCATCGCGCGGGTCCAGCCGGCCTGGGATTCCACGTCCCCGGCGCCGAAAAGGCGGACCAGATAGAGCATGGAAGCGTTGATCAGTACCTGAGAACCGAAGGCGAAGATCAGGCGGAGGATCGAGAGCGACTGGCGCTCCGAGGAATCTTCCGTCAGGAATAGATGCATGCTGGAATAGGGCACGTTGAAAGCCGTATAGAAGATCGTCGTGACCATGTTATACCAGACGAACATCCAGATGAATTTCGCGTGAACGGAGAAGGCGCCCGGCGCCGAGAACAGAAAGATCGCCGAGAGCGCCAGCGGCAGGGCCATAGTCAGAAGGTAAGGACGGACCTTGCCGAAGCGCGACTTCGTCCGGTCGATCAGAAAGCCCATGAAGATATCGGATACACCGTCGAGGATCTTGGAGATCGAAACGATCGAGACAGCCGCGGCGGTCTCGATGCCGGCGACGTTCGTGCAGTAAAAAAGAAAATACAGCGAGATCGACTGCCAGATCAGGCAGCTGGCGAAATCGCCGAAGGCATAGCCGACGCGCTCACGGACAGCGAGCGGTTTAGCAGGCGACGTGCCGGGAGAAACAGTGTTCGTCATGGAAGTCTCCTTGAAAGTGCATATCCCGCGAAGTTATCAGGCGGTCATTTTTTCGAACTTCAGGACAAAGTATAAAGCGATAAGCAGAATGGCAGCGCCAATGATCATCAGGTATCCGAATTTGTTTTTCGGCCGGGCCGCCATCCGTTCCTTGAACTCATGATAGGATTCGTGCTTGACGCCCCACTTGCGTCCGAGCTGGAACAAAGCGCCAAGCTGGCGGACACCATAAACGAGACCGTCCAGAGCGCCTTCCTGAGCCACAAAAATGATCCCGCCAATACCAAAGACCAGAACCCCGGCTGCGAAGAATGCGTCTGCCAGGATACGGACACGGGTCAGCTCAAGGATCGCGTCTTTCTTGAGGGCAGCAAGGACGGTGTCACCATCGATAAAGCCACCTAGTACGAAAAAAGCGTCTTCCTGGGCCATGGTATAGGGCCCTTCCGTACCTACGACGATTCCGGAATCGACCGCGAACTGCGCCGTACGCGCATCGGAAAAATAGCCGATCAGCAAAAGGATCAGTACGATCAGGAGCGCGGAGATGCCTAAAGCGATCGCATACCTCTTAAGTGCGTCTTTCATAGTGTTACCTTTAAGAAGAGGACGGCGAGGATCACCCGCCGTCCCTTTACTTGCGTCCTGAGGACGCAGATCCGTGTTTTCAGACATTACTTGTTATAGTTTTCCTGATACTTTTCAAATTCCTTGGTCGTGCAGCGTACGAAGTGGCCGGGAACGATCTCACGGAACTCCGGTGTCTCAGTGGAATACTCGTGATCTACCAGAGGATTGTAGCGGATTCGGACACGTCCCTTTTCACTCTCGGGATCCGGCAGCGGGATCGCTGACAGAAGAGAGCGGGTATAGGGATGCAGCGGATGCGCGAACAACTCATCGGAGGTAGCCATCTCGACCATGTTGCCGTAGTACATAACACCGATACGATCGGAGAAGTACTTGACGACGGAAAGGTCATGCGCGATGAACAGGATGGTCAGGCCCATGCTGGCACGAAGATCGTTCAGCAGGTTGATGACCTGGGCACGGATGGAAACATCCAGCGCGGAGATAGGCTCATCGGCAATGATGACTTCCGGATCCATGATAATGGAACGGGCAATACCGATTCTCTGACGCTGACCGCCGGAGAACTCGTGCGGGTAACGGGTCGCGTGTTCTTCCACGAGGCCGACCGTCTCGAGCATCTCGACGACTTTCTTGTCGATATAGTCATTGTCCTTGACGCCCTTGATGCGCAGGCCTTCGGCAATGATCTCCTTGACCGTCATACGGGGATCGAGGGAAGCGACCGGATCCTGATAGATCATCTGGATCTGGGTCACGTCACCATGTTTTCTGGCGTCCTTGTGATCCTTCTTGGCGGAAGAGATCATCTCACGAAGCTCGGCGATCCGCTTATTTGCCTCTTCGATCTCTTTCTCGGACAGCTTGTTTTCCAGCGCGGCGCCGTCTTTCGCTTTGCCGGCGATCTTGGCTTTGAGTTCCTTGATCTCCTGCTTATAGGCGTAGGTGCCGGCGACGATGCGTTTGCCCTTGAAATATACGTTGCCGGAAGTGGCATCATACAGACGAATGATCGTACGGCCGGTCGTGGTCTTTCCGCAGCCGGACTCGCCCACGAGACCGAAAACTTCGCCCTTCTGAATATCGAAGGAAACGTCATCGACGGCTTTCTTCACGAACTCGCCGCGGCCGAAGTACATGCACAGATGTTCGACGCGAAGGATCGGATCATTGGTAGTAACTTCACTCATTGGTCTTTTCCTCCTTCGTCATTTCTGCTTTTTTGGCTTCGTTTCTTTCCTGGATGCGGGCTAAACGCTCAAGGATGACTTTCGGCATCTCGATCTTCGGAGCTCTCGGATCAAGCAGCCAGGTCTTCGCGTAGTGAGAATCGGTGATCTGGAACATAGGCGGTTCCATCTCGAAATCGATCTCCAGCGCGTTCGCGTTACGATCTGCAAAAGCATCGCCCTTCGGCGGGTAGATCATGTTGGGCGGCGTACCGGGGATGGACTCCAGTTTTTCCTTGGTATCCAGGTCCGGAACAGACGCCAGCAGCGCCCAGGTATACGGATGTGCAGGCTCGTAGAAAACGTCGTGCGCGGTACCGTATTCCACGATCTGGCCGGCGTACATAACGGCGATACGGTCTGCCATGTTGGCGACGACGCCCAGGTCATGGGTGATGAAGATAACAGACAGGTTGCGCTGTTTCTTCAGGTTGTTGATCAGTTCGAGGATCTGTGCCTGAATGGTCACGTCCAGAGCGGTCGTGGGCTCGTCGCAGATCAGGATATCCGGGTCCGCGGTAAGGGCGATCGCGATAACGATCCTCTGACGCATACCGCCGGAGAACTCGAACGGATACTGGCGGAAACGACGGCGGGGATTATCGATACCCACGCCTTCCATCAGCTTGATGGCGCGCTCACGCGCGACATGGTTCGTCAGATGATAGGAAGAGTTTTCCGTCTGTTCCTTCAGATAATCGACGATTTCAAGTGTACGCTTGGAGAAATCTGCGGTCTCGTTCGCGGAGAGCTGATCTTCGAAGTGCGCGATCTGTTCTTTGACCGTGTCTGCCATATCGACTCTCGCCGCTTCCAGGTTGACCAGGTTCATGGGAATGACTTCCCAGTCGGGGGTCTTGCCTCTGTCGATGATGCGCTGATGTTTCGCGCTCATGCGGGCAAAACGTTTTTCTTCCTTCTCGTTCCGCTGGAATCCGCCAAAGTACAGATCCACTGCGTAATCGATCGAAGAATCAAAGGTATGGGTCAGGGAGTCTTTGGTGACTTCCAGGGGATCCAGACATTTCGCGACAGCGGCTTTCATTTCCTTGACAGCGGCGTCGACTTCGGCCCGGACCGGCTCTTCCTTCTCCAGAGGAGCCAGATTCTTCTGCATGATCTCGATCGCTTCCCTGCGAGCCTTATCGGTTTCCTCGGAGGAATACTTAACGGCCTTCTCCGCTTTGGCAATAAACGCGTTCATAAAGCCCTCTTCAGTTTCCTTATGAGTCAGCGCGTTCATCTCGGCGACGGAAGTCTTCGGTATCTCGTTTTGGACGTTTTTCAGATAATAGCCAAGGGTGAAGGTGTTCGGCACATCATAGCCGGCGGCTTCTTCCAGCACCGGGATCGCTTTCGCAAGGGCTTCGCGTACCGGAGCGTAACCGGCTTCATCCTTCGGCGTACCGGCGGCCTTGACCTCGGCAACTGCCGCGTCAAGTTCTTCAGCGCGGTCACGAACGACGAAATAGTCCTTGGAACGGTTCGCCGCATGGACGAACTGCGTGATATCGGTATGCAGCTGGGCGTCAAACGCCTTGCTGTCGATACGAAGGATCGCGTTCTGCGCGACGGCCAGCGCCTCATTGGCGTTGTCCAGGGCTTCGGTGTAGGCCGTTTCCAGTTTGGCGTGCTCCAGACCGAAATCCTTGAACTTGGCAAGGTCAGCCTGGGCGTCGGAAATACCGACTTCCTCCATGCGCGTATCGAGAGCGTGGAACATTCTTTTCATGTTGTCTTTGCTCTCTTTGCGCAGGGCTTTGTTTTTGAGGATCATGGCCTCGATCAGCTGCTGACCGACACGCATGATGGGGTTCAGGGAGGACAGAGGATCCTGGAAGATCATGGCGATCTTATCACCACGGACTTTCTGGAATTCCTCTTCGGTGATCTTCATCAGGTCTTTGCCGTCGTAGAGGATCTTGCCGCCGTCCTTGATGGCGTTGTTCGCAAGGATGCCCATGATGGCACGGGAGGTAACAGACTTACCGGAACCGGACTCACCGACGATAGCGAGGGTCTCGCCTTTATACAGATCAAAGTTGATGTTGCGTACAGCCTGGACTTTTCCATTGACGGTACGGAAGGAGATCTTCAGATCTTTGACTTCAAGTTTCTTTTCAGCCATTACTCGTCAGCTCCTCTCAGTGATGGGTTGAATGCGTCACGCAGACCGTTGCCGAACAGGTTGAAAGAGATCTCCAGCAGGGAGATAAAGACAGCCGGAACAGCAATGATATGCGGGAACGTCGAAAGGTAAGCCTGGCCGTTGGCAAGCATGGTACCGATCGAGGTCAGACCGGAGGTCTCCAGCGAGATGATGCCCAGGTAGGACAGCATGGACTCGGAGAAGATAACGCCCGGGATGATCAGGACCGTAGAGGTAATGATGGTACCCAGCGAGTTCGGCAGGATGTGGCGGAAGATCAGTCGTTTATCGGAAGCGCCGAGGGTACGGGCCGCAAGGATGTACTCCTGATTCTTGAAACGGTAGAACTGCGTACGCACACGGTGCGCGATGCCGATCCATCCGGTCAGAACGAAAGCAAAGAGCAGTGATACGAGCGGACCTACGTCTTTTGCCAGATGCATCTGGAACAGCGTAGCCACAACGATGAACGGAATAGACGCCAGAATATCGGAAATACGCTCGAGGATCAGGTCGACCGCGCCTCCGTAGTAACCTTCGATCGAGCCGTAAATAATGCCGATGAAGAAGTTGATCACAGAGACGGAGATCGCCAGAAGGAAAGAAAGGCGAGCGGCATAGCCGAGGCAGGCGAAGATATCCTGACCGTGCTGGTTGGTGCCCAGCAGATGGTTCGGATAAAAGCCGTTCTTGTAGTGGTAGTACTCACGGTACAGGACTCTGCAGCGGTAACCGGACTGGTTCTTGGCTGCGTAGGTGTACCAGGTCTCACCGTCCGCGCCGCCGTCATCGCCTTCGATACGAAGGGAATCGTATTTGGCGCGATGCTCGTTGGAGGAGGTGTGGTAGTTCGCGACGAAGATGGGATTGCCTTCTTCATCGTGCCACTTGGAAGCACCTTGCGTATTCTTGGTCTCGTCGGCCAGCTCATACCAGAGGTTCGCCGCGTTGGATACCGCGACATAATCATTCTTGTAGACAGCCGGCAGAGGATAGATGATCTGGATATTGTTCTGGTTCTGATAATCCTGCAGCGCCAGATATTCCGTTTCGGTCAGGTCGACGTAGGTAAAACCGACCTTCTCGTAGGAATCCACATACAGCTTGTAATAGATGGTGCCTTTGTTCGGATCCGTATAGACTTCGCGGACTTCTTTGACAGCGGAGTTGTTCTCTTCGTAGCCGATCGAAGAAAGGTAGTCATAACCGGCCTGGGTCTCGTTCTGGACTTTGCAGCCGTCCCAGCCGAGGAAGGACAGAGCTTCGCACTTCGGGAGCAGCATCTTGTAATAACCGTCACGGAAAGAGACGTCATACGGAGAAAGCAGCGGGATGAACAGGGCGTAGAGCAGAAGGATCAGGATGATGATGGCCGCCGCGACGGAAGATTTGTTCTTCCGGAAGCGGATCATAGCGTCCTTGAAAGAGCCGATGGGCTTGGTCGCCAGCTTCATATCAGAGAGCTTGGCTGTTTTTCTGCGGGTAAACAGATCCTGCGACAGATCTTTATACTGTTCGTTGATTTTCTCGTTCATATCAGCGCGCTCCCATCTTGATCCGAGGATCGATAAATCCGTAACTAAGGTCGGTGACAAGTCCGGAAAGAAGACCGATCAGCGTATAGAATACGGTGTCTGCCATGAAGAAGTTATAGTCACGCAGGTTAACGGACTGAACGAACAGCGAACCTACTCCGGGGATACCGAAGATCGATTCGATGATCAGCGAACCGCCGAGGATGCCGATAAACTCACTGAGGATCATCGGCAGGATCGGGACCATGGCGTTTCTCAGGGCGTGCCTGACGACCGCCTGGGTTTTTGTCAGACCTTTGGTCCGGGCAAGCAGCAGATAGTCGCCGGTCAGAACCTCGGCCAGCTCCGCGCGGGTGAAACGGGTCAGACCCGCGACCGTGTAAACCGCCAGCGAAATAACGGCCGGCAGCATGGAAGTGAACATCGTCCAGCTGAAGAACTCGGTGGTCTCACGCGACGCGACGGTCAGCGAGAACCATCCAGTCTTGAAGCAGAGGAAATACTGCACGAGGAACGCCCAAACGTAACTCGGTACAGAAATGAAAAGCATGACCATCGTGGACACGAAATGGTCTTGCCATTGATTTTTGCGTAGGGCGGCATAAATGCCGAAGATCAGTCCCAGCGGGATCGCCACCAGGATGGAATACAGGTTAACGATAACCGAATACGGAAGTTTGGTGAAGAAGACATCCATGACTTCCTTACCGGCATACATCTGCTCGCCAAGGCCCATATCGCCCTGCAGTAGATGCTCCCAGTACAGCTTATACTGCACCATGATCGGTTTGTTGTACCCCAGCGCTTCACGTCTTGCCAAAATCAAGTTGACGTCGCGGCCCATCTGTTTGACCGCGGGCAGGGGCAGTAATTTGATCAGGACGAAACAGATCGTCGTGATGATCAGGAAGGTAAAGATCATCAGAATCAAACGTTTAAGTACATATTTTCCCATAACTGCGATAGACCCCTATAAATTAGAATAATAGGGGCCGCCGCCGAAAGGCAGGCAGCCCCTATTTTCAGCTTATTATGTGCTGTTTTTCAGCGACGCGCTAAGCGGTTCGCCGAAGATATTAGTAGGTCAGAGTGCTGGCAACAGCAGCCCACTCGGTATCGTCGTAGTTGAAGGTGTAGTAGCGGATGCCACCGAAGGAAACCATATCAACATACTGAGTAACGGGGTAGTCACCCTTCTGGGAGACCATGGAACCAACGTTACGATAGTACATGGGAGTGTTGACGTAGTTCGCCAGGTAGACATATTCCATCTTGGCGAACAGAGCGCACTTGGAGTCTGCATCGTAGTTAGCGAAGGAATCCAGGGTCAGAGAACCGTCGTTGGAAGTCATGACAGTGTTCTCGTCGCCATCGATCCACAGGGCCCACTTCTGCAGGGACTGGGTGAATTCTTTACCATTGACGGTCAGGGTAACTTCAACAGCGTTGGAGTCGAAACCATATTCCATCTGGTTGGGGTCATCATTGATACCGGCATCGCAGTAGCACTCATACAGCAGGGTGAACGGAGAGTAGTTGGCGCCGCCCCAGGTAGAGAAGATGATGTCGGTCTGACCGGCATACATGGTCTCGTAGTAGTCGCCGTCGACCTTCATCTCAAGTTCGACTTTGCCTTCGAATCCAGTGCCTTCGCAAGCGGATTTCAGAGCATCGTTCAGGAAGTTGAACATCTTGACATAGATGTCGTCAGACTGATAAACGCTCATGGTGATCTTAACAGGCGTGGTGCCATCCCAGGTTCCGTCGGTGGTGACCTGCGCATAAGCGATGGCCATCAGTTCACGAGCCTGCTCGATGTCATAACCAGTGATCGCGTCGTAAGCTTCATCGACATCGTCGAAGTCGCCGTCATCGCCGTAGGTCAGTCCGTACAGGTCGCACAGAGCAGCCTTGGCAGCGTCGTTATCACGGTAGGAAGCGCCTGAGAATGGATCATAAACGTACAGGTAGTTCAGCATTCCGTAACCAGCGGAACCAGCGGCAGTATAAGAAGCTGCGAAGGTGCTGCGGTCGATGGCCAGAGAGAAGGCCTTACGGAAGTTCAGGTTGCCAAGGATCTGAGTACCGCGCTCCGCAAGAGCAGTTTCATCGGTATTGAAGGTCAGCTTGGTGGTGTAGGACTGAGGAGTATAACGGATGTATTCGGAGGAAGCGTATTTCTCCATGTCTTCCTGCTGCAGACCAACGGTGTCGATCTCGCCGTTCAGGAAGGAGAGCAGCTGGGTCTCATGTTTGCTGATAACAGAAACAGAGATATTGTCAGCCTGCCACATTCCGGTGTGCTTGCCGTCTTTGTATCCGTAGAAGTTGTCGTTACGGGAGAAGGTGATCTGCTTGTCAAGCTCGAAGTAGTCCAGCTTGTAGGGGCCGTAGGAAGCAGTGGTCTCCTGAGTGGTGCCGTAGGTGGTGGTGATCATGCCATCAGCTTCGACTTTCAGGGCTTCATACATATCTTCCTTGACCAGGTACATGGGCAGATAGTAGGGAACATAGTAGTTCGGGTTCGCGATAGGAGCCTGGAAAATGAAGGTCAGCTCATAGTCGCCGGTCTTCAGGATACCAACGGTATCCCAGGACGGATCAGCCGGATAACCTTCTTCAGCAACAAAGTACATCGGAAGATCAGCTTCGGTCTCGTTCCAAGCCGGGTTGCCAGTGGTCAGAGGAGCAAAGATCGCAAGATTCTCATCGGTCAGTCTGATTACGCCAGCTTCGCCAGCCAGTTCTTTGATCTGATCCCAGTTGGTCATATCAAAATACTGATCACCGTAAGCTTCGACATAATCCTGAACAGTGTTTCCACCAGTCTGAGTCAGGGGAACATTTACACCGATGTAAACCGGCAGTCCGTCAGGAGTGGAATAGGTTCCATCGTCATTCTTGACCAGATCTTCGAGCGCATAAGCGCCAGCCAGATCATTGTAGGAAACCTTGCCCTGATAGAAGTACGCCTTGGCGCCAACGATGGCGGCCTCACCGGCATACAGGCTGTCAGCACGACGGTTCAGCTGAGCGGGATCAAGCTGCTGCTGATAGGTGTAGATGTAGGAATCAGCGTTGATGGGGGTGCCGTCTTCCCAGCAGGCATCCTGGTTCAGCGCGATCTTCCAGGCCTTACCGACTTCACCTTCGGATACGCCATACTGTCCGACATAGTCAGCAGTGACGTCAACGGGATAATCCGCAGCCATCTCGGGGATGATCGCCCAACCGGTCTTGTCCGCGTTCAGAACGAACTCGTAGAAGCCCATGGACAGGTAGCCCAGCATGTAGCTGTCATCGGAAGTTTCCCAAGAAACCGGGTTCCAGTTCAGGTCTGTGGTGGCAGTCATTACATCGTTGAAGGTGTAAACCTTTTCATCGGTGTAATCTTTTCCAGCTTCGCCGGCATACGCATCGTGGCCAACTTCGCCACCCTCAGCAGAGCCGAGAGCGATGGTGACTTCGCCTACGTTGAATGCGGGGTATTCGACAGCGGGCTCAACATCCACGGGAGTGGTGGTTTCCGCGGTCTCACTGGATTCCTCTGTGGTGCTCTGCTCAGTAGCCTGAGACTCTTCAGCCTTGGATTCTTCAGCCTGAGAAGTGGCTTCGGAAGTCTGCGGCTCTTCGGTCTTGGTGCAGCCTGCAAGAACAGATACACACAGTGCTAATGCTAAAAATAATGCAAGATACTTTTTCATTAGCGGTAGTTTTCCTCCTTTGGAATAATATCAAACGATCCACATGGTCGTTTTTTACATAAAAATATGGTGCCCATGCGGGAAGTTTGCGTACTATCATACTATTTTTTGGCTTTGTTGTCAATATAATTGCGTTTTTCTATTTTATACAAAATCGACGCTTTAGCGTCCTGAATTTAGAAAAAACGCACAAATGAGGTCTAAATAACGTCCGAATGATTGACGAGGAAACTATTTAAGAGTATGATTTGAATGTTTCCTTTATAATAGTAGAGAGTATCGCTTGGATGTTTCCTGCATAATAATAGAGCCGAAACGGCTTTGGACCGCCGGCCCGGAGGGAAGGTTGAGAGAATGATTATACTTCAGTGGGTGATCGGTATTTACGTTGGCGCGGCAGTGCTGCCGGCCCTTCTTTTATTTTGGTTTGTTTATAAACAGGACCGCTACGAGAAAGAGCCCTGGCCGCTGCTTCGCAAGCTGCTGCTTTTCGGTATTCTGGCGGCGCTCATCGCGATCGTGCTGGAAAAGCTCGGCACCTATCTGATCTCGGGCTCCGTCTCGGAGGATTCGCCGTACTATGTCATCGTGTTCGCTTTTCTGGTGGTCGCGCTGGCAGAAGAATGCGCCAAGTACTTCCTGATGAAGGCAGTTACCTGGCGCAATCCGAATTTTAATTTTCGTTTCGATGGGATCATGTATGCGGTCACGATCTCCCTGGGCTTCGCGGCATTTGAGAACCTGTTATATGTGATCGGTTACGGTCTGTCGGTCGCGCCGCTGCGTGCCATACTTTCGATCCCCGGCCATCTTTCCTTCGCGGTCCTGATGGGCTTTTTCTATGGCCGCGCGAGGCTCGCAAAGAACAAAGGCATGCACACGGAGAGCGAACTGCTGCAGATCGCCGGCGTGGCCTCATCGGTCCTGCTGCATGGATTCTACGACACCTGCGCGCTCACCAACTCCTGGCTCTCGACCGTGATCTTTGTGATCTTTGTCGTGGTTTTGTATGTCTCGGTGTTCTTCCTTATTCGTCGGGAATCTCGTCGGGATAGGCCTCTATGGTAATGTGCAGATATTTGGCGATCTCGTTCATGAGATGACGCATCTTGAGGGCGAAGTCCTCCTCGCCGCGGATGACGCGGTGGTAGGGATGATCCTTCCAGCATTCATAGGTCCTCTCATCCATGACGATGGCCTCATCCACGGTCTCATACCTGGCCTGATTACCTTCATACGTATAGAAGCGCGCCGTATCCTTGGCCGCCGTGACCAGATGGAAGACCGCGTCATAACGCTTTAAAAGTTCCTCTTCAGTACTGCCCAAAAAGGCCAGTACTTCGGCAAACTCTTCCTCATTCATATAGGCTTTGTTGTCGAACTCGCCGCGGTCGCACACGATCAGGATCTTGTCCTTCGGCATGGTCCTGGCCGCCTGGTCGAACAGATCTTCCTTCACCATCTGCAGCCGCATCTGGACTTTCTGATATTCAGCATTCGTACCGCAGGTCCACGGCGCGACGCCGCCGGTGATCAGCTCGGTAGCGGTCTCGGGCACAAACAGGACGGTATAGCCCGCCTCGGTAAACACATGTTTGATCCAGCGCATAGCCGTCGACTTGCCGCCGCACGGCCCGCCGGTAATAACGATCTTCGTGATCTGCATGAAAGTGTCCTCCTGATATAAGGATTCCGACAACATTTATTATAAGGAAGGAAAGTACCTTTTTCAAGGGAGATTTCGGATTTTCCGAAAGGCCCGCCGCCTGCCGCGGCAGCAGCCGACGCTCCTTTGACCCGCCGCCCGCCAAGCGCTCGGTGGGAAGGGATTTGCTCTATCCGCTGCTGACCTTCCCTTTTTGGCATTCTTTCTGGTGGCCGGTGGGAAGGATTTTGCTCGAATCGCCACTGACCTTCCCTCTTTTTTCAGCTTTTGGCTGAAAAAGGGGTAGGTGACTGCAGTTATGAGAAAAAACATTCCCTCGTCCGGTTGATTTCAGAGGCGAAAAGGGAAGGAGAACCGCAGTTTCTGCGAAATCCAGTCCATCTAAAATGCCAGCAATACTGGCAAGGAGGCAACGTGAGCCATATCATCGAAAAAGTCCCATTCATTTCCCAGCTCGAAAAGTATCCCACCGGCTGCGAGAGCGTGTCGGCGGTGATGGCGCTTGCCTATAAGGGAATACCGGTCACGGTGGAAGAATTCATCGACGAGTATCTGCCCAAAGGTCCCGCACCACAGCCGGATCCGGATCAACCGGACGAGGCGAAAGCCACATCGGATCAACCGGACGAGGCGAGCTCCGCAGGGAACGCGGCCAAGCCTGTCCTTATCGGCCCCGACCCGTGGGAAGTCTTTCCCGGTGACCCCTACAGTACCCATGGCTGGGGATGCTTCGCTCCAGCGCTGAAAAAGGCCATAGAAAAGTGTCTGGAAAAGAAGGGCACAGGGCTTAACCCCGTCGAACTCTACCATACGCCCATCGAGACTCTTTGCCATGACTATATCGACCGGGATATTCCCGTCATCTTCTGGGCAACGATCGGCATGGCAAAAGCGCATGAAAGCCTGGTCTGGCGAAGTGCAACGCGTGTTATCCACTGGATGAGTCCCATGCACTGCACGCTGCTGATCGGCTACGAGACCGCAGCGGTGGCTGAAGATTGCAGTACGGAAGGTACTCCCGCCACGATCACTCACTATATTTTCAACGACCCAACCTCCGGCGAACGCGCCGTGTTCCCGGCGGCCGCGGTGGAAGAAGCCTACCACGCGCAGGGCGAACAGGCGCTGGTCCTCTTATAGACAGCGCCGCCATATAAGTTATTACAGATCAGAAATAAAGAAAGCGAATCAAGCATGAGCACGAATGGTATGATGGACAGAAGCCGGCTTTCCCGGCTTCTGGTGCTGGCGCTGCCGGCTATCGCCGAGCAGTTCCTGATGACGATGGTGAATTATGTCGATACCGCGATGGTCGGTTCGCTTGGCGCGAACGCCACCGCCGCGATCGCGGTCACCGCGTCTTCGACTTGGCTGATCGGCGGCATCCTTTCCGCCGCGGGCGTGGGTTTCTCGGTCCAGGTCGCCTATTCGGTCGGCGCCGGCGACGCGCCACAGGTAAAGAAGATCATCCGTCAGGCCCTTCTTTTAGCACTAATCATCGGCTTTTCCGTCCTGGCGATCTGCCAGGCCATCGCCCATCAACTCCCTGTATGGCTGGGCGCCGCACCGGAGATCCTGACCGACGCGCGCAGCTACATTCGCATCTACATGCTCGCGATCCCGTTCAACTGCATCAACGGTACGTTCTCGGCGATCCTTCGCTGCATGGGTGACACAAAAACCCCCATGCGCCTCAACACCGGCTCGAACCTCATGAATGTGGTACTGAACTTTTTATTTATCTTTCCGACGCGCCGCCTGGAGGTCTTCGGCGGCATGACCGTCCCGGGTCTTGGCCTGGGCGTCACCGGCGCCGCGATCGCCTCGGCCATGTCCATGGCGACCGTAGGAATCATCCTCCTGTTGATCATTTTCCGACGCAAGAGCCCGTACCGCATTAGCCTGAAGGAAAGCTACCGACCGGACAAAGCGGTCATCGGCCGTGCGGTCCGGCTTGGACTCCCGGTGCTCGCGGAGCGCGTGCTGATGTCCGGCGGACAGGTGTTCATGACCAAGATGGTCTCCGGGCTCGGTACCGTCGCGCTGGCGGCGAACCACGTGGCCGTCACTGCGGAAGGCATCAGCTACATGCCGGCCTTCGGCGTCTCGTTCGCGGCCACCACGATGGTCGGCCAGTCTCTCGGCGCCAAGGATTCGGACAGCGCAAAATACTATGGCAAACTCGCCGGCTGGGTAGGTTTCGCGATGTCGACTTTCATGGGCGTTATCCTCTTTGCCCTCAGCGTTCCGCTGGGCTCGATCTTCAGCTCCGATCCGGCGGTCATCAGCCTTGCGGCACGCATGCTGCGGCTGGTAGCCTTTGCTGAGCCGATGTTCGGCGTGTCGATCGTCCTGACTGGCGCACTGCGCGGAGCCGGCGACACACGCTATCCCATGTTCGTCAGCCTGCTTTGCATGATCGGCCTGCGCTGCGTGCTCGCGCCGATCTTCATCTTCGGCCTGAAGATGGACCTCGCGGCGGTCTGGCTGGCCATGGACATCGACCTCATCGCCCGCGGCATCCTGTGCATCGTCCGGTTCCGCTCCGGCAAATATATGAAATACGCAGGTCAGCTTTCTGACTGAAAGGAGTACCATGAAAATCCTGATCACCGGCTTTCAGCCTTTCGGCGGCGACGTCGTCAATCCCGCCTGGGAAGCGGTCAAAGCCCTTCCCGATCAATTGGACGACGTCAAGATCATCAAAGTTGAGATCCCTGTGGTCTTCGGCGAGGCGTTTGAGGCTGTCCGCCGAGCGATCCTTGCCAACACCTGCCCGGGGCAGGGCGGTGAGCTTCCCTGCGATCAGCAGTGTGAAAAATTGGCTGCGGTGATCTGCGTGGGTCAGGCCGGCGGCCGGACAGGCATCACGCCTGAGAAAGTCGCCATCAATTTTAACGACGCCGCAATTCCAGATAATACCGGCAATGAACCGGAAGAAGAGCCCATCCGTGAAGGCGGTCCGGACGGCTATTTCAGCACCCTGCCGGTCACAAACATGGTCAAAGCCATGAAAAAAGCCGGTATTTCGGCGAACCTTTCGCTTTCCGCCGGCGCCTATGTCTGCAATAATGTTTTTTACGGACTGATGGACTATCTGGCACAGGGAAAACTCATCGGAGACGATCATATCTCCGCGGAAGGCGGATCCGGCAGCGCCCTGGGCGGATTCATCCATGTACCGTTCAGTACCGAGCAGCTCGCCGGCCGCGAAGCCGGTTCCGACAAACCAACACCGCCATCCCTGCCGCTTGCCGAGATCACCCGCGGCCTGGAAATCTGCGTAAAAGAGACCATCAAAGCCATCAGGCTCAGAAAAGAAACCCAGCCGTCCGTTCCGGAAACATCCGACGCGGACCGGCTATTCAAACATGAATAAAGAGACCAAAGGAAGGAACCACTCATGAAACGTACCGAGAACGTGACAAAAGTTTATGATCATTTCTACCGCTACCAGGAGATCGTCGACATCCTCAAGGCCTACACTGAGGAACATCCGGACCTTGCCAGCATGGAGAGCATCGGCACTACGCCTGAAGGACGTGAGATTTATGTCATCACCGTCACCGACCGCGCGGCCGGCGCGCCGGAAGACAAGCCCGCTTTCTTCGCGGAAGGCAACATCCACGCCGGCGAAGTGACCGGCTGCATGACCTGCATGTATCTGCTCGACGTCATCTTCTCGAATCTGGAAGATCCCTATATCAAGGAAATGCTGGGAAAATACACGATCTATGTCTTGCCGCGCGTCAGCCCCGACGGCTCCGAGCATTATCTCACGACGCCGGACTATGTGCGCTCCGTTCCGCGCATGTATCCCTACGAAGATGAGATGCCCGGCCTCCAGCCTACCGACCTCGATGGCGACGGCGTCGTCCGTAAAATGCGTGTCCGTTCTCCCTACGGTATCTGGAAAGAGTCCGAAAGCGATCCCCGGGTCATGACCCGCCGCCGTCCGGACGAGACCACCGGCACCTTCTACAATGTCTATTCCGAAGGTCTGATCAAAGAGTTCGACGGCGTCAATGTGATTTCGGCACCGGGCAAGTTCGGCAACGACTTCAACCGCAACTATCCCATCGGCTGGAAGCCCGAGCACGAGCAGCGCGGCGCCGGCGAGATCCCGCTTTCGAACCCCGAGACCCTGGCCAACACGAAATTTCTGCTCGCGCACCCCAACGTGTGCGCCGTGCTCGACATGCACACCATGGGCGGCCAGAACCTGTACACGCCCGGCTTCAAAACGCGCAAGGAGACCGAGCGCGCCGACATCCAGATCTACAAACAGCTCGGCGAAATGGCCAAAGAGGAAAACGGCTATCCCATCGTGAACGTGTTCGACGAGTACATGCCCGCCGGCTCGCAGGCGACCTACGGCGGCTTCGATGACTTTTGCCACTTTATCCTGGGCGTGCCCGCGTTCACGATCGAATGCTGGGACCTCGACGTGCGCGTCGGCCTGAAGCCGGTCTACCCGCCGAAGGACGAGGAGACCTGGGAAGAGCAGGAAGACGCCGCCCGCAAATACATCGAGTGGATCGACCGCGAACTGACCGGCGAGGAGCATGAACGCGCCATCCGCCCGTGGACGAAATTCGACCACCCGCAGCTCGGCGAAGTCGAGATCGGCGGCATCGACTACAAAACCGTCATCCAGAACCCGCCCATCAAATTCCTCGTACAGGAGCTCGAAAAACACACCCGCTTCATGCTGCGCTACATCCACACCCTGCCGCAGATCAGCTTCAGCAAAATCAACGTGACGCGCCTCGGCGCTGCCTCGGAAGAGGAAGATCTGTTCAAGCTGGAAGTGCAGGTGATGAACACCGGTTACCTGGCGACCTACGTCTTCAAAGAAGCCCTGAAAATGAAGAGCCTGAAACCGCTGACGCTGGAGATCGCGGCGGATGGGGCAGGTGCCGCCTCAGACTCTGAAGCCACTCCTGCTGTCCGCTTTATCGAAGGCAAAGCCAAGACCGAGATCGGCCAGCTGGAAGGCTTTTCCGGCCTCGGCGGCTACAACGGTGGTATGGGGGCCAGCACTTTCCAGAAAGATCCCTGCGAAAAGAAATTCAGCTTCATCCTGGCAGCCAAGCCGGGAACCAAACTTGCCCTCACCGTTACAGGCGGCCGCAGCGGCAAGCTCGTAGGAAGCGTCGAACTGTAAAATGAGTCAAAAAGAAAGAAAACATATTACCAAAGAAATGAAAGATTTCTCGGACGGATGTCAGGACGGCCTGCCCATCGGGCTTGGGTACTTCCCGGTATCCTTCGCCTTTGGTATCCTGGCGGCGGAGGCCGGACTTTCCTGGTGGCAGGGGACGATGATCTCGCTGTTCAATCTGACATCCGCGGGCCAGTTCGCCGGCCTGACCATCATGGCAGCCGGTGGAACGCTTCTGGAAATGGCGATTTCCCAGTTTGTCATCAACCTGCGCTACAGCCTGATGTCCATTACGCTTTCGCAAAAAGTGGATAGCTCTGTCCACGGCATCTTTCGCTATCTCTTTCCCTATAGCGTCACAGACGAGATCTTCGGCGTATCCAGTGCCCGTGCCAGCAAGGGAAAACCGGTCAGCTATCATTATTGGCGAGGTCTTCGCGTCTTACCAGTCGTCGGCTGGACACTGGGCACCCTCACCGGCGCACTGCTGGGCTCGGTACTCCCGCAGGATCTGATGAACGCGATGAGTTCCATGCTCTATGCTATGTTCATCGCTATCATCATCCCGGTCGCGAAAAAAGACCGCCCGGTGCTGATCGCGATCATCCTGGCGGTTCTCTTAAGCTGTGGTTTTACCTTCCTGCCAAGCGCCGTTCCGGCGCTGGCGAAGCTGTCCATTTCCTCGGGAATGGCAGTCATCATTTGCGCGGTAGTAGCGTCGCTCATCGCGGCCGCCCTGTTCCCAGTAAAGGAAGAGGAGGAAAGCCTGGCAGATGACGCCGGAAGAGGGGAGGGGCGCTCATGAAGCTCTCCGATTTCTTCCTCTATCTGCTGGTCATGGCCGGCGTCACCTACCTTGTCCGCGCAGTCCCGTTCGTTCTGATCCGACAGAAGATTAAAAGCCGATTTCTGAATTCTTTCCTTTACTATATTCCCTACACTGTCCTGGCTGCGATGACATTCCCCGCGATCTTCTTCTGCACCGATTCCGTTATCGCAGCGGCTATCGGCGCCGGCGTCGCGTTGGTCCTGTCGTATTTCGGCCAGAGCCTGCTGGTCGTGGCCGCCGCCTCGGCTGCCGCGATCTACCTGGCCGGCTTTATCTTCTAAATATATACCAGTTGCGTCTGATTTTGTTATTTCTCCAGATTTGATCCCAAATAGTTTCTTCGATGCGTCTAAAATGGATGGGTTTTCCATATTCAGACGCATCGATTTTTCATTTCAGACTAGATTAGCCATCGCTGTCTTCCGATAGAGGACATGTGTTGCTTTGGCGGAGACTTTTGCCTTTGTCAGATGCATGGAAGAGAAAAAACTCGGGAAATTCCTCATTTTCGTGCGTCTAAATCTGAAATCGATAGATTCTCAGACGCAGTCATCAAGGGAATTTCGTCTAAATCTGACTTATCACACATTTCAGACGCAATAATCCATTTGAATTGTTTTTTATGATATGAGAAGTGTTAGTCACAAAAAACCTCCCCCTAATTCTATCTTTAGGAGGAGGCTTTAGATTATGAGAAAAGAGCAATGTTTATAAAGTGTCGGAAATCATTCCATCCCATCAGCCCATCTTCGGTCCCTGAAGTTCTTCTTTCGGCTGGTTTTCCTTGACCGGCATCTCGTCGTCGTAGTCGCTGCCATTATCAACGGCAATGTAATTCTCATTGTCGAAGGGATTCTCGATCTCATGTACATTTTGGGCTTCGTTCTCGGGGATCTGCGGCGCCGCTTCGTTCTGGATCTGCTCCATCACCTGAGCCCCTTTCAGAGCGAGAGGTTTGGCAGTATACTCACGGCTCTTCAGCGTATTCAGCAACTGGCCTTCCGGCTGCAGGAACAGCTGGTTGTCCTCGATGATCGTATCCGCGATCTGGCCAAGGGTGTCATCGGTCTTCGCGCTGCTCATCTGACCGATCGCGACCGGAACATTCTTCAGCAGGCTTTGGACACCGGGCTGGAAAATACCGGCTTCCGCTCCGGACATGAACTGTGGAGCCCGAAGGATCTCGTTGATATAGCGGTTATCCGTCTTTTCGTATTCGTCCTTCTGATGATTGATCGTCGCGTTGGCGATGCGGCTCTTCAGGATCGTTTTCAGGCATTCGGTCTTCTCCTCGGTTCCAAGCGTGGTGCCGTTCTTGTCCGCCTCGGCAAGTTTAACCGTCGCCTTTTTGGCTTCCTCGTCGAGCTGGCTGATCTTTGCCATACCTTTAAGCGTTTTGAGCTCCGATTCCTTGAGACCGTAGTCCTTCATCGCCATCGACTTGAGCTGAGGATCACGCTCCAGCATTTCCCCGAGCTTGCCGGCCGCGTTCATAAAGCGCATATACTCGCTCTTGTCGGGGTCCATATTATGAATAGCAACATCCCTTGTGATATCGCTGATACTGGCGGCAAGGTGTTTGGCAAGAGGCGCTTTATCACCCGCCTGATATTTTTTCAGCACATCCGCTGCCGTCTCACGGGCAGGCTTCACTGCGTTCTCAAACGTTTTATCCAGGTTCGCGCGGGAATGTGAGAGGAAAAAGTCGATCGAATGGTTCGTGGAAGCTGCTCCGCAAAGGACTTTTTTGGCATCTTCCGCGGAATATCCCATTTTCTGAATGTTACCTTCGATCGTGCCTGCGAGCTGCGGATTATTGTGAAGGAAATTCTTATCCGCGTAGCCGGGCAGACGGGAAATACCCATGGCCAATGAACAGAACTCATCCTCCGAAACTTCCTTTCCTCCGATCTTCACGTTGGAAAGATCGATATCAACCGGACGAAGAACAGCAAAGGAATCAGCGTTATACATATTTGTTTTGAGCATATCCTCCCGCATCTGCGGATTGACTCCATAGATCGACTTGAATTTTTCATCTCCGATAGACAGACAATCAACTGCTTCCTGAGCGGATTTCAGCGCTTTGTCTTTGGCTTCCTGCATCCGTTTCTCGCCGGTCATTCGTCTTTCGTCAATACCCGTTTTGGGACGATCCTTTTCGATCTTTTTCGCGTCCGCGAGGAATTCATCACGTTTGGCTTTCGCCTCATTGTAGGCATTCATTCTGGCTTGCGCACGGCTGCTGATGCCGGAGAACAGTCTGGTGAAGAAGCCTGGCCGGACGGGTTCCGGATAGGGGCAGAACTGTTCGGCACTAAGAGGCTTCGAGTACTTCAGTTCGGTGTTTTGAATCAGATCGCCTGCCTTTGAATTCAGTTGAAGCTGTACGGGACGGGTGTCGCCTGCAGGATAGGCAAACATGTTTCCTTTCTGAATTTCTTTAAAGAACTCGACCGAATTACGTTCGATGCCTGCTTCTTCCAGGCTCATCATCCGCTTTGTCCCGGTCGAATCTTCACGGATCGTAAAAATACGCGGCGTACCGTCGGGCATCTTGTCATAGTGACCATCTTCACGAAGGGAAAGGCCAAGGGCATATTCAAAAGAATCCGTACGTAATACCAGCAGTCCCAGATCATCTTCCGTATATTCCTTTTGGCCGGCGGGAGTCCCCTCGCTGACAGGCTGCATGTTCTGGGTGCACTCGCGGCGGCGATACAGCGGTTCCTGATAACGGCCGTACAGAGCCTGGTCAAGATTCTGGTGATCCGGTTGCTTTTTGACGAACTCATCCAGCTTGTCCTCAAAAGCGCCGCCGTGTCCCTGATCCAGCAGACTGATATAACGGTTCCTCGCGTTTTCTTCCTGGATCATGGCGTCATCTATCGGGGCTTCCTGCACCAGGGGATCTACAAGGAAATTCGGAAGTGCGTTCTCCTGCAGGAAGGCACGGAACGTACGATCCTCAAGCAGCTGCCGGGTCCGGCTCTCCAGCTGACCTTCGGTGATCTGTGTATTGTCGATGTTCGCGCGGCGTCCTCTCTGCGCGTTCGCCAGCTGGCGCGCGGCGATGATGCGGGCAAGATAGCGATCCGGCTCATAGGTATTGTCCTTCAGCTCGGCCTTGGCCTCATCGATCCACTGGGTCGCCGTCTTGGACGGGCCATGGGCATCCAGCACCTCCTGTCCCTGATCGGCAGGTCTGGACCAGAGGTCGCGGAACTGCTCGAAGGCGGGATCGTCCTGCTCCTCCGGATAGTTCTGGAGATACTCATTGTACATCCGCTCAAAGTCACGAATATTATCCGCGAGCTCGTTGATCCCCTTATAGGCGGACTCGTCATCGTGATAAAAGCGGCTCTGCGCGTTGCTGCGGATACCGTTCTGGATGGACTCCAGCTTATTGACGATCTCCCCGAGGGCGAAGGACTTGTCCTCATCCCCCCGGATCTGTCCGTCTCGTTGCTGGAAGGAATTGAGCATCTGATCAAAATAGCTGATCTCCGGAGAATCCGTCAGGTAAAGGTTGGTGAAGTGGGTGGCTTTCTGAAGTGAAGTATAATATTTCGGCATGACTTTGCTCCTGTTTCGTAGTATGACTGTATTGTACAACAATCCTGTTTTCTGCGCAATAATATGCGAAGGATTGGCATAAACGCGGCATAACATCCGCATCAACCGGACGACGGTAAACTTGCAATTGCATTCCCTCAGGATGATTAGTATAATGAAACCATCAAAAAGTTCCCAAAGGAGCCCTTCGATGGACCTTCATTATAATGCCTTTATCTCTTATAAACATGCCCCGGCTGATATCGCGGTCGCCAAAGACATCCAGCATCAGCTGGAGCATTTTCATGTCCCGAAAGCAATCCGCGCCAAGACCGGCAGAAACAAGATCGAGCGCATCTTCCGCGACCAGGAAGAGCTCCCTATCACGAGCGACCTGAACAACGACATCGCCTACGCCCTGGAGGACGCGGAATTCCTGATCGTCATCTGTTCCAGCTCTACGAAACTCTCCACCTGGGTCCCGCGCGAGATCGCGAAATTCCTCGAGACGCATGACCGTAATCATGTCCTGACGGTCCTGGTGGACGGCGAGCCGAACGACGTGATCCCCGAGATCCTCCGCAAGGAAGTCACCACGGTCATAGACGAGAATGGCAATCCGACCGAGCAGATTCGTGTTTTCGAGCCACTTTCCTGCGATTACCGCGAAGGCATCCGACAGGCCAGAAAAACCGAAATCCCGCGCCTCGCCGCGGCGCTTCTCGGATGTTCCTACGACGAGCTCGTCATGCGAGCCCGACAGTACAAAATGCGCCGCCTGACAGCGATCGGAAGCGTGATCGGCGTTCTCGCAGCGGGCTTTATCGCGTATCTTCTCTGGAGCAATCACCAGATCCAACAGAACCTCCGGCAAGCCCAGATCAACCAGTCTGTCTACCTTGCGAACGAAGCGTCCGACGCACTGGACAACGAAAACCGGATCCTGGCGGTCCAGCTCGCTATGGCAGCGCTGCCTTCGGAGGACCGCCCCGACTGGCCCTATGTCCCGGAAGCCGAATATGTGCTGCAGCGCGCCATCGACGCGTATGGGACACAAACGACCGATACCACGGATTACGCCGCCGTCTGGAACATGACCATGCGCGGCACGATCAAGGATTATCTCACCTCTAAAGAGGACAGAGCCATTCTTGCCTATGACTCGACCGGAGACATCGCCGCCTGGGATCTGGATACGTACGAGGAACGCTATCGTCTGCAGACAGGGCAGGATATCCAGCAGTTCTGGTATCTGAAAGGACATTATCTCGCGGTGGCCTCGTATGATGGATTGATGGTCCTGAATTCCACGACAGGTGAGACCATCTGGACATACAATGGCCTGAACGGCGATTCGTCAGCCCCAGGCTTGGCCAAGTATTATCCGGTCGAACAAGGTATTTACATTCTGAATGTCATCTACAGTGATCTGGAATTCTCGCTGAATGTCTGTCTGGCGGACTTGTCCTCAGGCGAGATCCTTTTCCAAAGCGAGACCATTTCTGTAAACAGTCCGCATAAAGAGATGTGCCTTACCGAAGACGGGCGATATCTGATCTTCGCGGACAAGAAAGACGGCATACTGATTTTCTATCGGTGTGATCTGCAAAGCGGGGAGATAAAAAAGATTCCGCTGGATAGAGATTATGTGGAAATAGCTTCCGTAAAAGCGGTCGATCAGGACCATATCATCATATACGGAACCGATGATCAAAGTGGTGGAGACTATGATGTTTACGGCTTTATGGTCATCCTGCAGGATCTGAATGCCAGAGTGGACTGCTATGATTATCTGACTGGAGAGACGATCTGGAACAGCGGCTTCACTGGACGAGGGCTGACATACCTGAAAAGCGATGAGTGCACCTTTGTCATGGATTATACGGACGTGTTTGGAGAAGATCATTCATTGTTCACCGTTCTTTTTGCTGGAGAGATCCATGCCTTTGACCGCCGGGACGGCAGTGTCTACTTCGAAACCGAGACGGACGACAGTATGGTGATGGCAGTGGCCCTGGTCGATCAATCGGGGATCCTCGCAGTTCTGGAAAATGGCTATATTTCCAGTATCATGTTCGATCGGGACATACATTCCTGCACGACCGCTTTTAAGAAAAACATCTTAAACGCCGTCGGCTTCCATTCGTCAAGAACAGACCTGGCAGGATTTGTTGTCCAGCCAGACTATAACACACTCCAGATCTTCGACCATCTTTATGACGAAGATTTCCAATATTCTGAAGATGCAAAAGCATATCCGTCTACGTGTTCCATGCTGGTCGGTGAATCCTATACAGCCGTCCTCTATGTGGATGCTGAAGATGAAAACAGGATTCTGATCGACCTGTGTGATCTTGAGACTAAAACGGTGGTAAAACAGTTCACACTTCAGAAAGAAAACTTTATACCCAAATTAGTAGGCTTTGGTGAAGGAGAGCGTTATCTGTACCTTGATGACTGGTCAGGAGACGGCAAGCTTTATATCCTGGATACGGCGGTCGATTCTGAAATTGACCAGCAGGAAGTCGTCCTGAAACAGATGATTCCCCGCGGATCGGAAACGATCGTAAGCATACAAAGCGGCTTCCTGTTCTGTGATGCATACGATTATTCATACGATCATAATGACATCGGCGTGGCGGTCTTCCGGCTTTCAGACAATGGATTACCTGAAAATCCGGAAGTCACATTTGCACCTCACGAAGTGATGAGCGCCAGAGAGTTTGCACAGTCCGGGAAAACCATTGTGGACGAAAACGGCCTTTTCATGGTCATGTCCGGTACGAAAGAAGGTCAGGAAGATATGCAGTCGATCGTGTACCGGGTGGGGGACGCAAGCTACATCGATCAGGGGAATATTTTCCCGGAAGCCAGCAAAAAGATCGACACCCTGAAGAAAGAAAAGTATGAGCCGTCTGATCCCTGTCTAGCCCTCTCAGACAACAGTTCCGTCGCCGTTTTCAACTATGACGCGCAGCTGCTGTATCGAATCGAAGATTCTACCAGAACAGTCATGGGAATGAAGTTCTATACGGATCCCAAGACAAAACAGGATACTCTATTGGTCGCCTATTCTGACCACAAGGCAGATCGTTTCCTGGCAGCGGATGGCAGTTTCCTTGGAAGCTTTGCTCTCAACTATTACTCCGAAGGTACCACAACGCCCCAAATGTCGTGGACATTCACGAATGACATGCTGATCATGCAGATGGATGACGTCATCAATATCATCGATCTGGATGGGTGGGAAATGGTCGGAGCAATGAAAAATACGCTCGGATACTCGGGCACGCAGGATCTCTTCATTAAAGCCTATTATTCCGGCGGTACAGAAACCCTTCAGTACTTCCCGCGCTATACGCTCGACAACCTGCTTGAGAAAGCAGAAACTTTCCTCCGGGGAGCCACAATGACCGACGGCGAAAAAGCCCGCTACGGAATTGAATAGTAAGGCTGTGTTAAAAGCCTGTCGAAGGAATTTTTCTCCGACAGGCGATTTTTTTTGCAGAAATTTTGAAAATTTCTTGTAAAACTGCCGATAATATATATAGGGGGACTTTTTTCCATATTACTCGGCTGGTCGTGTTGGAGTCAAGAAAGGTTAGGGAATGCTTTCTGGTAAGTCCTCAAAAGAAAAGCGTCTGAAATCCGGGAATTACCAGATTCAGCCGAAACAGTGCAAGTCACGGCGTCTGAAAAGTTGTAAAAATCAGAATCAGACGCACGGAAAAGATGATCTTCCGGAGGAAAGTCTTTCACGTGCGTCTCAAAACATAAAACGACCAGAATCAGACGCAAGCAGATTCTCAGACAAAGACAAGTGCATTCGCACCAAAGACACAACTGGTCGACCCGAAAATTGATGCGTCTAAAAATGGAAACCCCCATTCTTTTAGACGCATGGACCCACCATAAAACGGCCAAATCTGAGAAAACGCCAAAACCAGACGCACCGGCTCTTTTTTCAGGCTCTCCAGCTTATTTTATCCGACGAATGCACCAGCTTCGTCGATCGATCACACAAAATAAAACTCAACCAAGGAGGAATATAATGTCAGAATATGAATTCATGGCAGCACGAGTAGAAGAGCTTGCCAGGAAAATCGAATTATTGGAAGCCAGGTTACAGAAAGAATACATCGGTGACCTTCGTGTCATCAAAGACCGTAATCACTATCGCTGGCGACTGTGCCAGATACAAAGCGATGGGAAAAAGAAAACGATCACTCTGTCTCAGAAAAACAGACATATTGCAGAAAAAGCTGCACGAATAACACTGGAACGCGCCAGACTCCAGGATTATAAAAAAGAGTATAAAGCCTGTATCAGTTATATCAATTCTTTCAGGAACATGGATGGAACAGTACCAAAGAATCCGATTCCTAAAGCAATGACCCTTCTTGGAAATCCGGGATTTCTCGAGCTGATCAACGCAAGTGTTTCTCAAAGAGAACAGGAAATGAACGAATGGGAACTGGAGGAGTACGATAACGGAAAAACTTACTATCCCAATCAGCTGAATGTGACAGTGACCAAAAACCTGACCGTTCGATCCAAAACGGAACGGACGATCGCTATTGAATTGAAAAATGCCGGTCTTCATTTTCGGTATGAATGGAGACAAAACATCGGGGGTGATATGATCCCGGATTTTACAATCATTCACCCCCGGAATGGCTTATTCTATTATTGGGAACATCACGGCATGATAGACCTTGAATCGTATCAGATTCCTTTTCTCAATAAGTTAAGACGTTATCTAAACGCAGGAATATATCCAGATGATCGACTTATCCTGACCTTTGAAACACAAGACCATCCCTTGGATATCCAAATCGTCAAAGAAAAGATCCGAACAGTGTTTTTTACATAATATCACAAAAGAAAAAGAATAAAATCACCTGTGTAAAGGACCTTTCGCCAAACCCTGTCAAGCACAGGAAATGGTGAGAAAAGGTAATATTCAAAATCTGCCATTTGTGATAAAATGGCAATATCCAATATTATACATTGGAGGGACTTCACATGAAGCGTTTGATCCTTATCACCATCGTCAGTCTGTCACTGCTCTTAAGTTCCTGCACGAGCTGCAACCCGTTCGGCAAGGGCGGCGATGAATCATCTGATTCGACGATCATCGAAGAAAGCAGCAATACGCAGAATGCCGAGAACTCTTCTCATCAACAGGACGACTCGGAACATCATTCTTCCAGGACGACCGAACAGCTCGGCGACAAGAAAAATGAGAACTCCGGTACGCTGACGGGCAAGGAGGAATCCTCGAGCAAACCGGAGGAATCCAGCTCCAAACCTGAATCCAGCAAACCCGAAGAATCAAGCTCCAAGCCGGAAGAGTCTTCGAGTGAGTCTTCCTCGGAGTCTTCAGAAGAATCATCCGCCGGAGAATCCGGTCCCACCGACGGTCAGAAAAAAGCCCTCGCGAAAGCGAAGGAATATCTGAACGACGGTACCGGCTGGTCATTTGTAGAAATAGTCAATAACCTGGATTCGGATGGCTTTGATCACAGTGATGTCCTCTGGGCAATGGATAATTTAGATGCCGACTGGAAAGAGCAGGCCGCGACCCGGGCGAAGAATATAATTGGCATGGGACCGGCGTCCAGAAGTATGATGATCGACGAACTAAAAAACCATGCTGAGTTTACACAGGAAGAAGCCGAATACGGCGCGGACAACTGCGGCGCCGACTGGAAAGAGCAGGCGCTTCTCTACGCACAGTACTGTTTAAATAAAGGAGCCTACTCTGAAACCATCCTCCGCATGAAAATGGAAAACGAAGTTGGCTTCGAAGATACGGAAATCAATTACGCGATGTCCGAAATTACGGAAAACGACTGGAATCAGGAAGCAGTTGAAACCGCGGAAGAGATTGCTCCGGAGAAGTTCTACGTAGGCATGCCAGAAAGCGATTTCATCGATCTGATCAAGGATCGTGGCTTCACAGACAGCCAGGCGACTTATGGTGCCGAAAACTGCACCATTAACTGGAAGGTTAATACAGCCAACGGTTACATCCTCGACAATACACCAACATCTCCCAGTGATCTGACGACCTTCCTGTCCGGAGAAGGATATTCCAAGAGTGACATAATCGAGATCCTTGACTATTACAACGAGGATGGCGGCGGTGTCTGGTATTACCAGGCCGGAGAATATGCCGATTACATGCAGGGAAGCGTCCTGACTGTCAAAGAAATGGTAGATATGCTGAAGAGCGCTGGCTTCACTGAAGACCAGGCCTGGCAGGGTGTATACAACAAAGGCGGCTTCTCAGAGGACGAATTGGCATACTACAGGATCTATCAGATCATCAATAATCTCGATGGCAGCAATCTTGCGGATGAAGATAAGATCAAGTCGAAGATTGTTGCCATGCTCGTCGATGAAGGCTTCAGCGAAACCGCGGCGGACAGTGCCGCCACCAGCTTCGGCCTCACCGAGTCCGTCCCCAAAGGCTGACCTCTAAAAAAGGAGAGCGAATCATGAAAAAAAATTTCCGGATCCAAATCATCCTGACGGCGTTACTATGCCTTGCACTGCTGCTTTCCGCCTGCACCGGCGGCAAGGACGACTCCAGCAAGCCGGATGGAACCAACGATTCCAAATTTGCGCAGGATGAATCCAGTACGCAGCAGAACTCGGAAAACAGTCAGCCCCAGGAGTCTTCCTCGGAGGCGAGCCAGCAGGAATCATCTTCCCATTCGAACCTGCCGGATCCCAGCAGCAAACCCGAGAGCTCCACGGCAGAAGAGTCCTCCGGCGAATCCAGCAAGCCAGAAGAGTCGAGTCAACCCGAAGAATCCTCCGAGGACGATGACGATGACCTTCCTGACTGGCTGAAAGATGCCACCGAGGGTCAGAGAGAAGCCTATCAGGCAGCCTATGAACGCTACGCCGACGGATTCTACTCTTACGAAGGCCTGATCGACACCTTGTTCTACCAGGATGATTTCGACTACGACGATGCCGAATGGGCTGTCGACCACCTTGACGCCGACTGGTTTTCCGACGCCCTCGGATACGCGAACTACCAGCTGAGGAACACCGGCTATTCGCCCTACAGTCTGCGGGACAGCCTGGATATCGCCGGATTTACGGAAGACGAGATCGACTACGCCATGGAAAACTGTGATGCTGAATGGGAAGAAGAGGCTACCGAAGTGGCTTGGCTCTACGCAGATCAGGTGCCGGGCTCCCGCAGTGACATCCAAGAGTACCTCGTCAATGTCGGATTCGACGGGGACCAGGCGGCGTACGGCGTTGCATACTCCGGAATCGATTGGTACGAAATGGCGCTTCGAATCGCCAATAATTATGTATTCAACTATGCGCCATGTGCGGAATACGGCGTGAAAATGCAGTTCATGGATCTCAGCTGGGACTCCTCCGAGATCGAATATGCCCTTGCCAATGTCGACGCCGACTTCAATGAAATGGCTCTCGACCGTGCCCACCAGCTCGTCGGCGACTACAGCATAAGCAAAGCATATGTCGAATATGCCCTGATCAATGAGCAGTACGTAGGAGATGAGGTCGCCTACGCTATGGCGAACCTCGATATTAACTGGGAACTGGAAGCCGCCGGTGCCGCCTGGAACTATCTGGATGATTACCCGGACTGCACCCACGACGAACTGCGGGCTCACCTGATCAATGACGAGTGGTTCACCGCGGACGAAGCCGACTACGCCTGCAACTACGTCGGCAAGTAAACCTCGCATCAACCTGACGAGCCATCTTAGCAAGGAGGCCGAACATGAAAAGAATCCTTCTCATCCTGATACTTGGAACGGCGCTGATCCTCAGCGCCTGCACCGGCGGCAAGGAGGAGTCCGGCAAGCCCGAAGGGACCGGCAATGATTCCAAGTTTGCCCAGACTTCAACGACTTCCCAGGACAGCCAGAAAGAAGAGAGCAATTCGCAAACGAGCCAGTCTGAGAGCTCGTCGGGGGAAGAGTCTTCGAAGCCAGAGGAATCCTCCTCGCATTCGAATCTGCCGGATCCCAGCAGCAAACCAGAGGAATCCAGCAAGACAGAGTCCAGCAAACCGGAAGAGTCAAGTTCTAAGCCGGAGGAATCCTCCAGCAAGCCAGAGGAATCTTCCAAAGAAGAATCCTCTGACGATATCCCCGTCTGGCTGAAGGAAGCCACGGAAAGTCAGATAAAAACCTACTATGCGGCCATGGTTCGCTATACAAACGACTATTACTCCTATCAGGGTCTGATCGACAGCCTGTACTACTATGATGGCTACGATTATGACGATGCCGAGTGGGCTGTTGGCCATATCGTTGCCGACTGGTACTCGGAGGCCCTTGGCTATGCGAACTACCAGCTGAATAACAGCAGCTATTCACCGCTGACTTTGCGAGACGACCTGGATATCGCCGGATTCAAGGAAGATGAGATCGACTACGCCCTGGAAAACTGCACGGCCGACTGGGATCAAGAGGCCGCCGAGGCGGCTGGCGATTACGCACGCCAGACTGTCGGCTCACGAAGAGAAGTCCACGATTTCCTGATCAACATCGGCTTCGACGAAAGTCAGGCGAATTACGGACTTGCCAATTGCGGCATCGACTGGTATGAACAGGCCGTGACATACGCGAACAAATATGCCTACATGCATTCGCCGGTCCCGCTCTACAGCGTCAAGATGCAGTTCCTGGACGGCGACTGGGAGAGCGAGGAGATCGAATACGCCCTCGCGAACGTCAATGCCGATTTCAACGAAATGGCCCTGGAGCGTGCACACGAGATTACCGATGATTACAACGCCAGTGAAGAGTTTGTCCGTTACGCCCTCATGAATGAGATGTACGTGGGAGAAGAGATCGAATATGCGATCGCCAATATAGGCATCGAATGGAACCTGGAAGCCGCGGCGGAAGCGGTATGGTACGTAGAGGCCAATCCCTCCTGGACCCACGACGAACTCCGGGCACACCTAATCAACGATGCCTGGTTTACCGAAGAACAGGCTGACTACGGCTGCTACTACGTTGAAGTAATAGACCCACATTAAAAAAGGAAGGTCGCCATGAGAAAAATTTGGATTTGTATCATTTTGACGCTGGCACTACTGCTGACCGCCTGCACCGGCGGCAAGAACAGCCCGGAAAAGCCGACTGACACGCCGAACAGCGGCAAATTCGGTCAGGAATCCACCCAGACCGCGGATAGCGGGCAGGAAGCGTCCGGTCAGACTGATCCGACGAAGCCAAACAGCAATTCCTCCCAGACCGAGTCCAGCAAGCCCTCGAACGAGAGCTCCAAGCCTTCGGAGAATTCCAAACCACAGGAATCCGATGATGACGATGACTCGCAGGGTGAGGATCTTTCGGGTCTCCCCGAGTTCCTTCAGGTTGCTACCGCGGACCAACGAGCCGCCTACTTCAGAGCATTCGAGCTGTATACGAACGGCTACTATTCCTACGTCGGGCTGATCGACCGAATGGAGAATGAAGGCTATGTCTACGAGGATGCCGTCTGGGCAGTGGACCGCATCGACGCGGACTGGTACGTCGACGCCGTAGGCTATGCCAATTACCTGCTCAGCCAGGATAATTACACCCGCGGAGAGCTCTGGAGCGATCTTTCCTACGCGTATTTTACGGACGACCAGTGCGACTACGGCGTCGCGAACTGCAGTGCTGACTGGTCGTACGAGGCGCTGCAGATGGCAAACTCCTACCTGTACGAATACGCACCGTGTGCTCCGTATGATCTGAAAATGCAGTTCATGGACGGCGGCTGGACCCAGGACGAGATCGACTACGCCATGGAGAACTGCATCGCGGACTTCGACTATTATGCTCTCCTGCGCGCGCAGGACATCGTCGGCAGTATGGGCATCAGCGAGTCGACGCTCCAGTACGCGCTCTCGATGGAAGGGTACTACAACGACCAGATCGACTATGCCGTGCAATACTGCGGCGCCGACTGGGACTACGAGGCCACGGAAGTTGCCACCGATTATGTGAGTGACTTCCCGGACTGCACCCACGACGAGCTGTACCTCGTCCTGGTTTCGAATTTCGGTTTTTCGGATTACCAGGCATCCCAGGGCTGCGCCAATGTAGGCAAGTAAGATCCGCATCAACCGGACGAGCACTTCCTCCTGAAAGGAGTATCCCATGAAAAAGCTCATGCTCTCAATTCTGCTGATCCTCGCGCTGATCCTCACCGCCTGTACGGCCGAGTCCCCGGAAAAACCGGCCGGGACGCCGGACGCGAACAAATTTGCGACCGAATCCGGCCAGACCGAATCTTCCGAAACGCAGGAAAATTCCAGGCAGGAAGAATCCTCCCAGCCTGAGTCCAGCCAGCCCGCGGAATCCTCCGCGCCGGAAGAGTCATCCAAACCTGCTGAGTCCTCCACGCCGCAGGAATCCTCCCAGGCTGAGTCCAGTCAGCCTGAAGAAAGCTCCGAACCGGAAGAATCCTCCGAAGAACCAGAGCCTGATCCAGAACCAGAGCCAGAACCGGCCCCTGCTTCCGGCGACTACCATGATGCCGACTGGTATGTAAACGCCAGTCCCGGACGACAGGAGTTATTCGATATAGCACTGGAATGGTATGAAGAGTATCACCTGTCCAGAATGGGAATCTTCTATGATCTCCTGGAAATAACCAGTGAAGAAGATAGAGACTGGATCATGGAACATGTCGATCTCCTGAATCTTGATTACTATACCAACGCACTGTTAATGGCAAACGAAGAAGTAGAAACATGGCATTTTTCTCCTACGGATCTCCGGGAGGTTTTGACAGGACACGGAGCATTTACGGAAGAGGAAGCAGACTATGCCATGGCAAACGTCGAAGTAGACTGGTACGAAGAGGTTTTGCAGGAAGCGGCCTATTACCTGGAGACCCATGAGACCAGTTCACCATACGACATGAAAACCACCATGACAGGCGATAACTGGCTGGGCCACTGGCCGGAAGATCTGGTGGACTATGCCTTGGATTATTACTCCGATTCGTTCAATGACTGCTGCCTTAACGAGGCGCAGTACTACATCGACACGATGCCCATCAGCGACTCCTACCTTCGCAGCATGCTGAAGGAGGAAGGTTTCAACGACGATCAAATCGACTACGCCGTGACCTACTGCGACGTCGACTGGGACCACGAGGCAGGCGAACAAGCCAGTAGTTATATCAGCATGTATCCCGAATGCACTCACGAGGAGCTCTATCAGTTCCTAATTACCACCGGCTGCACGGAAGAGCAGGCCGCGGCAGGCTGCACGGCCGTTGGCAGATAACTTCAGGATCAATCGGACGATTTGAATCATATATTCAGGAGGCCACATCATGAAACAGATCCTTATATCCATCGCCCTGATCATTACGCTGGCGATCGGTTCACTCAGCTCATGTTCAAGCTGCACGGGCGGTGATATGACCGGTGAGATCTCGGACGGAAACAAGTTTTCAAATGTAAGTTCCGATCCGAATGGAGTTTTCGGGACCCCGAACAGTTCGGAAGGAGAACACCATTCTTCTAAGACGACCGACCAGCTCGGCGATAAGAAAGATGAGACTTCCGGTACGCTTTCCGGTGAGGATCATGAGTCCTCGAAACCGGAAGAATCCAGCTCGAAACCGGAAGAATCCTCCAAACCGGAGTCGAGTAAGCCGGAGTCGAGCTCCAAGCCCGAATCTTCCTCCAAGCCCGAGTCCTCCTCTGAGGCCAGTTCCGAATCCAGCTCAGAATCCAGCTCGGAGTCTTCTTCCGAAGCATCCTCAACTCCGGAACCGACTGAGAAAGAAAAAGCCCTGGCAAGAGCCAAGGAACTGATAGAAAGCGGCTGGTACTCTCACGACACGTTGCTGAACTCACTTCAGGCTGTTGACGGATTCTCATATGAAGCGTCTAAGTATGGCGCGGATAACTGCGGCGCTGACTGGAAAGCGATGGCCGCTTGGGCTGCCAAAGACAGGGCAAGCTTTTCTCCTGTGCCAAGTCCGAACGTTATGGATAGCTTTCTTGTGAGTTGTTACTTTTCTTCCGACGAGGTCGACGCCGGTATGAATGCCCTGGACTGGGCGGCCCTGGCAAAAGCGTATGCGAAAGAATGTCTCGCTAACGGGACCTGGAGTTATATACAACTTGGCAACTACATGTTCGGTGAAGGCTTTGATTCAGCTGATGTTAGCAATGCGCTCGCTGCCATCACAGAGGCTGAGTGGAATAATGAAGCTGCGGAGTTTGCAAAAGACACATTTACTTCACAGAAGTTCATGGAACTGGTCGAAGACATTCAAAATAATGGTTCCTTTTCGGAAAGTCAGGCGATCTACGGGGCTGAAAATTTTGGGATCGATTGGTATGCCGCCGCTGTCATCGATGGCTCGAATTACTTATATAACACTCCAACTTCCCGTAAATATTTCATTGACTATATGACGACTGTGGAATTATATTCCTCGGATCAGGCGAAGTATGCCGCTGATCAGATGGATTTCTATCAAGCGGCTGCAGATGTGGCAAGTTATGCGGACATGTCTTTTTCAGGCATTTATTCACTCCTTTTTAATACATATGAATTCACGAATGGAGAGGCTGTGTACGGTGCCAATTCGCAGGATTATTATGAAAAAGCGGTAAAGGCAGCCCAATATTATCCGAGTTTCAGTTATTTTGAGATCATAGAAGCACTGATGAATGACGGATTTACACAAGACGAAGCAGAGTATGGAGTGAATTATGGAACAATGAAAGTAAGGGACGATGATCCGGCTTATCAGAAAGCAATCGCTTACCTGATGTCGGCTCCCGGTTTAACAAATGCAGACGTTTATAATTACCTTATAAGTGCGGGTTATTCAGCCACTATGGCGAATCTTATCGTTGACCATATGCCGAAAGGCTAAGGAGGCCACATCATGAAACAGATCCTCATATCCATCGTCCTGGTGATCACGCTTGCGATCGGCTCGCTCAGTTCCTGCACCAGTAAGCTGACCAGCTGCACGGGCGGAACGGAAGATCCCGCGTCTTCCACCATTACCGGAGAAATCAGCGGGACGGAGCAGAGCTCCGGCAAGACTGATCCCTTCGGCAAGCCCACGGACTCCTCGGGTGAACATTATTCCGAAGCCAGCCACACGGGCATCGGTGACAAGAAGGATGAAACTTCCGGAACGCTCAGCGGGAGCGGCGAAGACCACGAATCTTCGAAGCCGGAAGAATCCAGTTCCAAACCGGAAGAATCCTCGAAACCGGAATCCAGCTCGAAACCCGAGTCCTCCTCAAAACCGGAATCTTCTTCGAAACCGGAAGAGTCCAGTTCCAAACCGGAAGAATCCAGTTCCAAACCAGAGGAATCCTCATCCGAATCCAGTTCGGAATCTTCCTCTGAGGCATCTTCCGCACCGGAACCCTCCGAAAAAGACAAAGCCCTGGCAAAAGCCAAAGAGATAATCAAGAGCAAATGGTACTCTCGTACTATGCTGCAGAACGATCTTCAGGCTGTCGAAGGATTCTCCTATGAGGCGTCCAAGTACGGTGCGGATAACTGCGGTGCTGACTGGAAAGAGCAGGCTGGTTTGGCAGCCAATGACAGAGCGTATATGGCTCCTGTACCCAGCCCGGAAGTGATACGAGACTTTCTGGCGAGTTGCTTCTTTACGTCCGAAGAGATCGACGCCGGTGTGAATGCTGTGGACTGGCCGACATTGGCATCAGGGTATGCGCATCAATGTCTGGATGAAGGAACGTGGAGCTATGTCCAGCTTGGCAACTACATGTTCAATGAGGGCTTTGAATCTAACGATATCAATGATGCCCTTGCGGGAATATCGGAAGCCGAATGGAACGACGAAGCCGCCGAATGTGCAAACGAATTGTTCGGCAGTCAGACGTTCCAGGGTCTCGTTATCGATATTGAAATGGAAGGCTTTTCCAACGAACAGGCAGTCTACGGTGCGGAAAACTTCGGCGTCAACTGGTACAGCGCCGCGCAGATAGACGCACAGAACTACATTGCCTACAATAAGGCCTCCCATGACTATGTCGTCGACTATCTTGAGAATACATTGGAATATTCCCATGATCAGGCAGTATACGGCGCGGCATCTATCAATTATTTTGATGTAGCAAAAGACATTGCTGACATGATGAATACATCCCGTACGGAGCTGTATAATCTTCTGATCAGCTACGGATTTGATCATCCGGAAGCGCAGGATGCCTGTGACGCACAGGACTTCACACAGAAAGCGAAAAACCGAGCACAGGACTATATAGGCGCGGATTATTATGAGATCGTCGAATATCTCCTGAACGAAAGCTTCACACAGCCCCAGGCCTATGCCGGAGCCGCTTCCACGGGAGCATATTTGTCGAACGATGCGTGTTATATAGATGCGATATACTATCAAACGACACTGAATCCCAGCTGTACGGAAGAAGAGATGGTCAACTACCTGACTGCCGGCTGCAATTATTCTTCCACCAGAGCTTCTCTGGTCGCATATGATATCTTCAATTCCAAAGGTTAAGGAGGTCATATCATGAAACAGGTACTCATATCCATCGTCCTGGTGATTACACTGGCGATCGGATCGCTCAGCTCCTGCACTAGTAAACTTACCAGCTGTACAGGCGGCGGAGAAGAACCAGCGTCATCTACGGTCACCGGAGAGATCAGCGGAAGTGAGCAGAGCTCCGGCAAGACCGATCCTTTCGGCAAGCCTACGGATTCATCGGGCGAACACTATTCCGAAGCCAGTCACACTGGAATCGGAGACAAGAAAGATGAGACCTCCGGAACGCTCAGCGGCGAAGATCACGAATCTTCCAAGCCGGAAGAATCCAGTTCCAAACCGGAAGAGTCTTCGAAGCCGGAATCCAGCTCGAAGCCCGAATCATCTTCGAAGCCGGAATCCTCATCCAAACCGGAATCTTCCTCTGCACCTGAATCCAGTTCGACACCGGAACTATCTGAGAAAGATAAAGCCCTGGCAAAAGCCAAGGAACTGCTGGAAGGCGGCTGGTATTCCCATGACGAACTGCTCTATCAACTGGAGTATAATGAAGGATTTTCTCACGAAGCATCCCAATATGCAGCGGACAACTGCGGTGCTGACTGGAAAGAGCAGGCCGTCCGTGCGGTGAACTGGAAAGCCGGCCTGGATACCTTGTCACCGGCCGATATGAAGACCTGGCTTGAAACCGTCCCGTTCAAAGCTGAGGAAGTTGAGTACGGCATGAAAAACAACGACGTCGACTGGAACGCGGTGGCTAAAGCTTGGGCAAAACAGGCACTGAAGAACGGTATCTGGAGCTACAGCGGCCTTGGCAACTCCATGGTAATGCATGAAGAGTTTACGAATGACGATGTCACTGACGCTCTCGCTGCGATCAGCTATGATGAGTGGACACAGGAAGCGGTCGAAGAGGCGAATGAAATCTATACCGGACAGTCCTTTGATTCATTGCTGGAAGAGATCCAAGGTGTGGGATTCGACGTCGTCCAGGCGAGCATAGCCGCCAACAGCATCGGAGTAGACTGGTCAACCAACGCGCTGGCAGACGCTGTCACTTATATTACGAGCAATCCTTCTGCCAGTTACAGTGAAGTCTATGACTACCTTGACAACAATGAATATGGCTGCGGCTACTCCGACGGCCAGGCATCATACGCGACCGACAACTGTCAGGACTGGGGCAAGGCGGAAGCTGTCAACTATGCGAATGACCAGCTCTACAACCATAATGTCTGGGTCTCCGAAAGTGAAATGGTGAGTCTGCTGATCAGTGCCGGCTTCACGGCTGAAGAAGCATCCTACGGCGCTGCAAACTGCGACGGCAACAAGGAGGGCATCTATGCTGAGATCGCACTCCTCATGGCACGCGACTATATCTTCAACACCGGCAATCCTCCGGCAGCCCTTTATGCTTACCTCATCTATGATCATGGCTTTACCGTGGCCCAGCATGACTATGCGGTAGATCACTGGAACGCTCAGGCTGAATTCGCCTGCGCAATCTATCTGATGGATGACCCGTCTCTGACCCGCAGTGAGATGATCACCAAACTAACGGCTGATGGCTATAACAACCTCGAAGCAGAATTTGCCTGCGATGCGAATGAACTGTATTGATAACGCTATACCACTTAATCAGGAGGCAATGCTATGAAACAGATCCTCATATCCATCGTCCTGGTGATTACACTGGCGATCGGATCGCTCAGCTCCTGCACCAGTAAACTTACTAGCTGTACAGGCGGAGAAGAGCCAGCGTCATCTACGGTCACCGGAGAGATCAGCGGAAGTGAGCAGAGCTCCGGAACGACGGATCCTTTCGGCAAGCCCACGGATTCATCGGGCGAACACTATTCCGAAGCCAGTCACACGGGCATCGGAGACAAGAAAGATGAAACTTCCGGGACCTTAAGCGGCGAGGACCACGAATCGTCCAAGCCGGAAGAGTCCAGTTCCAAGCCGGAATCCTCATCGAAACCGGAAGAGTCCAGCTCCAAGCCGGAGGAATCCAGTTCGAAACCTGAATCCTCCTCCGCGCCTGAATCCAGTTCGACACCGGAACCATCCGAAAAGGATAAAGCCCTGGCAAAAGCCAAGGAGCTGCTTGCAGATGCATGGTATTCCCATGACGAACTGATCTATGATCTGGAGAACTATGAAGGGTTTTCTCATGATGCATCCAAATATGCGGCGGACAACTGCGGCGCTGACTGGAAAGAGGAGGCTGTCCGTGCAGTGAACTGGAAAGCCGGTCTGGAAACCTTGTCACCGGCCGATATGAAGACCTGGCTTGAAGGAGTCCCGTTCAAGGCGGAGGAAGTCGAGTACGGCATGAAAAACAACGACGTTGACTGGAATGCCGTGGCCAAAGCCTGGGCAAAACAGGCACTTGGGAAAGGTACCTGGAGCTACAGTACCCTTGGCAACTCCATGGTAATGGATGAAAACTTCGAGAATGACGATGTCAATGATGCCATCGATGCGATCACCGACTCTGAGTGGACTGATGAAGCAATCGAATACGCAAAGGCAAACTATATCGGACAGCACTTCAAGACCCTGGTTGAAGAGATCCAGTCGGTGGGCTTCGATATTAACCAGGCAAACACAGCGGCGAACTCCGTCGGCGACTTTTATCAGAATGCACTGGATGCGGCAACAACGTATCTCAGTATCAATCCTTCTGCTGGTTACTATGAAGTTTTCGATTTTCTCTCCGACAATGAAGCCGGCTGTGGCTATTCCGATGATCAGTCGGTCTATGCCGCGGACAACGCCAAAGACTGGTACAACGCAGCGCTGAATGAAGCCAACGGTGTATATTTCTCATACGCTCGTATGATCGATTACCTGATGTATGGATTCGGATTCACCTATGATCAGGCTGTCTACGCTGCGGAACAGCAGAATTATCAGAATAATGCCAATCAGAAGGCACATGATTATTATAACGCAAATGGTCCCTGCGGCTTTTTGGATATCGCCGTATACCTTGTTGATGATGAACTCTTCAGCGAAATACAAGCGATGAACGGGGCACTTTCATGTGGAGAACAAATAGAGGATGACCCCAGATATTATCAGGGTGACATGTATCTGTCCGCGAATCCGGGTGCCACGCAGGATGAAGTACGTGCATACCTGAAAGACTATCTTGGCTATACCGATACCATGATAAATATTATCATTATCGCATTGTTTGCCGCGGGTTGATCTTGATTAGTGTCCGTAGCTAAGAAAGGCTGTCTAAATGAAAAAGATTCAGATCATTGGTTTTTCCGGCAGCGGGAAGTCCACTCTGGCCGGTACATTGGCCGAGCGGTTCCAGCTGCCGGTCCTTTATCTCGACACAGTCTTCTGGCTGCCCGGCTGGGAGAAGCGCCCGCGCGAAGAGCAGCGTGAGATCCTGGCCGAGTTTCTTGCGGCTCATCCGGACGGCTGGGTCATTGACGGCAACTATACGAAGAATCATTATAGCAGGCGCATGGAAGAGGCCGACCAGATCATCTTCATGAACTTCAACCGCTGGCGATGCCTCTGGCGCGTTTTGAAACGCTGGATCACCTATCAGGGCAAATCCCGTGCCTCGATGACCGTCGGCTGTGAAGAGAAGATCGATCTTCCCTTCATCAAGTGGGTCCTCTGGGACTCCCGCCGGCCCGAGCCTCTCTCCCGGTACCGCTATATCGGCGAAAAGTACGCCGATAAATTCGTCGAGCTGAAGAATCCCCGTCAGGTTGATGAGTTCCTGTCGAAAATCCAGTAAGGAAACCGCAGCAGCCAGTTAGACAAAGATTATAACCTTCCAGACAGACTATGGTCATATGACAGACAGATGCCTGCTATAATATGATCATAGTCTTTTGATAAGGAGGTTACGATGATTGACTATATTACGGATGCATATGTGCTTCGCTGCCCTTACTGCGGCAGCGTCGTCAGAAGTTTTGTCAAAGAACCTGAAAAACTGCTGAAACTAAGAGATAGAAGAAGGTAAAAAATGGGATTCTGGATTTTCATGATCATCATGACGCTGATCATTCCTTGCACACTGTTCGTTTTTGGCAGTCTGTTTCTGAAGTCGGCGCGGTCATCGAAGTGTTGCAGATCCTTCTCATAATCGCGACGATCATCCCGATCGAGCAGGCGTTGAAAAAGAAGTTTGGTGAATGAAATGAAAAGATTTGTTGAGATTCAGAAACAGAACAAGAAAGCCAGAAAATCCTACTACAGCCGGTTCCGCAATACCTGGGGAACCGTCAATCCCGCCGAGAGGGTCATCCCCAACAAAAAGAAAACGGCAAAAGAGACCGGCGACTACGGTGAAAAGGAAAAAGGATCTGACGCCTGAATGTCGCCTGGACCTGCCGAACAGACAAAGAATCCGCCCGCTCGGGCGGATTCTTTTATTATCTCGGCCTATAGCAAGGTGTTCTTTCTTCTTGGAGATATCTTGCTACCGACATAGCAAGATCCTTGTATTTTTTGAGCTAACCTTGCTAATGATGCCTCGGCCTATAGCAAGGTGTCCTTTCTTTTTAGACATACCTTGCTACCAACGTAGCAAGATCCTTGTATTTTTTGAGTTGACCTTGCTAAAGACGTCCCGGCCTATAGCAAGGTGTTCTTTCTTTTTGGACATACCTTGCTACCTGCGTAGCAAGACGCTTGTATATTTTGAGCTGATCTTGCTAACGGCAGCCAAAGGACTACCTGAGGATCATTTAGTGACCTTTTCAGTCAGAAAGGAGACTTCTACTTACCTCTTGACATAAGTAAGTTAATAGGGTATTTTGGTATCAGTTGATACCAACCGGAGATGAGATTGTTTGGATGACACAATGATAGAAAGTGAAATCGAGATTCGAAAGTGAGGCCAACACATGAAAACAATCGCAACAGAAAAAAGACAATGCCCATGCTGCATGGAAGTACATAACGTGCAGACAGTGATAGAAAAAGAAACCAATATATACAAAGATGTGGCGCTTGAATATGATGCGGAGTACTACTATTGTGATCAAGCAGACGAGCTATATGCCGATGAAAAACAAATGTCACAAAATGATATCGCCATGAAAAATGCGTGCCGTGAAAAAAAGGGATTATTGACATCTCATCAAATAGCGGCTATTCGAGCGCGGTATGGGATAAGCCAGAGTGATTTGTGTCTTCTCTTGGGATGGGGCGGGAAAACGATCACACGATATGAAAGCCACCAGGTGCAGGACATCGCGCATGATACGATTCTTCGAAAACTAGCATCGGATCCTGAATGGTTCTTGCAGTTGCTTGATTCAGAAAAAGATGCTCTCTCTCCCGCGTCATATGCCAAATATCTGGAAGCGGGAACGATACTATTTGAACAAGATCATGATCACTATCTGATCAGTGCCATCATGTCGAAATATGTGCGTTTTTCTCATAACTCGGAAGCTAACGGTGGGAAAAAGCTTTCTCTGGATGTAGTTGTCGATATGATTCATTACTTTTCAAATTCAGAAAAGGTAAAGAGTCTGTATCTTGTTAAGCTCATAAAGATGTTATGGTATGCGGATGCACTTTCTTATAAACGCAGAGGACATGCCATTTCCGGGTTAGTGTATTATGCTTTACCTATGGGAGCAGTTCCGGTTTCATATGAATCCATCATAGATTTGAGCTCTATTCACTACGAAGAAATCGATATGGGCGATGGCACAGCATATCATTTTCTTCCCACCGAAATAAAGGAGTATCCTCATCTCACATCGGAAGATATAGGAATTCTTGATACAGTTATTGAAAGATTTGGCAAAGCATCAAAGAGCAGGATAGTCCAGGCGATGCATCAGGAAGAAGCATATAGAGAAACAGCTCCCCGCGATATTATTCAATTCAAATATACAAAATCCTTAAGTATCACTTAGCTTTCAGCAGATACTCTTGTCACGTATCTTTCTGAAAAGGATTTAGATTTTCGAAATATACAAAAGCTAATCCTTTTCAAGCTGCTTGTCAGTTTGGAAAGGATTAGCTTTTTTCATATGCATTTTTATTACAGTAACGGATTGGAATTGGACGGGCCGTTCAGGTCAATGGAAGCCAGAGAGTCTTTTCTGACGCGATCCTGGTTCATGTGCTGTTCCACTTTGTCCTCACCATAGTTGCCAAGACTGACAGGCTGGTGCTTATGGAAGATCCGGCCTCGGACTTCATTGGTTCTGTCAACGATAACATTCGCGGCCACTTTGGCAAAGTCATTCGCTTTGGCAAGGGTGGCTAGCACATCCATCGACTGGTCGAACTGATTCTGTTCTTCCTGGGTGCTGCGGACGGACTTACGGCCTTTCATGTAGGCGGCAGTGGCGTCGTAGACGGCCTGCATTTGTTTTTCCTGTTCGGCGTCATCCACATAAGGATCGATGTTCTTCAGGGTTTTGATCAGCGTGTTCCATTCTCTGGACTGGCCTTTGGGATCATCCATCTTTTCAGGCATTTTCTTCAGAGCCTGCAGAATCTCGATACCTTTGTCCTTATCGGTCAGATGGAAGGGGCGGAAGAGGCCGCCGCAAGCCTGGAACAGCTTATCGCCATTGAGGTATTTACGTACCATGCTGGGATACTGGCAAAAAGTCTTGAATGTCGGAAGATTCATCAGCTGCTGTGCCTGTGAACGGGCCAGCTTGACGGAAAATGCGTCTTGCTGATTCTGGGGACGGGTCATCTGGAAAGTTGCGACGATCGACTTGGCAAGGTTCTCCTGAAAGTTTTCCTGTTCAGGATCGACTCCGCGAAGGTGGATCAGGCGGTAGTTCTTCCAGCTCTTTTCCTCCGTGGGGACATCCAGCGGGGAGGGCACATACGGTCTTTTAGAATCGGCGGTTTCTTTTCTGGTCCAGGGGGTGGGCTCGATCGGCCTCTGATTGTATAAAACGTACTGCTCGGCTGCTTGATGAAGTTCATCATCGATTCTGTCGTTGGGGTTGATTTCGATCTTTTTTTCTTCGGCTGCCTTCTTTGCCTTTTTTTCGTTTATCTGGATGTGATAGTTAAGATTCTCTTTTGTCTCTTCGTCCAGATCTTTTTTGATATCTTCGATATTTTCATTTTTCAGATCTTCCGTGGAGACGCCGGCAGCCTGGAGGATCGGCAGACCCTGATCATATTTGGATTCTTCAATAATCTTTACGTCCTTCGCGTTGGTCAGAAACTGCGGAGCCGTGAGGCCGTCTTTTTTAAAGGTGGAGAGGCACTTGTCGAAGGTCTCGCAGGCAGCTGCCGTGACACCCAGCTGCTTTTTCGTCTTTTCTTCATCGTCTGCCTGGGCGGCTTCGGACAGAGCCCTGGCGTTCTGCAGGATCTGCCTGATCGCGTAAGCCAGGTTGTCTGCCGCACCGTAAACCTTCGTGTTTCTGGAGTCAAAAAGAGCCAGTTTTCTGTTCAGCTTTTCGTAGAAATCGCGAAGAGCGGTAAAAGTGTTGTTATCTGTCGGAGCGTTCGGACTGGACAGTGCGGCGAAATGAGCCGCCATTTGCTGATAGGATGGTTTAGCCATGATTAGTTCCTCTTTCTATATGTTATGGAGGAGGTGCGGACATTTTCTTGGACCATTAGTCCATTAATGCCCACTGTCGATCAAGCTGCTATGAGTCCAAGACTCTTTCGGTATTGGATTGGACTCATTCCTCCAAGAGAGAGCTTGATCCGTCTTTCTGAGTACCAATGTATGTA
>JAFRZE010000045.1 GCA_017442735.1 Bacillota bacterium
AAGCTTTCAAGAATCGCCTTTTACTGGTTTTTCTTCAGATATTTATCAGGTATTATGCGTGACTCATCTGCCGCTGATGGCATTCCAGAATAGAAAACAGGATTTCAGCCAAATAAAAAGACCCGTAACAAAAACTCATTTGATATGCTCAATTTTGCTACGGGTCCTTTTTTATTGTTGACAATCGTCCGATTTCGTACTATAATAAAAATCGTCCGATTTCGTACTATTGGAGGGAAAAATGAACCAGCTTTATACAAATGAAAATCATCGTCTGAATTATCTTGCTTCGGAAATCAATTCACTTTATCATCAGTTTTCCATAAGACTTGGGTTATCCGACAGTGTTTCCATCATCCTGTACACGATCTACGATCTGGGGGACGGATGTCTGCTGAGCGAGATATATAAGAGCTCCGGGATCAGTAAGCAGACGATAGGGTCAGCGATTCGATCTCTGGAAGAAGATGGCATTCTGTTTCTGGCCCAGCATGACGGAAGATCCAAAAAAGTGATTCTGACAGAAAAAGGGAAGGATTATGTAAAGAAAACAGCAGCCAGGATCTACGACGCGGAACTGAAGGCATTAGATACATGGACAAAGGAAGAAATCGAAACATATATTCGACTGACAGAGAAGTATCTGGAAAGCTTCCGTCAGCAGATCGAGAAAGGTTAGGAGGTATCACATGAAGATCCAGCTTTCAGATCATTTTACATATGGAAAACTGCTGCGATTTACGATCCCGACCATTTCCATGATGATCTTTACTTCCATCTACAGTGTCGTAGATGGTTACTTTGTCTCCAACTTTGCAGGCAAAACTCCGTTCGCCGCAGTCAATCTGATTATGCCGTTTCTGATGATCCTCGGCACGGTAGGCTTTATCTTCGGCACGGGCGGAACGGCGCTTGTTGCTATGACATACGGCCAGGGGGATCAGGAAAAGGCCAATGAATACTTCTCTCTGTTTGTCTATCTGGCTTTTGCGCTGGGTATCGTTTTCGCTGTCCTTGGTATGATTTTTATCCGACCCGCCGCGAAGCTGTTAGGCGCGGACGGAGAACTGCTCGATAACTGTGTGAGATACGGAAGGATCATTCTTGCGGCGCTTCCTTTTTTTATCACGTCTGTCATGTTCCAAAGCTTCTTTGTCGCGGCGGAAAGACCGAAGATGGGAATGCTGGTGACTGTTTTTTCCGGGATCATCAATATGATTCTGGACGCGGTGCTGGTTTTGAGCCTGCCGCAGGATCTGAAACTGATAGGAGCAGCTATCGCGACAGCAATCGCCCAGACATTCAGCGGTGTCGTTCCACTGGTTTATTTTTTACGGAACAACAGCAGCATTCTTAAGCTGGGAAAGACAAAATATGATGGCAAGGCCGTCCGGAAAGCCTGCACCAATGGTCTTTCGGAGTTCATGACGAATATCTCCATGAGCATCGTCGGCATGCTATACAACCTGCAGCTGATCAAATACGCGGGAGAAAATGGCATTGTTGCTTACGGAGTCATGATGTATGTCAGCATGATCTTCGGTATGGCTTTCGGAGGATATTCCATGGGGACCGCTCCGGTCATCAGCTTCCATTTCGGAGCGCAGAATAAGGCTGAATTGAGCGGCCTGCTTAAAAAAAGCCTGGTCATTCTGGGTATTTCCGGCATTGGAATGTTTGCTGTCGCGGAACTTCTGGCCGTTCCTTTGGCTTCCATTTTCGTGGGATATGATCAAGAGCTCATGCAGTTGACAGTTTCCGGCTTCAGGATCTTCTCGCTGGTCTTCCTGTTCATGGGCTTCAGCATCTTCTCTTCAGGCTTCTTTACAGCGCTGAATGATGGTGTTACTTCCGCGATCATTTCTTTCCTGAGGACAATGGTATTTGAATGCGCGGCCGTGATGCTGCTGCCCCGGATCTTTGGCACAACGGGGATCTGGGCGTCCGTACTCGTGGCTGAAGGCATGTCTCTGATCCTGGGCACTTATTTTCTGATCACGAAAAAACCCAGATTCGGGTATTAAAGACAATAAAAACCGGACTGTTCTCACATAACGAGACAGTCCGGTCTTTCTGTCATTACAGGTTTACGCGTAGAGGATCAGCGCGACGAATTCCAGTACCTCGTCGCCTTCATTTGCCATGCTGTGGCCGGTGCCGGTCGGGCAGATCGCCACGTCGCCCGGATAGAGCTTTACGATCGTCCCATTGTCCGAGTAGGTACCGCAGCCAGAGAGAATATAGAACAGTTCCTCATCATTTTCATGAATGTGGAACCCGATACTGTTACCCGGCTGGAGCGTCAGGCGGCTGAAGAGGCGGCCTTTATTATTCAGTTCTTCGGGGCTGTTGATAAAGTTCGTGATGATGTTGATTCCGTTGCCGCCGCGCATTTTTTCGCGGTATTCGATCGTGCAGTCTTCTTTTCTTCTAATCATGATAGTTTCCTCCTTGACCGGTGATGATATCATTGTAGCATATCCCCGGGAGAAATGGTAGGGACTTTTATTTTGGAAGGGACGGCTATTGAACCGGTTAAGCGCCGTGTGATACAATGGTTCAAAGTCAAACGATCTGAGAGGATGATATGACACAAAGAGAGTTTTTGAATATGCTTCATGTCGCGGAGCGACTGAAGGATGAGATCCGGCATTCGACTACCTCAAAGGGACGGGAGGAAAGCGTGGCCGAGCACAGCTGGCGGATCACCCTGATGGCCTTCTGGCTGAGAAACGAGTTTCCGGAAGCGGATATCGACAAGGTCATCCGCATGTGCCTGATCCACGATCTGGGAGAATGCTTTACCGGTGACATCCCGGTCTTCGCGAAGACTGACGCGGATACAAAAAAAGAAGACCAGGCGCTGCGCGCCTGGGTAGATACGCTTCCAAAAGAGATCGCGGAAGAAATGAACGCTCTCTATGACGAGATGGACGCCCTGGAGACCACCGAGGCGAAGCTCTATAAAGCGCTGGACAAGCTTGAAGCCCTGATCCAGCACAACGAAGCGCCGATCAGCACCTGGGAAGACCATGAATATAGTCTCCAGCAGACCTATGGCTGGCCGAACGTGGAGTTTGATCCGTGGATCAGGGAGCTTCGGCAGGAAGTCCTGAAGGACACGATGGAAAAGATCGAAGAGGCCGGGAAGGCCTGAAAAGCTGGCATTTGTTTTACAGCTGTTTCAGCACTTCCAGCCCGACAGCAGCTTCCGCTGCGTAATCACGGAATCCGCATTCGATGCTGATACGCGCGTCATAGCCGCCGAAGCGCAGCGCGTCGACAAACTCTTTGTAAAGCGGCATCTCTTCGGGGATCGGCGCGAAGCGGTCCCGGGAAGAGAAATGGATATGCGCGAAATCACGGATGACACGGATCTGAGAAACGGGCTCGCCGTTGTCCCAGAAATGGATCGTATCCGCCAACAGCCCGACGTTCGCCCGGTCCGCCATCGCGGCCAGAGCCGCGCCTTCCGAAAGCGTGTTGATCATGTTGGTCTCTTTGAAGCGTAGTGGTTCGATCGCGACGGAAAGACCATAGGAGGACGCGACATCACCGATCAGCTGTGTGACACGGACCAGACGCTTGAACCCTTCCGCGAAGGTCATTCCCTCCGGCACTCGGCGCGCGCCGCCGCTGCCGAAGACGAACAGCTTTCCGCCAAGGTCATGTACGCGCCCAAGCGCTTTGACAAGATACGCCCGGATGTCTTCTTCGGGTGTCCCACCGAGCAGTTTGATGGTTCCGGGAAACAGTAGGTTAAAGGTCTCGGCAGGAATAGGGAGATTTTTGTATTTCTCGTATTCTTCCTCGGGCATAGCGGCGATTTCACTGACGCCCAGTTCGACATAATCAAAACCGATCTCGGCCGCTTTCTGGATCCGCTCCATGCTGGGGCCGCAGCAAATACCGTATTTCATATCTTTTTACCTCATTTTTTCGTTGTGAAGCGCAGTGCGTTCTTGAAAAGCTGCTGGAAGTTCGGGTTTTCCCAGACCGCCAGTGTGTGGCCCGGCGCCAGGACGACGACCTTTCCCTGGCCGAAGCGCCGCACGTAACCACTGACGGTCGTCCCGCCGCTCTCGGAAGACGTCTCGAGAAATGGCTCGATATCGGGACAGACGACGTCCAGTTGATAATGCTCATCACGCTCCGAGAAATCGGAAACGCCGCGGGTCAGTTCATTATCCGCCGTCACACGGACATGGGTCATACAGCGCGGCGGATGACTGATAAACTCGCTGCCGACGAGGTCCACATAGACCGGCTCGTGGACGGGAAGACCCGAATGGACCACGACCAGCCCGCCGCCTCCGCGCACATATTCGGCGAACTCCTCGGGCCCGAACTCGGTCACGCCCGGCTCAAACCAAGGCGCGCTGTTGGCCGCGTTGATGGCGTTTCCAGAGGCGACCGCGATCACGTCATAGCGCCGGACGAACGACTCGGAAAGGATATCCTTGGCTGTCTTCACGAGGTCGAACTCCATCTCCTCGGACGGCATGGAAGCAAGGCCGCGCTCGATCACGTCGGCCGGATGCCAGATATCATCACAGATCAACAAGACGCGCATGATGGATACCTCCGCCACATAAAATTTGAGCTTATTATACCAGAAAGACAGGGAAAAGAAAACGGGCGGCGAAGGGAATCAGCGCAAGGCGAAGCATGACAAATTTGTGATTTTTCGGACAAATATGGTAGAATAGTTTATCCGGAAACGATATGATACAGGATACCACTATTGGAGTGAAAAAATACCGGTCTGAAACCGGCGAAGATCCATGAAGGAGGAAACGAAATGTTAGGAGAAAACATCAAGAAACTGGGATTCGGACTGATGCGTCTGCCCAAGATCGGACAGGAAGAGGATATCGAGCAGACCAAGCAGATGGTCGACATCTTCATGTCCAAAGGATTCACCTACTTTGATACCGCCTACGTCTATGACAATGGCAAGAGCGAGATGGCCCTGAAAGAAGCCGTCGTCGACCGTTATCCGAGAGACAGTTTTGTCTGCGCGTCCAAGCTTCCGCTGTGGAGCACGACAAGCGAAGATCAGTTGGCCGGACTGGCGCAGGAATCGCTGGATCGTGCGGGTGTCGAGTACTTTGACTTCTATCTGGTCCACTGTCTCGGCCGTGAACTTTTTGATAAAGCCGAAAGACTGAATGTCTTCCCGTTCATGGAGAAATTCAAAGCGGAAGGCAAAGCCAAACATATCGGGTTCTCATTCCATGACAGTGCGGAGCTGCTGGAAGAGATCCTGCAGAAACATCCGGAGATGGAATTCGTCCAACTGCAGATCAACTACAAAGACTGGGAAGACGAAGTCGTCCAGAGCCGCAAGTGCTATGAAGTCGCCCGCAAATATGGTAAGCCCATCATAATCATGGAACCGGTCAAAGGCGGCAGCCTGGTCACGATGCCCGAGGCCGTTCAGGAACTTTTCAAGTCGGTTCAGCCGGATCTTTCCATCGCCAGCTGGGCGATCCGTTATGCCGCGAGTCTGGAAGGCGTGATGGTCGTCCTTTCGGGCATGAGCAACCTGGATCAGCTGAACGATAATGTCGGCTACATGGAGAACTTCCAGCCTCTGTCCGAGAAAGAACAGGAAACCGTCGCGAAAGCGGTCGATATCATCAACGCGCTGCCCACCATCCCCTGCACCGCCTGCAAATATTGCGTGGACGGATGCCCGATGAGCATCAACATCCCCGGCATCTTCAAGGCCATGAACAATTACACCGTCTACAATAACCTTGAATCCGCGAAGAAGCAGTATCTGGAAGCCACCAAGGACGGCGGCAAGGCCGGTGACTGCATCCAGTGCGGCCAGTGCATGGAACATTGCCCGCAGCACATCGAGATCATCGAGACCCTGCAGAAAGCCGCGGAGATCTTCGGCGAATAAGGAAAGAATGACGGTCGGCCTTTGAGCATCAGCTCGACGACCTTTGAGCATCAACTCGACGACCTTTGATGGACTGGGATTTGAAGAAATCGCAGGTGACCTTCCCTTTTGACCGCCGCAATGGCGATGCGAAGGACTGGTATTCTTTAAAAACTCATTTCACCTTCCCACTTTTTCTGAAAAATATGAGAAAAGTGGGAAGGTGATCTTTTTATTCGGGAAAAACATTCCCTTCGTCCGATTGATAATTGCCGTAAAAGGGAATGTTATTTGAGATTTTGGAAAACGCATTCCCTTGCGCGGACCACGCGATCGTGGTATGATCGAATGGATAAGGAGAGTAGATCATGGAACTCATGTTTTTGGGCACAAGGGCGGCGGATTACTGCTCGGGGAGCTTCATCGGGATGGAGAACCGCTTCGATCAGGACAACCGGCGTACGACCAGCACCCTGATCGACCGGCATATCCTGCTCGATGCCGGCGCGCATATATTGGATGAGCTGCGTATCGCGAATATCGATTATCTTCAGATCACGGATATTATTATCACACACTTTCATAATGATCATTTTAACGCGAAGAATATCGCGGCCATCGCGGCCGGGAGACTGGCGCCGCTGCGGCTTTGGGTAACCGCTGAGGCGGTGGCTGAGGTGGCGGCTGAGTCAGTGGATGCTTCGTCCAAGGCAGACGAAATACGCGGCAAGATCCGTGCAGCCCTTTCGCAGATCCCCGGAACAGAGATCCATCCTATGATCCTCGGCGAAACCTATGAACTCTCGGAGGACTTTAAGGTCACCGGCCTGCCGGCCAATCATGATCCCAGATATTTTCCTCAGCACCTGCTCATCGAGGCGGATAACCAGAAGATCTTTTATGGCATGGACGGCGGCTGGTTGCTCTTTGACACTTACCAGCGACTCAAAAAGCAGAAGCTGGATCTGTTGATCCTGGACTGTACGGTGGGCGATTATGTGGGAGATCAGCGGCTGGCCGAGCATAACAGCCTTCCGATGATCCGAGTGATGCTGCCGTCGCTGAAGACGGTCGGCGCGATCGATGATCACACGGTCATCTATATCGATCATCTGGCGGTCACACTGCACAGATCCCACGAGAAAACCGTGGAGATCTGCCAGAAAGACGGGATCCATGTAGCCTATGACGGACTCGTGATCCACAGTCCCGAATGGCTCGAATAGAAATATACAAAGGTGAGTAGACTATGAAAAAGCTGAAATTCGTATGGAATGCCCCGGTAACACTGGGATTTGTGATGCTTTGCATCATCGCGCTGGTACTTGGGTATCTGACAGGCGGCTGGACGACGGAACATCTGTTTATGACCTACCGTTCCTCGCTGCTTTCACTTTTGACCTATGTACGGTTCTTCACGCATGTTATCGGACACAGCGGCTGGGCGCACCTGATCGGGAACGCTTCCTATCTGTTGCTGCTCGGGCCCGGACTGGAGGAAAAATACGGATCGGAACGGATCCTTTGGGTGATCGTTTTGACCGCGTTCGTGACGAGCCTGATCAACTTTATCTTCTTCCCGCACGTGGCGCTTTGCGGCGCCAGCGGCGTGGTATTTGCCTTTATCCTGCTGACTTCCTTCACGGGCTTCAGAAAGGGCGAGATCCCCATCACCTTTATTCTGGTGGCGGTCATCTATCTGGGTCAGCAGGTGCTGGACGGGCTGTTCGTGCAGGATAATATCTCGAATCTGTCCCATATTATCGGCGGTATCGTAGGATCTATCCTGGGCTGGCAGTTCAACCGCCGCGGCTGAAATGTTTCGAAGCCGCTTCCACTGTATGGTATGATCTCCATGATATAACTTTTTTCTCACAGAGGAGGAGAATGGAACAATGAAAACCTGGAAAAAAGTACTGGCTTGTTTTCTGGTTTTGCTGATGGTCCTGTCGCTGGCAGGATGTCAGCTGAAAAAGGAAGAGGAGACACCCGCGACGAGCGAAGCGTCTCAGGAAACAGCGAAGGAAGAATCAAAGGCTGAGGAATCAAAAGCTGAAGAGTCCAAGGCTGAAGAGTCAAAAGCAGAGGAATCTCAGCCGGAAGAAGCTCCGGTCGAAGAAGCGGTCGAAAAGAACGGCGAGACCTACATTCTTTTCACCAGTGATATCCACTGCGGCGTCGATCAGGGATTCGGACTGGCAGGCCTGGCGGAAATCAAGGCACAGCTGGAAAAAGCCGGCTATGAAGTCATCCTGGTGGATGACGGCGACGCCATTCAGGGCGAGACGATCGGTACCCTGAGCAAGGGTGAAGCCATCGTCGATCTGATGAACGTGGTAGGATATCAGGTCGCCATCCCCGGCAACCATGAATTTGACTACGGCATGGATCGTTTCCTGGAACTTAGTCAGAAAGCGGAATATACCTATATCAGCTGCAACTTCAATAAAGAAGGCGAACTGGTCTTCGCGCCGTATGTGATCATTGAGGCCGCGGGACAGAAGATCGCGTTTGTCGGCGTCACGACGCCCAAGACGATCACCAGTTCGACCCCCGCATATTTCCAGAATGAAGCCGGCGAATATGTCTACAGCTTCATGCAGGATGAGACGGGCGAAGGCGTGTATCAGGCTGTACAGAGCGCGGTCGACGCGGCGCGCGCGGAAGGCGCGAACCTCGTCTATGTGATGGGACATCTCGGACTGGAAGCGGACTGCATGCCCTGGACCTACGCGGATGTGATCGCCAACGTCAGCGGCATCGATGTGTTCCTGGACGGCCACAGCCACGACACCGAGCATGTCGTCATGACTGATAAAGATGGCAACGAAGTGACCCGTCAGGCGGTCGGCACCAAGCTGAGCTGCATCGGTTACAGCCATATCGCGGCCGACGGCACCATCAAAGAGACCGGTCTGTGGAGCTGGCCGAACGCCATGACACCCGCGGAACTGTTCGGCATTGAGAATGAGATCGGCACCGTTGTTGAAGACGCGGAAAAGGTGCTGGATGAGCAGCTTGGCTATGTCGTCGCGACGACCACGGTCGATCTGACGATCTATGATCCTACGCTGACCGACCAGTCCGGCAATCCGCTGCGCATCATCCGCAGTCAGGAAACGAACCTCGGCGATCTGTGCGCGGACGCGTATCTGGATCAGTCCGGGGCGGACATTGCCTTCGTAAATGGCGGCGGTATCCGTGTCAGTATCAAGAAAGGTGACATTACGTACGGCGATATCATCAACGTTCATCCGTTCGGCAATATGATGACCGTGATCGAAGTGACCGGTCAGCAGATCCTGGATGCCCTGGAGTGGGGCTCTCACGGACTGCCCAACCAGAGCGGCGGATTCCTGCAGGTCGCCGGCCTGACCTATGAGATCAATGTCGATATCGACAGTCCCTGCCAGATCGATGAAAACGGTATGTTTGCCGGCATCGAAGGCGAGAGACGTGTCCAGAATGTTATGGTAGGCGGCGAGCCGATCGATCCGGAGAAGACCTACACACTGGCAAGCCACGACTATATGCTGCTGAGCAAGGGCGATGGCTACTCGATGTTCGAGGGCTGCACCGTTCTGCAGGATAGAGTCAAACTGGACAACCAGGTACTGATCGACTACATCACCGGAACGCTTGGCGGAGAAGTCGGCGCGGATTACGCGGATCCTTACGGACAGGGAAGGATCACGATCATCCAGACAGAGACCACAGACGAATAAGTACGATGTTATGGATCATCAGACACGGTCTGACAGAGTGGAATGTCCGTCATAAGCTTCAGGGCCAGACGGACATTCCCCTGAATGACGAAGGCAAAGCGCAGGCAAAAGCGGAACGGGAAGAACTCGCGGATATCCACCTGGATATCTGTTTCTGCTCACCGCTTGCCCGCGCGCGAGAGACAGCCATGATCCTGCTGGAAGGCCGGGATATACCGATCATTTTCGATGAACGGCTCAAGGAAATGAACTTCGGCCTCTATGAAGGACTGGAACACAGCTTCGATATCCCGGACTGTCCGATCAACATATTTTTCCAGCATCCGGAACGATATGATGATCAGCTGGACGACGAGAAGCGAAAAGGCGCGGAGACCATGGAAGAACTTTTCACCCGGACAGGGGACTTCCTTCGGGAGGTCATCTATCCCCGGCTGGAAAAGGGCGAAGACATTCTGATCGTAGGCCACGGCGCGATGAACTCCAGTATCGTCTGCCAGGTAAAGCACCTTCCCCTGGCGGAGTTCTGGAGCGCGGGCATCCCGCAATGTAAACGGATGCGTTTGTTATAAGTACATAAAGGAGGTAAAGACTTGGCACTCATTCACGCGAACTTTTTCTCCCAGGCTGTGGGAATGGAGCGGCAGATCGAAGTGATCCTGCCACAGGTCGCGAACGGCGTCGGCCAGGCCGGAGCGGACGAGGCCGGCATGACAGACATCCCCGTCCTGTACCTGCTGCACGGCGGGTCGGACGACCATACGATCTGGCAGCGCCGTACGTCGATCGAACGCTACGCCACTGCTAAAGGGCTCGCGGTCATCATGCCGTCGACCGATCTGGGCTTTTACTGTGACATGAAGTACGGCTACGACTACTTCCGCTATATCGGCGAAGAATTGCCGAAGATCGTGCATGAATTCTTCCCCGCGCTGTCTGTGAGCCGCGAGAAAACGTTCGTTGCCGGCCTTTCCATGGGCGGCTTCGGCGCTTTCAAGCTGGGCATCCACTTCCCGGAGAAGTTCTCCTACGCGGCGAGCCTGTCCGGATTTCTGGATCCCGCCGAGGACCTGAAGGCCTTCACAGCGCGTCCGGACCGGCCGGAGAGTGCTTTCGACTGGATCTACGGAGGCGCGGAAGAGGTAGTAGGCACCATCGACGATCTTCCGTATCAGCTGGACGAGCAGATCCGGAAAGGGACGAAACTTCCCCGATTCTTTATGGCCTGCGGAACGGAAGACTTTCTCTATCAGACGAACCTTCGCTTCAAAAACCGTTTCGAAGGACGGATCGATCTGACCTGGCTGGAAGAGCCGGGCACTCACGAGTGGGGATTCTGGGACCGCAACATCCAGCGGGTGCTTGACTGGCTTCCCCTGGAAGAAAGGAGGACACGCTGATGGCACTGTTTCAGGTCAAATTCTTTGCCGAGACGCTTGGCATGTGTACATCCGTCAATGTGATCCTTCCGCAGAAGATCCACGGGATCGGCGTTGCGGGAAGCAAAGGGACCAAAGAGCGTTATCCGGTCCTGTATCTGCTGCACGGCGCTTCTGACGACCATACCATCTGGCTGCGCCGGACGAATATCGAACGCTATGTGGCGTCGATGGATCTGGCGGTGGTGATGCCGGAGGTATTCCTTTCCCGTTATGAAAACATGCTGCACGGGCCGAGATACAGCGACTATATCACCGAGGAACTGCCGAAGATCATGTCGCAGTTCTTCCCGATCTCCACGGCGCCGGAAGATCAGTTCATCGCCGGCCTTTCCATGGGCGGCATGGGCGCGCTGAAATCCGGGCTGTCCAAACCGGAAAAATACGCGGCGGTCGGCGTGTTCTCTTCGGGCAATCTTTTCTACCGCTCCGATCAGACGACCCCGCTGATCCAGAACCGCCCCAGCGGCGGTGTGCCGACGTCCGTATCGATCTACGGTACAGTAGATCAGTCGACCCTGCGCGGGACGAAGTGGGATCCCTTCGTACTGGGCGAGGAAAACCTTGCGGCCGGAAAGAAAATGCCGCGGTTCTTCCATGTCTGCGGGACCGAGGACTTTCTGATCGAAAGCGCACACAGGACCAGAGACTGGTTCGGAAAACATCCCGAGATCGATTATACCTATCAGGAAGCGCCCGGCGCGCATACCTGGGAGTTTTGGGATACATGGGTACAGGCATTCCTGAAATGGCTGGAACTGTAAAGAATAAAGGAATATTTCTATGAAAATCACGATCCTCGGCACGGGCAACGCCCAGGTCACCGAATGCTACAATACCTGCTTCGTTCTCTCGGACGGCGACAAACATTTCATGATCGACGGAGGCGGCGGGAACACGATCCTTCGCCAGCTGAAGCTTTCCGGTCTGAAGTGGCAGGACATGCGGGATATCTTCCTCACCCATAAACATCTGGATCATATCATGGGCATCGTCTGGATGATGCGGATGATCTGTCAGAACATCAGCCGCGGCAACTATGAAGGCGAAGCCCGGATCTACGGGCACGGCGAGGTGCTGGAGATCCTTCGCGGCCTGGCGGAAAAGCTGCTGGACAAGAAAGATTTCGCGCATGTCGGGAAAAGCCTTCATCTGATCGAGGTAAAGGACGGCGAGAGCAGGACCATTATAGGAAAAAAGGTCACGTTTTTCGATATCGGTTCCACGAAAGCCAAACAGTTCGGTTTCTCTATCGAGCTGGGTGACGGCGAGAAGCTGACCTGCTGCGGGGATGAACCCTTCGCGGAATGCGAGCGCGCCTACGCCGAGAACAGCAAGTGGCTGCTCTCGGAAGCGTTCTGCCTCTACAATGAGCGCGACACTTTCAAGCCGTATGAGAAGCATCATTCAACAGTGAAGGAAGCCTGCGAGCTGGCAGCGCAGCTGAACGTGCCAAACCTGATCCTCTATCATACGGAAGACAAGAATATCCGTGACCGCAAGCGGCTCTATACGGAAGAAGGCCAGGCTTACTACCACGGCAATCTCTATGTCCCCGATGATCTGGAAGTGCTGGAATTATAAAAGAATATGCCATCGTTATGCCGAATGGAGCGAAAGGGTTCCATTCGGCATTTTTTTGTGGTATAAATGGAGTATCAAAATGACAGGAGAGTATAAACCATGCCGAAGAAAGAAGAATTATATACCAACAATATCCAGCCGCGCTATGAATCACTGGAAGCAGGCGGTCTTGAGGAGCTGACACAGGCACAGATCAGCAGCCTGAACAACGCGAACCCGTTTTATATGGAACTGGGTCTGAAGATCAGAGAAAACGGAGAGCCTGAAGGCCTTGGATGGGTTCCCCGTATGTTCGTCATGGGACGGGACGAGAACGGACACGACAAAATGAAAACGATCTCAGAGACCGGGCTGAAAGTCGGAAGCAAGGAGTTTTGGGAGCAGGTGCAGATGGGGAATGTTTTCGCGTATCCAGTCGGAGCGAATGAGCCTGTCCAGCTGCAGGTGGAGGCCAGCGGCAGAAGAAACGCGAAAATGAAATACAGTAAACCGGTTAAGCCGGAGGAACTGCCTCAGGCGCCTGTGCAGCGCGTCGAATGGTATCACCGGGTACTGGGATTTTTCCGGATCGGAAACTACAGAGAAATGGTGCAGCGTTTTGACAATCATCAGCCTGATCACGCAGCTATCGTACAGAAGTTTTCGTCGATGAAAGAAGGTCGTGAGGGAGTCAAAGAGATCGAGACCGAAAAACATGAGGAAGATTATAGGGAAGAACGTGCTCGCCTGGAAGAACTGGAGAAAGAAAGACTGAGAAAAGAAGCGGAAAAAGAAGAAGCGGCGCTTCGGTCAAATGTCGAAAGCACCATCAGACACCATGGGCAGATCGATCGTGGTATATACCAGATGACTTCTGTCTACCAGCCGGTTCCCCAGTATGACGCGTCTCTGGAAAAACTGACCGAAGGCGAAGCAGGCATGAACGGCGAGATAGCCAAACAAAGCAAGGCCGGTCTATATCTGAAAGAGGATTTCAACAAGCTGAAAGTCTTCGGTAAGGATCAGATCGATCTCTCAAAGATCGAACTTGGAAAGAGCGGCAAGGCAGTCACGAACGAGGAATTCGCGGCGGTTACGTTCTTCGCGCTCTGGGACAACAAAAACATGATGCAGACGATGCGGACCGAAGAGCCCGAGGATATCTGGGCCAAGAAGTCTTTGAAGGATTTTGGGTATGATGAACAGCAAGCAGAGGATATTCTGACCGCACAGTCCAGAAACTGGTATACCGCGGATCTGTTCCTCGTACCGCCGAGGGATAATGAGGGATCTTATTTCGAAAAAACCACAAATCTCGGAAGAGAAGATGCCGTAAAGGCGTTCCAGGCTTATGAGAAAGGCGACAAGACAAAACTGGCCGGAATCATCGCACAGGGGCTTAATAAGGCGGCAAAGGACCTGATCCTCGAACAGAAGAACGATTTCTCGGAGCAAACGAAAGGGATCATGGCAAGTACTTCTCTCCTGATGGATATCATGAAAAAAGATCCGGATCTTGAAACACTGGCAAAGCAGCAGGGACTGAGTGACGATAACCTGCAGGCGGCCAAGGGCATGGCGGAACTTCATAAGATCCAGAAAGATCGGGAAGAAGCGGAATACAAGATGGCCAAAGCCATTCAGGAAGGGAAAGAACTGACAGCTGAGGAAAAAACAAACCTTCTGAAACCGATCATTAAAGGACGACTGACACAGGAGCAGATGGCGGCAGACAACGCTAAGAACTGTGCGGAAGCCATGAACAAAAGTATGGAGATCGGCGAAAACATGGTGATGACTGACAGAAATACGCAGGATAAATGGAAAGCGGATCCTCAGTCCAGACCGGATCCCGGATATAAGCGGATCCATATGGATACATACAATAAAGTAGATAAGGGAATCCAGAAACTGCTTTCGCCGGTATCCGACACGATGAAAAACCTGGGAACCAAACATGGACCCAAACATCTGGACGCAATCACGGATGAGATCATCAAACAGGACGGCCTGGCCGAGAAGCCGACAAAAGACCTTTTCCGTGACCTCAATGAGAACAAGTCCGAAAGCAAGTACAATATCCTCTCCGCCGCTTCCAAGGCATCCAATACGATCGCAAAGAATATGGAGAACGCGAAGAACGCACAAATGGATCAGCCTCAGGCAAATAAAAACAAAGAGATCGGGAACGGTCTCGGCGCAGGCCTCTGATCCTTAACGAGCCAGGTCCAGGGAGCTGCAGCATTTAGCTGCAGCTCTTTTTTTACAAATCCGGCACAGTATGAAAAGTCCATTTGAACAGGCACCTATAACGGTTTATTTACTAAAAACGACAGAAAACGAAGATATGCTGGCATACCAAAAACATGCCTGAAATGTCCGTAGGAAAGTGATAGAAAATCATAGGAAAACCGCTTGACCATTTCTAAAAAAAGAACTATAATTCGCAGACTGTTTGACATAAGGAAGTAAGTTCATGAAGATATATATTTCAGAAGAAAGTAAGCAGTCTCTGCATATGGCTGCGCTCAGCGGTATCTACTGGTTTGTGGCCGCGATCGGCTGCTATCAGACACTGTTTCTGCAGAACATCGGTTTCACCGCTACGAATATCGGTATCCTGAACGCATTGTGCTCGGTGATCGGGATCGGCGCGATGTCGTTCTGGGGCATCTACGCGGACAGCAAAAACTCCGTGCGTCACACGGAGATCCTGCTGCTGATCGGCTGTATGGTTTTTTATTCGCTGATGCCGTTCGTCCGGAATGTGTTCGGAAACGCGCTCTGGCCGTATTTCATCCTGTGTCCCATCTGTGTACTGTTCCGTAATCCGGTAGGTACATTCCATGAAAACCTGATCGTGCGCAACTGCAACGAGCTTCGGCTGAACTATGGCCGGATCCGTTCGATCGGTTCCATTCTGTTTGCGGTCAGCGCCACCTTTCTCGTCGTGCTGATCCCGGTGGAGAACACTTTCTGGATCTACGGTCTCTGCCTCATCCCCGTCATTCTTTTGACAAGGTTTTCCAGAGATCCTCAGGGCGGATCCATGAGAAGAAAGGGCAACAAAGTCCCGCTGGGCGAGCTCTTTCAGAACCGCGCGTACGTCATGTTTCTGATTTTCGCGTTCCTCTTCTATGTGGGACTGAACTTCGAAGGCGCTTTCATCCCCTTTTATATGGCCGAAGTCGGGATCGACACATCCAAGTTCAGCTTGCTGCTGGCGCTTAGGGCCATGTTCGAGGTACCGTTCCTGCTGCTGATGGTGAAGTTGAGACATCGCTTCTCGCTGCATTCGCTGATCCTGATCTCGCCCATTCTCATGACGATCGAGTGTGTAGGATTCAGCCTGCTGGTCCATTCCTGGGCGGGGATGCTGTTCTTCGCCAGCTTCTTCGGGCTGGGCAACGGCATGTTCATCGGAACTTCCCTGAACTATGTCTATGAGATCTCCCCGGACGATGCCAAGGCTTCCGCGCAGGCATTCTTCGCTTCCACTTCGCAGATCGCGGCCATCCTTGGCAACATCACGGGCGGCTGGATCCTGGACATGGTCGGCGGAAGAATGTTCTATATGGTCGCCGCCGGACTATTCGTTATCAGTATCGTAATGTTCGTTCTGAGCGGCCATTCTCACAGAAAAGCGAAGGCACAGGCCGCCTGATCTATTCTTAACGGAGTCATAGCAAGATGCTATGGCTCTGTTTGTATATAAACATGGCTTTTTTTACAAGCAATTATACACGCCTGATGGCGTGTGTATAAAAACTCATGAATCGTAAAGAGATTTATACAATCAACCAGACGAGGTGAAGAAGATTGTATAAAACTTGCAATTATCATAAGCTCTTTTATACAATTGGTGAAATGAAGAAAAAGCAGTGTATAAAAAAGTTATCGAAATAGCGTGGTTTTATACAATCGGAAAAAGTAAAACGGAGCTGCAAAACTGCAGCCCCGTTTTAATGAAAGTCTACTAATAAAAAGTCAAGAGAAAATTTTAAAAAAATGCAGACAAGAATGAAGGCATAAGAAAAAGGCCACCTGATTGAGCTGGCCAAAGATAACTATGAACAGGTATCTGTTATTTTTCGGCTGATTGAGCA
>JAFRZE010000003.1 GCA_017442735.1 Bacillota bacterium
AGAGCCTGCTGAAGAGGAAGAGCCTGCTGAAGAGGAAGAGCCTGCTGAAGAGGAAGAGCCTGCTGAAGAGGAAGAACCTGCTGAAGAGGAAGAGCCCGCTGAAGAGGAAGAGCCTGCTGAAGAGGAAGAGCCTGCTGAAGAGGAAGAGCCTGCTGAAGAGGAAGAGCCTGCTGAAGAGGAAGAACCTGCTGAAGAAGAACCTGTCAGTGATCCGACCGCAGATGTGGAGACCGAGGAAGACTGGAATGCTTCTGTATGGGTAGGTCTGACTGGTGTTTGGGCTGATGACCTGGTGGCCGTCGCGAAGACTCAGCTCGGCTATAAGGAAAGCGAAAAGAACTTCATCAAGGATGCAGAAGGCAACATCTACGGATGGAACCGTTATGCAGCCAGAGAAGGCTTGTCGCCCTATGAAGACTGGTGCACGCTGTTCATCCTTTTCTGCGAAGACTATGCAGAAATCGACCGCAATCTGATTCCTGCTACGAAATCCTATGGGGTTAAGGAGTGGGTCGAAGCACTTAAGGCAGCCAAGCTTTATCAGGAAGCGGAAGAAGGTTTTGTCCCGGAACCCGGTGACCTTATCTTCTTTGCAGACAAAGATGATCCTGCCATCGCAGCACATGTAGGTATCGTATCCTCCGTAGATTTCGATGAGGATGGCACTGCCGTGTATGTGAACGTCATCGAAGGCAACAGTGCAAATGCAGTTGCTCAGACGACCTACAGCTTTTCCGATGAAAGAATTCTCGGCTACGGACTTCTGCCTGAGAATCCTGCTTTGAAACAGGAAGAGCCTGTTGAGGAAGAAATTCCAACAAAAGAGACTGTCGAAGAACCGAAGACTGCTGAAGAAATAGCAGACACGATCGTCCAGGAAGGCGAGGCTGGTGTTCCGTTCTCCGAAGTTCCCATGATGGCTGGTACCAGAGGACAAGCAGATAGTACGATTCTCACGAAAGCAGAAGAACTTTATGCTGATGATGATACACCGAGAATCACCATTGATGAAGTAACGCTCACTACTGCAGACAACTCTTTCAAGGCGGGCGATACGGCGACTCTTGAAGTCTATTATCAGTTTACGTTACCGGAAGCCTGGCGTGATCCCAGTACGAACGAACTGCATCCTTACTATTCACACTACAGGGATACTGAGATCACTATTACTCTTCCTCCAGGATTGCTGTATAAGGAATTCACTGGTGCAGATGATGATATTCCTCTGCCGGCAGGTGTGACTTATGAAGGCAAAGATCCTGATAATAACGAACTTTCCGTTCCACATACCTATACATTCAAAAAGAGCGATTTCCAGGCGTCCAATGCTCCCGGTGTGTTCAACATTGGTATTTATATCGGAAATAACGGTACCGATCAAGCGATTGCCGACTATTCCTTCGATGCCGATATGATCGAGATGACGACTCATTTCAACATCATTGATGAGAACAGAAATGAGATCCGTTTTGACGATGAAGGCAACAATGTTACCGGACAGACAGACCCGGAGACCGGACTTCCTATTGGTAATCCCGTTACCTATTCATCCACGGTTATCGCTACAACAAATGGCTTTTCGACGGTTTCTCCGGATAAATGGGGCGTGACGAAGACAAAAGTCGGTAAAGTCGGAGACCCTAATAAATATGCTGTAACCGAAAACAACCAGATGATCTTTACCTTCGATATCGAAGTAGGCCTTCTGGATGATAACTCCATTATCACATTCGCGAACGATTACGAGCAATTCGGTCGTACTTGGCTTAAGCATATGACGCTGGATGACGTCTTTGAGACGATCTTCAGTAAAGACGGATCGGATGTGACAGATCTCGTTGATGTTGTCACAATCGAGAAGTACCCGCTGTCGTCCGGAGGCACCAATGCTGTTGATGTTACGGATGACTATGCCAACGGCATCGTGATCTGGGATTGTGCCAGCTCCAGTGAGGAAACACCGACTCTTTCGAAATATCCACAGTTGATGATGGACTATGAGACTGTCATCGATAAGAACCTCAATGGTGCTGCCAACCAGATCACTCCGGTTTATACAAAATACCAGATCAAAATCATATATGATCTTGAAGAAGACTGGACAGCCTACTTCCCCGAGAAAAGCTACCAGCTGACAGATGAAAACATTGCCACCATTACGGCTAAACTTGTAGGGAAGAACGGAGCTGAAGTGACCCAGACTCGTTCTGATGATGATACCCAGGTTGGATTACTGCCCTACAAGGGGATCAGCGACTTGCAGATTCTCAAGTTGTTTACGGATTATGAATCGAATACAGCTGCGTACGATAAAGATTTGTATGGTGAGATTTTCTTTAAGATCAGTGCACCAGTAGAATTCACCATTTATAACAGTGATGGCGATCCAATCGAAGGAATGTCTGGGTCGAACAGTTATTCCGGGCTGAAGGTTGGCGAGATATATTATCTGGCTCCCAATATCCAATATACAGTTGAAGAAATCCTGACCCCTGAACAGGACAATGTCATGGATCAGTATACGGGCTCCTTCGAGTTTGACGGATCAGTGTACCAGCTTGATGAGAAACCATCTATGACCTTGCCTTCTGATTCTCACTGGACCGCCAGATTCCTGAACCAGGAAACCGTTGGCAAGATCATTGTTACGAAAAAAGATGATTCCGGTCGTCTGATGACAAGTGATAATACGGATCCGGGCGGCGACTGTATCGGATTTGAACTTTACAAGAAGACCGTTGATGATGAGGGTACTGTCACCTGGGTGCGTATGACCTGGGGACAGGAGGAAGATCCGGATACACACGAATTAGTCGATATTACGGAACTGTTTATCAAATCAGATGGTAAGGTAACATTCTACAGACTGCCATATGGGGAGTATAAACTGCATGAAAGTACGACTCCTCCCGGATATAACCCAATGGCAGATAAGGAGTTTACCGTAAGTTCAGCGGCGCAGACAATTGAATATGACGCGATCAACACTTTAGCAAATTCCAGACTTCGACTGACGAAGTATGTCGGCAAGACGGAAGAAACGATCACTACGACTGCCAATACCGGATTCCCCGGAACGTTTACTCTTCAGAGAACCTATACGGTTGGTAATGATGGCAAACCGACCGGCTTTGCTGATGTAGAAGGATATACCAATCTTACGATCCAGGATGCCAACGGTCATATTACTCTTGATCTTCCGGCATTCTATGTTGACGCGCAGAATAATAAGTATCCGTATTACTACAGATTTGTCGAAACAATTCCAGAGGGATACTATGATCCGAATCCGGATCCGGACGCTCCTGAAGGATATGCTTATTCACCTTATACCACATTGACTGAAACGGTCAATGGTGAAGTCGTTGCAAGGATGCCTTCCAATCCCGCTCTGGTTGATATGTACAACCGTGAGCTGGTTGACATCCACTTGAATAAGACTTTCTATACCTGTGGTACTAACGGAAAAACGACAGGTACCGATAGCACCAAGTCCACACATGTTACCCTTTGGAGTACAACGGACTATGTCACTTATACCAGAGTCAGAGCAACGGATGAAGCAGATGGAGGGCAAGAGGTATCCAACACCAAGTATGCAAACTGGTATGATCTGCCTCTGTATGATGAGAATGGTACAAAGCTTCATTATCTAGTACAGGAAGATGAAGTTTACGGGTATTATCTAGATGAATATGGCAAAACAGAAAATCAGTCGGGTGACACCCATTTCACGATTAAAACAAGAACAGTTAACGGTAAAACTGTAAGACTTGTTGAGATTCCCATGACGGAACCGAACGCGAATCAAGTCAATGGAAGAATTGACGCGACAATCTGGAACCGTCAAAATGCCTATCCTGTTGTCATCTGGAAGAAAAATTATTATTCCAATAAAGCTATCCAGAATAAAGCGAAGATCACAATCTGGAGACTAAATGATGACGGTACACTTGGTGAAGTTGCTGTCAACATGAAGGAAGAAGATCCGAATAATCCAGGACATGGGAAAAAATATGAAAGCACTTTGATCCAGACTGCTTCTGACAGTGGTACATATTTCTATCTGGAACCTGGATATAAATATGTTTTCCGTGAGATCAATGAAAGTGAAGTCGTGGTCGATGGTGTCGCTTATTCGATCCACTCCTACGTTTCTGGAAGTTCTTCTACAGGAGACAAGAGGGAAATCCAAATCCCTACTGGTGGTGTTACTTATGGGGTAATCGATTTGACAGGTATTTCTCAGACATATTCGAACAGAAATACAAGTAAATCGAAGACCAGAACAGTGAACAATGCCCCGGATCCGAATATTCGTATCAATAAAGTTGATAGTGTCAATCCTTCAACCACATTAACCGGAGCTCAGTTTAAAGTATATACCTATAATACGCAAACCGGAAAATACGATCCGTATCCGAGTGCGGCAGATCAGATCACGATCACCACGACTAATGCAAACAGTGGAGTCCGTCTTGCGGAAGGACAGACCTATTATTTTGCTGAGGTCAGTACAACCGTGCCTGCAGGCTATCTGGATCCGAACGTTCAGTCAAATTATAACAACTACTATAAGAACCTGAACTCGAATCCGAGTGATCCGGCCTCCTATACCTATATTTGGGGACAGGCTGCTGACGGCACAAATTTAACATTCTACAAGCAGACAATTACCGGAACGAAAGTTGGTAGCGATATCGTCTGTGCTTTCGATTTCAAGAATGTGAAGAATGCCGGCAGTCTGAAAGTTCTAAAATATGTGGACGGTGCACTTGCCAATGGATATTCTATTGTAATTAAGGATGCGAATGGCAATATTGTAGGTGACCCAGGCATATCTGGAAGTAATGGAAACTCAACCGGTGCATATATCTTTACGAATATTCCTGTTTTCGATTCCAACGGAAACAAGATCTCGTATACTGTTACCGAATCACTGACTGATACACAGGCTGAAAGTTATTTCCAGGCCAGCGCCGACCAGACGGTGTCTTTGATCATCGGTCAGACAGTAACAAAAGACGGCAGTACAGTCAACGCCGATGGAACAGACAATACAGGAAATCCGTTAGCGATTTATAACGTCAGCCGTATCAGTTTCTCCGCCATCAAAGTCTTCCGGAAAGCCTTTGAGTATTCTTATACCAATTATGAGGCTAAGGTAGAAGGTGCAATTATTGGTCTGTTTGTCAAGAGAGCAGACGGGAAATGGCATCTTGTCACATCTGAAGATCTTAACGGATATAGCATTACGAACCCTGCAACATCTAACAGCAAAGGCGCTGTTGAATTTGGAGGTCTGCTTCGTGGTGTAGATTATTACATGGTCGAGCTCTCCTCGGGCAATGACTATATGTTCCCGTATAACGGCAGTGCATTTATCGAGCCTCCTTATCCGACGGCAGCGGAACTTGAAAACGGTATTGCGGATACTGATATCGCCAACTATAATACAGTGTTCTTATCGCATTCCGATACAGAAACCGTTACTTATGACGGGAACAACCAGAAAATAACTTCTTATCCGGAAGAAGAAGCAAAGATCATCAACTCCAACCATTGGGTACAGTTCGATGTCACTAAATGGCTGGATTCCAGGACAGACGGTGACGATCCGTATTATGCGGATCCATATTCGACTGTCACCCGCACCCCGGGCACCCGGAGGAACGGTACGATCACAGAACCCAACGGAGAGACTGCTCCGGCGACAACGGTCGATAACGTTGTATTCAAACTGTATCGGTTTATTGTTCCCGCAGACGCACCGGATAACTATGCGGTCGACTTCGGCAGAACATATGATACGACAAACGAATGCTGGAACCTTACGCCTCCCGGCTGGGTCGAGATTGGAACATATTCTACCGGTACACTGTATAAAGACAATATCCGTCAGTTAGGTGAGTTTATTACAGATTCGGATCAGAATATCAATGATCATTACGTTTATATGATCGTTGAAGAGAACGTCGGACCGAACAGTATGGTTATGAATCCCGGCTTTAAGTATACTTTCTGGCATGAGGAAAACACGAATTATACTGTAAACACGATCTCCGAGAAGGATGAAAACGGTACGACAAGGTCCTTTACGGCTCGTAATCTGCGGTATACGATCGACACTGTAAACTACGATAACATCATCAATGCTACGCCTACGGGCCCAGGGCCTTCCTTATATCTGCTTGCGAGCGTGCGTATCGCGAAGTATCAGGATACGTATAATACAACGTCCGGTCTTCCGAATGAAAACTATACACCTTTGCCGGGTGCGACATTCGAGATCCGTCTGCCTGATGCGACTAGTGAGCTTGGATATATTGTCCTGGATACCCTGACAGTAGGTCTGGATAATCATGTTTCCGGACCGGGCGGACTTGCTCTGGCACAGAGCGGAACTTATCAGCTGGAAATTACCACCACCAGCGATGGAACAACATATAAACTGATCGATTATGAGCGAGAGACGGAGACGATCCTTCCCTCTGGTTCTGTTGAGCAGTTTGACATTTCGTACAATGGCCAGACTTTCCCGGCATACCGTATCCTTCTGACAGTTGCCGAGACAGTGGTTCCCGACGGCTACATGAATACCATCGATGAAGTGGAAATGTATCTGGTCTTCGCGGACATCACCAAACCCGACGAAAATGGAAATCACTACGGAGAGTCCTGGGTATTTAACGATGCTTATTTCGTGCTGACTACAGGAAAGTACGATGAAACCTTAAGCGCGCAGGATCCGTCCCTGAACCAGAACGAAACACTGGCTGAAAACCAGGTAGATACTTCCTGGTACATCACCAATGCTTCCGAAAATACGGCGGAACAGTACGAAGGCGTCTATGCGGTCGCGGTAGGTGATCTCATCAATCCCAGTAAGCTTCGTATCGTGAACTATCCGACAGACAATACGTTTGTCAGTTTGACCAAATACGGATATACTCCGAACGCGGACACGGTTGGTTCCACCTGCGAAGAGCTGGATGATTTCAGCGACAGCGAAATCAGCAGAGAACCGCTGAACGGCGTCAGCATGGTCATTCAGCATCTGAAAGATGGAAAAACCGGAGAGAGTGACAGTGACTGGGAATACTGGAACTATAAGACAGATTCACCGGCAACCGGAGTAGAGGCTGCGAAATTCCAGACGAACAATGAGGGTAACTTCAACTTCCCGAAGGGACTTCCGGTAGGAACATATCGGATCTACGAGAGTGAACTCGGAGCAGGTAATGACGATTATGAAATGGCCTATCCGAAGGCAAGAGCTCGCATTTTCACGGTAACGAAAGCGGTCGTTCATCTGACGTTCTACAACCCGATCAAGCCTGTCCTGGATTTGTATAAACAGGATATGAGTGGTGCGCCGGTTCCTGGTACAACATTTAAATTCAGTTATACATTACAGGATGGAAATCAAACTGGAACATGGTCCGGAACCACTGGTAACGATGGGAAATGGACGACAACATCCTTGTTCCCCGGCTCCGGAACATATAAGCTGGAAGAAACTTCAGCAGGATATTCTATTGCTTATCTTGATCAGTATCTGGACGAATACTATTCTTCATTCAGTGGGCTGACCAAAACGACAGGTACATTCATTGGTTACAAATACGCGAAAGTAACCAACAGTAATGGAACAGAATATGTCGTGAGCGAGATTCAGCCTTCTGCGAGTGCATTTACGAATAACACTGCGACCATTACGATCAAAAACCCGAAACTTACAACGGTTCAGCTTAAGAAAACCGATGAGTCAGGGGAGTTGATCACCAGTGCTAATGCAACATTTATCGTATATTATTATCCATTCAGCGATATGGATGGTAATTACAATGTCCAGGTGCCGGAGGAACAGCCTGCAACACCGGAATCTGATCCTCCTCGTACTGCGGCGCAGAATACGACGACAGCCTTTTTAGCAGCCGGATGGACAAGATACGGTGGATCCAGCAAGACTTATACGACATCTAGCGGTGTCATTACCTTGACCAATTGTGAACCTGGTATCTACGCATTCTATGAAACAGGCGCGCCGAATGGTTACGATCTCATCAAGAATACAGATAATAAGACCGTTATCTTCACGGCAGTTGTTACTGGAGGTCTTCCGGTAACATATTCCGTCACCCCGACCACGGCTGATGTATATGATTACAGCACGGGTACCAAGGTCGTTAAGGATCCGCCTGTCACTACGAACTTTGAAGGTACAGACGGAACGACGGTCGTAGTACCGGTTGAAAACCGTGAGAGAGTTACACTCAAAGCCATGAAGGATGTTGAATCCGGTGAGTGGCCGGAGGGTAACTGGACTATCCAGTTGAATGTGTACTCTGATGAAGACAGGACTCAGCTGGTCGGTACGGTCGTTATCAGACAGAATACGGATCAGGGTACAGGAATCACATTTAAGGTTCCCAACAATAATGGGGCGCCGACCACTAATGACGCGAAGTTCAGCCTTGGCGAGACTTATTATCTAGAAGAGGTTATCACTTCTCCGACGACCCAGTTTGAACTTGATTCCATTCTCAAGGATGGAACGAAACTGACAGAAATAACCATTACTCAAACAACAGAAGAGGGTGAGACAATCGCCGTAGTAACTCCGGGATTTGAAGTAACGGAGGTGGATGGCTTTGTCATTACCGCGGTCAATAACCTGCTCTGGGGTAAGGTTACCTTTGAGAAGAGAGATGCCAATGATGCTCTGAAGCTGCTTTCCGGTGCTGAATTCAAGAATGTTCAGTACAGGAAGCCGATCGTAGATGAAGAAGGAAATCCGGTCGTGGATGAACACGGAGATCCTACTTATGAGTGGGTACATCTTGAGAACGAACAAAGCCTGGTATCTGAGATCCTGAACGGAGATGAGGGTACAGGAAAATATACCGCTACGATCCCGCTTGTCAGTGCAGAGGAGACCGTTTACCGCATCTATGAGACGAAGGCTCCTATTGCCGGTCAGAATGAGCCTCCATACATTCTGGATAAAACTAAATATGTCGAGTTTACTCTTTCTCTGGAAGATAACATTAAGGGAGTTACGGATGCTGAAATCAACACCCTGAATCTGTTCATGACGAACACAACAGGTGATGAACTCAGAGTCGTAAAGTATTCCAATGTTCTCGGCGCCAATAATATACCCGTTGATACATCGAAGGAAACCAAGTTTGCGGTCTACCATAAAGTAGAGGGCCAATGGGTACTGGATGATCCGAGTTTTGAGGGATATACAGATGAAGGCGGTAGATTCTCCGTTGCTACGGTACCCGGTGAATTCTATGCTGTTGCTGAGACATCATTTAATACAGCGACCTATAACAGGCTTGAAGGAATCTATGTAGTTACCAGAAATGAACAGAATGAAGTTATAGACCGTACACTTCTGAACACTGAGACAATTCAGGTCAATGGAAAAGACCTGACACTGTATGTGCTTCCCGCGGCAGTGACAGGTCCGGTAGAACTTCATGCATTTAACGTTCGTAACATCAAACCGATCATTCGTAAAGTGGACGTTGGTAAGTATCAGCCTGGTGTGACAGGTGATAAAGATAACGTTCCGGCTAAGATGGACTTTGTCATCTATGAGTTTGATGAGGATGCGATTACCTGGGAGTACAAAGAGAACGGACAGCCGACAAGCGAATCTGTGGAGGCTTTCCTGGCAACGAATCCGACTGTTGTTTATGGAGGTTCGACGGGCACTTACAATGAGACTATTGATATAAATGGTACGCGTACGACTTGGGATACAAGTACCTCACAGAACTATGGTCATATTGAGAATCGTTGGGATTACAATAAATCCTATCTGATCGTGGAGACGAAAGTCTACGCACAGACAGGCACTTATAATACCCTGCGCAAAGACGATCCGAGAGTAACCTGGTACTATATGACTTCTCCGGTCAGTCCTGCTGATCTGGATACACCGTCCAACTACACATGGACACTGCAGAATGTGTATGGCGATGCTACTGTTACCCTGAATAAGTCTACAGAGGTTGAGCAGGAAGATTATCAGCCCAGTGACGTATTTGTTGAGGACAATAAACGTTGGGTAGAATCTCTGCTGACTGGTGACAGAAATGTTGTATACACACTTGTTCCGACGGTTACAAGCCGCAACCAGATGCTGAATTCCTTTGTCCTGAATGATACGGGAATTACAGCTTACGCGGATTCCGCGGGTACGGTCACGGTTCCGATGGATTATACCATTGACAAGGTCGTTGTCGGTAAAGTTTCGCATACAGTGAATGATTACTACAATACCTACTTCACCAGTCAGAATCTATCTGAGAGCAGCTGGGTTATCTCTGCGACAGTGACATTCTATACCAGTATCGGTTGTACCGAAGGGACAGAGTGCTTCACTAAGACCATTGATGATATCAGCAGTGACAGTGTGACGCTTGCGGACAGAACAGTCACGGGTATTCCCGCGACGGCTAGATCCTTCTCGATCTCCTACTATTGTGAAGACCTGCAGGATGCAACCGAAGAGTTGTGTGAAAAGACGTATTCCCTTGGGGAAAACTTTACGTTTGTCGAAGGAGCCGAAGGATATACGAATGTATATGTAACTGCAATTCACCAGGAAGATGGTACAGTCGACGCTGACGGTACGACCCATCCTGTGACGGAAGTCAGGTATTTCCGGAACAATTCGGATACGAAACTGACCTATTGGAAATGGAATAATGATGGTACTATTTCCGACGATCCGGTGGAGAAGACCGCGACAGCTAAAGATGACCTTTGGGTGAAACCTATCCTGGTTCCGAAAGTTTCGATCCAGAAGAGTATTGGTAATGCTCAGGTGGAGAAGGATATGCACGTGACCTACGCGATCACGATCTCCAACTCCAGAGAAATCGATGCTCCGTTCGAATATCCGATCGTTCTGGATATCCTTCCTACCGGTGTGATCTATGATCCGGGAACAGCAAGGATCAGTGATACCACAGGCTTTCCGGAAGGGGAGGAACCTTCTTTAGGAAATGTCGATGTTATTACCGGAGACCTTACAGAAATCCAGGCTACAGATGGTTCCACGGTTTCCGGAAGCGGATACGCGCTCGTCTTCCCCGTGAATGGAATCATGCCGTCAGGCAGCAGTGTAACGATCACATATCAGGCATATATTTCTGAAAACGCGGAGGTATTTGCCGATTCCAGAAACGGTAATAAGACGATCTGTAATGACGCGTACCTGTCTTCTACGTCTAACTCCTTCCACACAGCTGTTAACCCGTATGGATATCCATATTGTGTCGGAGTGACGGGCGGCGATCAGTATACATACGGATTACCGCTTGATCAGGCTGCTCAATCGCTGGTGAACGGCGGTGAGTCTCCTTCTGCTGTAACGCGTGAAGGCAAAGTCGACAGTAAGCTTCCTACAGGATTCAATAATTACATCAACTTTGTCTGGATGCCGGATACAGCACAGGCTACTTTCACCGGTCAGGCGAACTTGAGTCTTGTCAAGGCGGTCTGGGGTGATCGTGATAAGCAGGGTTATCATTCCGCGGATGTCGGTAATATGACTCGTACGAATTTCGCTTCCGCTTCTAACTTCGAAGGATGGGCTAGGTGGAGTTTGTGCGTTACCAACGGTTACAATCAGGCTTATAACAAACTGCAGCTTGGTGATGTTATTCCGAAGCCCGGTGATAAGAGCGGACATAGTGAACGGTTCAGCCAGTTTGTCCTGAACTTCAAAGAATTCCTGTTTGTTACCAATGATGGTGTAGATCTCTACGAAGGCGATGACTATACGGTCTATTACTATTCGACTCCGAGAACACCAGGAGAAGATGAAGTAATTCCTACCACTTATACTGTCGGTGGAACGGAGCAAGTTAACCTTCCCGATTTGGGTGAGACTTACGCAGACGAAGTTGAGGCTGCTCTGCTTCTTGCCCTGGCGGATCGTAATTACGAAACTCACGGATTCAGTACGACAGTACCGGAAGGCAACCTCATCCTTGCGTTCATTGTCGTATTCGATGACGATATTAAGCTGGAGCCGGGAAAGAGCCTGTTCCTTGCTTATGAAACAACTGTACCCAATATCGAGAGGAATGAAGAGTTCGCAAAGATCGCCTTCCTGTGGGATGATAACCATTTCTACTACAAAGGCAACATTTTCAATACGGTTCAGTCGAATGATGTCTCTGTCACGATAAATGATACTCCGGTCGAGATCCAGGGTGACCTGTGGATCGATGAGGATCAGGATGGCGTCCAGGGACAGGGTAATCATCGTAACTACAGTGCTTATACGATCATACAGCATCTGGCAGACGCTATCACATTTACCATTACCGATCAGAGCACCGGTTCTTCCGAATTCGAGGATAGTGGTGAGATGTATCAGTGGGATGGTTATAATCCTGACGATATTTCAACACCATGGGACGGCGAAAGCGATGAAAATGCGAAATCTGAATCTATCAAGCATTTCCGCTTTGATGGTCTTGGTGCTGCGGCAGTTATAAGCACGGTAACCGACGAAGATGAAATTTATGAGAACGAAGCACTGATCGTAAGCAAACTGAAAGGCAAGAATCCGTACAGATATGTGCTGACTGCAACTCTGAGCAATTCGGCCTTACTGAATGTGTTCAAGCTGACTTATCTTGGTGACACTTTCTATGTTTCGGATAATCCGGATATGAGTGGCTGGACCTCTCATGACGACTATCTGGACAGCAACTTCTTCGAGAGAGGAACCAGAGCCGCTGTCTACTATGACACGGAAGTGTTCTTCGTCCGTTCGGGAAGTGTTGACCAGTCTAAGGACCTTGGTTTCATGCAGTTCCGTGGACTGGAGATCACGAAGGTTGCGCTGGATGATCCGGAGCAATCACCTGTTAAGGATGCAACATTCAAGATCTATGGACCGTTTGAACAGGGAGAAGGAACTTCCGCAAGCGGAGACGCACTTGTGTTCCTGCTTGAAGATGGTACCTATAAACTTGTTAAAGAGGACGAAAACGGAAATCTGTATCGCGCTTATGAAGGAACGCCGATTGATTCTGATGACGAGAATCTGACAGATACTCTGGTTACCGGTGGAGATGGTAAGATCAATGTGTTCGGTCTGAACTGGTGGAAAGAATATGTTGTCAAAGAGGTTACTGCTCCTGGCTATGTGATCGATGAACAGACGGTAGTTTCCGCAACTGATACGGATCTCGTCGAAGACGGATGGCACGGTGAAGATGGAAACCCATATGAGGAAATCGTCGACCTGGGAGAAGGTACCTTTACGCTTAAGATCCCCGCAGTCGAAAGAGACGAGTTCCATGCTATCCATACCGTAACCGTAAAAGATCCTCGTTACGTTGAAGTACAGCTTCATGCGGAGAAAGTCCTGAAGACATTCTCTGACAAGGAATACACATTCTACTTCGATCTGTATCTGGATTCCATTGATCCTGAAACTTCTGAAGCACTCGAGCCTAATGCGACGCATATGGCCGGTACAGAGACGACAGACGTTAATGGAACTACGATTTCTCCGATCGAACGGATCAACATCAAGGTTAAAGGTGATCCTGACGATGGTGAAGCAAGTAAGACCGGTGACTTCACAACACTGAAGCTTAACGGCCCAGGAACCTACACATTCCGAATCGTGGAAGAAGCTCCGAATCCAAGACCGACTGGATGGACTTATGATGCCACGCTTGAGAGGGAAGTTGTAGTTGTCGTTATTTGGCAGGATGATGATCCGGATACTGATGACAATGAAGCGGGTCTTGTAGTAGATTCTATCACATACAAGAAACCGCATGAGATCAATGGGGTTGAGTATGAACAGTTTACCAACTCGTTCGTACCTACACCTGTAGAGCTTCCGGCAAAGGTCAAGAAGACATTCGTGGTTCAGCCGATCGTTAAGGAAGTTACGTTCACATTCACGATCGAAGCAACTTCTGTAATCAAGGATGGATGCTACGAAGTCAATCAGACAACTTCTCCTTCGACTGAAGTCAAAGTAGTCAAGGTTGGCGACAAACAGACCATTGTGAAGACATATACCCCGACGACACCACCTTCGAACTTTGAAGAAGCGTTCGCGAATGCGTATAAGTTTACGAAAGAAGGAACTTATACCTTCACGATCACCGAAACAAAATCCGGAGAAGGAGAAGACGGATGGAGCGGAGACTTCCAAGGCCCGAAGACCTGGACATTCACGGTCGAGGTCGAAGAAGATACCACTGCTCCTGGAACCCTGAAAGCGACTGGAACTTATACTTCGGGAAATGACTCCAACACGAAAGCAGCAGAGTTCAAGAACACTTATAAACCAGAACCGATCTCGTGGACACCTCAGGTTAAGAAGACTATGCCTGAAGACAGTGACACGACCCCGGTCAATATGGACTTCACGTTCAAACTGACCAGGACGGATAGTGTTGAAGGCGGTGTGTTCTATAAGGATGATCAGACTGCATTCGTAGCCGGAACAGCTGGTGCGAAAGAGATCGTTCTGACACTGCAGGCCGGTACGAAATCTGTCGGACCTGAAGCATTTGAAGATCTGATCTTTACACATGCTGGTACTTACACCTTTACGATCGAAGAGTTCAAACCTACTACTCCGATTCCGGGTGTCACCTATGCGAATGCCAAGGTTAACCTTACTGTAGAGATCGAAGATCCAGGCAAGGGTAAACTTGCGGTCAAGAGTGTCACCTATGAAGTGGTAGAGAATGCTCAGCCGGCTGGCAGCGTAGCTGTCACTTCGTCCGGAACCGGTAACGATACGATTGTTATCGTAACATTCACGAATGACTATACGGTTAAACCTATAGATTACACACCGACGGTCAAGAAAACACTGAACATCAACTTTGGCCCGCCGACAGAAGGGAAGAAGTTTACTTTTGAACTGAAGTTGATAAGTGCGTCTTATGACAATAACGGAACACCGGTTGATGTTTCAGATGGTAGTTCGGTAGGAAGCACTCCGATCACCGCGTTTATTGAGTATGAGGGTGGTTTTGAAGACGCGACCAAGGTTAGGACCAAAGATTTCGAAGCGATTACGTTCACTAAAGCGGGCGTATACACCTTTGAATTCAAGGAAACTCTTTCCAACCTTGCCGGTGTCATTTATGACCAGACTACAGATACACTGGTTATTGAAATAAAAGACAACCAGAGTCAGCTGTACGTCTATCAGATCAATGGCAAGGCGCCGGAAGAACTGGCTGATGACTTTGTCGATGCAGATTTCGACAATACCTACAAACCAGAGCCGATCAATCTGATTCCGGTCGTTCACAAGAAGATCGTTGGTGAACCGACGGTTGAGGAGAAGACATTCACATTTATTCTCAAGAGTACGAATGCTGCGGATGTAACTGGCTATTACCTGCCGGATGAGACTACAGTAGATGTAACTGTTCCTGCCGGCTATATCGGTATAGAGTACGAAGGCAAGTTCGACAGTGCCAACAGTGCTTGCATTTATACTGATGAAGATCTGCCGCCGGTACCGGAAGCGAAGAGATTTGGTATCGTATTTGACAAAGCAGGTACCTATACCTTTGAGGTTAGTGAGAAGAAAGAATCTCTGGCCGGTATTGGCTATTCCGACACGGTTTATACACTGACAGTAGTTGTTGAAGATACTAAGGACGCTAAACTGGTCATTAAATCGGCTGTTTATACTCCGAATGACTATACGGAATATGCTCCGTTCGTCAACACCTACTCTGTCGAGCCGGTCGATTATCAGCCGCTGGTCAAGAAGGATCTGACGCTGGAATACGGTCCGATCGTCAAAGAGAAGACCTTCAACTTCGAGCTCGAGCTTCTTTCCGCAAAGAATGTGATCAGAGTCGGAACGGAAGATGAAGAAGAGATCGACGTAACAGCCGGCGCGACGGTTCCTGTTGATCCTGAAGATCTGTCAGCTGGATACAAGCAGTTCGAGACTGAATCGATCCAGATCACGATCGATGCAAATGGACAGACCGGTACAGAGTACTTCTCGAACATCCACTTCACGAAGGCTGGTACTTATACCTTCCAGATCACAGAGACTGTGACAGAAGATGTACCGCTTGAAGAAGGTATTACCAATGATCCCAGAGTCTGGACACTGACAGTGGTCGTGACCGATACAGATACGGGAACACCGTCTGTGCTGACCGAGACTCATACGTACACCTACGAAGATGAAGATGGCAATACAGTTACCACAGATGATGAGGATGAACTGTTCAGCCAGGCAATCTACGACAACTATTACAAGCCCGAACCGACTGAGTACACGCCTAAAGTCAAGAAGGTGATCATCGGCGAGCCGACAGTAGAAGATAAAGAGTTCTTCTTCACACTGACAGCTGCTGAAGATAATCCGGCAATTCCTGAAACTCCGGCGGGTGCGATGCTGATCACGACAGAAGATGATCCGGAAACCGAAGAAAATGAAGAAGTTCTGACTCCGTTCACCAACGAGTCTGAACCGCTGATGACAAGCGTAGTCGTTCCCGCGACATTCACAGGCGATGAGTTTGAATCGTTCTTCGAGACCATTAAGTTCAATCTGGCCGGCACTTACCACTTCACAGTGTGTGAGGTCGTACCTGGTGAGGACGAAGAAGGTCTGCCTGGTATCATCTACAGTGAAGAAGTTTATACACTGGAAGTCGTTGTCGTCGACGATGATGGTGAACTTCGTGTTGATTCCGTAGACTACATTCCGGTCGAGTCTGAGAATGACGAGAACGGTGAAGGTGGTGAAAACGGCGAAACCGGAGAAACCGGCGAAGGCGGCGAGACTGGTGAAGGCGGAGAAACCGGAGAGACCGGTGAGACTGGAGATAACGGTGAAGGCGGTGACAACGGAGCCAAACGCGACGCAACTGATGAAGAAGGCGGCGAGAATGGCGAGACCGGAGATACCGTTGAAGGCGGAGAGAACGAAGAAGGTGGCGAGAACGGTGAAACCGGAGAGACCGGCGAAACTGGTGAAACCGGAGAAGATGAAGAGTCCATCGAGGACAAGGCAGCTCTGTTCACGAACACCTATGAAGTTGTCCCGACCGAGTTCGTTGTTCCGGTTGAGAAACAGATTACGGTTGACTTTGGTCCGACTGTAGAAGATAAGACATTTACCTTTGAGATGAAGCTGGTGTCCGCTACGAATATCGTCAAGGTGGATCCGGAGACTGGAGAAGGCGAAGAGATCGATGTTTCTGAAGGAAGCAGCGTAGATAAGAACGGTATCAAGGCAACGGTCGTTGTTCCGGCAGGAGAAACAAACAATACTGTAGACTTTGACAAGATCGAATTCACGAAAGCAGGTACTTACGTCTACGAAGTGAGTGAGATCAAGGGATCTGAACCTGGTATGACCTACTCTGAAGAGGTCTACACGGTGACGATCATTGTGATCGACCAGGATAACGAGTTGTTCGTACAGTCGGTTGTCTACACGAAGGACGGCGAAGAAATCGAAGACCCGACTGAATCGACTGATCCTGAGAACTCCGAGAATTCTGAAGAATCCTCCGAACCTGAAGAATCGTCTGAAACCTCTGATGAGGCTGAGGTCGAGGGAAGCAGCGAGGATGAGACCGAAGAACCGAAGAGAGGATCGACTGACGAAGAAGGCGAAGGCACCAACGAAGACGGCGAAGATGAAGAAGGCAGCGAGAATGGTGAAAATGGTGAAGGTGAGAATACCGAACCCACTGATCCTGAAGGCGGCACAGAAGAACCTGAACCCGAACCCGAGCCCGAACCTGAAACCGAGATTTCTGGTAAGATCGTATTTACTAACGTTTACAAACCGACACCTACCGAGTACGTGCCTGAGATCGAGAAGACCGTTATCGGTGAGCCGACTGTAGCGGACAAGATCTTCAACTTCAAGCTTGAAGCCTCCAAGGACAATCCGGATGGCGTCATGCTGGAGAAGACAGCGGATGATCCTGAGACAGAAGAAGATGAAGAAGAGCTGGTTGCTTTCACTTCTGAATCCGATCCTCTGGAAGCGCAGATCACGATCCCGGCTGGCAAGACTGGCGAAGGTGTGAAAGAAGTCTTCGAAAAGATCAAGTTCACGATGGCTGGTACATTTACCTTCACCGTGTATGAGGTCAAGGAAGATGAAGAAGGTATCAAGTACGACGAGACCGTATACACACTGACCATTGTTGTGGAAGATACGGATGCGGATCTGGTAGTTACGGATCATGTGTACGAAGCGGAAGAGAAGGATCCCAGCGACGAACTGGCAGCCTTTGAGAACCCGTACACGCCTGAACCTGTTAAGGTGACTCCGGAAGTGAAGAAGTCCCTGACCGGTCAGACTCCGTCCGAAGACGCGACATTCGAGTTCATCCTGAAGGCAGTGACAGTAGTCGAAGATGGCAGCAAGTGTGGTGAAGATGTGATCGTGAAGGGTGACACCTGGTCCAAGACCATTAAGGGTGCCGGAACCGTAACATTCGATGATATCGAGTACTGCAAGGCTGGTGTTTACGAGTACACGATCTCCGAGATCGACAGTGGTGACACAGGCTGGACCTACAGCGAAGACATCTGGAAAGTAACGGTTACTGTAACAGACGTCGACGGTAAACTGGTAGCCGAGATCGCCTATGTCAACAACGATGAGTCCGGTACGACCAGTGCTGAGTTCATCAACTACTACGAGCCCATCCCGGTCAGCTTCAATCCGATGATCAAGAAGGTCCTCAGCAAGACCAGTGACGCGACGGTTGAAGATAAGGAATTCACGTTCGAGCTGAAACTTGCGAAGGCAGATCCGGAAGACGGATGTGATCTGGACAAGACCCTGAGCGTGACCGTGAAACTGCCGGCCGGCAAGACCGAGAGTGAAGCGCAGGCATTCGGTGAGATCACATTCACCAAGGCCGGAACCTACACCTTCGAGGTAGTCGAGCTGGATGGCGGACTTGTAGGATTCACATACGACACGAAGGTCAAGACGATCACCGTGACGATCGTGGACAAGAGCGGTTACCTGACCGTTGACAAGATCACGATCGATGGCGGCGAAGCCGAGATCAAGGAACCCGAGATCACCGTTCTGCTGACCAACGACTTCAAGTATGAGACAGTCGAAGTTAATGTGGTCAAGACCTGGGACGACAGCGACAACAAGGATAAGAAACGTCCGAACAGCATCATTGTCCGTCTGTATGCGGATGGCACACAGATCCAGGCAGTGACGATCACTGAGAAAGACGGATGGAAGTACACCTTCACTGATCTGCCGAAGTACAAGAACGAGAAGGAAATCGTGTACACCATCACCGAGGATGCTGTTGCAGGCTACACGACGAAGATCGACGGTTACAACATTACGAACCACAAAGAACCCGAGACCGGTGATAACTTCAACGCGAAAGGTTATCTGGCAACCTTCATCACCAGCTTGATGATGCTGGCAGGCCTGATGGTGATTCGTAGAAAGAAAGAGCTCGAAGAGGAGGTATAATCCTTCCCTGAACAGCTGAAAACAGTTCGAAAGAACAACTGATACAAGGCACTTCCGAGAAATCGGAAGTGCCTTGTTAGTTTACTAAGAATAATCTTGAACTACTTGAACAGATGGTTCATGTTCTACGAAAAGCAGAACTAGTTGTTTATGGACAAAGTACGGGGTTTCTGGTAAAATGAAGTTGAGCCGGCTTTTTGAAGAGTGTTTTTGATTATGGTGGAGTGGCCGAATCAAAAGCAAAATCCAAAAAGGAGGCTCGTAAGATGAACCAGAGTATGCTGTTCAACGATATTATTCCTATCACTACAGATTATGCTTTTTGTAAGGTGATGGAGGATAACCCGGAAATTTGTCGTAAACTCGTCGAGTTGATCCTAATGGATGATCTCGGTGAAATTGAACTTGTTGTTCAGAAACAAAAGACGATCGATACGACTCCGGATGGACGTGGTGTAAGGCTGGATGTCTACGCCAAAACACCGGACTTTGTCTGCAATATAGAAATGCAGACGACGGACGAAAGAAACCATGGAAAGCGGGCAAGGTATTATCAGAGTCTGATCGATGCTGACCTGCTGGACAAAGGGCAGAGATTTGAAAACGGATGCGGAGATTTGGTTTGTTTGTGCGACAGAAGTGACATGCCAGAAAGAAGATGATCTGGGTCATTTTCTGCGATATATGCGCAGCATGGTTCCATCAAATGCTTTTACAGAAGAAGTACAAAGAGCGGTCGAAGCTGTTTCGAGAGATGCGGAATGGAGGAAGGAAATGTATACCTGGGAGATGAAGATTCAGCGCGAAAGAGAGGCGGCTGCCAAAGAAGCGGCGGAAAAAGTAAAAAAAGAAATGATCTTTAATATGAAAGAAAACGGTTTGCCAAATGAACAGATTGCGGCAATTGTCAAGCTTCCAATTGAAGTGGTCGTACAGCTGGAGAATGAACCGTTGCATCCCAATAAGGACTAAGAATAATGAATAATAACCAGGACCGTATTTGTCCTGGTTTTTGTATAGAGAATGAGGTGTGTCAGATGGCGATTCCTGAGATGGTGATGATGATCGGACTTCCGGCAAGCGGAAAGTCCACACTGGCTTTAGAGTATGAGAAAAAAGGATATCATATTCACAGTTCGGACGCGATCCGAAGAGAACTGTACGGTTTTCTGGATCAACGCGATCCGAACAGAGTGTTTCAGCTGCTTCAGAAGCGGGTCAGGGAAGACCTGAAAAAAGGGATCAGCTGTGTTTATGATGCGACAAATATCCATTATCGGTACAGGACTGCGTATCTGGCGGAGATTAAAAGTATTCCTTGTATAAAGACGGCGGCGGTCGTCATGGCGCCGCCAGGACTGGTGAGAGAGCGCAATCTTCTCCGGGGCGAAGCCGTCGTACCGGACGATATCATCGAAAAGATGTTGCGCTCCTACCATGCGCCGTACTATCATGAAGGCTGGGACAGGATCGAGCTCATTCCCGGATGCGATCTTGAGCTGATCAGGGAAGACGCGAAGAAAAATGATGGCTGGGAGCCGGAGAAGATGGTAGAGATCGGACATGATAATCACCATCACCCGGAGACGATTGGACAGCATATGCTGATGGCGGAGGCCTATGCGAAGGAACACGGATTTTCGGAGCTGGTAAGAATAGCCGCTCGATATCATGATATCGGCAAGCCATACACCAAAGCGTTTTTCAATTATAAAGGTGAACCTACTGAAGAGGCTCATTTCTACGGACATGAGAGTGTGAGTGCGTATTTCTATCTCCTGAAAGCACTGGCAGAGGGGATGGAGACTGATCCGGCACTGTATGTGGCAGCCATGATCAGTCTGCATATGCGGCCGCTTCATGCATGGAACAACTCAGAGAAAATGAGAGAGGTGGATGGAAAACTTCTGGGCGAGACGCTGTATGAAGATGTCTGGAAGCTGAACGCTTGTGATAAAAATGCACGATTGAAATAATAAAATGGCAAGTTTGATTTTAGATTTAGTAAAGCAGTATCCCATCGAAACCGTCAAAGAAAGGATGAACGAGAAAGCAGTCTCGGTCAGTTGGGACGGGGATCTGTATATTTTTAATTACGGTGCCGCGCCGGACTTTTCCGATCCATATGTGTGCGAAGCAAGAGGGATCATCATCGATATAGTTCGCCAGAAAGTCGTGTGCCGCGGATTCGATAAATTCTTCAATTTCTCGGAACCCTACGCGGCTTCGATCGACTGGGAGAGCGCGAAGGTACAGGAGAAGGTGGATGGTTCGATCATCAAGCTGTACTGGTATGACGGGGAATGGCGGTTTTCTACGAATTCGGTCGTCAACGCGAAGAATTCCCATCTTTCGGAAGTAAACGCCAATATCGGCGGTAAGTTTAAAAACTTCGATGAACTGATTCGGGCAGCGGAAAACTATGGCTCGATCCCTTTTGAGAAACTGGACAAAAATGCAACCTATATTTTTGAGCTGGCTTCTCCGTACAATCATGTGGTGATCCACTACGGGAGGATCATGCTGTACCATACCGGAACAAGAGATAATCTTACCGGACAGGAACGAGTGGAAGATATCGGTGTGATCCGGCCGGCGGAGTATTCGTTTCATACGCTGGATGACTGTATCGAAGCCGTGAAGAAGCTCAACCGGTCTGATCAGACAGTGGAAAAAGAAGGGTTCGTGGTCGTCGATCAGTACTTTCGAAGGATCAAGATCAAAGCGCCGGAGTATCTTTTCTTTCATAGTAAAGCGAATAATCATGTCCTGACGAAGGAACGCGTCATCGAAATGATCGAGAGTGATGATTTCGATGAAAAGCTGTTCCTGGAGCAGTTTCCGGAATTTTCCGGTGTTTTTTCCTGGTATGAGGCCGAACTGATGCATTTTCTGGAAGAATGCGAGGCGCATGCGATGGCCGGACGGGAGGCTTTTCAGGAAGGTATCCTGTCAGCAAAGGAATTATACGCGAAATATCAGGATGATCCCTATGTGTTTGTGGTGATGAACGCGTTCAATCGCCCAGAGAAAACGATGCGAGAGATCATGAACGATATCCGGCATACAAAGAAGATGAGTCTTCTAAAGGATTATGTGTCCGATGGAGGAAACGGATGAAAATCTATGAACTGAAATATTCCAACACGAATACGTATCTGATCGAAGGGTCGAAGGGCCGGATCCTCTGGGATACCGGATGGGCCGGAACATTTCCCGCGTTCTGCCGGGAGATGGGAGAGCTTCGGATCCCGGTCCAGAAGATCGACTATATTCTGATCTCGCATTTCCATCCGGACCATATGGGGATCGCGCAGGAGATCGCGGATCTGGGACCTGTGATCACGGTGATGGATGTACAGAAAGAGTTTCTTCATGCCGCGGATACTGTCTACGCAAAGGAAAAGAATATGCGATTTCTTCCGATCAGGGATGAGAAAATCAAGGTGATCTCTCCGGACGAAAGCCGGAGCTTTCTGGCTCGGCTGGGAATTCGGGGCGAGATCCTTTCTACGCCGGGTCACAGTGATGACAGTATCTCACTCTGCCTGGATGAAGGCGATTTCTTCGTGGGCGATCTGAATCCGCTATATGAGCTGGAGTTACATCAGGGGACGCAGATCGCTAAAAGCTGGGAAAAGCTGCTTGAATGTCATCCGAAAACGATCTACTACGGCCATGCGAAGACTGCGCACCTTGAGAAGAAGGAGATACAGGAAAAAGCTCCGCAGGATCTGGATCTTCTGGTCACAAGAATCACGAAGTATATCGATCGGGGCCTGTCGCTGGAGAAGATCGCGAAGAAAACAGGCGCAGAGTTTTCTTTTGTAGAGAATGTGGCCAGGATGTATCTGACGCATCAGAATATCAGTGTGCAGGGGATCCTGGACAGGATCCAGTCACGCGCAGGTTATGGAAGATGACTGCCTTTAGTTCTTGAAATATTGTCTGAAAAAGGGTAAAATAAAGAGAAGTATCCATACACTGGAGGATAACGCGTAATGAAGATAATTGTCGTGGGTTGCGGGAAGATCGGAACATATATCGTGGGGACGCTGGCAGCGGAAGGACACGATGTGACAGCGATCGATCTGTCGGAGTCTGTGATCAAAAGTATTGCTGATCAGTATGACGTTCAGACGCTGGTAGGCGACGGAACTGACTACGATACGCTGCAGGAAGCCGGCGCGGAAGAATGCCGGCTCTTCCTTGCGATGACGACATCGGATGAAAAGAATATCCTCTGTTGTTTCCTGGCAAGGAGAATGGGCGCCCATCATACGGTGGCAAGGATCGAAAAACCGGAAACATCCGACCGGGAACTCGCCTTTATCAAGCAGCAGATGAATATTTCCATGTTCCTGAATCCGTCTCAGATCGTGGCTTCGGAGCTTTTCAACATGCTCAAGCTCCCGTCCGGCATGCACGCGGATTATTTCGCGCGCAGAAGCTTTGAGATGGTCGAGATGAAACTGCCCGCGGATTCTTCTCTGGATGGGATGACGCTGATCGATATGCGTAAACAATATAAAGGCAAATATCTGATCGTGGCTGTGGGACGCGGAGACGATGTCTTCGTTCCCGACGGCTTTTTCCGGCTGCGTGCAGGCGACCGGATCACGATGAATGCCTCTCCCGCGGAGGCGGACCGTGTTATTTCGGAACTGGGATTCAGTACGATCGCGTCCAGAAACGTGATGATCCTGGGCGGCAGCCTGACAGCCATGCACCTCGGGAAGATGCTGGTGGAGCTGGGTACCACGGTCAAGATCATCGAGGAAGACCGTGACAGATGCCGTGATCTTTGCGAGGCGGTACCTGAGGCGATCGTTATCCATGGTGACGGCGCGCACGGAGATATGCTGATGGAAGAAGGTCTGGAAAACTGCGACGCGTTCGTGGCGCTGACCGGCATGGATGAGGAAAACATCCTGATGGCGATCTACGCGGCTTCGCAGAATGTAGGCAAGACGCTGGCGAAGATCGACCGGACAGAGTTCAGCAACCTGGCGATGAAGCTTGGCCTGATGGGTCAGGTAGAGCCGAAGAAGCTGGTGGCGGATCTGATCGTTCGTTATGCCCGAGCGATCGAGAACGCGGTAGGCAACAACGTGGAGACCCTGTATAAACTGATGGGCGGCAAGGCGGAAGCGCTGGAGTTCAACGTACGTCAGAACTTTAAGAGAGCCGGTGTGGCGCTGCTCAATCTGAACGGACAGATCAAGCCGAATATCCTGATCGGCGGCATCGTGCGCGGGGATCAGAGGATCATCCCCGGTCCTACCGACAGTATGCAGGTCGGCGATCGCGTTATCGTAGTTTCCGCAGGTCATACACTGTATGACCTTTCCGATATTTTTGTCGAATAATCCTTCCGGGAGAATGATATGAACCGAAAAATGATTTTCTTCATGATCGGTCAGGTCATGGAGGTGGTGGCGGCACTGATGATCCTGCCGCTCGTGGTCTCGATCATTTATCATGAGCGATGTATCACAGCTTTTCTGATCACGATCCTGATCTCGCTGGCCGGCGGACTGATACTGACACTTATTTTCCGCAAAGGAAACCGCGTGATCTACGCGAAGGAAGGATTTATCATCGTCGCGCTGTCGTGGATCATCGTATCCGCGATAGGCGCGCTACCGTTTGTCATCAGCAAAGAGATCCCGAACTATATCGATGCGTTTTTCGAAGTGGTCAGCGGCTTTACGACGACAGGGGCTTCGATCCTTCGGGATGTGGAAGCGATGAGTAAAGGAATGCTGTTCTGGCGAAGCTTTACGCACTGGATCGGCGGTATGGGCGTGATCGTGTTTATGATGGCGATCGTTCCTTCGCAGAATGACCGCAATATGCATGTCATGCGGGCAGAGGTGCCCGGGCCGACCGTAGGTAAACTGGTGCCGCGTCTGCGCGATACCGCGAGGATCCTGTATCTTCTCTATATCGCGATCAGCGTGATCGAGGTGATCTTCCTTCTGGCCGGCGGCATGCCGCTTTTTGACAGTTTATGCCATATGTTCGGTACCGCCGGTACCGGCGGTTTCGGCGTCAAGGGAGATTCCATTACTTCCTACAATCCGTATCTGCAGTGGGTCATCACGATCTTCATGCTGATGTTCGGTGTCAACTTCAACCTGTATTATCTGGTCGTCCGAAAACAGCTCAAGCTGGCGCTGAAATCCTCGGAGCTTCGCTGTTATCTCCTGATCTGGGTAAGTGCGAACGTGCTGATCGTCATGAATCTGATGAACCGGATGGGCCTTACCTTCAATCTGGCCCTTCGCCAGTCAGCCTTCCAGACAGCGTCTATCCTGACGACGACCGGTTACGCGACGGCTGACTTCAACACCTGGCCGCAGCTTTCGAAGTCGATCCTGCTTGTCCTGATGTTTATCGGCGGATGTGCCGGTTCCACAGGCGGCGGTCTGAAAGTCTCGCGTGTGATGATGCTCTTTTCCGACATCAAACGGGAACTGAGACATCTGTTGCATCCCAGATCCGTCGAGATCATCAAGTTCGAGGGCAAGCGTCTGGATAATACTGTGCTGCATTCCGTCAACTCGTACTTTTCTCTGTATATGGCATTGTTGATCCTGATGATCCTCCTGCTGGCGTTTGACAAGTCCGATTTCGAGACGGATGTCACAGCTGCGATCGCCTGCTTCAACAATATCGGTCCCGGTTTTGCGGCCGTCGGTCCGTCGGCGAACTACGCGGATTATTCCTGGTTCTCCAAGCTTGTGCTGGCAGCCGGTATGCTGCTTGGACGTCTGGAAATCTATCCGATCGTGATCGCGCTGACGCCGGCTACCTGGACGACGAGAAACCTTCTGACGCTGCGGGAACGCATCCGGATCGCGTATCAGCGGTCGTATCACCGCCGTCATCACGAGGAATAGCATGGGCACATTGTATCTTTGCCCGACGCCGATCGGTAATCTGTCGGATATTTCCGAAAGGGTGCTGGAGACCCTCCGGTCGGTGGATGTGATCGCCTGTGAGGATACGCGCACATCGCTGGGGCTGCTTACACATTTTGATATTCATAAACCGCTCATCAGCTATCACAAGTTCAACGAACAGGAACGTTCCGAAGAGATCATCCGAAGGCTCAAAGGCCTGGATCAGCCGGAAGAAGACGTCGCGCTGATCTCAGACGCCGGGATGCCGGCGATCTCCGATCCCGGGCAGATCCTGGTCAGGAAATGCCATGACGCGGGGATCCGTGTGACAGCGCTGCCCGGGCCCTGCGCGTTCGTGACGGCCCTGGCGCTGTCGGGACTAGACTCCCGGCGGTTCAGCTTCGAAGGGTTTCTTCCCACGGATAAAAAAGAGAGGGAAGAAGTACTGGAAGCACTCGCCAAAGCGCGTGGGACAACGATCTTCTATGAAGCGCCGCACAGGCTCAAGGAGACCCTGAAACTGCTCTCCAAATCAGCGGGAGAACGTCCGGCGGCCTGTGTGCGGGAGATCTCCAAACGATTCGAGGAGATCCGGCTGGGGACGATCGAGGAACTTGGCATCTACTTTGATAGGGTCGAGCCCAGAGGCGAGTTCGTGATCCTGATCGAAGGCGTGCCGGAAGAAGAAAGGCAAAAGGAAATGGCGGCGCGCTTTGAGGACTTGAGCATCGAAGAGCATATGGCGCTGTATCAGGATCTTCCGGAGAAGGACGCCATGAAAGCGGTAGCGAAGGATCGCGGGATCTCCAAGCGGGACGTCTACGCGGCGCTGAAAAAGTAAACGATCGATATTTTTACATAAAGGAGTACGGGTGATGGACAACTGTATTTTCTGCAAGATCGCGGCGGGAAAAATCCCGTCGAACACCGTTTATGAGGATGAAGATTTCCGTGTGATCCTGGATCTCAATCAGGGGATGAAAGGGCATATGCTGATCCTCCCGAAGGAACACTATGAGAATTTCTACGAACTTCCGGACGAGCTGGCAGCCAAAGCGATGATCCTGGCGAAAAAGCTCTCTCTGGCCGCGAGAAAGGCCTTTGAAAAGGCCGGGACGCCGCTGGACGGACTGAATATCCTTCAGAATAATGGTGAAGCCGCCGGACAGAGTGTGATGCATTATCATCTTCACGTGCTTCCCCGGATCAAAGGGGATGATCCGCTGTTCCCGCTCTGGAGCGAAGCGGCCATGGAATCCGGTGATATGAAAGCGCTTGCGGAAAGCCTGAAAGGAGCACTGGAGTCATGAGTGACCAGAAGGCTTATCTGCTCGAAGAATTCACCAAGCGTTTCAGTGGGTCCGAGGAGGATGTCAGAGTCTATTATGCTCCCGGACGTGTGAACCTGATCGGTGAGCATATCGACTATAACGGCGGCAAGGTATTTCCCTGCGCGCTGACTTTCGGTACCTGGGGTGCGATAAGGCTGCGCAAGGACCGGGTACTGCGCTTTGAAAGCCTGAATTTCCCGCACCGCGTGGAGACGAGCCTCGACCCGGTCGAATACCGCAAGGAAGACGGCTGGTCGAACTATCCGAAGGGAGTCATCAAGGAATTCCTGACACGGGGCGTGCCGCTTACGGGCATGGATATCATGGTGTATGGAGAGATCCCGAACAGCTCGGGCCTTTCTTCATCCGCTTCGCTGGAAGTTCTTATCGCTACCATGCTGAACGATCAGTTCCACACGGGGATCGACAAAGTCACTCTGACCAAGATGTGCCAGCACTCCGAGAACACCTTCAACGGGGTGAACTGCGGGATCATGGATCAGTTTTCCGTAGGCTTAGGCCGGGAGAACAAGGCGATCCTGCTGGACTGCGCGAGCCTTGATTACAGCTATGTACCGCTGGAACTGGGGCCGGTGGCGATCGTGATCGGCAACACAAAGAAAAAACGGGGCTTGGCGGATTCCAAATATAATGAACGGCGCGCGGAGTGCGAGCAGGCACTGTCAGATCTTCAGACAAAGCTGCCCATCCAGGCGCTGTGTGATCTGACGCCCAAACAGTTTGAAGCGAATAAACGTCTGATCCAAAGCGGTGTCTGCCGCAAGAGAGCCGAACATGCGGTCTATGAGAACGCACGCGTTCTGGAGGCGGTGGAAGTCCTCTCCAGAGGAGATATCGAAGCTTTCGGAAAGCTGATGAATCAGTCTCATGATTCTCTGCGGGATCTTTATGAGGTGACAGGTAAAGAGCTGGATACCATGGTGGAAGAAGCCCGGAAGATCCCGGGTACGCTGGGTTCCCGTATGACAGGGGCCGGCTTCGGCGGATGTACCGTGAGCCTTGTAAAAGAGGATCAGGTGGAAGTATTCATCCGCCGTGTGAGTGAAGTCTATGAGAAAAAGACCGGCCTGAAGCCGGAATTCTATGTGGCGAAAGCCGGAAAAGGCGCCTGCCGCGTGGACGAGCCTATCGAGTTTCTGGTAGAGGAACTCCTGGCATACGGTCTGACGGAAGAGCTCATAGAAAAGAATGATGTGGTCTATGTCCGCAATCAGCTGCTGGATCTACTGAAACTGCAGGAGCCCTGGGCCGAGACGAACGGTACCCAGCCGCCGCAGGCTGCCTTTGACGCCGTCGCCAAAACGCTGCACTATAACCGCGGGAGTCTGCAGGAAGTGAAGCGGATGGAGAAGCTCGGGATCAAGGTGGTCTTCGATGATGGAAACGGTCTTTCCTCAGAAGAGACGAGAAAGCTTCAGGCCGTGGACGCGTCCAGGGATACCTTTACTCCGGAGCCGATTCTTTCCAAGATCCTGGACTATATGGTGGATGCCGGACTCATCGAGTCGGAGAGTATCGATCACCGTGATCTGATGGATGCGAAGATCATGGGATTCTTCGTGGCTCGTCCTTCGGAGGTGTCCAGGCGTTTTGAATCTCTTCGTCAGGACGATCCGGAGAAGGCTTCCGAGTATTTCTATCATCTGTCCCGCGCGAGCCATTATGTGATGGATGAGCGGATCAAGAAGAATCTGTACTGGCAGACGAAGACCGAATACGGCGATCTGGAGATCACGATCAATCTTTCCAAGCCGGAAAAGGATCCGCGCGTGATTGCAAAGATGCTGAAGATGAAGAATTCTTCCTATCCGAAGTGTCTGCTGTGCCCGGAGAACGTGGGCTATCAGGGAAGGCTCGGCCATCCGGCGAGACAGAACCTGAGACAGATCCCCATGGATCTCGTCGGGGAGGAATGGTATCTGCAGTATTCTCCCTATACCTACTATAATGAGCACTGCATTTTGCTAAAGGGCGAGCATGTGCCCATGAAGATTTCGGAATTGACGTTCCGGCGACTGTTCCAGTTCATCACATACCTGCCGCATTATTTCATGGGTTCCAACGCCGGTCTGCCGGTGGTAGGCGGGTCGATCCTGACGCATGAACACTACCAGGGCGGCCATCACGTGTTCCCCATGGAAAACGCGTATATCCGCTGTGAGTACCGTGACCGGTCCGTACCGAATGTGAAGATCGCGATGGTGCACTGGGCGATGAGCTGCATCCGGCTGACCGGAAAGAATCCTTCCGAGGTGATTCGGGTGGCGGCGCACATCCTGACAGCCTGGGAAGCGTATTCGGATACTTCTGTGGGCATTTATGCCTTTACAGAAGAAGACGAGAAGATGGTACCCCATAACGCGATCACGCCCATCGCCAGACGGACGAAGGACGGCGGCTATGAGCTCGATCTGGTGCTTCGCAACAATCTGACGAGCGAGGAATATCCGGACGGGATCTTCCATCCTCATCCGGAACTGCATCATATCAAGAAAGAAAACATCGGCCTGATCGAGGTCATGGGTCTGGCGGTGCTGCCGGGCCGGCTCGAGAAGGAACTGGGACTGATCCGCGGGATCCTGACCGGTATGGATGAGACTCGTCTTAATGATGCGCAGAAAGAAAGCCTGGAAAAGCATCAGCCCTGGATCCAGGAGATGAAAGAAAAGTACGGGACCGACCTGGATGAGGAAAGAGCGGAAGAGATCCTGAAGGATGAAGTCGGCGATATCTTCCGTAAAGTCCTGGAAGACTGCGCGGTCTTCAAGAACAGTCCGTCCGGGCTGCTCGCGTTCGACAAGTTCATGCTCAAATGCGGATTTACCCGTTTATAATCATGTTACAAAGAGGCAGTTTATGAAAAAAGTATTTGCACTTGTCCTGTGTCTGGTCCTTGCCGTGGCCTTCCTTTCCGGCTGTGGAGGAAGCGTCAAAAAGGACTATCAGTATCAGTTCTCCGAGCCGGCCAAAGGGGACACCATCGCGGTGATCCATACCAGCATGGGAGATATCACGGTCCGGTTTTTCCCGGATGAAGCGCCGAAAGCGGTGGAGAATTTCCTGACTCACGCGAAAGAGGGATATTTCGATGGTCAGGAATGGTTCCGCGTAATGGATTTCTTTATCCAGTCCGGCGACCCGACGAATACCGGCGACGGCGGCGAGAGTATCTGGGGAGAGACCTTTGAAGACGAGATCGTCAATTATCTTTCTCCTTACTACGGAGCTCTCTGCATGGCGAACTATGGTGCTTTCACCGGTACCAATTCCTCGCAGTTCTTTATTATCACGACAGAGAATAAAGATATTACGCAGGCACAGGCAGCGAATGAGGCTGAGAATACGCCGAAGGATATGAAGATCGACCAGGCCAAGCTGGACAACTACCAGAAAGTCGGCGGAGCGATCTGGCTGGACGCGCAGGTAGGCGCGCTGTATGAATCTACCCTCAGCGGCTACACCGCGACGGCACATACCGTTTTCGGCCAGGTGATCGACGGAATGGATGTGGCAGTGGCGATCTCTCAGGTACAGACGTACTCGAAGATCCAGGAGACCGACGCGATGATCGATGATCCCAAGCAGACCAAAGTGAAGGAGAATCGTCCGATCGAACCGGTGTATATCCTGAGCATCGAAGTCAAAGAATATTGAGTCAGAATGTAAGCAAACCTCACAGTTTTTGACTTTACACACCCGCGTTTTTATGTTATGATTACCTATGGTACATGATCCGGCCGCAGGTCTCGTCCAGTTGATGATCGGCTGCCGGCCGGCCCATATAAAATGAAAGGGAGAAAAACTATGGCAAGAAAAATGAAGACCATGGACGGCAACAACGCAGCGGCGCATGTCAGTTACGCGTTTACTGAAGTTGCGGGCATTTACCCGATCACCCCGTCCAGCCCGATGGCCGACTACGTGGATCAGTGGTCCGCGCAGGGTCTGAAAAACATTTTCGGCACGACTGTTAAGGTTGCCGAGATGCAGTCTGAAGCCGGTGCGTCCGGTACCGTTCACGGTTCTCTGGCCGCAGGTGCTCTGACGACCACCTACACCGCTTCTCAGGGACTTCTTCTGATGATCCCCAACATGTACAAGATCGCTGGTGAACTCCTTCCCGGTGTCTTCCATGTATCCGCTCGTACAGTCGCGGCTCAGGCGCTGAACATTTTCGGTGATCACTCCGATGTGTATGCCTGCCGTCAGACCGGTTTCGCGATGCTCTGCGAGACCAACACCCAGGAAGTTATGGACCTCGGCGCGGTCGCTCATCTGGCAGCGATCAAAGGCCGTGTTCCGTTCCTGAACTTCTTCGATGGATTCCGTACTTCTCACGAGATCCAGAAGATCGAGATCTGGGATTATGATGATCTGAAAGAAATGGTCGACATGGATGCAGTTGCCGAGTTCCGTAAGAGAGCGCTGAATCCGGAGCGTCCCGTTATGCGCGGTTCTCACGAGAACGGCGATATCTTCTTCCAGCATCGTGAAGCTTCCAACAAGTACTATGATGCTCTTCCGGCGATCGTCGAAGAGTACATGGACAAAGTCAATGCCAAACTCGGCACCAACTACAAACCGTTCAACTACTACGGTGCTCCCGACGCGGAAAAGATCATCATCGCCATGGGTTCCATCGTGGACGTAGCGGAAGAAGTTATCGACTACCTGACCGCCAAAGGCGAGAAGGTCGGTCTGGTCAAGGTTCGTCTGTACAGACCTTTCTGCGCGGACAAACTGCTGGCTGCCATTCCCGAGACCGTTAAGAAGATCGCGGTCCTTGACCGTACCAAAGAGCCCGGCGCGCTTGGCGAGCCCCTGTTCCTGGATGTCGTTACCGCTCTGGCGGAAGCCGGCAAGAATGATATCAAGGTCATCGGCGGCCGTTATGGTCTGGGTTCCAAAGATACGCCTCCGTCCAGCATCTTCGCTGTATATGACGAGCTGGCGAAAGACGCTCCCAAAGAGAGATTCACTCTCGGCATCAACGATGATGTCACCTATCTGTCCCTGGAAGAGAAACCCTCTCCCAACACCGCGGCAGAAGGCACCATCGAGTGCAAGTTCTGGGGTCTTGGCGGCGACGGTACTGTTGGCGCGAACAAGAACTCCATCAAGATCATCGGCGACTATACCGACAAATACGTTCAGGCATACTTCCAGTATGACTCCAAGAAGACCGGCGGCGTGACCATTTCCCATCTGAGATTTGGTGACAAGCCGATCAAATCTCCCTACTATATCAACAAAGCAGACTTTGTTGCCTGCCATAATCCTTCCTACATTACCAAAGGCTTCAAGATCGTCAACGACGTTAAACCCGGCGGTGTCTTCCTGATCAACTGCCAGTGGAGCCCGGAAGAGCTTTCCGAGCATCTGAATGCCGAGACCAAACGCTACATCGCGAAGAACAACGTTCAGCTGTACACCATCGACGCGATCGATCTGGCACAGAAGGTCGGCATGGGCAAACGTACCAACACCATCCTTCAGTCCGCATTCTTCACCCTGGCAGAAGTCATGCCCAAGGAAGAAGCGATCCAGCACATGAAAGACGCTGCCAAGAAGTCCTACCTGAAGAAAGGTATGGATGTCGTTGAGAACAACTGGAAAGCGATCGACGCCGGCTCCGATGCCTTCGTGAAGATCACTGTTCCCGCAGACTGGGCTGACGCTGTCGACGCTCCCGCCGAGAACAAGCTGGCCGGTCCCGAAAAGCTGGTCAAGATGGTCGACAAGATCCTGAATCCGGTCGACAAGATGGACGGCGACTCTCTGCCGGTTTCCGTATTCATGGATCACGCAGACGGTACCTTCGAGCAGGGCGCTGCCGCTTATGAGAAACGTGGCGTAGCCGTTAACGTTCCGGTTTGGAATGAGGCTACCTGTGTGGCTTGTAACAAGTGCGCGTTTGTCTGCCCGCATGCTACCATTCGTCCGTTCGCTCTTTCCGAGGCAGAAGCCGCTGCGGCTCCCGCGAACACCAAGTACGCTCCCAAAGCTGCTCTGGTCAACAAGGCCGGTTACAAGTTCACGCTGGCGATCAGCCCGCTGGACTGCATGGGCTGCTCCGTCTGTGTAGGCGTCTGCCCGACCAAGTCTCTGTCCATGGCTCCGATCGAGTCTCAGCTGGATCAGCAGCCGGTATTCGATTACGCGGTAGCAAACGTAACCGAGAAACCCGAACTGACCAAATCCATTACCGCTATCTCCAGCCAGTACAAGAAACCGCTGCTTGAGTTCTCCGGCTCCTGCGCAGGCTGTGCGGAAACCTCTTACGCTCGTCTGATCACCCAGCTGTTCGGTGAAAGAATGTACATCTCCAACGCGACCGGTTGCTCCTCTATCTGGGGCGGCCCCGCGGCTACTTCTCCCTACACCACGAACTTCAAGGGTCAGGGTCCAGCCTGGGCGAACTCCCTGTTCGAGGACAACGCGGAGCATGGCTTCGGTATGTACCTTGGCCAGAAAGCGATCCGTAACCGTCTGGTCGACAAGGTGAAAGCCATTGTCGAGAAGACCGGCGATGAAGCGCTGAAGGCTGCCGGCGAAGCTTACCTCGCGACTCTGAACGACGGCGCCAAGAACCCGGCCGCGGCTGAGGCTCTGGTAGCTGCTCTCGAGAAGACCGAGTGCGGATGCGAAGAGAAGAAAGACATCCTTGAGAACAAAGAATATCTGGGCAAGAAATCTGTCTGGATCTTCGGTGGTGACGGCTGGGCCTATGATATCGGCTTCGGCGGTCTGGATCATGTCCTGGCTTCCGGCGAAGATATCAACATCATGGTCTTCGATACCGAAGTTTACTCCAATACCGGTGGACAGGCCTCCAAGGCTTCTCAGATCGGTCAGGTCGCTCAGTTCGCGGCTGCCGGTAAAGAGATCGCTAAGAAGAGCCTTTCCGAGATCGCTATGAGCTACGGCTATGTATACGTTGCTCAGATCGCGATGGGCGCTGACAACAACCAGACCCTGAAGGCTCTGCAGGAAGCGGAAGCTTATCCGGGACCGTCACTGGTCATCGGCTATGCTCCTTGTGAGATGCACTCCATCAAGGGTGGTATGGCGAACTGCCAGGCTGAGATGAAGAAAGCGGTCGATTGCGGCTACTGGAATCTGTTCCGTTACAACCCGGCTCTGAAGGCTGAGGGCAAGAACCCCTTCACGCTGGATTCCAAGGCTCCGGTTTCCGAGAACTACCGTGCATTCATCCTGAACGAGGCTCGTTACAGCGCGCTGACCCGTTCCTTCCCGGAGAGAGCAGAGACTCTGTTCGCGAAGGCCGAGGCTACCTCTGTCGCTCGTTACAAACACCTGCTGAGACTGAAAGATCTGTACGCGCCGGAAGAATAATTTGGGAAGACAGTAGGCTTTCAGCTTAACAAAACAAATGAAGCCCGGGACTTTATGGTCCCGGGCTTTTTGTGTGCGTGCCGATCTTGTTAACGTTATACTATCCGATAGCAAGAATGATTAAAAAAACATGAGAACCTTGCTACCACTATAGCAAGATAGGCGATTTTTTCGAACTGACCTTGCTATTGCTGGGTCACTGAATAGCAAGGTGGAAAGCTAAATTGAGCAGACCTTGCTACGAAATTAGCAAGGTAAGTGGCTTTTTTTCTTGTATCTTGCTAAAGGTTAGCGGTTGTTTAGCAAGGAAGCCTGAAATAAACAAAGAATCTTGCTAGTGCTAGTCACATCGTATCAAGGGAGAGTAAGCGCTAATTAACGGAAATCCTTGCTTCAGGTCTTTGATATAGTCTTTTTTCTTATCATTGACACAAAAAACCAGTCTGCCCAAAAACAGCAGACCGGTTTTTGTTGTCTTATCATGCTATAATATGGATTTAGTCCTCTGGCTTGATGCCGGTACCGCCACAGGCTTCGCATAAGCCGGTGCCACCGCAGTGACAAACAACGGTACCTTCGCCATCGCAGTCTTCACAAGTGACCATTCCGGTTCCGTCGCAGTGTGGACAGTCACGGACGCTGGTCCCGCCGCAGATCTGACACTGGCCGGAGCCCTCACAAGTCGGACAGGGATCACCATCTTCGTTCAGGCCGCTGCCGTCGCAAGCATCACACAGACCGCCTTCACATTCACAGTCTTCATAACCTGCGCCATCACAGGAAGGACAGGGCATGACACCAGATCCGTCGCACCTATAGCAATGTTCACGGCCGGTTCCGTCACAGCGAGTACAGACACCGGTTCCCTGGCAGACGCTGCAGCCTTCGTGTTCATCTCTAGGCTCACCGCCTTCTTCATTATCTTCGTCGTCAGCGTCGTCACCATCACCGTCATCGCCGTCGTTGTCTTCGGCATCTTCGTCCTCGTCGCCGTCTTTATTCTCGTCTTTGGCGTCTTCGTCGCTGTCTTCATCTTCATCCTTGTCGGATTCTTCCTCGCCTTCGTCTTCCGGCTGACCTTCAGACTCTTCGGTTTTCGGTTCTTCGGACTGCTGGGAAGGATCGGGAGCATACTGGACGACAGAATCAACTTCGATGGTCGGGACGATCGTCAGGCTGCGTTCCTTGGCGGTATCCTGCATACTCTTGTGCGCGCGGGACAGAAGATCCTGTGTCGCAGATTCGGTCTCAGTGGTACCGAGAAGGGTGATTTTGACATCCACACCTTCCTTCAGAAAACCGTCATCGATGGCGACCATGATCAGATCCTTCACAGCTTCGTTGAAAGGACGGTCAACGAACATCATGCGGCCTTCCGCATCCATCTTTTTGGCATCCTCATTTAGCGGTTCATAGGAAAAGACATCGCCGTTTTCATGCAGATAGAAAACAAAGTCCGGATTGATCGTGACACGAACCGCATAGGCATAGACCTCAGGCGCTTTGGCAAGCACTTCGTCCGTTTTCTGGAGGGTTTCCGGCTGTGCCGGAGCCGTGCTGCTTTCGGTCGTGTCCGTTTTTGTCGAATTCTCTGTAATGATGGGAACATCCTGATTGTCTTGCTGCTTGGTACATCCGGAGAGTGCGCCGGAAAAGGCCAGACAGGAGGATAAAATCAGGCAGAGTACCCATCTTTTTTTATTTGTAAACATAGGTGCATCCTTTCCAAGTTAGAAATTGTGTATCTATTATAGCGGAAAGCCTGAAAGAAAACAACATTTTTACCGAATCAGGCAGATCACACGGTAAAAGCGGATCAGTCTCTCCGCACGAGGATGTCGTCGATCGGCACGCCGAACAGATCGGAAAGGACGAGCAGATTGTCAATGGTCGGCATGGTATCACCTCGCTGCCATTTATAGATCGCCTGAGGCGTGGAGAAACCAAAGGCTGATTGAAGCTGCTTGACAGAAAGGCCGGATCCTACGCGCAGCTGATGAATCTTCTGACCTGTCCGGCTCAGGTCAACGACCGGAAAATGGTCCATGATAGTTTGATCTCCTTTACGAAATAGTCCAACAAAAAACGCCTGCCTCATCAGAGGCAGGCGCAGGGTTTCTGGAATTCGCAAATCTAGCGCATTCGGATAAGCTGCGGCAATCGGGCCTCTTCAGAGGGTATACGGGTAGAGTGAGCAGGCATAATAAGGCACTGCATATTCATACGAACTGCAGGCTTACGGATGATGTTAACTGAAAAATACAAGTTGTTTATCATTGTTTCCCGTCCCTTTCTAAAGATTTGGTTTTGCACACTATGGGTAGTTTACCACAGGCAGATCGTTTTGTCATTATACTCACGGTATAAAATGTTCAGAAAAAGAATACATCACCGCTTTGTCTTCCTCGGTCAAAGGCACTTGTTTTCCATATCCGAAGGATCCGGAGACAAGACACTGCGCGGCGGCAAAATCGGCCGCAAAGGAGAGGCTTTCGTGGATGTATTCGTCCTGGATAGGGGAGTCGTCGGACTTGGTCTTCAAGGCTTTGACATAGTTCGTCAGAAAACAGGTCAGAAATGCGTCTCCGGCACCCATGGTATCGGTCGCTTTGACCGGATGCGGCGGCTGGAGATAGAGCTTGTCGTGGATCAGTACCTGAGCGCCTTTGGAACCGCGGGTAGCGATCACGACACTCGGACCGTAAGAGGAGACTTTTTTCTGAAGTGCCAGGATTTCATCCTCCGGCATCTTTCCACAGGAGAGAACGGCTGCGTCGATATAGGGGCAGTGCTGCGCCAGATATTCCGGCGTATAGTCATCCGAGAAGTCCATGGAGACAAAAGCGCCGCTTTGTTTCAGCTTATATAGCTGTGGCTCCAGATAGCTGTAAATACTGGTATGGAGCAGATCAAATCCCTTCATATAGGCCATATCCGCGTCATCCAGAATGGGCGGATGCTCTTTGCAGGCGCCGCCTTTGTTGCCGGGGAGAAAGACCCGGTCACCGTTTACCAGCCAGACTCTGGCCAGACCGTTCTCGCCGGAGATATAGCGGCAGTGGGAAAGATCGAGCCCGAGCTCTTTTGCCACGCTGGAAACATGGCGGCCTACGATGTCATCGCCGAAAGAGCCGAGATAAGCGGATTCGCATCCCAGTTTCTGAGCAAATACGGCGAAGTTCATGGCGTTGCCGCCGGGATAGATCGTGCTGGTCTCGAGGTATTTATCGCAGACGTTATCGCCGATACCTAATACTTTCATATTTGGGTCCCCTTACTGTTTGATTTCGGCATCAATACGTGAGCTTACGGTAGTAGCGCCGAATAGCCATAGGATGACGTCTCAGATGCTCCAGATGTGCACTTAAACGGCGGCAGATCACACTGATGATAAAGGGCGACAGGAAAGGTCGGAAAGAGGGATCGATATCTTTAAGATCATAGTCCGACGTATCGATTTTATAGACTTTGGCGCTGATCGTTTCAGCAAATCTCTGGACACGTGTCATCTCAGGACGGGTCTTATCTTCTCCGAAAAACAGGAGCAGCGGGACGTCACGCTCGATCACTTCCAGTGTCCCATGGAAGAAATTCGCGGCACTAATGGGACGGGAACGCATCCAAAGCATTTCTTCCATAATGCACATGCCATAACAGGTCGCCCAGTCTTCCAAAGAGCCGGAACCTACGATATAGAGCAGGGGCTCTTCGCAGATCGCCATGGCCAGTGCAGCCATATCTTTTTCACATGTCTGACTGATGGAAACAAGGTTTTCCGGAAGTGCCTTTAAAGCAGTTATAAGGTCCTGATAGGCCGGGAACTGTCCGGCATGGTACATCAAACGGAAGACAACACTGTACAGGAATTCTTTCTCGCCATATGGATGGACAAGAGGAAAGTCGGCCTTCTTTGCCAGAGGAGTATTCGGGGTAGCAACATAAGCCAGTACTTTCGCCCCGCGGGCTTGCGCGTAATCGACAGCAGCGAGGATCTCTTTTGTGTCGCCGGAAGCAGAACAGGTGACAACGAGGGTTCGTTCATCCAGATAGGCGGGAGCCTCCAGGACCAGGTCCGCCGCGTTCTCGAGATAAACTGGCAGGCGGCAGCCGTACTGTTTAGCAAGATGAAGAATCTGGCTTTCAGCAAGGATCGTACCGCCGATACCTACAAAGATAATGTTGGAATAGCCGTTTTGAACGATCTGATCGACCAGACGTTCGGCTTCAGAAATGACCTGAAGACTGGTTTTCATTTCTTCCAGATGCTTTTCCGGTTCATAAGCTTTCATATCATCAGTACTCCATTTTCCACATATATCGTCTCTGGCTTAAGGGATGCTCACGTTCTTCTGATAAACGCTCCGCGTAGACCCGCAATATGGCGCCTAACAGCACAGGGTTGAAGAAGTCTTTGACTTCTGCCGGGACAGCCTCGTCCAGATGATAATCCCTGGCATCCACGACGGTCAGTTTTGCTTCGAAACGAAGGAGAAAGGTCTTGGCCCGTTCATCCATGGGACGGGTTGGGCCATCATTCATCAGCAGCAGGTAGGGAACATCTTTATCCACCATCTCAAAGGGACCATGAAAGAAATCACCGACGTTATAGGTGGAAGCCGGGATCCACTGCATTTCCATCATGAGACAGGCCGCAAAGGACCAGGCAAGCTCCTGCATGGAACCGGAAGAGGTGACATAGAGAAGGGGCATGTCGCGGTAGTCTTTCGCGAATTTACCCGCGGGTTCAGAAAGATCGGCCGTGACCTTATCGATCACGGGAAGGATCTGTCGTACGGCCTGATACATCAGGGGAAGATCCCGGTAGCCTTCCGTCTGGTCCAGCAGTTCCGCTGCCAGAAGAAGCGCTTTGATGGTTTTATCTTCCTTAACGGAATAAGCGCCCTTCCATTCGAAGGTTACGATGGCATCGGCGTCTTTTGTCATGGGAGAGGTCGGGTCGTTGGTCAGGGTGATCGTTACCGCGCCGCGGGCTTTAGCGACCGAAGTGGCTTTGACCGTTTCGGGTGTGGTGCCACTGAGCGAGCAGGTGATCACCACGGCGGATTCATCGACCGCGTCCATGGTAGCCAAAACGAATTCGTTGGCTGTGTGCAGAGAGGAGCGCAAGTATCTTGCTTTAGCGGAAAGCAGATAACACGCGGGATAGAGATCTGAGCGGGAAGCGCCGCAGCCTACGAAATAGACGCTGCGGACAGTCCGGTTAGCAATTAGTTGACGGATCAGGCCTTTTATTTCATCGATCTGTGAAATCTGAAGCATAAGAATCTCCCTTCGTACATGATAGTTTCTGTATAACAGAAAAGGGCGGAAAATGTCAAGACCAGGATCATGCCAAATTATGTATCAGAGTTCAAGTTTTTTATATTTTTGTACAAGATTGTGCAAAGGTGACAGATTTGTGGATAGATGAGAAATATGAGTTGCATTCACAGTTAAAGTCCATTATAATAGTGCTTACTTTCTAACGATAATATCAAGTGAAACAGAAAGGAGGCGCATGGGTGAAATTCAGAGTGAAAACCAAAGATGACCGGCTATATATTAAGGTAAAAACAGTAAGAAAAGAGGACTTTAATAGTGTAGAAATGTATTATTTCGCATCCAAGTCTTTTCCTTTCTTTCTTTGTCCGATTCAGGAAAAAAAGAATACCGTCATATTTTCCGGCCCGAAGGGGATCCCACTTAAAGATTATCTGGAACACGGTGTAACGCAGGGCGATTTCTTTTCTTTAATCCGGCAGATCACCGATGTGACTTTGTGGCTTAAGAAAGAGATGTTCGCGGTCAATCGGGTGGTCTGGGATCTCCGTTATATTTACATCACGGAACGGACGAAAGAGATCCGGATGATCTTTGTGCCGGTCGAACAAAGGACGGATCCGAGAGAGATATTGGTTTTCTTCGTCAGGATGATGAATACGCTGCGGCCGTCCTCAGAAAGGGATCATGAGTATCTGGAGAAGTTTTACCGTTTTCTGAAGACCCAGCAGTCCTACGAGCCGGTCCGGATCGACCGCTATCTCAGCCAATATGCCTAAAATTGCATGGATTCATTTGACCCTGTATCGTTCTAAGGCGGATCAGCGGGCGAAGGAAGCGGATCTGGAGATCCCGCTTTCGATCACGGCGGACGATCTTCGGGAAGCTATTTCCGGGATCTATCAGGTAAAGATCGGGCTCCTGAAAACAGAATATCCTTCCAGAGTTCTTTCCGGAAAGATGGTTTTGGGCGAGTCGGGAATCAGAAACGGTACCCACCTGATTGCGGGACCCCCTGTCAGTGAATACCTTACGGTCGGGGAAGAGATGTTAGCGGATTTCCACCCGGGGAAAGAATATCCTAAGTTTACCAGAAATACCCGGATCCGGACAGTACTGGATCAGGAGGGGATCGAGATCCTGGATCCTCCGAAAAAGCCTGAGAAGAGAAAAGAAGGCTGGTTTCTCCGACTCCTTCCGGCTTTCAGTATGCTGGTTACCGCGGGTGCGCTGGCTTTACTCGGCGGCGGCCGGATGCTGGTCTTTTCGATCATTTCCGGCATCATGGCGATCATCAGCTCCGTGGGAGCGCTGATCCAGAACCGCAATGAGAAAAAAGAAAGCATCAGGGGACGGACACAGAAATACAAACAGTATATCGCGAACAAACAACGAGAGATCGAACTGGCGCGCGAAAAGGAGAAGAAAGACCTGGAGAAGATCTGCCTGTCTCTTTCGGAAGAGGCAGAGAGGATCCTGTGTTTTTCACCGGAGCTTTTCGACCGGACGCTGGAGGACGAGGATTTCCTTCTTGTTCGTCTGGGAAGCGGGTCGGTCCCGGCTGTCAAAGAGGTCATCTGCCATCATCAGGAACGGCTGGAAGTGGAGGATGAGCTTTTTGATCTTCCCGAACAGCTGAGGCGGCGGTATCAGTTTATCGCGGACGCGCCTGTGACAGTAGATCTTAAGAAGATCTGCGCGATGGGCGTGGTGGGGACAGAAGCGGATCGCTATGAGATCCTGAAGGAGATGCTGATCGATCTGTGTTCCCGTCAGTACTATTCCGATCTTCGACTGTTCCTGGTATCCGGTGAAAGAACTGCCCAAAGGATTCGGTGGGCACGGTTTTTTCCACACGTGTTCTGTGAAGAGTTGGGCATGCCAGCGACGGCCGTGACGGATGAATATCGTCTGATCATCTACGAGTATCTATATAAAGAACTGTCCGAACGCGAGCAGATGCCGAAAGAAGCCATCAGGCACAGAGAATGGCTGGTCGTTTTTCTCTATGAGGATACCGGGTTTATGACGCATCCGGTTTCCCGGTATGTCGAGAAGGCGAAGGAGCTGGCGGTCACGTTCATTTTCTTTAAGGAGCGTCCGGAGGATGTCCCCGTGGGATGTCAGTATATCCTGGAGATCAGGGACCTGAGAGGCGCCGTGCTGATCCCGGTAGTGGACAGTGCGCAGTCTGTATATGTTTTTTATCCGCGGATCGCGGATGAAAGAGCAGAGAAGCTCGCGAAGATCCTTGCTCCGGTCTATACGGAAGAGATCTCGCTGGAAGGTTCGCTCTCCACAAGCTATTCCCTCTTTGAAATGCTGGGTATCCACTCCGTGAGAGAACTGGATCTTTCCAGACGGTGGAAAGAGTCGGATGTGACCCGTCACATAGCGGCGCCGATCGGCATTTCAAAGACGGGGATCCTGGAACTGGATCTGTCGGAGCAGGCGCACGGACCTCACGGACTCGTCGCTGGTATGACGGGTTCCGGCAAATCGGAGCTGCTGCAGACACTGATCCTTTCCCTGTCGACTTTGTTCCATCCGTATGAAGTAGGATTTTTGATCATTGATTTCAAGGGCGGCGGGATGTCCGGACCCTTCAAAGATCTGCCGCATCTGATCGGCACCATCACGAACATAGACGGAAGTGCCGTCGAACGATCATTAAGGTCTATCAAAGCGGAACTGACCAGGAGGCAGAAGCTTTTTCATGAGGCGAATGTCAGTCATATCGACCAGTATATTCATCTGTACAAGGCAGGGAAGGCTTCTTCCCCCATGCCGCATCTGATCATCATCGTGGATGAGTTCGCGGAACTGAAAGCTGAGCAGCCGGAGTTTATGAAGAAACTCATCTTGGCGGCCCGTATCGGACGAAGCCTGGGAGTCCATCTGATCTTGGCGACGCAGAAACCGGCCGGACAGGTGAGTGAGCAGATCTGGTCAAATTCACGCTTCCGGATCTGTCTGAAGGTCCAGAGCAGGGAGGACAGCAATGAAGTGCTGAAATCTCCTCTGGCGGCGGAGATCAGGGAACCGGGCCGGGCCTGTTTTCAGGTGGGGAATAACGAGCTCTTTGAACTGTTCCAGTCCGCCTATTCCGGCAGCGATGTTAGTGAAGCGTCAGCAAGCTTTGCGGACAGGAAAGAATTCACGATCAGACAGTATACGGAGCAGGGGAAAAAAGTGCCGGTCTATGTACGGAAGAATCCGCAGACCGTAGAGAAGAAGACTCAGCAGGAAGCGCTCGTCCGGCATATCCGTGAGTACGCGGATTCAGCCAGGATCCGGAAACTCCCGGACATCTGCCTGCCGGTACTTCCGAAGGTACTGAACTATCCGGATGAGGAAGAAGCTACCATTTCGGGGATGTTGTGCAGGATCGGGATCTATGATGATCCGGATGAGCAGTATCAGGGAGAGTATTCGCTCGATCTTTCCGGACAGAATGTCATGGTGATCGGTTCATCTCAAAGCGGAAAAACAAATCTGCTGCAGACGATGATACGAAGCCTCACGAGCCGGTATTCGCCTGAGGAAGTCCATATCTATCTTCTGGACTTTGCATCGATGACATTGAAGCATTTCGAAGAGCTTCATCATGTGGGCGGAGTCGTCACTGCTTCGGAGGATGAAAAGCTGAAGCATCTTTTCCGGATGCTGCTGGATGAGTTATCGTTTCGAAAAGAAAAACTACTGAAAACGGGCGTCAGTTCCTTCACAGCCTACCGGGAAGCAGGACGAAACGATCTTCCGCTGTTCGTCCTGATGATCGATAATCTGACGGTTTTGAAGGAACTATATCTGCAAGACTGTGATGAACTGCTGATGCTCTGCAGGGAAGGAGCTTCTTTGGGAATCAGCGTGATCATCGCCAACGCGAATACACAGGGCATCGGGTATCGGTATCTTTCTTCCTTTGGCATAAGGATCGCGTTATTCTGCCACGACGCGGGCGAATACAGCGCACTCTTTGATCACTGCCGTGAGCGGCTTCCGAATATCCCCGGACGGGCACTTCTCGGGATGGATAAGAAACATCCGGAGTGTCAGACCTATCTGGCTTTCCAGGGGGAAAAGGAGATCGAGCAGGCGGACAAGATCCGGGACTTTATCAGGAAGACCAATCAGAAATATCCAGGTATGCACGCGCGAAGGATTCCTGGGATCCCGGACCGTCTTCGGATGGAAGACCTCTGCAATGGTTTTTCATCGGAGAAGCCATATCAGGTAGCGATCGGGCTCGACTATGAGACAGTCACTCCTTTCATCCTGAATCTCGCGGCGGTGGGAACACTAGCGGTCTCCGGCAGGGATGAAAGCGGATACCATGAAAGGGTGATCAGCCTGCTTCAGATGGCGAATAAGCTTTATCCGGGCAGGATCCAGGTACATGTCGTGGACGGGGTAGAGAGAAGACTGGAAAAGCTGCGGACAGAACGCTTTGTCAGCAGTTATACGCTCAATGCGGAAGCAGTTTGTCCAATCATCCGGCAGATGGAGAAAGAACTGAAAAAACGATATGAATTTCTGGTAAGCGGAGACATGGAGAAACTTAGGAAGACGTCGCTTCTCGTCCTGGTGATGGAAGGGCAAGATCCCATCACAGCAATCCAGAATGATCGTGATGCTCTGACAGCTTACAAGAATATTGCAGGTCGGTATAAGAATCTGAATGTCTGTATCCTTCTGCTGATTGAAAACGCGACTATCAGCTACAATGCGCCGGATATGTTGAAAGCAATAAAAGATTCACGCCATGTTCTGTTCTTTGATGACTTGGTAAATCTGAAGATCTTCGATCCGCCGCTTCCCTGGCTGCGAACATACAAAAAGCCGCTCGAACAAGACAGCGGCTATTATATGAAAGGAAATGGAATTGTGAAGCTGAAGACACCAAGTTGTTAAATAGATTGGAAAAAATCCCGGGATATCCGGTGATATAAAAACAAAATGGGAGGAAAAAACTATGGCAAGTCAAATCAGGATCACCCCCGACCAGATGCGGGGAAGGGCAAATGAATACCGGCTTGAGGCGGATACGGTAAACGGTGTGATCAGCCGGATGGATATACTTCTGTCCATGCTTGCGAGCGAATGGGAGGGTGCGGCCAGCGAATCCTATCAGAGTCGGTACAGTGAGCTGAAACCTTCTTTCCTGAAAGCGGAGGAGCTGATCCGGGAGATCGCGCAGGCACTGGATACGACCGCGAATATCGTGGAAGAGACGGATACTTCGATCGCCGCTCAGTTCAGAAATGGCTGATACGATCCTATTTAATGAAAGTGTATTTCAAACCTGGATATCGGAACTGGAAGCATCTTTAGTATACGATCTGGCCTCTATGGAGGTTTCTTCAAAGGAAACCCTGAGCGCTGTCAGGATGATGCAGGAAAGCATGACCGCTTATGTGGAAGTTCTGAGGCTGCTGTCGGAAAATCTCGCGGAAGAAGTCAGTCATATGAGAGCAGCGGCGGAAGCTATTATAGATACGGACCAGAAAGCTAGAGGGAGTTTTAGCGGAAAGATATGAATAGCACTTTTTATTTGGATCCGGAGTCCGTTCAGGCTTCCTGTCAGCTTTATATCTCGCGTCTGGAAGAAGGAAATGAAAGCCTGAAGCGAACAGAAGACGCAGTTCTTTTGGGATCGGATCAGGATGGAAGCCTGGCGGGCGAAGGGATAGAAGCTTGCAAAAGCCACCTGGCAGCGTATAGGGAGATCCTCTCCGCAATGATCACCATAAGTGCGATCGAGATCGAAGAAAGCCGTGCTTTGAGCCGGTCGGTGGGAGATGAACTGCTGGATGGGGATGAGCTATTGAGCTCGCTGGATGAACTAAGCAGCGCCGGGCGGGAGGCACAGGGAAACGCGGATATCTGGTACTCAAAGGCACGTACGGAGACACACAGTGGGATTCAGGAAGAATACTATGCGAACAGTCGGTACTGGCAGTACAAGGCCGATCAATATGAGGAAATGGTGGAGCGGACATCACGGAAGATCCGCCAGTACGGAGATATACAAACGAGTACGGCTTCTCTCTTTTCGGAAACGGCCGGACTTCGAAGAGAACTGGTATCAGCACTCAGGGATCTTAGTTCGAACGGGACGAGAGTAGTGGTAACAGAGCTTGATCAGCCCGACTGGGAAAACAGCTATTTGACCTTCCTGGGAAAGAGCGTGCAGCTCTCCCTGGAACGGCGTCAGAAGCTGAGAGCCATGGGGATCACGGATGAACAGCTTTCCCGTATCTTCTCAAAGGTCCGAACGACAGATGACTATCGTTTTCTTTCTCTGGTGACAGAAGGAGACTATATCGCTGCCTTTCAGACAGATCCGAAGGATCTGAGCAATGGGGCGATCCAAGGCGTCCTTTTCTATATCCTTTGCCTTTCGGCGAACGGGGAAGAGAAGGAAATAAAGGATTTGACAAACGGCATCTTGTGGACGGATGAATCGCATTACCGGAACCTGACCAGGCCGGAAGAGGCGGCGCATGGCCAAGAATACCTGTATGGGATGACAGCGGTACTGCAGGACGAACTTACTGGGAACGCGCAGCTTTCCCTGTGCGGGCGGCTCAGTGAGGAGCAGAAGGAAGAGTATTTGCTGATGCTTCTGGTGGACAGTTATCTTCTTTCCGTCCTTTCGCTGGCTTTTGATCAGAATGAGTATCGGAGGATCACGGGACAGAATGTGACGCCTTCGGATTATCGTCAGCATGATCTGGATGACCTGGCAGCCAAGTTGGCGAATAGATATTTGACAGGAGCAAGGATCGATGATCTGACCTTCACCGGGAATGGGTTTTCTTATCAGATGCAGTACCAGATCTCAGAAAACGGGATCATTCCGGATGAGCGAAGTTTCTGGTTGGAGGATCCTTCCGAGACGCTTTTTGTAAAGGGAGGAACATATCGGTCACAGTCGTCCATCGATCAGGCGATGAGCCGGGTAGGGATCGAGAGTTATGTCGATCAGCTGGAAAGGCTGAGCAGCGTGTACGCTTATCAGTGGCTGACTAAGAAGGCCGGGGATCATACGGACAGCCTGGTGGAAGATACGTTCAATTATGACTGGAAAAAGGCGCTGCAGCACGGGACAAAGCTGGCAGTGAAGGACAGGACGATCAAAGAAGTCGTGGGGGATGTACCCATCATATGGACGGATATCTGCGTACATGAATGGAAGTATCAGGAAAGCAGGAAGGAATATCTGAAAAGGATCGACACCGAGCAGACCAGACAGCAGGTCAAGATGTACGGAGAGGCTGCCTACTATGAAACGACAGTCGGACAAGGCCCGTATGCAGAGAAAGAGGTCCACCTGACCAACCTGGGAAACTATGATATCCATGTGATGGAAAATCTGGGGGAGATCGGCAGAGTCGGGTTTGAGCGATTTATGGAAGAGGTCGATACGGAAAACAGGGTCGATATAGATCTGATTCTTCAAATCATAAAAGAAACCGAGGATCCATATGTGCGGATCTATGGGAACGCGCTGCTGGACGGAAGAGCGGAACTATTGCTTCGGAACCAGAACGGCAGCGAGGTGTGGAACGCTTTTTCCATGATAGAACAAAGCTATAACGAAAAAACCGGTCCCATGGAGAACCTGGATCTGTTCAGCCTTCTCCGGGGGAATTATGAATGAGGATAAAGTGAAAAAACAATGGTTCATGATAACCGCCATGCTGGCGCTGGTTATGAGTCTGAGTGGATGTGGCCTAAGCCTGAAGCAGGAAGGATCGGATCTTTCCTTTGACGGATGGGTCACATCCGTTTCTCAGATGGGAATCCTATCGGATGATGCCTCTGATGCCTGGTGTCTGTATACAAATGCGAAGGATCTGAAATTCGATTTCATCCCGGGCAAGTATTACTTTCAGATCACGGAGTATCAGGAAAGAGAGGGGAAGGTAGAGGTTTGTGAAGTCTCTGTCTGCCCAGTGGATCATAGCTATACAGAGAAGATCATCGATATCTGCCGGATCCTTTCAGAGTATGAGGAATACCGGCTCAGGGAAACGGAGGTCTACGGCTGCGAGATCGATGGGGAAATATGGATAGAGATCCCGCTGATCCATGAGATCTCGGAGGAGGAAGAATGGCTGCTGGTCCGGGTGGAAGACATGGAAACGAAGATCATGACGGGCAGTGAACTCCCGAACTACGCGACGTCGGATGAAAACATCCGGATCATCAAGTCCGCAAACCTTCTGCGGGCATACGAATTCAGCTGGACGAGGGTCTATAACTGCCGCAGATTTCCCGGATATTCTCTGATCATTCTCCCCGCGGATGAACTTAAGTACTGCCATCAGGAGCTCGTCTTCCGGATGTTTCCTGAACTCAAAGATTTCGATCCGGAGGAAGACGGGACATTCTATTTTTATTTTGCTCAAATGGATGATCGTTTCGGTATTGATTTTCTAATCGGGCTGGACAGAGCGGATCTTGGCTTAGTAAAGCCAAACGAGGACGGGGTCTACGGCACCTACTATGATCACGGAGAATATCATGATTTTCAAGAAGCAGAATGGAGGGATATCCTGAAAGACTGGACAAAGTGATGTCGTTGGTGTAATATATCTGTGTTTATATCATCAGATATTATTCATCAAGGAGAGATGATTTGAAAATCAGGTGCGAAAACTGCGGGGTCTACTTTGATCTGGATAAGGACAAGACCTGCCCTCGCTGCGGATCGGTTCCATCACCGGAACACATATTGGTGCAGCGGAAAGATGAGATCGAAGCCAAGAAAGCGGCCTATGAGGTAGAACGGCTGGAAGCCATGCTGGCGGAGGCGGATCTGCGCGAGCAGAAAGCCAATGCTGAACGCGAAAAGGTAGCGTCGGCACAGAGGACCCGGGAGACCAATGAGAAGATTTCGAAAGGGATCCGGATCGGTTGTCTGATCCCGGTGATCCTGATCGCGCTGATGGTCATAGCAGGTGTCGTGATAGGCGTTTTTCAGGGACTTAAGTCTGTACAGACGTCCGAACAGGAAAAATCTCAGATATCTCAGCCTGGACCGATCATCGTCGAAGTGGACGAAAAAAGTGAAGAGCCGTTTGTGGAAGTTTCCTTTGGTGAGAGAGCTGAGCTCTCTGACAGAGCGATCATCTGCGAGAAGATAGAGAACTACACATATCCCTGGGGCAGCCCAAAGCATGGCTTTAAACTGATCAAGCTTTATTTCCGGATCGAGAATACCTCCTCCGGTGATATCGATCAGGACTACTCTGCGGATGATCTGGTATGTCTGTTCGATTATGACGGGGCTGTCTACGAGGCGGAGCATCCTACGATCGAATCGGAGTATCTGTCAGAAAAACTGTCCTGGAAGAGGATCTCGCCGGGAGCGTCCAAAGGAGGATGGGCCTGGTTTGAGGTCCCGGAAGACTTTGATGAACTGAGGATCCGGTTCGGGGATCATGTACTGATCCATGTGCCGGGAAGTGTGAATCCAGTAGTCCAGGAGGAAAAGGAAGAATGAAAAAGGGTTTATTGCTGCTGATCTCTGTGGTCATGCTGACTGCGCTGCTGATCGGATGTCAGATGCAGAAGAAAAGCTACAGTCTGAATGAATATATCGAGTACGAAGTCGAAGGCGCGGACGGCGAAGGAACGATCACGGCAAAGTTCAACTATAAGCAGTTTATCGAAGACGCCAGGATCCCTGAAAAATACCAGGATGAGATCAAGGGTTTTAAGGTCCGGATCAGTCAGGAAGACGGATTGTACAACGGAGACAAAGTTAAACTGACAGTCAAGTATGACCGTGAGATCGAAGAAAAGATCAACGCGGAACTCATCGATAAAAGCGTGACGATCACCGTTGAGGGACTGGAAGAGCGGATCAAAGAGACAACTGCGGCGGAGGAAAGCGTAGAAACAAAGGAAGCGGAAGAGGCTGTGGAGTCCGCCGCTGAAGAAGCCGCTGCGGAAGAAAACTCGGAAGAAGCCGCTCAGGAGTCTTCGGAGGAAGCGGCTCCGGCAGAAAGTTCGGCTGCGGAAGAAGTGGTAGAAGAGTCTTCTGAAGAAGCGCTGGCACAGGAAAGCGCAGCGGAAGAGTCATCCTCAGAAGAGGCTGCAGCGGTAGAGGAATCCTCTGAAGAAACGCCTGAAGAAGCGGCTGAACCCAGTCCGCTGGATGGTTATGTGAAAGTATCGACCGAAATAACCGAGGCGGCGATGGAGCAGATGAAAGCGGATGCAGAACAGCGGATCCGGGACAGAGAAGCCATGGATATGGATGCGGGCGAATCGCTGGAAAGCGTGTATTTCCTGGAGTCTATGTTCCTCGTATCTAAAGACGGGACGGATGATCCGAAGAATGCCGTCTATCTGATCTTCCGGTTGAATGGAAAGAATACGAACGGCGATTTCAGCTGGTATGACTGCTTCCGGTATTCGGATCTTCAGATCGACAGTCAGGGAAATGTTTCCGTGGACCTTCAGACCGCATCAGGTCTTTGGCAGCGACATATCGCCGAGGACAACAAGCGGGAGAGGTATTTCTATTACACCGGCTATGAGACCATGGATGAGATCCGTGAATTCTGCGAGACAGAACTAGGTGATGATTATTCGCTGAAATAACAAAAGACAAAGAGTCCATACAGCAGGAGAGAAGGTTTACAGGCCTTCTCTTCTTTACTTTCGGTTGTCAACCGGCCGGCAGTATGATACAATGTACTGGATATATACCAGAGAGGTGGATCCTATGGTTGGAATTATCGTAGCGACGATCGAGGAGCTGGAAGCCCTGCAGAAGAAGCTGGGCGTTTCCAAGAGCCGTGTGGCTGTCAGCCGTCATGCCGTCGGCGGTGTGATGGAGTTCGGGACCGGGCTGCTTGGCAGTGAAAGGGTCTGTTACTGCCGCTGCGGCGTAGGAAAAGTGGCCGCCGCGCTGTGTGTGCAACAGATGGTCGACCGCTTCCGTCCGGAGAAGATCCTGATGGTAGGCGTAGCCGGCGCGCTGAATCCCAAACTTCATGTAGGGGATATCGTGGTGTCTGAGGACGCGGTCCAGCATGATTTTGATACGACTTATTTCGGTGATCCTCCGGGATACGTCAGCGGGATCAACTGCTTCAATTTCAAGGCTGACCCCGTGCTGCGGGACAAGGCGGTCGTCGCGGCCGGGCTTCTGGGCTATCACTGTATCGTGGGAAGGATCCTGACCGGGGACCAGTTCATCAGTGATCAGGCCAAGAAGGAATGGCTGATCGAGACCTTCCAGGGCGACTGCTGCGAAATGGAAGGTGCGGCGATTGCGCAGGCATGCTATACCAATCATGTGCCGTTCGTCATCATTCGCGCGATCAGTGACAGCGCTTCGGATGAGGCGATCGTTCAGTATGGAGAATTTGTGAAAGAAGCTGCTGATAAAGCAGTGGCATTGTTGAGCGAAATACTTCAATCATAAGAGGAGGAACAGGGGCATCCAGCGGCTGCAGCCGTGAGCCCCTGTCCGAACCGCTTCGCGGTTTCTGAATACACTAGGAGGAAAAACTATGATCTTAGTTACTGGCGGCGCCGGATATATCGGCAGCCATACCTGCGTGGAGCTTCTGAACGCCGGATATGAAGTCGTGGTCGTGGATAATTTGTACAACGCTTCCGAGAAGGCGCTGGACCGGGTCGAAGAAATCACCGGGAAGGAACTGACTTTCTACGAGGTGGATCTGAGAGACGAAGAAGCCCTGCGTACCGTATTCGAGAATGAAAAGATCGACGCGGTCATCCACTTTGCCGGTTATAAGGCGGTGGGGGAATCCGTGGTGAAGCCCTTGGAGTACTATGAGAATAATCTGGAAAGCACGATTAATCTTTGCAAAGTCATGCGGGATTACGGTTGCAAGAATCTGATCTTTTCCTCTTCTGCGACGGTGTACGGCTATCAGCCGGTGATGCCGATAACGGAAGAGATGCCCAAGCAGCCCGCTTCAAATCCTTATGGCTGGACCAAATGGATGATCGAGGAGATCCTGAAAGATCTTAATACGGCAGATCCGGAATGGAATATCATCCTGCTTCGTTATTTCAATCCCATCGGGGCTCATGAGAGCGGCCGGATCGGTGAGGATCCCAAGGGGATCCCGAACAACCTGGTCCCCTATGTGGCACAGGTGGCTGTCGGAAAACGCGAATATGTCCATGTATACGGCGGTGACTATGATACGCCCGACGGAACAGGCATCCGTGACTATATCCATGTGGTAGACCTGGCTAAGGGGCATCTGGCGGCGCTCGATAAGTTCATGCAGAACCCCGGTGTGGCTGTCTACAATCTCGGTACAGGGATCGGCTACAGCGTGCTGGATGTGATCCACGCGTATGAGAAGGCGATCGGTCACGAGATCCCGTATAAGATCGAAGATCGTCGTCCCGGCGATCTGGCGGTGACATATTCCGATCCATCCAAGGCCGAGAAAGAGCTTGGCTGGAAAGCGCAGCTGGGTATCGAGGAGATGTGCCGTGACTCTTACCGCTGGCAGTCGCAGAATCCAAACGGATATCAAGAGGAAGAATATGCGGAATAAACATTTGATTTTTATGGCCGGCGGAGGGACCGCCGGCCATGTTTACCCCAATATGGCGCTGGTCGATCCCCTGCAGGAGAAAGGCTATGAGATCCATTATCTGGGGAAGAAAAAAGGACTGGAATACGGTATCGTAAAGGATAAGGGCCTGCCGTTCCATGAGGTCAATTCCGAACGGTTTTTCCGGTATTTTACGCCCAGACTATTACTCACGCCGCCCCGGGTCATCCAGGGTATTTTTCAGACGCTGAATCTCGTAAGAAAGTATAAGCCGGCCATGATCTTCTGCAAGGGCGGTTTCGGATCCCTTCCGGCCGCGGTCGGCGGATGGCTGACCCGTACACCGGTGGTGCTGCATGAGTGCGATATGACCTCGGGCCTTGCCAACAAGCTTTGTATGCCGTTTTCCAAAAAGCTCTGCGTGACCTTTGAGGAAACGCTGAAATCTGTGCCGAAGGAGAAAGCGGTCTATACCGGGACGCCGATCCGAGCTTCTTTGTTGCAGGGAAGCAGGGAGAAGGGCTTTGGACTGACGGGACTGGATCCTGCCGGCAAGCCGGTACTGATGGTGGTGGGGGGAAGTTCCGGCGCGAAAGCACTGAATGACGCTGTAGCGGAAAGCCTTCCGGAGATCCTGGAACGTTTCCAGGTCGTCCATCTCTACGGGGGCAAGCAGGAGGATTATGAACCGCCTGTCTCCGAACCGGAAAAAGGATATTACGCGAAAGACTACGCGAAAGACGAGCTGATCGATCTGTTCGCCATGACGGATCTGGTGCTTTCCAGAGCTGGTTCGAACGCGATCAATGAACTGCTGTTGCTGAAGAAACCCCATATTCTTGTTCCGCTGCCGCTTTCCGCCAGCCGGGGCGATCAGATCCTGAACGCGGAATTCTTTAAGGCACAGGGATTCAGTTATGTGCTTCCTCAGGAAGAGATGACGAAGGAAACCCTTCTGAAAGCGCTGGAAGAGGTCTATGAAAACAGACAGGCCTATATCGACGCGATGAGTTCCGATAAAGCGAAAAACGGAACAGAGGAGGTCCTGAAAGTGATTCTGGAGGTGTGTGGTGATCAGTAAAGAACTTAAGTTTATGGTGGGTCAGATGATCATGGCCGGATTCCCTTCTCCTTTTGTGGATGACCAGGCTAAAAAACTGCTGAGCGATTATCAGGTCGGCAATTTCATCTATTTTGCCCGGAATATTCAGGGAGCGGAAAGCTGTGCCAGATTATCGAAGGAACTTTCTGATCTGACCTTTGAGACCTTGAATATCTGCCCATTTATCTCTACCGACCAGGAAGGCGGTATCGTCTCCCGTCTGATCGAAGGGGCGGCGCTCATTCCCGGAGCGGCAGCGACAGGCGCGGCAGTGGCCGGTGCGGTTTACAGGAATTCTCAGGACAGGACTGGCGCGGTACTGGAAAAAGCCAACAACATGATCTATCTGAAGGTGAGAAGCGTTTCCAGATCCAGCGGAGAGATCCAGCGTGCCTGCGGGATCAACCTGGATCTGGCGCCGGATCTGGATGTGAACATTGAACCGGCCAACCCGATCATCGGAGCTAGATCCCTGGGTGATGACCCGGCGATGGTCGCAAAGATCGGGATCTGCCAGATGGAAGGTCTTCGTGAAGGCGGCGTGGTGGGTTCGATCAAACATTATCCCGGCCACGGCAATGTCCGGAGTGATTCTCATCTGGGGATCCCCGTCAATGATACACCGAAGGAAGTTCTCATGGAGACGGAATTCAAACCGTTCGAGGAAGCCATTCGGGCCGGCGCGAAAGCGCTTCTGACTTCACATGTTCGCTATACGGATGTCGACCCGGACAATCCGGCGACGCTGTCCAAAGTGATCATCACCGATCTTCTGAGAGACACCTATGGATTCAACGGGATCGCGATGACGGACTGCCTGGAAATGGACGCGATCCGCGCGGCCTACGGTTGCGGAGAAGGTGCTGTGCGCGCGATCGAAGCGGGCATCGATATCCTGACCGTATCTCACACTTATGAGGCGGTGAAGGAAGTGGCCGAGGCAATTTATCAGGCGATCGAAAGCGGGCGGATCAGTCCGGAAAGGATCCGGGAATCTTTCGACCGGATCATCGGGCTCAAGCAGGAGATGGGACTGGACAAGAAACAGGAGATCGATCCCATCCGTGCCGGAGACATGGTACAGACCAGCGGAAGACTGCTTCTGGCGCAGGATCTGATGGAAGGCGCCATCACGCTTTTAAAAGGTGATTTCGATCTGGATCCGGCAAAGGATGACTATCTTGTGGTTTCCTTCGATCAGTCGGCTTCCAACCGTGCGGAAGATATGCGGCCTTTATCGTTCGGCGACAAGATGAGCGCACAGTTCCAGAAAAAAGTGATCAATCTCTCCCTGAACGCGGAAAGTCCGGAAGTGGAAAACGCCATTCGTCAGATTGATGAGGCGCTCTCGCAAAAAGAGAAGACGAAGGTCATTCTGGGACTTTATAATGCCCGGTTCCGCAGTGGGCAGAAGGAGATCATTCAGGCGCTTCGCGAGCGGGCGGAACAGGGGAAGATCGAGGTCACGACCGTTTTGCTCGGCGCGCCGTATGATTTTGATCTGGTCCGGTTCGCTCCGTGTGTGATCACGACCTATGAATATACGAGACTTTCTCTGGAAGCGCTGCTGGACGCGATGAAGCATCATGACTTCCCCGGAAAATCTCCGTTCAAACTATAAAGCAAAGAAAACTATCATTTCCCTGTGAAATATGGTACAATTAAAGGAACATAGCCGGGTGAACGTCTGGCCCGGCTGATAGGAGTGATCATGGACCCTAAAAAGAAAAAGAAGTTTCTGATCCTGTGGGTCGTGCTGCTCGTACTTTTGTTGGTGGGGATCTTTCTGACGCCATCTCCCGGGAAATCCGAAACGATTCAGGAAGCCATGAAGGACGCGGTCCTTCATGAGACGAACAAGATCGGTTTTCTCGGAATGGAAGTCAATCCTTCTCTCGTTTCCGACTGGATCATCATCAGCGTTTTGCTGGTGGCGGCCGTCCTGATCCGGATCTTCGCGATCCCGCGATTTAAGGACATTCCCGGAAAGTTCCAGCTGGTGATCGAGACACTGGTGGGATTCTTTACGGATCTGGCGAAGGAAAACAGTCCTCATCGCAACAAGTTCCTGGGAGGATACCTGGTGTTTGCTGGTGTTTATATCTTCTTCGGAACGATGTTTGAGCTGTTCGGCATCCAGTGGCTGACAACGGAAGGGCACAGTATCGCGCTTCCGGCTCCGCTCACGGACATCAACGCGGCTATCGCGCTGGGCTGTCTGTCGTACGGAGTGATCATGTCCGGCGGCATTTCCGGCAACGGACTCAAGGGGATCGGACTGACGCTGAAGGATTTCTCGCTTCCCATCTCGATGAGCTTCCGACTGTTCGGCGCGATGCTTTCGGGACTTTTGGTAACGGAACTGGTGTACTACAGTCTGGGACTGTCTTTCCTGCTCCCGGTACTGGTAGGCGTTCTGTTTACACTGCTGCACGCGATTATTCAGACTTACGTACTCACGATGCTGACTTCCGTTTTCTACGGAGAGGTCAGTGAACGAAAATCAAAGAAAGAGGTATCTGAAGCATGAAAACTACTTGGAAAAAGCTCCTGGCTGTCATGGTCATGGTATTCATTCTTGTCCTTACGGCTGTGCCCGCACTGGCGGATCAGGCTCCCGCGGCGGCAAGCGCGGTAGAGCAGGCTGAAAACGCCACCGGTTCCAAAGCGATGGCAGCGGCCATTTCGATCGGTGCCGCGGCCTGTGCCTGCGCGATCGCCATGGGCATCGCGATCGCGAAATCCGCGGATGGTATCGCGCGTCAGCCGGAAGCCGAAGGCAAGATCAGAACGACCCTGATGCTGGGCCTGGTCTTTATTGAAACCGTAGCGATCTACGCACTGATCGTCGCTGTCCTGATCGTTTTCGTTCTTTGATCTATCTTTTTTAGGAGGCAGGTATGCCACTCAATATTGATTTTCAACAGATCCTGCTGCATCTGTTCAATTTCGTGATCCTCGGAGGGGGCCTGTACTTTCTTCTGTATAAGCCCGTAAGAGTGTTCATGGATGAGAGAGAAAAGAGGATCTCCGACAGCCTGGATAAAGCAAAAGCGCAGATGGAAGAAGCGGAAGCCATGAAGGCCGATTATCAGAAGCAAATGGCGGACGCGCACGCACTCATCAAGGCGCATGAGCAGGAAGCGGAGGCCAGGATCGAGATGGAACGCCGTACGGTCGAGAAGGACGCGAAGAAACAGGCGGCCGAATACCTTAAATCAGCGCGGGCGGAAGCGGAAAAAGAGCGCGAGCTGATGATGGAAGAAGCGCAAAAGGAGATCCGTGTGCTCGCTTCCGAGGCGGCTGAAAAACTGGCGAGAAGTTCCATCAGCAATGTGTATGACGAATTTCTGGATTCTGTATCCGGTCCGGCATCGATGCCGCAGAATGAGCACAGGCAGGGATAGGAGACAGGGTCATGAGTGAATTTAGTGACCGCAGAGTCGTACAGGCTTTGATCCGGTCCGCTCAGCCGCCTTCACGGGAGCAGAGGGAACGGTTCGTTAAGTTTGTCGCGCACAATTACAGCGGTGAAATTCGTCTGTCCTGGGACAAGGAAGAGTCGATCACCGACGGATTTATCCTTCAGGTCGGCTCGGATCTGTATGACTGGAGTCTGGAAGGCCGTATCCAGCAGATGAAGGAAGCCATCGAGAATGTCGCGGATGAGCCTGGTGTTCCTATTACCACACTGATCCGGCAGAAGATCGAGAGTTTCCAGCTGGAGGCGATGCCCCGCGAGGTCGGCCGCGTGTTGACGGTCGGAGACGGGATCGCCACAGTAGACGGACTTTCCGGCGCTGCTTACGGTGAGATCCTGGTCTTTGAGAACGGGATCCGCGGTATGATCCAGGACCTGAGGAAAGACTACATCGGCTGTGTGCTTTTTGGTGACGACGGGCAGATCCTGGCCGGAAGCCGTGTGTATCGTACGCACAGGCAGGCCGGTGTTCCGGTCGGCAGCAGTTATCTGGGACGAGTCGTGGACGCGCTCGGCGAACCGATCGATGATCAGGGTCCGATCCGCGCCGACGACTATATGCCGCTGGAGATCGCGGCTCCGGGGATCATTGACCGTCAGGCTGTCAATGAACCCATGGAGACAGGACTTCTCTGCATCGACGCGATGTTCCCGATCGGACGCGGCCAGCGAGAGCTGATCATCGGCGACCGTCAGACGGGCAAGACGACGATTGCGCTTGATACGATCCTCAATCAGAAGGGCAACGGCGTCATCTGTATCTATGTGGCCATCGGCCAGAAAAACAGTTCTGTGGCACAGACAGTCAAGATCCTGTCTGAACACGGGATGATGGATCAGACGATCGTGGTCGTTTCCTCGGCCAGTGATCCGGTGCCGCTTCAGTATATCGCGCCATATTCCGGGACCGCGATGGGAGAATACTTCATGAATCAGGGCAAGGACGTCCTGATCGTGTATGATGATCTTTCCAAGCATGCCACCAGTTACCGGACGATCTCCCTTCTTCTGGGACGATCACCCGGACGTGAAGCCTATCCCGGCGATATTTTCTATCTGCATTCAAGACTGCTGGAACGTTCGGCGCATCTGTCCGATGAGATGGGAGGCGGATCCATGACCGCGCTTCCGATCGTCGAGACCCAGGCCGGCGACGTTTCCGCCTATATTCCCACAAACATCATTTCCATCACGGACGGACAGATCTTCCTGGAAAGCGATCTGTTCTTCTCCGGTCAGCGGCCCGCTGTGAACGTAGGTCTTTCGGTGTCGCGTGTCGGTGGCAGCGCTCAGACCAAGGCGATGAAATCCGCTACCGGAACGCTCCGGCTGGATCTTTCCCAGTACCGTGAGATGCAGGTCTTTACCCAGTTTGATTCGGACCTGGACGATCTGACGAAAGCGCAGCTTGCGTACGGCCAGTCGCTGATGCAGCTTCTCAGGCAGTCACAGCACAGTCCTCTTTCTATGGAGGAACAGGTCGTGGTACTGGTTTGCGCACTGGGGCATAAACTGCAGAATTATCCGCTGGAGGAGGTCCGTGATGTCCGCGCGCGCCTGCTGCAGGGAATGAAGGATCGTTATCCGCTGATCATGAATGAGATCTCGGAAGGATATAAGCTTACACAGGAACTGAGGGAAGCGATCCTTTTAGCCTGTGATGAGATTCTGAAAGAGTGATCCTATGGCCAGTACAAAAGAGATCCAGGACAGGATCACGAGTGTCCGGGACACGCAGCAGATCACCAATGCCATGTACCTGATCGCGTCCATGAAGATGCGCAAGGCAAAGCGTGAACTGGATGGGACCAGACCATATTTTGAAGCTGTCAGTAAAGAGATCAAAAGGATCTTCCGGACAGCGGAAAATGTCCGCAGTCATTATTTTTATTCTTCCGAGAGCGAGATCGAGGCAGAAGGGACCGACGGGCTTCTGGTCATCACGGCCGATAAGGGCCTGGCCGGAGCCTACAACCAGAATGTGCTCAAAAGAGCGGAAGAGATCCTGAAGCAGAATCCGGACACTAAACTGTTTGTGGTCGGCGAATTCGGTCGTCAGTATTTTCAAAGGCGAAAGATCGAGGTAGAACAGAATTTTCTCTATACGGCCCAGAATCCGAACATGGCCCGTGCCAGAGAGATCTGCCTGTCCATGCTGACACCCTACGAAGAAGGCAAGATCAAGCGGATCTTTATTCTCTATACGGATCTGAAAAACGGTATGGTGACAGAGCCGGTCTACACCAGGCTCCTGCCGTTCAAGCCATCTTCCTTCCAGACGACGACGGAAGAAAAGAAGGTGAAGACCCCCTTTATCTTCATGCCGTCGATCGAGGCGGTACTGGACCGTCTGGTGCCGAGCTATGTGTCCGGCAACATTTACAGCGCGCTGGTCGACAGCTTCTGTTCGGAACAGCAGGCCCGGATGAGCGCGATGAAAGCAGCCGGAGATAATGCCTCCGAGATGCTAGACGAACTATCCATGGAGTACAATCATATCCGTCAGACAGGTATTACACAGGAGATCACCGAGCTTTCTGCGGGCAGCAGAAACCGGTCCTGATCATCATAAGGAACAGATATCATGAGCAAAGGTTTTATCGAACGGATTTCCGGCCCGGTGGTGGATGTAAGGTTCCTGCCGTCGCAGATGCCGCCGATCCGGGAAGCGCTGACAGTCGATGTCAAACTGTCGGATGAGCGTCATGAAGTAAGGACGATGGAAGTGGCCCAGCACATCGGGCAGGGCGTCGTACGATGCATCATGCTTGCCGCGAGTGAAGGCATGGCCAGGGGAGACGAAGTTATTTCCACTGGGCACGGTCTTCAGGTCCCGGTAGGAGAATGTACGCTCGGAAGAATGTTTAATCTTCTGGGAGTGCCCATCGACGGCGGTCCTGAAATTCCTGCCGGAGCGGACCGGTGGAATATCCACCGTAAGGCACCGTCCTTCGCGGAACAGGCGCCGGCTGTGGAGGTCCTGGAGACCGGTATCAAGGTCGTGGACCTTTTAGAGCCCTATCCTCGTGGTGGAAAGATCGGTCTTTTCGGCGGTGCCGGTGTAGGGAAAACCGTACTGATCCAGGAACTGATCCATAATATAGCGAAAGAGCACGGCGGCTATTCCATCTTCACCGGCGTAGGTGAACGAAGCCGTGAAGGCAATGATCTGTGGCACGAGATGAACGAGAGCGGTGTCTCATCGAAAACAGCGATGGTTTTCGGTCAGATGAACGAAACACCCGGCGTTCGTATGCGTGTGGCGCTTTCCGGCCTTACGATGGCGGAATATTTCCGTGACAGAGCCGGACAGGATGTGCTGCTTTTCATTGATAATATTTTCCGTTTTGTCCAGGCCGGTTCCGAAGTATCCACACTTCTGGGACGTATGCCTTCAGCCGTCGGCTACCAGCCCACGCTGGCTTCCGAGATGGGTGAACTGCAGGAGCGGATAACCTCGACGAAGGATGGCTCCATCACATCGGTCCAGGCCGTCTATGTGCCCGCGGATGACCTGACAGACCCGGCTCCCGCGACGACCTTTACACATCTGGACGCGACGACGGTCCTTTCCCGTAAGATCGTGGAACAGGGTATCTATCCGGCTGTCGATCCGCTGACTTCCACTTCCCGTATCCTGGAACCGGATATCGTCGGAGAAGAGCACTACCGGATCGCCCGAAGAGTACAGGAGATCCTTCAGAAATATACGGAACTGCAGGACATCATCGCTATTCTGGGTATGGAAGAGCTTTCGGAGGCAGACCGGAAGCTGGTCTTCCGCGCCAGAAAGATCCAGCGATTCCTGTCGCAGCCTTTCCATGTGGCGGAGAAGTTTACCGGTGTTCCCGGCACCTATGTGCCGCTTCCGGAAACCCTTCGCGGATTCAAGATGATCATCAGCGGTGATCTGGATGATATACCGGAAGCCGCGTTCTTCAATGTGGGTACGGTGGATGATGTGCTCGCCAAAGCCAAAGAACTGGTGAAACAGCAGGAAGTGGAGAACCTCGCGCTGGGTCCGGTGGATAAATCCAAGGTGGCCATCCGATGAACAGCTTTTATATCAAGATCCTGGAAGCCGACGGCGTCTTCTATGAAGGGGAATGTGTCTCACTGATCATTCCCTGTATCGACGGCATGCGGGGCATTCAGGCGAATCACGCGAATATGATCTCTGTGATCGAGCCGGGAGAGATGCTGTACCGGATGACGGACGGGACTGAGCAGAAGGCCGCCATCAACTACGGGATGATCAAAGTAGAAGATGGCGAAGTTCTGATCCTGGCGGAAGCCATCGAGCGGCCGGAAGAGATCGATGAAGAAGCGATCAAACGAAGAGAGATCGCTGCGAAGGAACAGATGCTGCAGGATCGAAGCATCAAGGAATACAAGCTGGCTCAGTGGGAGCTCGCGAAAACCGCCAACCGACTGAGAGTCAAAAGAAGAAACAGGATATAAAAAGGAGCCTGAAAGGCTCCGGTTCAGAAGAGATAGAAATGGCATGACTTATTGGGTCATGCCATTTTGTTTTTTGAGGAACTTTGCCATCACTTGATTGTCGAATAGCAAGGTGAACTATTATTTTGAACTGACCTTGCTACCGTCGGGCTGTTGAATAGCAAGGTGAGCCGCCTATTTTGACAAACCTTGCTATTAGAATAGCAAGGTAGATTATTTTTATGAATCAACCTTGCTACCGCTAGAGTGCCAAATAGCAAGGTGAATTGCTTTTTTCTCCAAACCTTGCTACTGAAATAGCAAGGTGAACTATTATTTTGAACTGACCTTGCTACCGTCGGGCTGTTGAATAGCAAGGTGAGCCGCCTATTTTGCCAAATCTTGCTAGTTGTGCACCAGGAGAGTTATTGATCCAGGTCTACCTGGACATCCGAAGGCAGGAAAGCCATGAAGTCTTCCGGCGGTGGGGCGGTGATCTCCAGAGGCTCTTTCGTGAAGGGCTCCAGGCAGCGGATCTTCCAGGAATGAAGCATGGTGCGGGGAGCCGGCATGGAGGATATGGTGCCGGTATATTCCTGATATAGCTGATCGCCCAGGAGGGGATGGCCGAGATGGGCGAAGTGCGTGCGGATCTGGTGGGTCCGGCCGGTGAGGAGATGGATCTTGACCAGGCTGATCTTTTCACCGGACACATCCAATACCTTGAGTACCTGGTATTCCGTACGTGCAGGTTTCCCGGACGGATCCGGTTTCATGAGGCGAAGAGGCCGACCGTTTTCTCCCAGCGGCGTATTCTCTCTGGTTTCGAGAAGGGGCTGGTCGATCAGGCCGGCTCCTTCCATTTCTCCGAGGACTAACGCGAGATAGATTCGGGAAAGGGTGCCATCCGCGCGCTGCTTTTCCAGGATCGTGGCGGCGGGTGTGTTTCGGGTGACAGCGATGAGCCCGGACGTTTCCTTATCCAGCCGCCCGATCAGACGGACCGGCTCGGGATATAACGCCGCCAGATAATTGACCAGCGTATCATCATAATGACCATGTGCGGGATGGACTGCCATGCCGGAGGGCTTGTTGACCATCAATAGGTCATTGGAATGATAGAGGATGGAAAGATCACCTTCCGCGGGGACGACCGAAGGCCCCGTATCCGGCAGGGTGATCGTGATCTCGTCACCGGACAGGACAGGCGTTTTCATGGTAAAAAGGGGCTCAGCAGTCTTTCTCGCGGGTGACGCTTGAAAGACGAGAGCCCCTTTCAGGTTCAGAACGTGCCGGATCTGCCCGGCGCTTAAGAAACAGCGGTCTTTCAGGATCTGTCTCAGGGTAAGGCCCTGATCAGCTTCCGTGACGGTGTAGCGAATGATTTTTTCCATGTTATTTATAGTCGTGGAGGGTCGGGTCTTCAGGGTCGGGGACGATCGGGTCCGGATCGATCTTCTTGCCTCTGTCATCGACAGTCAGCGTGCCTTCGGTCCTGCCGTGCCATATGCCCCAGTAATTGTGTGCGTAAAGCATCAGGGTGACGATCATCCAGGTCCCGCAGAAAACGACCAGCGAGAGACGGATGTTTTCGGGCATCTGAGGAAAGACCAAAAGGAGAAGCAGCGTACCGTCCGTAATACCGGTACCGACTTTACCATACCATTTCGCGCCGCCGAATTTGAGATGTTTCTTGCGGATCGTCACGGCGCCGGCAATGGCCATAAAAGCTTCTTTGATGAATTCGATGGCGAACAAATACCAGAGCATCGGGTACCGGATACCCAGACAGATGACCGCCGCGCCTTGTGTAAACTTATCAGCGACGGGATCGAGCAGGATGCCCAGTTCGGATACCTGGTTGAAAGCTCTGGCTGCCTTGCCGTCCAGGAAATCGGAAACGATGGACAAAACGAGACATAAAACAGCCCCGCTGTGGTTACCGGTCAGGTACTGGTAAATGAAGATCGGTATCAGTACAAACCGGATATATGTCAATATATTGGGAACATAGAACAGCTCCCTCTTTCTGAATCGAAGCATGAAAACCCTTTCTTTTTTGCATCTGAAACAAAGCGAACATGACTATTCTATCACGACGGGCGGGGTTCTGCAAGCAATCGAATTCTTAATTTATGGAAAATCATTGCATATTTGGCGGAAAATCGGTATCATGGAGTCCAAGACTATATTTCAGGAGAGACCATGAACATTCATTCTCATCTGCTGCCGGAAATGCAGCCTCAGCAAAAAACGGGGGCCGTGGATGAATCCGCGGTCATGGATAATACGCTGTCCGGTTCATTTATCAGTCGAAACCTGCCGGAAAAACTCACCTGGCTGCAGGATGCCGGGATGGGATTATTTATCCACTGGTCAGTGGACGCTCAATTGGGATGTGTCATCAGCCACACACTTGTCGGGGCCAGTGAGGATTATGTGGAACGCTTTTATACTGAACTGCCGAAAACGCTGGAGAAGGGAGAATGGGGTTTTGATCATCTCGCCAACCTGGCAAAGCTATGTGGTTTTCAGTATGCGGTCCTGACGACCAAGCATCACTGCGGCTTTTGCCTGTGGCCGTCGGAAAGCACGGATTTTCATGTGGGAAATACCGCTGTCGGAAAAGACCTGGTAGCCGAATACGCTGCGGCATTTCGCCGTCAGGGGATCAAGGTAGGCTTTTATTTCTCGCCGGAGGATTTCTGGTTTCTCCGGAAGATGGGACTTCCCATCACCCGCAGTCCCAAAGAACCATATTCGGAAGAGATCCATCGCGCATATCGCGCGCATCTGAAGATCCAGATGGAAGAGCTGATGGATCGCGGACCGGTGGACGTACTGTTTTTCGACGGCGGGGAAAGCATGATCGGAGAAGACAGGATCAGCCTGCAGCAATACTGTATGAATATCGCCTGGGACAGATGTCCGGAGGTGTTGATCACGAGGGGCGCGATCCCCACTCCGGAACAGCAATTGCCTGGTGTGGGGGCGGATCAGGCCTGGGAAGCCTGTATCACATTAGGAACAGCCTGGCAGTATCAGCCGACGAACGAGATCTACAAGACCGGTGCGCATGTCATCCGGCTCCTGGTGGATACCAGGGCCAAGGGCGGAGCGCTGCTGCTCAATATCGGACCGGACGCGAGAGGGATCCTTTGCCGGGAACAGGAGAATATTCTTCGCGAACTGGCATTGTGGCACTTTATCAACGGGGAGTCGATCCATTCTGTAAGGCCGTGGGTGCTGGTCTCGGAAGAGGATGAGGAACGGACGATCTATCTTCTGAAGAAGAAAGAGGAAGATACCGTCTACGCGGTCATTTTCGGAGAGAAGGCGTGGGATCGCGGCCAGAGGAGAAAGATCACGCTTCATTCGGTGAAGGCGGGAGAGAAGACCACTGTTCAGGTATTGGGGCAGAACGGAGAAGAGACGGAATACCGGCCGGACCTGGATGCTAAGTCCTACTTTACACAGGAAGAGGACCGGTTGGTGATCGATGTCATGAATACCCAGCGGGTCTACTGCGGGATCCAGTGGAGGAATCCGCTGGTGCTGAAGCTGACGGATGTGAGACCGGCTTTCGTCCCGATGATGATCGAGCAGGGAGAAAGCAGTATTTATGGCGGCGAAGTCCTTCTGAAAGCCAATGTACGGGATATGGGAAGCTTTGAGTGCGCCTCTCTTCGCTTTGAATATCGTGTTTACCCGGGATTCGCGCTTTCCTCCTATGATGAAGGGTGGAAGAGCACGGATCCGGTCACGGTGAAGAAGCCGGGAAGCTATGAGACTGTACTGGATGGTCTTAGTTCCGGCGTCACCTATCAGTGGAAGGCTATCCTGGAAAACAGACAAAACCGCATGCAGACAGAGATGGCGCTCTTTCATTTGTGAGTTTACAATCAGCGGAAAAGAGTTTATAATGGGAACATGTTCCCTTTAGGCCCCTTAAGGAAAGGAGTCAGCCGTGATTACTGTAACGATTCACCAGAAAGATCAGATTAGCAAGGTCCAGGCCGCACAGGGCGAGCTTATGCTGGACATCCTTCAGCGTGAACAGATTCCTGTCAGGACGCCATGCGGCGGAAGAGGTACCTGCCGGAAATGCCGTATCACCATGACGCAGACCAATCAGGTGACCGGCCAGATGGAGACAGTGCAGCACCGCGCCTGTACGACACAGGTGATGGAGGACTGCGATGTCTGGGTCCCGGACTACAGCAGCGGATATGAATTCCGTTATGAGGAAACGGCTAAGTCCGCGAAGGAAGAGGTATACCAGGCCGCGGTCGATCTCGGTACGACGACGATCGCCGTCCAGGTGATCGATCAGGAAGGGATCGTGGCTCTTTCAGGAACAAAGCTGAATGAACAGGAGATCTGCGGCGCGGATGTCATCAGCCGGATCAAGGCTTCGGGCGAAGGCAAGAGAGAACTGCTGACCGAACTTGTCCGGAAGGAAGTCGCCGGGATGCTGAAAGACTATCACTGTGAAAAAGTGGCGGTCTGCGGCAATACGACGATGCTGCATCTGTTCCTGGGCGTCGATCCGTCACCGATCGGTGTTTATCCCTTTACGCCTGTTTTTACCGAGACAAAGGTAGTTTCCGGCAGCGAAGTGGGGCTGGACGCGGATACGGTCATCGTGCTGCCGTCTGCCTCCGGCTATATCGGAGCGGATACAGTCTGCGGCGTTCTGGCGCAGGACCTTTCCAAAGAGAGCGGGACGCTGCTCATCGACCTTGGGACCAACGGTGAAATGGTGCTTAGTTTCCGCGGGCAGATGTTCGCTGCTTCGACAGCGGCGGGACCCTGTCTGGAGGGAGCGGAGATCGAGTGCGGCATGGGCGGTACGCCCGGCGCGATCGCGCATGTGCGGCTGGCACCGCCGATGACAGGGTATCTGCGGCCTTTGATGGATGATTCCCCGTTCCAGATGAAGATCATCGACGCGGAATTCGCGGAAGGCATCTGCGGCAGCGGTCTGATCGATATCGTAGCGCTTTTACTGGAACTGGGCGTGATGACAAAAGACGGACAGTTCGTCAAAGATCAGCCGCCCGGACCGGCACGCACGGTAGCGCAGCGAATCCGGGACGGAAAGCTTTATCTGACAGACACCGTCTACCTTTCCGAGCAGGATATCCGGAAATTCCAGCTGGCCAAGGCAGCGATCCGCGCAGGGATCGAGACCCTGCTGGAGGCGGCCGGCGCGAAAACGGATGATGTAGATGAAGTACTGATCGCGGGCGGACTTGGCTATTTCCTTCGGACCGAATCAGCAGTAAGAGCCGGTCTGATCCCGGAAGAACTTTCCGAGGAGATGGAAGCGGTCGGCAACGCCGCGCTGGAAGGCGCGCTGAAATGCCTGGATCCGGAAGTTCTGAAAGAGGCGGAGAAGATCGCGAAAGCTATTCAGGTGATCGATCTTTCCGCATTCAAGGGCTTTGAAAAACGCTGGATCGCATCCATGAATTTCTAAAATAATATATTACTTATTACTAGGAGGCTCTCATGAGTAAAGCGAAACGTCGCTGGGGCGACAGAAGAGACGCGACTTTGATCCGTGATCTGGACGGTCTTCATTTTATCATGAATATCGTCTATGGCAAGAAGACCGAGAACGAAGCTTATATCTCACAGAATATCGATCTGACGGCCATGAATGAGTATCTGACCAGACTGAACTATGATGGCATCGACTTCAAATATACATTTTTCCATATCATCGTAGCGGCCATCCTTAAAACCGTTTATCTTCGTCCCAAACTGAACCGCTTTATCGTCAATGAGAATATGTATCAGCGTAATGTCGTAAGCGCGGCTTTTATCGTTAAGAAGATCTTCAGCGATGAAGGCGAGGAAGGTCTGGCCTTCCTGGAAGCCCACACGGACGATACGCTGGAGAGCGTTCATAACCGAATCAAGGATATCGTCACAAAAGAACGCAAGCACCATGAAGGAAGCGCGAACCCGACTGAGGACGCGATGAATTTCTTCGCGCAGAAACTGCCTCGTTTCCTGAGTAAGTCCTGTGTTCATTTTCTGATGTGGCTGGACAAACACGGCTGGGTGCCGCAGGCACTGATTTCTGATGATCCCAATCAGGCGTCTGTGCTGATCTCCAATCTGGGTTCCATTAAAATCAAATCCGGTTATCATCATCTGTCCAACTGGGGAACCACTTCCATGTTCTGCATCGTAGGCGAGAAGGAGTGGCGCCCGATCTTCAGTCAGGACGGTTCGTATGTCATGCATGAATTCCTGGATCTGGGCATGACCGTGGATGAAAGACTGGCTGACGGATATTATTATTCCAAAAGCATCAAACTTTTGAAGTACCTCCTGGAACATCCGGAAGAGCTGGAAAAACCGCTGGAGGAGGAAGTCAGCTATGAGTAATGAAACAGCGGTTAACGCGTCACATCTTTTAGGGGCGTTCGATACGCCCATTACCGAGAGGATCCCGTGGGCAGCAAGCAAAGACCCGGAAGTTCCGCTTCATCTTGAATATTCTCAGTTGACCATGGCCGGCAGAGTCAAGGAAATGGTCGACAAATACCCGGGCTATATCGCGTATGAATTCATGGGCCGGGAGACGACCTATGCCGAAATGTGGACCAAGATCGAGGAATGCGCCAAATCCCTGAAAGCGATCGGTGTACGGGAAGGCGATCGGGTCACGATCTGTATGCCGAACTGCCCGCAGTGCCTGAATATGTTTTACGCGGTGAACCTGGTCGGCGCGGTAGCCAGCATGGTCCATCCGCTTTCCGCGGAGAGCGAGATCGCATTCTATCTGCGAGATTCCGCTTCGGTGGCGGCGCTGACGCTGGATCAGTTCTATCCCAAGTTTGAGAATGTAATGAAGGCAGTGGACCTGCCCGCTCTGATCGTAACTTCTGTCGCGGATGAACTGTCCGTCCCGATGAAAGTCGGATATTACCTTACCCAGGGAAGAAAGATCGCGTCCGTTCCCAGGAAACCGCGGATCGTTATGTGGAAAGATTTCCTGAAGAGAGGAAAGACGATCGAGATCTTTAAGGTAAAACGTCAGCCGGACGATCCGGCAGCGATCCTGTATTCCGGCGGCACCACCGGTGTTTCCAAAGGAATCGCGCTGTCCAACCTGAATTTCAACGCGCTGGCCGCGCAGGTTTACGCAACGAATCCCATCTTCACGCCCGGCGATAAAATGCTGGCGGTCATGCCGATGTTCCACGGGTTTGGGCTGGGTGTTTCGATCCATACCATGATGGCCTTTGGCGGATATTGTATCCTGATCCCGCGTTTCAACGCGAAAACGTACGCGGAAATGCTGAGTAAATACAGGCCGAACTTCATCGCGGGCGTCCCGTCTCTTTATGAAGCACTGCTTCGGAATAATACCATCGCGGACCTGGATCTTTCCTGCCTGAAAGGTGTATTCAGCGGCGGAGACTCGCTTTCCATCGAACTTAAAAAGCGTTTTGACGCGTTTTTGAAGGAGCATCACGCACCGATCACTGTCCGTGAAGGATACGGTACCACCGAATGCGTCACGGCCAGCTGCCTGACCCCGATCCATAAGCAGAAGGAAGGCAGTATCGGAATTCCTTTCCCGGACACCTACTATAAGATCGTGAAGCCCGGCACGGAGGAAGAAGTTCCCTACGGAGAGGAAGGCGAGATCTGTCTGGCCGGTCCTTCCGTCATGCTGGAATATATCAATCAGCCGGAGGAGACAGCGGATACCCGCCGTGTCCACGCGGACGGGCTGACCTGGATCCATACCGGTGATCTGGGTATCATGGATGACGAAGGCTTCATCTACTTCCGTCAGCGGATCAAACGAATGATCGTGACCAACGGCTACAACGTTTATCCTTCGCAGATGGAAAATGTGCTGGACGGCAATGAATATGTCCAGATGAGCTGTGTGATCGGCGTCCCGGATCCGATCAAGGTGCAGAAGGTCAAGGCTTTTGTCGTGCTCAAAAAAGGTTATTCTCCCAATGAGAACGTGAAGAGCGCGATCATGGAATACTGCAAGAAACATATTGCTAAATACGCGCTGCCGTATGATATCGAATTCCGCGATGATCTTCCCAAAACGCTGGTAGGGAAAGTTGCCTACCGCGTACTGGAAGAAGAGGAACTTGCCAAGATCGAAAAAGAAAAGAATCTGGCCATGGAACGGGAAGACGCGCAGAAGGTCCTGGATGAGCGTCTGAAGGCGGAAGCCGAAGCGGAGAAAGCCAAACAGGAAGCCAAAGCCGCGGCGGAAAAAGCCGCCCGTGCCGCGAAAGCCGAAGAGCAGCGGATGGAAGCTGGGAAAAACTGGAATAAATTCACGGATGACGTGAAAAAAGCCTTCACACCGAAAGATACGGGTGAGAAGGTCGAAGAAAAGCCGGAAGCTTCCGAGGAGAACGAAGAAACAGAATAAGAAGTCAGAAATAGATTTGAGTCTTTTTTAAGTTTTTTCTTATCCGTCTCAAAGGATTAGGGACTCCCAATTCTTTTGGGGCGGATAGTGCATTTCTAAGCTTCGCCGCCCAGCATATTTTTGCATTTTTGGGCGGCGCATCAATTTGATGAGCTCTCTTATCTAAATCCTGGGCGAAAAGAGCTGCCTGGCTCTTATCTCATCCAGAGATTTTAATGATCGGAAGACTTGCCTGGGCGAGTTGATTTCTTTTAAGACTATCCTTTCCAATTGGTGGATAAGATAGCTCGTCCAGTTGATATCTTGTCCAAAAATCACAGGGAATTCTGGGCGGCGGAACGATCAAAAAAGGTAAACGCCCCAAAAGACTTATAATGTGGCTTTTCATAGTGATTTTTCTTCTGGAATTCCTGTGAAAAGATCAGAGGAAATCTTTTGGATCGACCGATCTGACCCACCGGATCTTAGCCAGAGGAACATGGCAGTATCCGGTGGGGTTTTTATCGAGATATTCCTGATGGTATTCCTCGGCCGGCCAGAAGTTCACAAGGGGAAGAACTTCCATGGCGAGAGGGGTATTGTACTTTTTCTGCAGCTCACGGACAGTTTCATCGATGACGGAACGATCCGCATCCTGTAGATAGTAGATACCTGTCCGGTAATTATGCCCGATATCGTGGCCCTGACGGTCTACTTCGGTAGGATCGATGATCTCATAAAAGAGCCTTAAAAGGGCGGAAAGCGGACAAAGAGCAGGATCGAAAACTGTTCGGACTGCTTCAGTATGGCCGGTGTGTTCGTAACGGACTGCCTCGTAAGAGGGATGCTCGATCGAAGGATCGCCGTTGGCGTAGCCGACTTCGCTGGAGAGGACGCCGCGGATCCCGGAAAGGTAAGCCTGGACACCCCAGAAGCATCCGCCGGCAAGTACAATGGTCTGTGTCATGGTGTACCTCACTTCAATGTCATTGTCATCAGGGTACCAGAATTTGAATGGTTTTTCAAGCGGTGAACTGTGCGGACGAAGATTAAGATCGAGGATGGTTTCTTCGTAAACTATTTTTAGGGAAAACACTTGCATTTAGAGCGTAAAAGAGGTACAATATCTGTTTGGAATTGAAAGAATTATGAAAGGATGGAATATAGAAAATGACAAAGATCGATATTTTCTCCGGCTTTTTGGGCGCAGGAAAGACTACACTGATCAAAAAACTGATTGCGGAAGCATTCCAGGGCGAGAAACTGGTACTGATCGAGAACGAATTCGGTGAGATCGCGATCGACGGCGGCTTTCTGCAGGACGCGGGCGTGGAGATCACGGAAATGAGCCAGGGCTGCATTTGCTGCTCGCTGGTAGGAGACTTCGGCGAAGCGCTGAAAAAGGTCATGGCCCAGTTTGCGCCGGACCGTATCCTGATCGAGCCGTCGGGCGTCGGCAAGCTTTCTGACGTTATCCGTGCGGTACAGAACCTGGGGATCGAAGGCGTGGAACTGAATAGCTTTACCACGGTCGCGGATGCGAACAAATGCCGTATGTACGCGAAAAACTTCGGAGAATTCTATAATGACCAGATCGGTCACGCGAACTCGATCATTCTCTCCCGAACGGAAGGGATCTCCGAGCAGAAACTGGATGCCTGCGTGGAACTTCTGAAGGCACAGAATCAGATCGCTACTATTATCACGACTCCGTGGGATCAGCTTTCCGGAAAGCAGATCCTCGAGGCCATGGAGCATAAGAGCACGCTGACCGAAGAACTCAAGGCGCTGGCTGATGAGACCGCGAGACTGAATGAGATCGCGGCGGAAGAGCATGAGAAGCTTCACCACCATCATCACCACCATGATGATGACGAACATGAGCATGATCACGAGCACGAACATGATCACGAGCATGACCACGAGCACGAGCATGAACATGAGCATGAACGCGAGCATGAGCACGATCATGACCATGACCATGACCATGAACATGAACACGAACACGACCATGAACATGAACATCACCATCATCACCATCACGGCCATGATGCCGATGAGATCTTTGAGAGCTGGGGCAAGGAAACCAGCCATAAGTATACGGTAGAAAAGATCCAGAGGATCCTGGAAGCGCTGAACGACGAAGAAACCTACGGTATCGTGCTTCGTTCCAAAGGCATCGTTCAGGCGGAAGACGGCAGCTGGATTCACTTCGATTACGTTCCCGGTGAGCTGGATATTCGTCCCGGCAGCGCGATCGTGACCGGACGTTTCTGCGTCATCGGTTCCCAGCTGAAGGAAGAAGCCCTCGAGGCATTGTTCGCGTAAGAAGATCGTCTGATTGAAAGGAGAAGAAATGCCACAGCAACAGCAGCCGGACATTCCGGTTTTCCTCTTTACCGGTTTTCTCGAAGCAGGCAAGACCCGCTTCATCAAACAGGTAGCTCTGACCGACCCGGCATTTCGCTCGGGAGAGAAGACGCTCCTTCTGCTTTGTGAGGAAGGGGAAGAAGAGTACGATATCGAAGGACTGAAAAAGCAGAATGTGTTTGTCGAGATCGTGGAGCAGGAGATCGATCTTTCGGAAAAGATCCTGACCTATTTGCTGAAGAAGAACGATTGCAAGCAGGTCATCATAGAGATGAACGGTATGTGGCAGCTCAATTCGCTGTACCAGAACATGCCGGACGCCTGGGCGGTGTATCAGGAATTCTTCCTGGTGGATTCGACGACCTTCCTGACCTACAATAATAATATGCGCTCTCTGGTGGTCGACAAGCTTCAGAGTGCGGAAATGGTCATTTTCAGCCGTTTCACCAAGGACATGGACAAAATGCCTTTCCATAAGATCGTTCGCGGTTCGACCCGTCGCGCGCAGATCGTGTATGAATATACGGACGGCAATGTGGAAGAGGATATGATCGAAGATCCGCTGCCTTTCGACATGGACGCGGATATCATCGAAGTGAAAGATGAAGACTTTGCGCTCTGGTACAGAGACATTACCGAAGAGCCGAAGAAGTGGATCGGAAAGACCGTCCGGATGAAGGGGATCGTAGTGAAAAATCCCCGGTTCGAACCCGGTGTATATGCGTTCGGCCGTCAGATCATGACCTGCTGTGTACAGGATATCCAGTACTGCTCGCTGGTCGCGATCGGAAAGAAAGATCTGGCGCTCGAAACACAGAGCTGGTATGAAGCGACCTTAAAGATCGACTTCAAGTTCCACAAGCTCTATGCCCGGAAAGGCCCCATCCTGAATACGATCAGTATTCAGCGCTGTGCGGCGCCCGAGCAGGAAGTCGCGACCTTCTTCTGATCATACAGATAATAAGAAACTCCCCGCGGAGAAATCCGGCGGGGAGCATTTTTTGTTACTTACAGTTTGCTGGTCACCTTATAGAGGATTCCGACTACCAGCAGCAGGCCGAAGGAGGCCAGGCCGATAGCTTTGTCGCGTCGTTTGGCTTGTTTTTTGTCCGCGCGGCGTTTTTTGCGAAGGTCTTTTCTTTTTGCCGGGGCCGGTTTGGGGATCGACGCGCCTGTCGAACCGAGTTTCGCGGAACGGGAGAGGACGCCGGGAAGACCAGTAGGATCTTTGGTCTTCTTCAGGGGGACCGGTGTCTTCTTATCGATCTCCTGCTTGATCATGCCCTTGGCCATCCGGACAAGATCGCCCTTCGTGAGCGAGTCTCCACGTTCCAGAAGTTCGTCGATCTTCTGATTGGCGGTCTCTTTCAGCTTTTCCTGGATCTTTGCCTTGATCGCCGGATTCTTCTTTTTATCCGATTTCGTTTTTCTGCTCATGATATGCCTCATTCATCATTATTTGCTGATGAACAGAACACCCAGCGTACCGGGACCGCAGTGGCTGGCGATGACGCTGCCGGCACGGGTCTCGAGGATCTCATTAAAGTAGTGGAGGGATTCCAGATATTCACGGACTGCCTGCACAGTCTTGGGATCGGCGGGAGAATGTGTGATGAAAACCCGGTCAGGACGAGCATTTAACAGATCCTTTTCCAGATCTTTCGCGTATTTGAGGATGATCTGATCATATTTGCCGCGGTATTTGCGGGAAGGATGCATGGCACCGTCTTCTACGACGATCTCCGGATGGATCCGGAAAGCTCCGCCAAGAAGAGCGGTCAGGCCGCTGCAGCGGCCGCCGCGGTGAAGATAGGTCAGCGTATCGACCACGAAAGAAGCGCGGACTTTGGGAAGAAGACTCTCAACATGTTCAACGATCTCAGCGGCAGAGCAGCCTTCGGATGCCTTGATCGCCGCCTCAATGACACTCAGACCGATACCGGTCGAGAGGTTGGCGGAATCGATCACAAAGACGCGGTCTTCCAGCTTGAGATTGCGGACAGCCATCCGCATGATGTTGTTGCATCCGGACATCTGAGAGGAGATCGAAAACATGACGACTTCCTGAGAAGGATCTCCGTCCGCGAAAGGCTGGAGCGCGTCCATGATCTCATCGACCGAAGGGGTCGAGGTCTTGGGTGTCTGCTGATGCGCGTCCGACCATGCATAGAGCTCGGCAGGGGTAATATCCACGCCGTCTCTGTATTCCTGATCACCAAGGATAACGTGCAGAGGAAGAATTTGAATATGATACTTTTCTATGAGTTCGGGAGAAAGATCGCAGGTGCTGTCTGCGAGAATCTTAACAGGCATATTTAAACACCTCACAACAATATTTTATAAGGTCATAAAAAACATTATAGGCTAAACTGTCTATCTCGTCAACTGTTTATAAGGAAAAGAGACCCTGATCCGCCAGGACCGGCATAAAGATGCCGCCTTGTACACTTCTTCCCTTAAAAGCGCGGTAAAGGCCTGTATCGGTGAAATACCAGTCGGAGAAGGGATAGCGGCTGGGCGTCTCCTGAAGGAAGCGGGCGATCGGATGGATCAGTGACTGCCTTTTTTCTCCGGAATCCGTCAGAGCGGCAGACCAGAGGATCCAGTCGCTCTTGGTATAGGTGCTGCGGTTATCCAGCGGTGTTCCGTAGGGATTTGCCTTTTTCACATAGGTGTCCGTCTCGATTTCAAAGACCTTCGGATCAAACAGAGAAGATCCGAACAGACGGTCCCAGACCATGTTATATTTAAGGCTCCAGGTATCTCTGTAAGCACTGTCGTCCGCGGAGGAAGGATAGACCAGACTGTAATGATCCTCGGCAAAGGATCGATCCTCCAGGCTTTTGGCCATTTTCTTCGCTGTTTCGTGATAACGAGCGGCTTCTTCTCCGTCACCGGCCAGTGAAAGGATCTGCGCAAAGGCTTCCACGCCCATGATGGCTTTAGCGGAGAGGTTGACATTGTGAGCGAGATGGCCGGCAAAGTCATCTGTACAAAGTTGTTCGCCGGGATCTTCTCCGTAGGTGACAAGATAGCCGGTCCATTTTCTCAGTGTGTCCATGTGGGGAATCGCGTAATCTGCGGAGCCGTCTTTCAGGCAGCAGGCGGCGGCCATGATCAGCATGTTGCCGCATTCTTCCACAGGCATCTGACCGCGCAAAGAGTAGACTTCCAAACCGGAGGGGTACTGATAAAACGGCGGATAGACGCCTCCCTGATGATGGGTCCACGCAAGATCGCGATGAGCGGGATTGACGCCGTAGACCTGTCCCCACGCGTAGGGATAACGGCCGACATCATGCGGTGCGAAATCGTATTCCCAGACCGGACAGGAAGAGAAGCGAAAGACAGGATTCATCAGTCCCTTGACAAGGTCCGGGTTCTCCAGCAGAAGCAGCGGGGTGGAAGGATAGCTCACATCTACCGTACCGATACAGCCGTTCGAGTCATTCTCCTTGGACAGGAAAGCAAGCTCGCCTTCGCTGTTTTCGATCAGTTTATGCGCCGCGAGGGTGTGCCGGAAAGCGAAAATACAAAGGAGCGCATAATCGTCGCCGGGACAGGCTGCCCGGGCGTTCTGCTCGACCTTTTCATCCTGCTTTTTACAGAGCGAAAGGATCATTTCCCGGTCCGCGATGGCGGCTCCGATGGCCGTCTGGATCGTTCCGTAGGTCTTTGTCCAGTAGGCGCGGACCCATTCACCGAAATAATTGATGGAAACAAGGTCGTCATAGGCGACTGCCAGATGTATTTCTCCGTACAGTGGCTCACGGTACAGAACGCGGCTGTTTTCCGCGTCGAAACTAAGACAGGCATCATTGCCGGCAGAAGCGAGGTAGACGTAGCCAAAATCGATGGTATGATTATCGCCGCTGTAGCCAAGCGGTTTCTGATCGGCTCGGCCCATGACGGCATAGTGATAGGCGGCCGTATAAACGGTCTCATTCGTCACCGGGTGGAACATCGGCATTTCAGGGACAAAACCGCTGTGACCGATGATCAGGGAATTGTCGGTGGAAACGATGCTTCTTCCGAGTTGAAACTCGATCTGAATATCATCCGCGGGATCCTCACCTGTGAGGCGGCAGTCGATATACGAGACCGGACGGGAAAGCAGCACGAGATCGGAAGGGATCAGGGGAGAAGTAAAGCGAACGGAAAGCTTTCGATCCCCGAAGGTATAGGTATATTCAGTGGAAAGCGCCGTCACGTTGATGGAGAAAACGGGAAGTACAGGCAGTCCCTTGGGATCGCCCAGAAAAGCATAGGTCTTGCCGCCGGCATGGAGGCGTCCGCGCAGTGCCTGCGGAAGGCCTGACCAGTGGATCGGATCTTTGTCGGTCGGACGGTCCGAACCGCACCAGATAGAAAAATACGGATCATGAGTGATCAGCGGGATGGCTGCCGCACGTTCGATGAACATGATGACCTCCTTACAGGGTAAACTTAGTTTCACTATATTCGTTTTAAGAACGGATTGCAAGCCTTTCTTTTCGATGCCGTCTATGGTACAATGGACCATACAAAATTCGTGAAAGGACGGCTTGCTCATGAAGATCCTTTTTATTCGTCACGGAGACCCTGACTATAAGAAAGATTCTTTCACCGCGAAAGGCTGGGCGGAGGCGGAGGCGCTGGCCAGGTTTATGTCCGGGGAAGGCGGTATGGGATATGATATCGACAAGTTCTACTGTTCGCCGCTGGGACGGGCAAGGGATACCGCGTCGCTGACCCTGCGCGCCCTCGGGCAGAAGGCGGAGATCATCGATATTTTCCGTGAATTTGATGAACGGATCCGGGAACCCCGGCAGGGGAGAGAAAGTATCTGCTGGGATTTCTATCCCGCGGACTGGACGAAGGACAGGGAAGCCTTTGACGTCCATACATGGACGAAAACACCGCTTCTTTCCGGTTTTCCGAATATCGAAGCGTATTATCAGAAAGTCATGCATCAGTTTGACGAGATCCTCGCTGAAAACGGGTACGAAAGGGACGGATATTATTTTCGCGCGGTCAAGCCCAATCACAGGACGATCGCGATCTTCTGCCATCTCGGGGTGACGTGCATGTTTCTTTCGCATCTGCTGCATATCTCGCCCTACCTGATCCTTCACGGGATGTTTATCCCGCCAACGGGGCTGACGCTGGTGCAGAGCGAGGAGAGAGACCCGGGGATCGCGTATTTCCGCTCGCTTTATATGGGAGCGACGCCGCACCTGGTACTGGATCGGCAGCCAATTTCCGGTTCCGGACTCTATCAGGAATGCAGAGATGATCCATTCAGACGGATCGGCGTGATCTACTCATTAAAGGAGTGCGCGCCGGAAGGGTCGCCGGAGGAGAGAACGCGGCTTTCGGAATGATACAAATTGGTGATTGCATTTTTGCGGCAAGTTCGATATAGTAGATATATTAGATCAGATCGTTACAGACAAGTCTATTAAAGAAAGAGTGAGGTAAATAAACATGTTTTGTGGTCATTGCGGCAGACAGATCCCCGACGACAGTGTTTTTTGTCCCCTTTGCGGCGCCAGTCTGAAAAACCAGACTCAGCAGCCGGCACCATCACCGGCAGGTAAAGACTTTTCTCAGGAGCCGCTCAGCCGGTATGGTCAGCCAAGCTACCAGTCCGGTCAGGCGCCCGCTGCTCCGGCTCAGAACGCGCCGCAGTGGCAAACTGGCCAAGGCCAGTACAGTCAAGGTCAGTACGGGCAAGCACAGGGTGCGCAGCCCCAGCAGCCCGCGGCTCCGGCACCGAATGCGCAATGGCAAACCGGCCAGGTTCCCTATGGACAGGGTCAGTACGGTCAGGGGCAATTCCAGACCGGTCAGTGGCAGAATGCCCCGCAGGGAGGAAACCTTCCGCCTTTCCAGCAGTATGAAGAGCCCGGAAAGGGAAAGCGTTCAAAGAAGCAGAAAGGCGCATCTACCGGCAAGAAGAAAAAAGGACTGGTGATCGGAGGGATCTGCGGAGGCATCGTTCTTGTGCTTGCGCTCGTGGCGGTCTTTTTCTGGAGCCAGGTCAGCAACTTCTTTGTACGGACCTTCTCTTCGCCGGATAAGTATTATCAGTTCGTTGAAGGCCGTAATATCGAGGATACGGCGAATACCGCCAGCACGATCTATGATCAGGTGGTGCTGAAAAACATCGATATGCAGGATCGCAGAGTCGAGTTCGATATGAGCCTGAAGCCGGAAGAGCCGTTGCTGGATCTTCTGAACGCTACCGGAATGAGGATGGACTTTGACTGGCTGGAACAGGTGAAGGTCTCCGGTTCCTCGAATTTCTCGGAGGGCATGGGAAAAGCGGAAGAGATCATCTATCTGAATGATGACAAGATTCTCAGTCTGAACGAGGTAATCGACTCGAACAAAAACATTTATTACCTGCAGGTCCCGGAATTTTCCGAAGACTGGATCAAATTTGATCCCTACTCGATGATGACTAGCGGTCAGCTCCCGATCTCCATGGGTTCGACGATATATAGCGCTTCCAGCGTTCTGTCACAGTTGTCGGACATTTTGCCGGACGAGGCGACTGCCAATAACCTGATGAAACGCTATGGACAGATCGTACTGGATCAGGTCAAGGGCGTATCGAAACAAACCGAGACCCTGAAGATCAAGGGTGTTTCTGGGAAATATACCGCGCTTTCCTATGAGATCGATGAAGATGATATGAAAGATATTCTTGCGGCAGTCTTTGACGCGGTCAAAGATGATAAGGAGATCGAAGATATCATCAAAGGTGTCACGCCCATTTACGCGCCAATGATCCTGGGCAAACCCAACGCGGATGAGGATGATTTCTATGATTATGTGATCGATCAGCTGGAAAAGGCTGAAGATAAGATCGATGACATTAAGATGGATGACTCCGTTGAAATGAAAGTATGGGTCGATGGGAGCGGTGAGATCGTAGCCCGTAAGATCAACTACGGCGATTATGAATTATTCATGGGTATGAGCGAGTCCGGCGGCAAGTTCGGGCTGGAGCTTTCCTATAGCAGTGAAGCAAAATATAACGAAGGAAGTATTTCCCTCTCAGGCTCTGGAACGAAAAAAGGCGACAAGCTGACCGGCACACTGACTCTTGAGGTGATGGAGAAAGAATATGCCGAGATCAAGCTGGAAGACTTTGATAAGGAACAGGCCAAGAAAGGATTCCTGGACGGTAAACTTGTGATCTATCCGACCAAAGAAGCATTCCAGGCGGCCGGACTTTCCCGGTATCTGAATCAGTTCAAGAGTATCCTGTCCGATGTCGGTATCCTTGTGGAAGGAAAAACGACAGAGTCCGAAGGAAAGATCACGTTGCAGATCCTGACAGACGACGAGCCTTTCCTGACCATCTCCATGGAGAGCAAGACTAAGAAGGCAGAAGAAGTCGATAAGGTCAAAGGCGCGGTGGACTATATGACCTGGATACAGAACATCAAGCCTTCCGATCTGGAGGACTTTGTCGACGATCTGGATAAGACAGATCTGCCGGATGAGCTGATCGATTATCTCAGAAACTCAATTCCCGGAAGATCTTCATCGACGCCTGCCCAATAACTGGAGGAGCATTAAGTGCCAAATCTCAGCATTGATCAGATCTATCGTAAGTACGGAAGAAAAAGGGTGCTTGAAGGAGCATCCTTTTCTGCATGCGCGGGAGCCGCTGTCGGCATCGTAGGCGTCAACGGCTCGGGAAAGTCTACGCTTCTTTCTATCCTTGCCGGGATCCAGAAGGCGGATCAGGGAAGATTTCTCATGCAGACCTCGAACGGCTGGACGGATCTTCTGACGGATGAGAAAAGGCTTTCTTCTCTGGTCGGTTATATTCCTCAGGGCACGCCGCTCATGGACGAACTCTCAGCCAGAGACAACCTCCTCCTGTGGTATGGGAAGGAGGAGATGAACGCGAGCCTTCAAAACGGTCCGCTTCATATTCTGGGGATCGGGGAATTCCTGAAAACCAGAGTGAAAGATATGTCCGGCGGGATGAAAAAGCGGCTTTCGATCGGATGCGCAGTCGCGAAAGATCCTCCGATCCTGCTGCTGGACGAAGCCTGCGCGGCACTGGACCTTCCCTGCAAGAAACAGATCCTTTCCTATCTGAGGATCCACTGTCAGAGAGGCGGCAACGTTATCCTGTCGACCCATGATCTGGATGAGCTTTCGATCTGCCGGTATGTTTACGTGCTGAAAAACGGGGTTCTCACCCCGTATCCCTATGACGGGGATGGCGATAAACTGCTAGAGGCGATCCAATGAGACGGTTTTTACATCTGGAGTGGAAACGGGCGCTTCGGCTCTTACCGACGATCGCTCTCATCGATCTCATTTTGCTGATCCTTTCCGGAGCGATCGGCGCCCAGCTGATCCAAAACCAGCAGGGGGATGAATCACAGCAGAAGGTCAGACTGGGCCTGGTCGGAGATATCGACGCGGCGCCTGAACTGAAGCTGGGTCTTTATGCGCTGGAAAACTTCGATAACAGCAAATATACGGTCGAACTTCTTCCCATGACGGAGGAAGAAGCGAAAAGCGGTATCATGTCCGGCCGGGTCAACGCGTACTTTCTGATCCCGGATGGTTTTGTCGAATCGGTCGGGGCTTATGCGGATGACAAACCGATCCGTTATGTTTCGACGGATGGCGTCGTAACGATCGGAACGCAGCAGGTCGATGAGATCGTAGAAAGCCTGGCCTCGATGCTGATCGAGGTGCAGAGCAGCATCTACGGGATGCAGCTGATCGTATCCGGGGCGAGAGAAGGGCTGCGGGTCGATATCCTGGGAGATGAGATGCTGCTTCGTTACGGTGGTGCTTTTCTGGAAAGAGAGGATTATCTCGACGTACAGACGATCGGGATCCGGGACGAGCTTTCGATCACCGGAGGGATCGGCACAGGAATATTCGTGCTGTTTCTGCTGCTTTCCGGGATCAGCCTGGCGCCACTTTATCTGAAGGATCAGAAGCCGCTTTATCAGCTGCTGAAGATGCGATCCGGCATTGGAGGAGTAAGGCAGATCCTTTCGGCACTGATCGTTCACAGCGCGCTTTTGATGATGGAAGGTCTGTTCGTCGGAGCCGTGACATATTTCGTTTGTAAGAGGACCGGACTGATCGGGGAGCTTCAGAACCTTTCAGGTATGGAAGCACTGAAAGTACTGGCCCTTATCATACCGGTCGTGGTCCTGATCAGTCTGACACAGCTGATCATCTACGAGGGGATCCGTTCCGTTCAGGGCAGCCTGATCCTGATCTTCATGCTTTCGATCTTTCTGGGTTATTTTTCCGGATGTCTGTATCCGATCAGTTTTTTCCCGGAGATCTTTCAGAAGCTTCCGCTCTATCAGCCGGTAGGGGCTTCTATCCTGTATATAGGCCAGTGTCTTCTTAAACAGTTTCATCTGCCGGCTTTATGTTCCATCCTGATCTGGTGCCTGGGACTTTTCGGGCTTTGTGTGCTGGCCCGGGAGAGGAGGATCAGAGGATGAAGCATTTTCTGAAATGGTTTGTTCTTCTGCTTCGCCGTACCTGCAGCCGGCCGGGCTATCTTTGTATTCTGCTGCTGGCGCCGGTCTTCGGACTTCTTCTCTGGTTTACGGCGGGATCCAAGTCTGGAGCCCTGACGATTACGGTCTCCTCTTATGATACGGATCAGGAGATCTATCAGGATATCGTAGACAAGCTGGATTCAAGGATCGTTTCGTTTATCATCTGCGAAACCGGAGAGGAAGCGATACAAATAGTCAGAGAAGGACGGGCGGACGCCGCCTGGATCTTCCCGGAGGATCTGGATGAGAAGATCCATCAGATGATCACGGACAAGCCGGGGAGAGTAACGGAAGATAACGCCCTGGTGCTTGTTTATGAACGTTTTGACAACGTATTCTTAAGGCTCTCGAGAGAGATCCTGTTTATGCGGCTCTTCCCGTATATCTCTTATGAGATCTACGGAGATTTCATCCGTACGGATGTAGGCGTTACGGAGGTGACGGAGGAGACGCTTCGGGATCATTACGGGCTGAAGGCGACCGACGGGCACATTATCGTGATGGAGTCCATTGAAGGTTCCAGAGATATCCAGGAAGCGCTGGAGACCAGTTATCTGCTGTCGCCGGTCCAGGGCCTGCTGATCGTCCTGCTGATAACGGCAGGTTTCAGCGCTTCGATCCTGATCGAAAAGGATAAGCGGTCGGGCCTTTTGACCTGGGTGAAGAGATCAAGGCTGATCGGGACTGTCTACGCGTACTATCTGGCGACGATGCTTCCGGTTGCGGCGGTGATCATCCTGACGCTGCTTGGGGTAGGACTGGCGCCGGTTCTATGGCGGGAGATCCTCCTGATGATAATGACGGTGATCTCCGGAGCCGCTTTCTGTGACCTGATTCGGTTGGGGATCGGACGGCTGGGGGGAGAAAAAGCGCTTTCGATCATGGTACCGATCATTCTGCTGTTTTTGCTGGCGGTCTGTCCGGTATTTCTTAATTTCCGCTCGATCAGGTATATCCAGTATCTCCTGCCGCCATTCTTCTACCTGCAACTGGCGACCGGAAATGTCTATTTCTGGCACTTTCTTATCCAGATGCTGGTCTATGTGGGACTGGATATCGTGCTGATCCGGATCCTTCCGGTGAAGCATTAAAGTTTCCGGGGAAACTATCTTGACAAAACAACGGCAGTTTCCTATAATGGATAAAGTAATCGGATATCAAGAAGGTATCTACCATAGCCGCAGCAGCGGAACCGCATGGCGCGGAAGCGCTTGGAGCGGTATATTTCGGGTGGGTACCTTTTTTGTTTCCGGACTCATCTGTGGAGGACAATCATGAAAAACTCACTGCGCATTCGAAAGATCGTTTATTCCGCAGTCTGCATCGCGCTGGCGATGGTGCTGCCGCTGTTCCTGGGACAGGTACAGATCTTTATGCAGGGCATATCTCCCATGCATATTCCCGCGTTTCTTTGCGGATTTCTGTGCGGACCCTGGTACGGGCTGGCGGTAGGGATCATCAGTCCCCTACTGCGGTCGCTGGTCTTTCAGATGCCTAAACTCTATCCGACCGCGATCGCGATGGCGTTCGAACTGGGGACCTATGGGCTCCTGACAGGGCTTCTCAATAAAGCCTTCAAAAAGATGAACTTTTGGCCCAGGACGTATCTCAGCCTGATCATCGCGATGATCATCGGGCGGATCGTCGGCGGTCTCTGCCAGGCGGTCCTGCTTGGCGTACGCGGACAGGAATATGGGTTTACCACGTTTATCACGGCTTATTTCGTGAATACGAGCGTGGGGATCGTGATCCATCTGATCGTCGTTCCGCTGATCCTTCTGGCACTGAAAAAGGCGAAGCTCACCCTGGAGGATTAACAGGAGGAGTTTCTTATGCACATGGCAGATGCTTTGCTTTCCCCGGCAGTGGGAGGCGTGATGATCGCTGCGAGCGCGGCGGCAGCCGGATATTCGATCAAAAAGGTCGTGGAAGATCCGGATTTCAAGAAAAAGATCCCCGCAATGGGCGTCATGGGAGCGCTGGTTTTCGCGACCCAGATGATCAACTTTACGATCCCCGGGACCGGCTCATCCGGTCATCTCTGCGGCGGTTTTCTTCTGACCGCGATCCTGGGACCGTACGCGGGCTTTTTAAGTATGATCGGCGTCCTGCTGATCCAGTGCCTGTTCTTTGCGGACGGCGGTCTTCTCGCGATCGGCGCGAATGTCTGGAATATGGCATTCTACGGATGCTTCGTGGGTGCGCTGATCTGGAAAGCTTTTATGAAGAAAGGCGCGACGAAGGGAAGGATCATTCTGGCGTCGATCGTCGGATGCGTGCTGACACTGCAGCTTGGCGCGTTCTCTGTTACCATTGAGACACTGATCTCCGGAATCACCGTGCTGCCTTTCGGTACGTTCCTTGCCGCGATGCAGCCGATTCATCTGGCGATCGGATTCGTCGAGGGTCTGATCACGGCCGCGGTGCTTTGCTTCATCCATGAAGCGAGACCGTCGCTTCTCTGGAATGTAGAGGCGGAGGAAAAAGCGGGCCGGTTCTCCTATAAGACGACGCTGGTCATTCTGATCGTGACCTTCCTTCTGATCGGCGGTGGTCTTTCACTTCTGGCTTCTTCCTATCCGGATGGGCTGGAGTGGTCTATCGAGCGTCTGACCGGTGATACGGAGATCGAGGCGGCGGAAAAGCAGATCTACGAAACGACGGAAAAAATCCAGGAATCCACCTCGTTCCTGCCGGATTACGCATTTAAGGATTCGGAGAGCGCTGTCGGAACGACCGTTTCGGGTATCGTGGGCTGTATCATTACTTTCGGCGTACTGGCCGGTGCCGGTGCGCTGATGAAGATCCGTAAAAAGAAAGAAGCGAATGGATAAATGGACTGAAGCCAGACGAAGCCTGCAGATGATGGAAACGCCGGGAGAGGAAAGCCTTTACCGGAAGATCCATCCGCTGGCAAAGTTTCTGACCACGATCCTTTTTCTGGTGCTGGTGACTTCCTGCGCCAGAGATCATCTGGACGTGGTGCTGGCGATGGGGGTCTGGCTGTACGCATACGCACTGATCGGCGGATTATCCGCCGGTCAGTGTTTTCGTAAGATGTGGGGCCTTTTCGCCCTGTTGTTTTTTGTCGGGATCGCCAATCCCATCCTGGACAGAGTACCGGCGCTTACAGTGGGACATGTCGTCATCTCCCGTGGGATGATCGCCTTTGTTTCGCTGTTTCTGAAAGGCGCTCTGGCCCTTCTTTCCGCATATTTCCTGGCGGTCACGACCGGAATGAACGGGATCCTTTCCGCGCTCTTGAAGCTGAAAGTCCCTGTCCTGCTGATCAATGTGATCTATCTGATCTACCGGTATCTGGGTCTGATGATCCAGGAGGCTTCCGATGTCTGGACAGCGTACAGACTCCGGGCACCAGGGCAGAAGGGGATCCATTTTTCCGTCTGGGGATCTCTGGTGGGTTCCATGATGATCCGCAGCATGGATAAGGCGGAGAAAGTCTATCAGAGCATGGAACTCCGCGGGTATAAGCCGGAAGAAACATTTGCCGGAGAAGAGAAATGGAATAAGGAGAGTACGGTCTATCTGCTCATTTGTCTTCTGAGCCTTTGTCTGTTTCGTTTTCTTCCGATCTTCTCACTGATCGGATCAATCTTTATGGGTAGGTAGCAGCGGATGGTACGATTTGAACATGTCAGTTTTGCGTACACGAAAGATGGAGGGAAGGTTTTGGACGACCTTTCCTTTATGATAGAGAAGGGCGAGAGTGTGGGGATTATCGGGCCAAACGGCGCCGGTAAATCGACACTTCTCAAACTCATGGTGGGACTGATCTTTCCGCAGGAGGGAACGGTCCTGATCGATTCTGAACCGGTCGGAAAGAAGAATCTGTCCGGTATCCGGCAGAAGATAGGCTATGTTTTTCAGGACAGCGATACGCAGCTGTTTATGCCGACTGTCGAGGCGGATGTAGGTTTCGCTCCGAAGAATTATGGGCTCGGAAAGGAAGAGGTAAAGAGAAGAGTCGAGGAAGCGCTTGTGAAAACCGGGACCCTGGACCTTCGGTCCCGCTCCGTCCTGGAATTGTCCGGCGGGCAGAAGAAACTGGTCTCGCTGGCCACTGTCCTTTCGCTGGAACCGGAAGTGCTGCTCTTCGATGAGCCGACGATCGCGCTGGATCCGAAAAACCGGCGGAGATTTATTGAACTTTTTCGGGAACTCTCGGGAACAAAGATCATCGTTTCGCACGATCTTGACCTGATTCTGGATACCTGTTCACGGACGATCCTGCTTGGCGAAGGAAAGATCGTCTGTGATAGTGAAACGAAAAAGATACTGTATGATCAGCAGCTGCTGGAAGAAAACGGACTGGAACTGCCGCTGATGATCGAAGGCGCAAAGAGGAGGAAGGAATATGAAGACTCTGTACATTGATTGTTCCATGGGCGCGGCCGGCGATATGCTGACAGCGGCGCTGCTTGATCTAAGCCCCCTGAAGGCGGCCTATGTTTCCCGGCTGAACGCGCTTCGGATCCCGAAGGTGAACTACAGTCTGGAGAAAGCGGAAAAGTGCGGGATCACCGGTTCCCACATGACAGTCACAGTGGACGGGACGGAAGAAGACGAACATATGCACGACCATGACCATGAGCATGAGCATGAGCACCACCACGATCACGATCATGACCACGAGCATGAGCACCATCACGACCATGACCATGATCATGACCATGACCATCACCATGACCACGACCATGAGCATTCTCATGGCGGCCACACCCACACCCATACCGGCATGCATGCCATTGAACATATCGTCTGGGATCTGCATCTGCCGGAAAAGGTAGAGAAAGATGTACTGGCAGTCTATAAGATCATTGCCGAGGCGGAAAGCCAGGTCCACGGCGCGCCGATCAGCCAGATCCATTTCCATGAAGTCGGCACGATGGACGCAGTAGCGGATGTTGTTGCTGTCTGCTATTTGATCAACAATTTGAAGCCGGATCAGATCGTCGCGTCTCCGATCCACGTCGGATCCGGAACTGTCAGGTGCGCACACGGCGTCCTGCCTGTACCCGCACCGGCGACTGCTCTGATCCTGAAAGATATTCCTATCTACAGTACCGATATCATGGGTGAACTCTGCACGCCTACAGGCGCGGCTCTGTTAAAACATTTCGTGGATCGGTTCGATGTCATGCCTCCCATGACGGTCTCGGCGATCGGATACGGCATGGGTAAGAAGGATTTCCCGCGCGCCAACTGTGTCCGGATCCTGGTGGGAGAAACGATGGATAAACCGGCAGAGCAGAAGGCGCCTGTACAGGACGAGCCGCAGGTCAGGAATTATATTCCCAAAGACAAGACGCCGGAAGACGTCGTTCTGGAACTTAGCTGTAATGTGGATGACATGACGGCGGAGGAGATCGGCTTTGCCATGGATCGGCTGTTTGAAGGCGGCGCTTTTGAAGTTTATACCGTCGCGATCGGTATGAAGAAAAACCGTCCGGGCACGCTGATCCGTGTTATCTGTTCGGAATCAAAGAAACAGGAACTCGTCCGGCTGATGTTTAAGTATACGACGACGATCGGCGTCCGCGAAGCAGTCACCTACCGGAATGTGCTGACGCGTGAATTTGAGACTGTGGCCACTCCTTACGGACCGGTCCGGATCAAGAAGGTCGCCGGATATGATACTGAACGGGCTAAATTTGAGTTCGATGATCTTTCCCGGATCGCGCAGCAGCAGGGCTGGAATCTTTCCAAAGTCCGCCGGATCGCGGAAGAAAGCCTGAAGGAGCAATGAGATAAAAACCCACAAACAACACCGCCCAGAGCGGAAAAGTTTGTGGGTTTTTTAATGGAATTTATCAAAGGAAAGTGGTAGAATACGTCCTTGGGCTTTTTCCTAAGGCCTGAAGGAGTAAGAAATCTATGAGTACGCTTTTAGCGACAGCTTTTGCTTTATTCGCGGGTCTGATGATGACTCGTTTATTTAAAAAACTGAATTTGAAACTGCCGGATGTGACAGCTTTTCTGATCGCGGGTGTGATCGTAGGCCCGTATGTGCTTGGTGCGATCGGTGTTCCGGGACTGGGATTCGGATCGATCGAGGAAGTCGAATCTGTAAGCGTGATCAGCAGTGTCGCGCTGGGATTCATCGCGTTCGATATCGGGAATGAGTTCCGTTTGGGACAGCTGAAACACACCGGCAAGACAGCTACTGTGATCGGTATTATTCAGGCGGTGCTGGCGACAGTTTTTGTGGACGCGGTGATGATCGCGCTGCATTTCGTACTGGGACCGGAGGTCCTGCCTCTTCCCGTGGCGATCACGCTTGGCGCTATCGCGTCCGCGACCGCGCCGGCCGCGACATTGATGGTCGTTCGTCAGTATAAGGCGAAAGGACCTCTGACGGATCTGCTGCTTCCGATCGTCGCGCTGGACGACGCGGTAGGCCTGGTGGTATTTGCCGTATCCTTCGGTATCGCGATGGCGATCGACGGAGGTTCGCTTTCTGTCGTTTCTATAGCAGTCAATCCGCTGCTGGAGATCATATTCTCCCTGATCCTCGGTTCGGTCATGGGATGGCTGCTGACAAAGCTGGAGAAGCTTTTCTTCTCCAATTCCAACCGTCTGTCACTGACGATCGCGTTCGTGATCATGACGATCGCTCTTTCGTCCATTGAGATCGAACTGGGCGGCGGTGTGAAGATCGGTTTTTCTTCGCTTCTCGTCTGTATGATGCTGGGAACGATCTTCTGTAACCTGAGTGAGTACTCCGTCGATATCATGCAGCGTTCCGCCAAATGGACCGTACCGGTCTACGCGGTTTTCTTCGTGCTTTCCGGTGCGGAACTGGAACTGGGCGTTTTTCGCTATCCGTTGACCATTCTGGTGGGTGTTGTGTATATCCTGGTCAGATGCCTCGGCAAATATCTGGGTGCCCGGTGGAGCTCGAAAGCGATGCACTGTGAAGAGAAAGTTGTCAAACATCTGGGTATCACCCTGTTCCCGCAGGCCGGCGTCGCGCTGGGTATGGTGGTTTCCGCGCAGGCGCTGGGACCGGTATACGGACAGATGATCCGCAATATCATCCTTTTCAGCGTACTGATCTACGAACTGTTCGGACCGCTGCTGACCAAACGGGCTCTTATGGATGCCGGTGAGATCCCTGTCAAACGCTCCGATACCGAACACCGGGAGCGGTTCGAAAAGAAGGAGAAGATCGAGCACAGGAGCCGGATCCTCAGACATCAGAATTGATCCGATTAAAGTTTGAAAAACCATTGCCAAAAGCAGTGGTTTTTTTATATAATAGATTGGATTATATCGTTATTGTGACGGTAATGGTTTCAAGGGAGGAAAAGCGATGAAACGAACCGATTATATCAGTTGGGATGAATATTTCATGGGAATCGCCAAACTGGCAGCCATGCGCTCCAAAGATCCGGGCACACAGGTAGGGGCCTGCATTGTGGGTGAAGACAACAAGATCCTGTCGATCGGCTACAACGGTTTTCCCCGCGGGCTTTCGGACGATGAATTCCCGTGGGAAAGAGAGGCGGAGCGTGATCTGGATACCAAGTACATGTATGTGACGCACGCAGAACTGAACGCGATCCTGAATTTCCGCGGCGGGACGCTGGCGGGAGCCAAGATCTATGTGACGCTGTTCCCCTGCAATGAGTGCGCCAAGGCGATCGTCCAGTCAGGCATCCGTACCATGATCTATGAGTCGGACAAATACGCGGATCAGAGCAAGTTTATCGCTTCCCGAATGATCCTGAAGGCGGCCGGAGTCGAACTGGTTCCGTATGAAAACGGCGGACGCGAGATCACATTTACTGTCTAAAAGCAAGAACATATAAAGGAGCACGATGCGATGAAACAAATCAAAAAGATCCTTGCGATCGTTCTGGCACTGGTATTCTGTCTGAGCGGTTTCGGCGGAAGTTTTTCCGCGCGCGCGGATGAAGAAATGCGCGACGAGAATGCGTATTTCGATCAGTGGATGATGGGACAGTGGATAGAAAGCATGGAATCCGATTATCTGACCATGCACTATAATGTCAAGGATTATGAGTCGTATTATATTCAAAAGCCGGAAGTGACGCTTGGTACGATCTCGATCGACGATTACGCGGCAGCCGTCGAAGAAAACAAAGATGTCCTGGCGCAGATGGACGCGATCATGTATGACCGGCTGTCCCCGGAAAACCAGGTCAGCTATGACGTACTGAGATCCTATGTGGAACAGCTGATCGTCATGAATGAGTATCCGCAGTTCGAGGAGATGTTCAATCCCTACAACGGCTATCTGACGAACCTCGAAACGAATTTTACCGAGTTCGTTTTTTATCAGAAAGAGGATATAGAAGATTATCTGACACTGATCGCGGATTATCCCCGTTTCATCGATGAGATGTGGGCTTTCACGGAGACATTCGCGAAGCAGGGCTATTTCATGACGGATGCGGCGCTGGATGAGGAACTTTCACAGATCGATGAGTTCGTAGCCAAAGGAGTCGAAAATCCGCTGATCATCATCTTCTCGGAAAATGTCGACGCGTTTGAAGGCCTGACCGATCAGGAAAGGGCGGACTACAAAGCCCGGAATTCCGATCTTGTGATCAATCAGGTTCTTCCTGCTTATCAGAAAGCCGCGACCAATCTGGAGACCCTGCGCGGATCACGTCAGAATGATCTGGGCATCTGCGGTTATCCGGGCGGCGATGAGTACTATGCGGCACTGGCCAAGTATGAATCCAGTACCAACATGACCCCGCAGGAGATCTATGATTTCTGCGAGACAGCCATGGATAACATCATTCCTTATTTCCGCAAGGCACTGTCCTATGACAGTACCGGCCGCGACCCGGATCAGGTGGAGTTTACGAGCGCGGAAGAGGTGCTGGACTATCTGGCTTCTCATCTGGACGCGTTTCCCAAGGGACCGGATGTGAACTACAAGGCCAGTTATCTGGATAAATGTCTGGAAAATCCGTCTGTTGTCGCTTATTATCTGACTCCGCCGGTGGACGATATCACCAACAACGTGATCCGGATCAACGGCTCGAATGTCGACAATATGAATGAGATGTACATCACGCTGTCCCATGAAGGATTCCCGGGGCATCTGTATCAGTTTACCTGGTACTTCAATACGGAGCCGAATCCGCTTCGGACTTTCCTGAATATCATGGGATATCAGGAAGGCTGGGCGATGTACGTCGAGAATATCATGATCCGCGAGTCCGGTCTGGATAAGTATTCCTACATGTATGAGGAAGCGAATAACTATTACGGTTATGTCTATAATACTTTGATGGAGATCGGGATCAACGGTCTGCACTGGACCGTGGATGATTTCCTGAATTTCCTCAACGCGGACGGCAACTACTATACGCCGCTGGAAGCGAGGGATATCTACGATCAGCTGCGCGCTATGCCCGGCACGATGATCTCCTATGGTTTCGGCGACGCGTATTTCATGACGCTTCGGGCCATGTGCCAGAAAGCGATGGGACAGTATTTCGATGAGGTCGCCTTCCATGAAGTGCTCCTCACCAATGGTCCGCGCAACTTTGAAATGGTTCAGGCAGATGTGGAGGAGTATATCGCCCGTCAGGGATATAAAGTCCCCTCGAACTACAAGGCCTATGAGATCGAGATCAACGGCGTGCCTACCGTAGAGAAGGCGGAGCCGGTGCCGGAGGAGTCTTCGGTAGAGATCAGCTATGCGGACAATTCCGAGTATTCTTATGAGAGCTCATATGACATCGATCTGGGAGAAAACCTGGAGAGCAGGATCGAAGAGATCAAGACCGATCTGGAAAAGAGCGCGAAGAAAGCACTGACCGCTTCGATCATCACGGCGGCCATCGTCCTGCTGGTGATCATCGGATCGATCGTCGCGGTGGCAGCGGTCGGCAGGAAGAGAAAGAAAGAGATCGAACAGGAACGGCAACAGCAACAGTGGAGGCAGTGGCGATGAAGTTCTTTCTGGACAGCGCAAAGCTGGATGAGATCGATTACGCATATCATACTTTCGGTATTGACGGGGTAACAACAAATCCCCGTCATATCATGCTCAGCGGGAAACCTTTTCTGACCGCGATCCACGGGATCGCGGACTGGGTCGAAAAGAACGGGCTTTCCGGCATTGATCGTTTCCCGGTTTCCGTAGAGGTCAATCCACATCTGGAAACGGCGGAGGAAATGGTGAAAGCCGCGCAAATGATCGCGCCGATCAGCCCGAACTTTGCCATCAAGATCCCGTGCACCGAAGCGGGGATCGCGGCTTCGAGGATCCTGGAACAGGAAGGGATCCGTACGAACCTGACCCTCGTCTTCTCTCCCTCGCAGGCCATCTGGGCCGCGAAGAACGGCTGTCTGTTCGTTTCTCCCTTTATTGGCTGGAAAGAAGCGAACGGCGAAGACTGCCGCGCCTATATCCAGGATATCGTGGACATCTACGGTAATTATGGTTTTCTGGGGAAGACACAGATCATCTGTGCCGCCATCCGCACGCCCAAACAGATCGTGGACTGTGCCGTCGCCGGCGCGGATATCGTCACGACCGGACTGGATGTGTATAAAGAAAGCATGAAACATGCCTATACCACACAGGGGATCGGCACTTTCTGCGCCGCCTGGGATCAGACAGCAAAGGAATAAAGGGATGAAAATAGGATTTATCGGCCTGGGTATCATGGGCGAAGCCATGTGCTCGAATATTATCCTGAAACATGATGATACGGTATATCTGTTTGACATCGAGACAGAGAAAGCGGCTTCCCTGGCGGCCACCCAGATGCTCTTTGGCCGGATGAATGTCGAACTTTGCGGGGATCATGAATCGCTGGCGGAAAAAGCCGACATGATCATCACTATGGTCCCGAAGTCCGAGCACAGCCGGGACGTGTATGAAAGGATCCTTCCGGTCCTTAACGAGAGCAAGATCTGTATCGATATGAGCACCATCGATCCTTCGGTTTCCGTAGAGATCGCCAATAAGGTCAAAGCGACCGGGGCCCAGTTTGCGGATGCGCCGGTCGTGAAATCCCGTCCGGCCGCGGAAGCGGGCAAGCTGGGCATCTACGTGGGATGCGACGAGGAGCTGTTCCCGAAGATCCAGCCGGTTCTGTCCTACATGGGTGAAAACGTCATCCGGATGGGCGAAAATGGGAAAGGTCTGGTCATGAAGATCTGTCACAACGCGCTGGTCTCTCAGATCCAGAACGGCGTCAATGAAACAGCGACGCTTGCTGCTTCGTGCGGGATCGATATCATGACGTTCGCGGAGGCGATCTCCTACGGCGGCGGACAGAATTTCTATCTGGACAGCAAGAAAGCGGTCATCGCGAAGGAAGACTTCAAAACAGCTTTTTCTGTCGAGAATATGCACAAGGACGTCCATATCTGTCTCGCTCTGGCGGAAGAAGCCGGCGTTTCGATGCCCGGTGAGGAAAACGCTGTTCGGGTCTATGATCGGGCCATGGAAAAAGGCTATGGCAAGGAAGACTTTTCCGCCACGATCAAAGTCGTCCGGGAGGGAAAAGGATGAACATGATCATCACTTATGTCCCGATCGGTGTCGGGACGTATCATATGGAGACCGCCGGGGCCGCGTTTCAGTCCTCGGCGGCGCTTCTTCGAAAGCTTTCTTTTGATCTTTCCTTTGAACTGGATCAGCCGGACGAGCCGCTGCTTACGACCGACGCGGTCAAAGCATGGATGGCAGGGAAAAAGCCTGATCTGGTGATCGTTCAGAATATCACGTTCGCGAACGCCGCCTATATCTCGGAAGTCCTCCGGGTATACGACGGTCCCATCGTCCTGTGGACACTAAGGGAGCCTGTCTCGGAAACGGGCGGACGGCTGAAGCTCAATTCGCTGACTGGCACATTTTCCGCGGCGAACACGTATCATCAGCTGAGAAAGGATGACCCCATCCGTCTGTTCGGCAGCGCGGATGAGGATCCGGTCAGGGTAAGACTGGAGAAGATCATCCGGGCCCTGTCTGTGGTTCGGTATTTAAAAGGACTGAAACTCGCGCAGATCGGTCATACGCCGCAGGGATTCGGTTTCGGAAGAGGGCTCGACGCGGATATTCTGAAGACGTTCGGAACAGAACTGGTTTCCGTGGAAGCCAGAGAACTGATCCGCAAGGCACAAAGCTATGCCTATGAAGACTGTGCCGCCTTTGAAGCGGAAGCGAAGGAGAGGATCGTAGGACTGGAGCAGATGCCCGAGAAGAATATCCGGGATTTCGTCCGGCTTTACCGCGCGTACCGGGAATTTACGAACGAGCAGGGGATCGGCGCGCTGTCTTCCCGCTGCTGGCCGGATTTCTTTGTGGAATACGGGACACCTGTCTGCACGGTCCTTTCTATCCTGAATGCATTGGGGATCCCTTCCGCCTGTGAGGCGGATACTTATGGCGCGCTTTCCATGGCAGTCGGTACAGAGCTGACCGGTGAAGCCGCATTTTTCGGAGATCCGGTAGCGCTCTCCGAAAAAGAGAATACCCTGACTTTCTGGCACTGCGGCATGGCTGCCTGCAGTCTGGCAAGAGAAGATAGGGGCGCCTGTGTGGGCGTTCATCCCAACCGGAAGATCGGCCCTACGATGGAATTCGGCACGAAAGCAGCCGCGGAAGTGACGATCCTTCGGATCGGCAAGGATCGGGACGGTTCTTTCCGTCTTTTCGCGGCAGCAGCGAGCTGCCTTGATAAACCCAGGCAGTATCTGGGAACTTCCATGGTCGTGCAGCCGAAGATCCCGGTCAGAAACCTCGTGGACCAGCTGCTGGCTGACGGATTTGAGCCGCACTACGCGGTCGCCTATGGCGATATCACGGAAGAATTGAAGCTGCTGGCCGGCATCCTTCATATCCCGTTCGTGGAGTATAAGGCATGATGGATCTGGGCAGGATCAGACTGGAGCGGGCCTTTGGAAAAGCGGAATTTCCCATGGAAAAGGGGAGCTTCGAATATATCGATGAAGTCACGGACCGCTTAGAGGAGGATCCGCGAAAATGGCTGAGTCTGGAGCTGGTTTCGGAAAACGAATTCTGTCTCCGGATCTTTCCGGCAGAAGATGAAAAGAACCGCTGGTATCTGCGGATCCCGACAGACTTTTTTGCCGGTCCTGCCGCTGACGAAGAGCATTTCTACGGCACCGGCGAGACCTTCCCGGAGTTTGATCTTTCCGGACAGAAGGTACGGGTCTGGGTAGCCGAGCATCAGAATGCCAAGCGGATCGCGCGGAAACTGGATCTTTGGGAAAAGCAGGGACCGGAGCCGGAAAGGACCTGGCCGTTCTCTGATTATGAGACCTACTACGCGCAGCCGACGTTCGTCAGCAGCCGAAAATACTATGTCCATGTGGATTCCACCGGCTATGTGAAATTTGATTTCACCCGTCCGGGCTGGGTCGGTATCGAGATCCGGGATAAAGCGCCGATCTTCTTCGGAAGAGCGGAGAGTTTTGAAGAACTTTCATCTCTTTTTTCCGAACGTCTCGGAAGGCAGAAAGTCCTGCCCGAATGGACGCGTGACGGTGTGATTCTCGGGATCGAAGAAGGCCCTGAGGCGATCGATGAGAAGATCGCCAAAGTACAGGCAGCCGGTACGCCGGTCGTGGGCATCTGGTCCCAGGACTGGTGCGGATGCCGGAGGACGGGATTCGGCTATCAGGTCATGTGGAACTGGCGGTATGACAGGGAGCTTTATCCGGATCTGCCGCAGCATATCCGCCGCTGGAGAAAAGAAGGGATCCGTTTCCTCGGGTATATCAATCCGTTCATGGCGATCGAAAAAGACCTCTATGCCTATGCCAGCGCGCAGGGCTACTGTGTCAAAGATCACGACGGAAAAGATTATCTGGTCACGATCACGACCTTCCCGGCCGCAATGATCGACCTCACGAATCCGGCCGCCTGGGAATGGTATAAAGGCGTCATTAAAGCCAACATGATCGGGATCGGCCTTTCCGGATGGATGGCGGATTTCGGCGAGTATCTGCCGACGGACTGTGTTCTTTTCTCGGGAGAAGATCCGGAGATCAAGCACAATGACTGGCCGGCTCTCTGGGCGAAGTGCAACCGGGAAGCGGTCCGGGAAGCCGAGATCGCCGGACTTGTACCGGAGGGAGAGATCTTCTTCTTCACCCGGGCAGGTTCTGCCGGAACGGTCCGGTACTCGGATATGATGTGGAATGGTGATCAGCATGTGGACTGGTCTCTGGACGACGGACTGGCTTCCGTGATCCCGGCGACACTGTCTCTGGCAATGAGCGGCTACGGACTGACGCATTCGGACGTCGGCGGTTATACCACGATGGGGCCCATGACCCGCACCAAAGAACTGATGATGCGCTGGGAGGAGATGAACACTTTCTCGCCCCTGATGCGCACGCACCCCGGCAATCAGCCTTCCCGCAGCGTTCAGTTTGACGGGGATGAGGAGATGATCCGTCATCTGTCGCTTTGTGTACGGCGTTACGCGGCGCTGAAAGAGTATCTTGTATCGCTGGAAGAGGAGAACGCGGAGAAGGGCGTCCCGGTGATGCGGCCGCTTTTCTATCATTATGACGAACCGCGGGCTTATACGGAGAAATTCGAGTATCTGCTGGGAAGGGATCTTCTGATCGCTCCGGTGATCCGGGAAGGGGAGAAGACACGGAACGTCTATCTGCCGGAGGATCTTTGGATCCATCTCTGGAGCGGGAAAGAATATACCGGCGGCGTATACGGGATCGAAGCGCCGATGGGGATGATCCCTGTATTTGTGAGAAAAAACAGCCCATATCAGGCTGTCTTTATGAACGTATCAAAATTGTAAGGGACGGAGGAGCAGATTATGGAAAAAAAGTCAGGCAAGCTGACAAAGATGAATGTCATCGGCTATGCGCTGGGTGACATGGGAGGTGTGATCACCTTCGGTACGATCGGTTCGTTTCTGCAGATGTTCTATACGGATATTCTGCATATCTCACTGGCCAAGATCACGGTGCTGATGCTGATCGCCCGGATCTGGGACGCGATTAATGACCCGCTCTGCGGCGCACTGATCGACTCCAGAAAACCTACCAAATGGGGTCGGTTCAGACCTTATGTCATGTGGTTTTCGGTGCCGCTGGCGATCGCGTTTGTCCTGACGTTCTTCAAGATCCCGGGACTTTCAGAGAATCAGTATCTGATCTATGCGTATATCACCTATATCCTGTACGGCATGCTCTATACCGCTGTCAATATCCCCTATGGCTCGATGGCGTCCGCGATGACCACGGATCTGAAGGAGCGTTCGAACCTGTCCGTCATCCGTTCGCTCGGCGCGGGCTTCGGATCGGCGCCCGGTCAGATCCTGCTGCCGCTGTTCGTCTATTCGACAGCGGTCGATACAGGTGCCAAATACCTGGACGCGAGCAAGCTTCAGACAGGCGTACTGCTTTTGGCAGGATTTTCACTGATCGTATTCTTCGGCTTCTTCAAGTTGACCCGTGAGTATATCCCGGCGCCGGAACATCAGGAGAAGGAGAATGTGCTGAAGACCTTCAAAACACTTCTGAAGAACCGTCCTTTTATGACCCTGTGCCTGGCTTCCATGCTGCTGATCGCCGGCAGTATGTATACGCAGACCATCTTCAACTATCTCTTCAAGAACTATTTCCAGACGCCCGGACTGTTTGCCCTGGTCACGGTTTTCAACTACATCCCCATGCTGATCCTGATGCCGTTCATGGGCAAGTTCGTTCAGAAATTCGGCAAGAAGGAAGTCTGTTCCTTCGGCAGCATCTTTGCCGCAGCCGCTTTTCTGATCCTGTTCTTTATGAAGACCAGAAGCCCGTACCTCTTCCTGGCCGTTAACCTGATCCTTGGCTTTGGCCTTTCCTTCTTCACGCTGGAAGTCTGGGCCATGGTCACAGACGTGATCGATCACTATGAGAAGGTGACCTATCGCCGCAGCGAAGGCACGACCTACGCCAGCTTCAGCTTTTTCCGCAAACTCGGACAGACGCTGGCCGGTATCGGCGCTTCCATGGCGCTCGCAGCGATCGGCTATGTTACCGCGGAAGGCACGATGATCCAGACCGAAGCGGTCAATGAAGGCATCTACAAGATCGCGACCCTGGTTCCTTTCGGAATGTATCTGTGCATGTTCCTGCTGCTGCAATTTGGTTATCCGCTGACGAAGAAAGCGGTGAAACAGCTGCGCGAGGAACTGGACAGCCGGCAGTAAACAAAAAGTAAGGGGGCTGTAGCAAAAAGCCCCTCTGCAAGCAAACGCCCCAGCTCCTTGGGGCGTTTGTCGTTTTTTTCGATCCCGCCGCCCAGACTTTTTGGGCGGCGCATCAACTTGAGGCACTATCTTTACTAAATCCTGGGCGAGCGGAAGTGGTAAGCTTCTATCTTACCCAGAAAAGTCAACATACGGACGCTCCGTTTGGGCGAGAAAGAGAATTGACGAGTTATCTTATCTAATCTGTGGATAAGATAGCTCGTCAAGTTGATTTCTCATCCAGAAAACACGCATTTTTGTGGGCGGCAGGACGAGAAAAAAAGCTAAACGCCCCAAAAGGTTCCCTGAATCACTTTTCACAGGGATTTTCAGAAAAGATTCGACTTACAACAAATGAGGGCTGCAGCACTATTTTGCTACACCCTTTTTTGTACTCCCGACGGCGTACAATTCTAATAGCTTCAACATAACCAAAGCCCAATAACTATACGGAATCATGCGGCTCTCCGGAATCGATTGCCTGCTTGAAATTCTGAACTTTACTCATGAATTCGATCATCTGCGGTGGCATCTCTTCCGCAGAGAGCTTTTTGTAGAAATCAGGATCGTTCCGAAGTCGCGCCTCCGCGAAGTACCAGCATTTATAATTAACGATGTTGAGCATCTCTTCAAGTTCTTTCATCCGGGCAAGGATCTCTTTTCGGTGCTCCTCGAACATATACTGGCGCTCGGGAAGCGTTTCAACGCCTTTGGCATAGAGCTGCATAAAATCACGGATCTTATGGAGAGACATACCGGATTTCTTTAGGCAGGTGATGGTAAACAGCGATTCAAAGTCTTCCTCCGAGAAGAGCCTTGTCCCATGAGGACTCTTCCGGAGGAAAGGCAGCAAGCCCTCTTTGTCGTAGAAGCGCAGGGTATGGGGGCTGATGCCTGTTCGATCGGAGACATCTTTGATGGTATAAAGCATTTCACTCATGGCCTATTACCTCTCGTAAAGCAATGTAGCTGGACAAAATAATGGAAAGATTTTCATGGGAACCCTTGACTTAGAGTATTCTCTAAGGTCTATGATGATACTATCATTTTATCACAGATTGTACAAATATCAAGTTTGAAAAAAAGAAACAGAGGAGGTAAGTATGGCATTTCTGGAATTTGAGTTCGATTCAAAGACGCTGAAACGTATGGCCAAATTTAGCGCGATCATCCCCTATGAGCAATTTGAACCCCCGTATCCTACCCTTTATCTTTTGCACGGGTTAGGTGGGAACAGTTCTCGCTGGTTGCATTATACCAATGTCCGGTACCTGGCGGAGTCTCAAGGTGTAGCGGTTATTCTGCCATCCGGCGAAAACTCATTCTATCTGGATATCCCGGTAGAGGATGGTTGTCTGGGAGATTTTGGGGCCTATGTGGGTGATGAACTGGTACAGGTTAGCAGAGAACTGTTACCTCTTTCCAGAGAAAGGCAGGATACCTGGATTAGTGGCATGTCCATGGGTGGTTACGGTGCCTATCGCAACGGCCTAAAATACTGTGACAATTTCGGAAAGGCAGCTATCTTTGCCGGGGCGGTTCATTTCTACGAATACTCCAGAGACTGGGTCAGAACCAAAGGAAATACCAGAGGTGAGCTCAAAAACTTCGAAGATCTGGATGTGACAGAGAAGACTGATCGGAATCCACGCTACCTGATCGGGCAGATCCAGAATAGAAATCAAAAAGATGCGATAAATCACTTTCCTGAGTTCTACATCGCCTGTGGTACAGAAGATCCGTTACTAGGCGCAAACGAAGCGCTGGCAAAGGCGCTCGGTGATGCAGGGGCTGCTGTAACTTTCAGGCCGGGAGCCGGCGGACATACCTTTGCTTTTTGCAATGATAACCTGCCATCTGTGTTTTCGTGGCTGAATCCACAAACAAAAGCCAGGGCATAAGGAACCGGAAGGAGATATTGCTGATGAACCAGACAGCGGACTCAATGGACAGGATTACCCTCTGTGCGGAGACATTTCGCAGGCTGTTTGAACGGCAGCCGACCACGAATGAAGGGAATGACCCTGAATTTATGCAAATCATGCAGAGATACATCTTTGGAGAAATCTGGCATAAAGGATCTTTGTCTGACCCGGTTCGGGCATTGTGCGAGGTCACGGCTATGACGGCCAGGCATACGCTTCCGGCTTTAAAGAATCATATTCGTTCGGCTTTCAACGCGCGCTGCACAGCTGTGCAAATCCGGGAAGCGGTCTATCTATGCGCTCCATTTACAGGATTTCCGCATGTCATGGAAGCGTGTGTAGTGATGAATGAAGTATTTGCTGAGAAGGGAATACAGGTTCCGTTGCCCAATACCAGGACGATCGAAAAAGACACAACCAGATTGAATGTAGGAAAGAGTCTGTTTCCGGATAAAGCCGAGAACTTTACTTCAAGATTCGCGACACTTCCGCAGCCTTACGATGAGTTCATCCCCTATATACTGACAGCCTACGGTTTTGGGGATTTCGGCTCAAGAAACGGACTGATACGGAAAGAGAGAGAACTGCTTTGTATCGTGGCGATTGTCTGTTCAGAAATCAATGAAGATTTGCTGAAGCTGCATGGACTAGCTGCGATGGATGCCGGAGCGACAATGGAAGAGATTGTTTGTGCCCTGGTGCAGGCATCCCCATATATGGGACTCGGAAGGTTACTTACTTCGCTGGAATTACTGAAATTAATCAATCAATCAGGAGGGACTTTGCTATGAAGTATACAAAACTAGGACAGACGGATATTACCATATCACGATTCTGTATCGGATGCATGGGCTTCGGTGTGCCCGTGCCCGGCGGTCATCAATGGACGCTGGATTATGAAAGCACAAAAGCTATCATTCAATATGCGCTGGAGAACGGCATCAATTTCTTTGATACGGCTATGGCTTATTCCGGAGGTACTTCTGAAGAATTTATCGGACGCGCTTTCAGAGAACTGACGGATCGGGATCAGGTGGTGATCGCGACTAAATACAGTCCCAGAACGCCTCAGCAGAAGGAGAGTATCAGCGGTAAAGACTGGATCCGGCAGTGTCTGGATAATTCTCTGGAGCGCCTGGGAACCGATTATGTGGATCTTTATATCATGCATAGCTGGGATTATCAAACGCCGCTGGAAGAAAGCATGGAAGCACTAAACGAGGCAGTAAAGGCCGGCAAGGTGCGCGCTATCGGCGTCAGTAACTGCTATGCATGGCAACTAGCCCAGGCGAACGATCTGGCGAAGGCCAAAGGCTGGTCTCCCTTTGTTTCTATCCAGGGCCATTATAATCTGATTGCACGGGAAGAGGAGCGGGAAATGGCTCCGTTCTGCTATGCCAACGGAGTAGCGATGACGCCTTACAGCGCTTTAGCCGCCGGTCGCCTTTCCAGAAAACCGGGGGAGACCACCAAACGTCTGGAGATGGATGCTTATGCCAAGTTCAAATATGACCGTACAGCCGAAGAAGATGGGCGTATTATTGAACGGGTCGCTGAACTGGCAGAGAGGAAAGGTGTAAGTATGACTGAGATTTCTCTAGCCTGGCTGCTCAACAAAGTCACTTCTCCCGTGGTCGGCGCAACCAAGCCGCGTCACATTGATGGAATGGTTGGTGCAGCAGAGTTGGAACTGACAGCTGAGGAAATTTCTTGGCTGGAAGAATTGTATGTACCCCATGAGCTGGCAGGCATGATGGCCGGCAGCAAAGGTAGAATTCCAGTGAAAAATCTGTTTTGATAATTGAGAGAAGATCAATCGCATATATTCAAAAAAGCGCGAAGAGACAGGCCATGCCGGAGCCTGACGAGGAATACAGGAGATTGAATTGAGGTGAACCTCGGCAGTGTGTCCGACGCGGATCTTGAGTCATGAATCAGTTCATTGCAGTAAGGTTGATCACAGATGATAGCGGCGAAGGAGGTCTTCGTAGCCGTGGGCGACGTCGTCGACGAGCCTTGACCACGGAATGGGGATCGTTTCCTTCGCCTTTTGGCCGATCCGTTCCAGACGATCGGGATCGGAAAGCGCGTCCAGGATGGTGGCGGCCAGATCCTCGGGCGTATTCTCGCACAGGAAGCCGTTTTCTCCCTGGATCATGCCCTCAGCGGCACTGGAACCTTTGACGACGATCGAAGGCGTACCGACGGCCGCGGCTTCCCGGGTGACCAGACCGGAGGTATCATAAAGGGACGGGAAGAGGAACAGGCTGGCGCGGGCGTAAAGGGCATTCAGGACATCGTGATCGGTCAGATGACCAGTGAAGATGACTTTATCGGCAATGCCCAGATCCTCCGCGAGTTTTTTGATCTCTTCTTCGTGCGGGCCCTGACCAGCCATCATCAGGCGGAAATCTCGGTCCGGATGTTCTTTGGCAAGAAGGCCGCAGGCTTCCAGTGTACAGCGAAGGTTCTTTTTCCAGTTGATCTGTCCGACGTACAGCAGGATCGGGATGCCGGCAGGGACGGGGAAGCGCTCTTCAGCGGCCTGTATGCCGGTTTTCGTCAGCGGATGGATATCCGTGCCGTTCGGCATGACTTTGATCTGTCCTTTATAGCCGTAGTCGGCGAGGGTGCCGGCGGAAGACTCGCTGACAGCCCAGACTTCGGTGCAGCGGTTGTAAAAGTCGACCACATATTTCGTGCCCACTTCCGCGAGAAGTTCGATGCCTGTCAGCTGCAGGAAGTCATCGTAATATTTGGAATGGAAGGTGCCGACGATCGGCACGTCGTGTTTGGTCGCGTAGAGCAGACCAGCCTGGCCCGCAACGAACGGACTGTGGACGTGTACGATATCCGCGTCGATCATCGCCAGTCGCGCCTGACAGTGCGCGTCAAGCGTGGGAACGCCTACCGTGTAGCTTTTCATGGCGGACAGCTGAACGCCCATATAGTCGATCAGTTCAAAAGGATATTTGCCGCGGAAACCGGTGTCGGTCATCGGGGCGACGACATAGCATTCATGGCCTTTGGCGGGCAGGTTCATGGCATATTGATAAACAACATTTCCGACGCCGTCCATGATCGGAATAAACGAATCGGAAAATTCTATAATTTTCATAGCGGTGCCTCCTTTCGGTTTTGGCATATCCATTATACGCCGCTTTATTAGAAAAGGCAAATGAAGAAATCATAAAGGATTGGCCCTTGCTTTTCTATGGGAGAGGTCTTAGAATGGAAAGAGAATCTTAGGGAAGGATTGTGTAAAAATGGAAAACTGGCAAATCTACCTGATCGTCTACGCGGCTGTCAGCCTGGTGGTCTTCGCGTTCTACGGGATCGATAAGGCCAAAGCTGTCACTAAAGCCTGGCGGGTACCGGAGCGGACGCTTCTTTTGCTGGCAGTTTTAAGTCCGGTCGGAGCGCTCCTTGGGATGCTCGTATTCCGGCATAAGATCCGTAAGCCGAAGTTTTATATCACGGTTCCGCTGCTGCTGATCATCGAGGCGGCAGCCTGCTGGTGGTTCTTTCTGCGCTAAATAATTATATCTGGAGGAATAAGGCATGGCAAATATCTGGGATCCGAAAAAGTTTGCGGCCTGCGCGAGGCAGGCACAGGCAGAGGGCATCGTCCTTCTGAAAAATGACAATAAAGCACTCCCGCTGGCCAAGGGAACGAAGATCGCGGTCTTCGGCCGGACGCAGATGAACTATTTCAAGAGTGGTACCGGGTCCGGCGGCGCGGTCAACGTAGATCATATCACGGGCATCTGGGAAGGCCTGCTTCACGCGGACTGCTTTAAACTCAACCAGACTGTCCGTAAAGCCTATGAAGACTTTGTCAAGGATCATCCGTTTGACGCTGGTCACGGCTGGGCGACCGAGCCCTGGTTCCAGGAGGAGATGATCCCGGAGGAGGCGCTGGTGGAAGAGGCCGCGAAAGAGTCTGAAGCGGCAGTCCTGATCCTTGGCCGGACGGCAGGCGAAGACCATGACAACAGCGCTGCGCCTGGCAGCTATCTGCTGACGGACGATGAAAAAATGCTGCTGAAGATGGTCACGGATGCCTTTAGCCGTACGATTGTCGTACTCAATACAGGCAATATCATCGACATGAAATGGGTGAAGGAATATGACCCCGCGGCCGTTCTCTATGCCTGGCAGGGCGGACAGGAAGGCGGCGACGGGATCGCGGATGTGCTCTCCGGAAAAGCGAATCCATCCGGCCGCCTGCCCGATACGATCGCCTATGATATCAAGGATTATCCGTCTACAAAGAACTTTGGCGATCCGGACCGCAACCTCTGGCAGGAGGATATCTATGTCGGTTACCGCTACTTCGAGACCTTCGCGAAAGACAAGGTCCTGTATCCGTTCGGTTTCGGACTGAGCTATACATCGTTCTCGCAGGAAGTGGTTTCCTTCGATCAGCAGGATGGCGTGATCAGCCTTTGTGTGCGCGTGACCAACACCGGCGATGTGGCCGGTAAGGAAGTCGTCCAGGTATATGTCGAGGCGCCGCAGGGCAAGCTCGGAAAACCTTTGAGAAGCCTGATCGCTTTCGGCAAGACGAAACTGCTTGTCCCCGGGGAAAAACAGGAACTTTCGTTCAAGGTCGGACCTTATACCTATGCTTCCTATGACGATACCGGAGCGACCGGTTATAAAAGCGCGTACGTGCTGGAAGAGGGAACATACAAAGTCTATTCCGGCGTGAATGTGCGGGAAGCCGTGCTCTGCGGAAGCTTTGAGATCGATGGCGTCCGGCTGATCCAGCAGCTGGCCGAAGCCATGGCGCCGGTCAGAGAGATGGAACGGTTCGTTCCCAAACAGACGCCGGATGGCCTGGTGGTCTCCTGCCGGAAGATCCCGCAACGGACAGTGAGTCAGCTGATCGAACGGGAAGAGGGACTGGACGAACTGGTCGCGAAGACGAAACCTTATACAGGTGATCAGGGCTATAAACTGAAAGATGTGGCGGAAGGCCGGGTGTCCATGGAAGATTTCCTGGCACAGATCTCGGACGAAGGCCTGATGGCGATGATGCGCGGCGAGGGCATGTGCTCACCCAAGGTAACGCCAGGTATTGCCGGCGCGTTCGGAGGTGTGTGCGAAGAGCTGGTAGGGCTGGGGATCCCGGTGTGCGGCTGCGCCGACGGACCGAGCGGTATCCGTATGGACTGCGGTACACACGCGTTCGCGATGCCTAACGGCACCTGCCAGGCCAGTACCTTTAACGCGGATCTGATCAAAGAACTGTATGTCTGGGAAGGTCTGGAGCTGAGAAAGAACCGGATCGACTGTCTGCTGGGCCCGGGCATGAATATTCACCGCAATCCTCTGAATGGCCGTAACTTCGAATACTTCTCTGAGGATCCGCTTCTGACAGGTAAGATGGCGGCGGAGCAGATCAAAGGCATGGATACCTACGGAACGACCGGCGTCATCAAGCATTTCTGCTGCAACACGCAGGAATTCCGCCGCAGCTTTACGGACGCGGTCGTCTCTGAACGAGCGGTTCGTGAGATCTACCTGAAAGGCTATGAGATCGCCGTGAAAGAAGGCGGTGCGAGAGCCGTCATGACCAGCTACGGCCCGGTGAACGGTATCTTCAGTTCCTCGAATTATGACCTGCTGACCAGGATCCTGCGAGGCGAGTGGGGATTTGACGGGATCGTCATGACCGACTGGTGGGCGAAGGGCAACGACGTGCCGGAAGAAGATGGACAGCTTTCCAACGTTTCCTCTCAGGTACGTGCGCAGAACGACCTCAACATGGTCAACTCCAACGCGGCCGACAACTCCGGCCACGATGACCTGCCTGAGGCGCTGTCTTCCGGCCGGCTGACGAGAGCGGAGCTTTGCCGCTCGGCTGAGAATATCTGCCGGTTCGCGATCAGCAGCATTTCCTATCTCTTCGCGACGGGAGCCGAGACCGAGCTGGATCATGAGCTGGAAGCGGCTCTTTCCGAGGAAGACCTGGCGCTTCGTCAGACAGTGGTAGCCCGTTTCCTGACGAAGGAATATGACCTGGATACCAAGCTGATCAAGGCGGAAAGAGGGGAGACCACGATCTTCAACGTCCAGCCGAGACAGCAGGGCATGTATAAGATCACGATCCGTGTTCGCGCGAAAGAAGGTTTTGAGCCGCAGGCACAACTGCCGATGAGCATCTTCATTGATAAGGCACTGGTCAAAGCGATCACCCTCACCGGCGCGGATACCGAATGGCAGGAATTCGACTTCCAGCATGTCAGCGTAGTCAACTCCTTCTTCCTGAAATTCTTCTTCGGCCAGACGGGACTGGAAATATCAAATGTTCACTTCGAACTATTAGTTACGAGAGAAGAATTGATGCGTCGATTCAAGGAAGCAAGTAAAGAGAAAGAAGACAAATAAAAGACTAAAAGATGACCAGATAAAGAGAGCCCCATGGGTGTCTCTCATGCGCGAACTGCCGAGCATGAAGGCGCCCATGGGGCTTTTCTCATTGATTCTTTCTTTGTATTTACTTTGCTGCGTTTCTCTTATCGACCACTATCTTCTTTGCGACTTTCAGGATCCGGTAAGCACAGAGCTGAAGTTCCGCCTTGGTGATGGGATAGCGAACGCCGGGATCGCCTTCCTTTGCGCCGACGGAACGGATGATGGACTCCACATCCATCTCGTTGCCGGGCTCGGTCAGGTCGTTGCCTGCTTTGATGCAGCCGGCCGCGTCAGAGGTAGGATATTTCTTTACCTGTTCGCCGCCGATGGTCATGCCGCCGGTGGTGCCCCAGTCAGTCATAACAAAGCCTTCGAAGCCCCACTCATCTCTCAGAAGAGAGGTGACCGTGTCATACTTGTTCGCCGCATGCTCGCCATTGACCAGGTTATAGGAGGTCATCAGGGACAGCGGCTGGGAAGTCTTGACCGCGATCTCAAATCCTTTCAGGAAGATCTCACGGATCGCGCGCTCGGAGCAGTGGGAGTTGACGAAGTTACGGTTGTCTTCGGCATTGTTCAGGCAGAAATGCTTGATGGTCGTTCCGCAGCCGGGATGCTTCTGGACGCCTCTGGTATCGGCAGCCGCGCAGCAACCTGCTACCAGCGGATCCTCGGAATAGTACTCGAAGTTGCGGCCGCAGAGCGGGTTGCGATGGATATTCATACCGGGAGCGAGCCACAGATGTGCGCCGAACTCTTCCATCTCTGATCCGACGATATCACCGGCCGCTTCGACCGCATCCATATCCCAGGTCTGTGCCAGCAGGGTCGCGATCGGGATCGCGGTGCAGTACTGATAGTAATCTTCCGCATCATCGGGACGAACCGGTTTGGGACCGCCCATGCTGAGCAGGTTGTCGAATTCGGATTCTGCCAGACCGGGGATCGGATTGCCTTCGGGATCCGCGACGAAATGCGTGGAAAGACGAAGACCGGCAGGACCGTCCGCCAGGACCAGGTTCGGAACATGACGGCTTTCGATCAGAATGGAAGTGGTGTCGCCGGCCGCGCCGGGGACCGCGTTGGAAGCCGCGCCGATGGTGGAATTCGCACCGAATGTGCCGCCTCTGGCGGTACCGACAGTCAGCTCGGCCATCTCTTCGATCGTCAGCTGAGCGACCAGTTCTTTCAGATCGGCTTTGCCTTCGATGACATCATCCAGGGTGATGACATAATCCTTGTCGGTCGTCATTTCTTCCGGCTCGCCGCTGTAAACGATGGTCTCGGTCACGATGGCTTCCGGATCAAGCAGAAGTACAGGAGCCGCTGCCTTCTCGGCTTCTTCGCCTTCGTAGCTGTAAGGCGCGCAGTCGGGATGGATCAGTTCGAATTCCTCGTCCGGCTGAACCTTGTTCTGAAGGATGGAAACGATCTTCTTTTCGGGCAGTTCGACCGCCGCCGCGATATGGGTGTTACGGGAATGAGTACCCACACGGATGTAATATTTGCCCTTGGACATGCAGTAACGGGCATGTTTCTCGCAGTAGGAAGCCATATCCTTCGCCGCGAAGCAGATGGTCAGCTGCTGCTCCTCGCCGGGCGCGAGTTCTTTCGTTTTCGCGAAGCCGGCCAGTTCCTGGTAGGGTTTATCGGGGCCGTTGTCGTTCGGAGCGGAATAGTATACCTGAACGACTTCACGTCCGGCATATTCGGTACCGGTGTTTTTAACAGTGGCCTTGACGATGATATTCGCGCCTTCGACCTTGACTTCATCTGTGCGGACATCAAAGGAGGTGTATGCCAGGCCGTAGCCAAAGGGATAGGCGGGAGCGACGTTAAAGGTATCGAAATAGCGATAGCCCACGTAAATACCTTCATGGTAATATTCGTCATCGATGTCGCCGTTCATGTGGCTGAAAGTCAGGGCGTTGGGGTAGTCGGTGTAATTCTCGGCCCAGGTGGTAGTCAGATGGCCGGAGGGGACCGTCTTGCCGGTCACGGCATCCGCCAGGGAGTAGCCGGAGAAGTTACCGGCCTGGCTCATGATCAGGATGGAATCTACCGAGGGGCAGGCACGAAGGAACTTGGTGTCGATCACACCGCCGACATTCAGGACGACAGCGATCTTATCGTAGACTTTGCTAAGGGCTTCCAGATTCTGCTTTTCATTTTCGGTCAGTTCATAGTCGCCGGGTACGGGATGCCGGTCAGCACCTTCGCCGGAAGTACGGGCAATGACATAGAGGGCTGCGTCCGCCTTTTCTTTCAGATCCTCTTCGGAGATCTCCGGAACATCCGGATCTTTATACGGATGGCCAAGGACTTCCATCAGCGCTTCCATGCCTCTTTCCTGAAAAGCCTTCCGGATACGGGCAGTCCAGGCGGCTTTCGCGTCTGTGCAGTTTTTGTCATGAAGGTCGAGCCAGGCGTTGGAGGTGAGGACAAAGCCGGCGTCTTCCAGTCCCTGCTGAACATTCACGACGGTCCGGGTATTGACGTCACCGGAACCGGTACCGCCTTTGATCGTGCGGCGCACACCAGAACCGAAAGCGGCCAGTGTTTTGACATTTTTAAAAGGCAGGGAGCCGCCGTTCTTCAAAAGGACCATTCCCTGCGGGGCAATCGCCCGGGTACGTTCACCGTTCTGTATTTCGCGTTCAGTGATATCCGGACTCTTGCTTGCGTAAAGTTTAGCCATATGTTCCTCCTGAAAATAGTTTATAATTTATCTAATTTTATCAGAAAAACGCCCGAGGTGCAATATGTCCGATCATCAGACTGGCTTTTTTTCTTTGTTTCTGGTATGATGGGAACAGACAGTTTTTAAGGAGGTACTTCCGATGGATTATCAATATGAGATGAAGGAACTCACCTTTAAGGGACCGGAGCCATCAGGGTCACATGTGGAAACAGACCTTGAGGCGGTCTTTACTCTTGGAGAAGAAAAAACCACCGTGAAAGGTTTCTATGCCGGTGACGGACAGTATAGAATCCGTTTTCTTCCATTGAAAGAAGGAAACTATACTTATAAAGTCAGCGGAATTGTCAGTGATTCGGGAAGCCTCAGTGTGCAGCCTGCCAGAGCCGGTCAGCACGGTCCTGTATGGGCAGAGGAGACACATCTTCGCTTTGCGGACGGGACATGGTTCCACAGCTTCGGAACCACGGTTTACGCCCTGGCACACCAGTCCGGAGAACTGACGGAAGAAACCTTTTCTTCGCTGCGGGAAGCACCTTTCAATAAAGTCAGGATGTGCCTGTTCCCGAAACATTACAACTATAATCATAATGACCCGGATTTCTTCCCTTTTAATATCCTTCCCGGAAGAAAGTATGAGTTCAGGGACGCGCCGGCTTTTGTGGATCCTTCCGATGAGATACCCGTCTGGGATGTTCATCATCCGGATTTCCGCTTCTGGGATTCTTTTGAAAAAAAGCTGGTCAGGCTGGACAAAATGGGGATCCAGGTGGATCTGATCCTGTTCCATCCATATGACCGCTGGGGATTCGCGAAGCTGTCGCCGGAAGACAATCTGGTCTATCTGGATTATCTGGTCAGAAGGTTTGCCGCTTATCCGAATATCTGGTGGTCACTGGCAAACGAGTATGATCTGTGCCGGGCGAAAGACCTTTCGGACTGGCCGAAGTTCGAGGATAAGATCGCGGAAACGGATCCGTACCATCATCTGATGTCGAATCACAACTGTTTCCCGCTCTATGATTTTTCCCATGAAAAAATCACGCATTGCAGCTGCCAGCTTCGTACCATGACCATGGTACCGGAACTGCAAAGGAAATACGGGAAGCCGGTGCTCTATGACGAGTGTGTCTACGAAGGCAATCTGCCGGAGACCTGGGGATCGATCTCCGCGGCTGAAATGGTGAATCGTTTCTGGAAAGTGACGGCGACCGGCGGCTACTGCACCCACGGCGAAGTCTTTCTGGATCCTGCACAGGAGGAGCTGGATGAAGCAGTGCTCTGGTGGGCGAAAGGCGGGAAACTGAAGGGAAAAAGTCCCAGACGGATCGCGTTTCTCCGGAGTATTATGGAGGAGATCGGTGATCCGTTGTCACCGGTCGTGGGCGGTATATGGAATCTGCTGACGATGTCGGAGACAGAGCTCGCGCAGGCGCTCGAAAAGCTTCCATCCGGCATGAAGGGCTTGGTCCGGGTGATGCTTTCCATGGATAAGGTGGAACTTACCCGTCATGTGGATGCGGAAGCGGAGTTCGTCGGAGCGACGGATGACAGGCGCGTGTTCCTGTTCTATTACGGAACCGACTGTCACGCACGTGTGACGATCGATCTTCCGGAAGATCGTGTGTATAAGGTGGAAGTGCTGGATGCCTGGAATATGACCCGGATGTTGGCAAACAACGCGGCCAGCGGGAAGACGGTCATCCGTCTGCCGGGGCATGAATACATGGCGGTCCTGGCGACAGCAAAGAAATAGGAGGAAGAATATATGAATATCGGATTTATCGGCTCGGGCGTGATGGGAAGCGCGCTGGCCAAGGCGGTGAGCCACTCAGGGAAAGGAACCATTCTGGTTTCGGATGTCGACAGCAAAAAGGCAGAGGCGCTCGCAAAAGAACTCGGCGGGCAGACCGCACTCAATCAGGAGATCGCCAAGGAAGCGGATTACATCTTTCTGGCGGTAAAACCGCAATATATGGCAGGTATGCTGGATGGTATCAAAGACGTTCTGGCCTCGAGACAGGACCGATTTGTCATCGTATCCATGGCGGCAGGTCTGACGATCAAACGGATCAAGGAGCTCGCAGGCGGGGATTATCCGGTCATCCGGATCATGCCCAATACACCGGCTTCGATCGGGCAGGGCGTGGTGATCGTCAGTCCCGATCAGCTGGTTACAGAAGAAGAGATCAACCTGGCCATGTCCATGCTGAGTCCGGCGGGAAAGCTGGTCCGGCTGAGTGAGAAGCAGCTGGATGCCGGCGGATCCATCTCAGGCTGTGGACCGGCATTTGTCGATTTGTTTGTGGAAGCGCTGGCGGATGGCGGTGTGCTTTGCGGCGTCCCGAGAAAAGAAGCCATGGAACTGGCCGCTCAGATGGTCCTGGGATCCGCCGCTCTGATCCTGGAAAGCGGAAAGCATCCGGGTGAATTGAAGGACATGGTCTGTTCTCCCGGAGGAACGACGATCGAAGGTGTGCGGGCACTGGAAAACGGCGGTTTTCGAAGCGCTGTGATGGAAGCCGTGATCGCCTCATATGAAAAGAACGCGAAGCTGGGATAATATCATGGATAATCTTTACCAAATCGCTGAGGAAGAAGAGCTTCTGACCCCGTGTCTGATCTACTATGAAGATCTGATCCGAAAGAACACGGACCGGATCATTGAGATGGCGGGAGGCGATCCGGAAAGGCTCTGGCCCCATATCAAGACGCATAAGTCGCTGGATATGACGAAGCTTCTCCTGTCCTATGGCATTCACAAATTCAAGACAGCGACCATCGCGGAAGCCGAAATGTGCGCCATGGCCGGTGCTTCGGATATCGTGCTGGCCTATCCGCTGATCGGACCGAATCGTGAGCGGCTTGTCCGGCTCTCTCTCGCGTATCCGAAGATCCGGTTCTACGCGATCCAGGATGATATGGATCAGATCCGGCAACTGTCGGCCTTTCTTGGTAATAAAGCAGAAGAAGGACTGATCCCGGCGGATTATGTGCTGCCACTTCTGATTGATGTGGATCTTGGCCTGAAGAGAACCGGCGCTTCGATCGAAGACCTGGAAAAGATGGTGAGGAAGACCAGTGAACTGCCATTTCTTCAGATGGAAGGCTTCCACTGTTATGACGGACATCGCCATGAGACAGACTATCAGGAACGGGATCAGCGCGTGGAAGAGACGGATCAAAGGATCCGGAAGGTGATCGAGGATCTTCGAAAAGAAGGATATCCGCTGCCGGTGATCATCGCCGGCGGGACCCCTTCGTTCCCGTGTCACGCGGCCCATACCGACTGGTACCTGTCTCCGGGAACATCTTTCATCCATGACTGGGGATATGATGTACACTTCCCGGATCTTCAGTGCACGCCCGCGGCGGTCGTGGCAAGCCGGGTGGTCTCTCATCCGGCGCCGCATACCTTTACCTGTGACTGCGGGGTGAAAGCCATCGCTACGGATCCCGCTCCGGAGAGGGGTACGATCTCGGGACTACCGCAGGCAAAAACAGTCATGCAGAACGAGGAGCACTGGGTCTTCCGTCTGCCGGAAAACATGGAAGTGCCTTCCATTGGTACAGTTCTATATATCATCCCAACGCATATCTGTCCCACGAGCGCTCTCTATCCGGAGATCCTGGTAGCAGAGCAGGGAAAGATCACAAAAACCTGGCCGGTCACGGCAAGGAACAGAAAACTATGTTACTGACCAGTTATTTGTTTTACCGGATCGCCTTTTATTCCCCAACGGGAAAACAGAACGACGACTTCAATCTCATCCGTTCCCCGCAGATGGAGGTGTACAACGATCAGATCCGTACGATGATCGAAACACTGCTGGCTCGTCCGTACGAGCCGGTCACGACGACTTCCCATGACGGGCTCAGGCTGTTTGCCAAATACTACCATCAGTCGGACGAAGCACCTCTGGTAATCTGTTTTCACGGGTACCGCGGCACGAGCGCGCGGGACTTTTCCGGCGGAAGCACCATGTACCTGGATATGGGATTCAATCTGCTGATGGTGGATGAACGTGCGTGCTGCCGAAGCGAAGGCCATACGATCACGTTCGGGATCGAGGAGCGGTACGATGTACTGGATTGGATCAAGTACTCTATCGATCGTTTTGGACAAGAAAAAAAGATCCTGCTGGGCGGGATCTCGATGGGAGCGGGGACTGTTCTGATGGTGTCGCAGATGGACCTTTCTTCTCAAGTAAAAGGGATCATCGCGGACTGTCCCTTTACCAGCCCCGAGGCGATCATCCGAAAAGTGATCCGGGATCTGAAAATATCGGATAAACTCACATGGCCGCTGGTAAAACTCGGCGCGAGGCTTTACGGGCATCTGGATCTCGATCGTTGGGCCAACGCGGCAGAAGCGGTGAAGGAAACGAAGATCCCTATCGTGGTGATGCACGGAGAAGACGACCGATTCGTTCCCTGTGATATGAGCCGGCAGATCGCCGCGGCCAACCCGAAGATGGTGGAGCTTCATACCTTCCCCGGAGCGGGACACGGACTGAGTTACCTGGTCGATCCTGTACGTTATACGATGATCGTTCAGGATTTTACGGCTCGTGCACTGGAACGTTAAAAAAGGAGCAGAAGACATGAAAGCAATTCGTTTGCGGACTGAATACCTGAAAGATCCCATGGGGATCGATATCACTGAGCCCAGACTCATGTGGAACTGTGAGGACGGGAAAGGGCAGAGAGCCTATCAGGTGATCTGCACAGATCCGGACCGGGAAGATGAAATACTCTGGGACAGCGGCAAGACGGTATCTTCCCATATGCAAGCTGTTTACCAGGAAGACCTTTCCAGCCGCCAGAGGGCAGAGTGGAAGGTCAGGCTCTGGGATCAGGACGATATCCCGGGAGAATGGTCGGAAAAAGCCTCTTTTGAGATGGGGCTTCTTTCTGCCGGGGAATGGAAAGCCAGCTGGATCACGGGTGATTATAAACCAAATAAAAAAGAGCGCTATCCGGCGGACTGCTTCCTGAAAGAATTCACGCTGGAAAAAGACGTAAAAAAAGCCCGTTTGTATATCACCGCGTGCGGGGACTATGAAGCCTCGCTGGACGGGGAAAAGGTAGGTGACCAGTTCTTTACGCCCGGATATACAGACTACCGCAAGAGGATCCAGTACCAGGTCTATGATGTGACAAAGATGCTCCATTCGGGTGCGAACAGTTTCAGCGTTACACTGACGGATGGCTGGTACCGTGGCGCCTGCGGCGCCTATGGACTGACCTATCAGTACGGGCTGGAGACCAAACTGCTGGCACAGTTGGAGATGACGCTGTCGGACGGCTCTGTCCGTACGATCGTTACCGATGAGAACTGGGCCTGGTCCAACGACGGTCCGGTCCGCTTTGCGGATCACAAGGACGGCGAGATCTTCATCGCCTCTATGGAACCGAGCTACAGCGGGAAGGCAAAGAAGACCAGTCATCCGGTCATGCCGACGTCTTCGAATAACGTACCGGTAAGAGCCCATGAACATCTTCATCCGGTGATCTGGGATGCGCCGAACGGAAAAAAGATCCTGGACTTCGGCCAGAATATCGCGGGCATCGTGGCGTTCAAAGTCCAGGCGAAGGAAGGGCAGAAAATTTTCCTGACGTTTGGAGAAATGCTGGATGAAGAAGGCAATCTTACGCTGAAGAATATTCGTCCGAACGCGAAAAACAATACCACGCCCAAGCAACAGATCGACTACACCTGCAGAGAAGGTCTCAACGAGTACCGGATGCGTTTCGGTGTATTCGGCTTTCAGTACGGTGAGCTGGACAGTGAAGTGGAGATCCTTCCCGAACAGATCGAGTCCATCGCTGTTTATTCCGATCTGGAACAGACCGGCTTCTTCGAGTGCTCCAACGAACTTCTGAACAAATTCTTTGAGTCGACGATCTGGTCCAGCAAGAGCAACCATCTGGATATTCCGACAGACTGTCCGACACGTGAACGGCATGGATGGACCGGCGACGCACAGATCTTCTACAACACGGCAGCCTATCTGTTTGATTTTGCCGCTTTTGGAGAGAAATACGTCCGGGATATGTACGACTGGCAGCGAAAAGACGGATGTCTGCCGCATATCGTACCGGACGGAGGAGCGGACAGCTATATGTATACGATGAATGGCTCCGTGGGTTGGTCCGACGCCGGGATCATGATCCCGTACCGCATGTGGAAACGTTATCAGGACAGATCGATCCTGGAACGCTACTATGAAGGTATGAAGCGCTACGCGAAATTCATGATCTCCCGCTGCGGGAAGATCATAGGTATGCAGAAGCCGATCTTTATCGGCAGATATCAGAAATATCTGGTGAACACCGGACAGTCTTACGGGGAATGGGCGGAGCCGGCGGACGTCATGCCGTTCGCTATGAAGGATTTTGTGTTCCCGCATCCGGAAGAGTCGACTGCCTACACCTCGTATGTTCTTGGATTGATGAAGGAGATTGCTGAGGAGCTTCACAAGGACGAAGATGCCACCCTGTTCAGACAGTACAGCGAAGGCTGCCGCAAAGCTTATCAGGCCTTGGTGGAGAAGAAGAAGTTCTCGCTGGATACCGACCGGCAGGCTAAGTTGGTGAGACCGCTGTACTTTAAACTTCTGAACGGCATCGAGGCTGAGAAAGCCAGGAAGCGCCTGATCCGGGCGCTGGAAAACTACGGCTGGCGTCTGGGGACCGGTTTCCTTTCCACTCCGCTGATCCTGGATGTGCTGACGGACATCGATCCGGAAGCGGCTTACCGTCTGCTGGAAAACGAAGAACTTCCGGGCTGGCTGTCCATGCCGAAAAACGATGCGACGACGATCTGGGAAAACTGGGAAGGAACGAAGACCAAAACACCTGCCTCGCTCAATCACTATTCAAAAGGCGCCGTGCTGGAATGGGTCTTTGCCACGATGTGCGGGATCCGCGTAAAGGCGGAGAACGAGTTTGAGATCGCGCCGCTTCCCGGCGGACATCTCACTTACGCCAAAGCCTCTTACCAGAGCCGGTTCGGACTGGTCCGAAGCGAGTGGGAGATCAAAGACGGGAAGACAAACTTCGTCATCGTGATCCCGGCTGGCTGCCATGCGATGATCAAGCTGCCAGACGGAACAAAAGAAATGGTCACTGCGGGAGAATATCATTTTATGACAGACTGACAGGGTTTTTGAGTCAAAGAAAAGAGGACGCTGCGTGGCGTCCTCTTCTTTTCGCTTCTGTTATTCTTCTTTTCTTCTGGCCAGTTCCGCTTTTATCTCTTCTCTGATCGTGCTGTTGATGGGGTACTTCCGTAGGATCAGGGTACCGATCAGGTACAGGACGATCGGGCCGACGGTCATGACGACCATGAACCAGTTCAGCATATGTGGAAGAGCACTCAGTTCTCCGACATATTCATCCGTGACGGAATTGACCTGGTAGCCCACAAGGATGAGGATGAGGCCTACCAGGGCTGAAGATAACGCACTCTGTGCCTTGGATAAAAAGTTTGTGACCGCATTGCAGATACCGGATACTTCTTTTCCGAGCTTCCAGTAGCCATAGTCCATGGATTCGACATCCAGCAGGGATCCTGGAACGAAACCAAGGCCCAGCGCAAACATGGCAACGAACAGGAGGACAAAGAACATCGAAGCGTTCAGTAAGCCCAGGAGATACAGGACGAACATGACGCCCAGGACAGAGGCGGTCAGGAGGTTGGAGAAGATCGCGTATTTTAATGGATCATTGCGGAAGAACTTTTTCAGGATCCAGGGAGAGATCACGGCAGCTGCCATCATGGGAAGCATCTGTGCCATCCCCATGATCGTCGTATAGGTACCGAACAAGGCGCTGTCGACCGCACCGGTCGCAAGATCGGCACAGTAATTCCACTTTACGAAATAGGTCGTGACTGCAAACAGCATCGTCCAGACGAATCCGGTAAACAGCGCAGAGGCCTTGCATACCAACAAGGCTTTGTTTTGTTTTAACGTGGTGATGATATCCCGAAAGGTGAGCTTTTCATCCTCGGTGGCAGTCCTGTGCTTACCTTCCTTGACCAGAGCGATCCCCAGCATTGACAGCAGGAAGATCGGAAGCAATATAGCGACGGTCATGATCCGGAAGGATGACTGCATGTTGTTCAGGGACTGATTGAGCCCGGTGACCATAGGCAGGAAGAATGCCATCGGGATGGCGGCGATCATACCGAATACTCGCGGGAAGACGATCAGCTTTCCTCTGACTTCCGCGTCGTTGCTCATCGACTGAAGCAGAGGTGCCTGCGCATAGAAAGACATGCCGATATCATACAGCAGGTAGAATAAGATGACCCATATCGTGATCAGCAGAGGTTTTTCTCCGACAAAAGACGGGAAACAGAACAGTGCGATGATCGCCAGAAATGTCAGTACGGTACTGATAATGATAAACGGTTTATACTTTCCGTATTTTCTCTCTTTGGCGTTATCCATGATGAAACCCTGGATGGGATCGTCGACCGCATCGATGATCCTTCCAATCAAAAGAAGCACCGTACCCAGTGCAGCCGCGTTGACGATCCCGGAATAGTCCGTCAGGTAGATCATGAACAGGGATGTCATAAAAGAGCTTCCGGCGGTGTTCATCCATCCCATAAAGGAAAACCCGAATTTGGTTTTAAAGTCCAGTGGATAAGCTTTTTTCATAGTATGCGCCTTTCTGTAAAGTAGTTTTATGAAATCAGTTTTCAATTACAAGATGATACTGAATGCCCGCAAGATCGCCCGGTATGTGGAAATAGATGCTGTCTCCGCGTTTCTCTCCTGCGACATCTCCGAGTTCATGACCGATAGGGTCGAGCACGGTGAGCCTGGCCCGGTTTGCCCTGACAAGCAGGCTGCCCTCCAGCGTCTCGGCATAGAGTTTACCATCCAGGCGTACCATTGTAAAGTGCAGACCGGGCATCAACTCGGGACCGGGGCTGTAACTGGCTGCGTCCGTTCCACTGGTTCCGATGGCAGTGAAGAGAAACTCGGTGGCGACACTTAGATTATTGCCATTTAATGGCAGCAGGGCCACACTGATTCGATCGTTAGCGGCGCGGACAGCTACCTTGTCAGATAAATGGGTTTCCTCTTCAGGCGCTCCGCTGAAATAGGCACAGTGATCACTTTGGATCGAGAAACGGGCATGATCAGGATCGAAGCAGATCTCACCGGTATCGGAGATCAGTTTGCCATCCACATAGCCGGTCCTGCCATCCAGCAGGCCCCATTCTTTCATGGCATTGTCCAGAAGAGATGCAAACTCACGATAATCGCCGTAATGAGCGGTATCGATGATATGATCGAAGACCAGCGCCTGATCTCCAAGGTGTACACCTGGCTGCAGTTCGCGGCTTCCTTTGGCTGCGTCCTTCAGGCGGTTCTCTTCGAGATAACGGCGTTTGGCGTCACGGTAGGGCGACCAGGCGTAATAGACGCCGTGCTTCGCATCCTGCAGATCGCCGCCGTTGAGGAAACCTGCGTTTATGGCTATGTCTGCGTCACCTTCGTAACGGTCGCCTCCGTCCAGAAAGACGTTGCGCAGGCATGTCACGTAGGGAAGAAAGCACATCGGCATGGCATTATAATTCGGCAGGGTCTTCCAGTCGTTTTGGGTATAGACGACGTCTACATGATTTTTCGCCGGGGAGACAAGTCCTTTCAGAAAAACGCTGGCCATGAAGCCCCACTGACTGATCAGTGCGGGATCATTATAGGCGTCGAAGACCGTGATGATCTCATCCGCAGGTTCGTCGTCCGGGCTCTCGGAAGTATGATAGTTATAAAGGATTAGGCCGTCCCAGTCATTCAGGCATGCATAGGCGACAGTGTGAACAAAGGCCGTGGAGTGGAAAGGATGAAGCCCATACTCATTCCACTCACTGAGCATGAATGGTTTACCATGGACAATAGCGACGGAAGCCAGGCTTAGGATCGTCGTGCCCAGGGCACCGACGCCGCGTTGAACGGTCAACGGATTGGTGCTGACATACTCTGTGGGGCCATAGACCATGTAGGTGTCATTCTGTACCGGCAGGATGGGATGGTTGAAATAGCTGTTGTTTTCCATCAGATCTCCGTCAGTGTGGCCGTAGACATCTGCCGCACCGGCCATCAAATTGCTGGTCACGATCGGAACCTTTACGCCGAGTGAGCGCAGATAATCCTTCATATCCTGATAAAAGTTGCGGTTTATGCGTGTGCCAAACTCCATGAAGTCCGCGTAACGGGCAGGGCCTTCGGCAGCATCCCATTGCCCCAGCGGTTCGTTGACCGGCTGATAGAAACTGCCCTCAATGCCACGTATTCCCTCCATAGGATCTTCATCTTCGCCCAGGGCACAAACACTGTCCAGCGTCCATGCATCTTTAAGGTTTTCGCGGCTTTCGTATTTCATCAGCAGGAAGTCCCCAAAGCGGCGGCTGACTTCGTCGCGGTAGGGTTTCATATTTTCACCGGTATCCGTGCCGGAATTGCCCTTGACAGCACTTTCTTCGTTATTTATCTGCAGGGTCATAACCGCCGGATCGTCCTTCAGGGCGAGTCCGGTGTAGGGGTTGATATGACAGAGAAGCTCACGGGCGTACTCTTTCTGCAATTCGATCAGACGAGCGTTATACATGGGATAGCGCTTCATGCAGGAAGGAATGGAGCCGGGATAGTCCAGTTCGTCCTGTTCGGTGAATGTACGGGCCACGATCAGATCGATGTGCAGATAGATCCCTTTTTCCTTAAGCTTGGCGAAAAGATAGTCAAAGCGGTCCAGTCCCTCGGGCTGGAAGAGACGGCTGCTTCCCTGGTCATAGTCCAGAAGAGGAGCCTCTTTGCAGCTCGACCAGCTGCCGACGCCTTCGCCGATCGGCGCGTCGGCGGCATGAAGGCGGATGACGTTTACACCCATGCTGGCGAAACGTTCACTAAGCTTTTCCGCGTCCTGATGAGTCGGCGTATTCGAGCGGGTGGCAATGTTAAACCCAAGAAAACGCGCACGCTGACCGTTTTCAAAGAAAAAATGACCGTCCTTTACTCGGATGAAACCATGTTTTCCGGCAGGCGCGTCCAGGAGATAAGAGAAGTTTAGTACGCCACAGTTCGGTTCGGTAGGGCTGATACGGATATGCTGTTTCATAAAGTACCTCGCAATAGTATTTCTATGCATAATGTATCAAAAAACGACCGAATATGATTGCGATATCCTGCTCGAAATTGTAAATTTATGCTTGTTCTTTCTCCGGTATGAATCTATAATGAAAATCGGAGGATATGGATATGGATTATCTTGCTTTTTGTAAAAAGCTCTATGCCGCGACCGGGATTCCGGTGACCCTGTTTCGGGACGGACATTTAATGTATTCGACCATGGCGGAGTTATTGGAGATCGTGCCGGAAGATACCTGGACGATCTATGAGCCGACACGCAATCCGGAATTTTCTGCCATCAACCCGAATCTGGAATACGGGCACGTCCGCGTAGAGAACACCGGCTATGATGTCTTTCTTGGCCCGGTGTTTACCCAGCCTGTGACCGATGAGTTGGTGAAAGAATACTGTGAAGACTCCAAAATACCTCCCGATCAGCGGGAGGCGGTGGCAGAGCTGCTGTACGGCATCCCAATCAACGGTCATCCGCATTTTGTGCGTTATCTGCTGTTTTTGCATCTGTGTCTCAATCACAAAGAAACGAAGGTGGATGACTTCTATAAAGAGGAAGAAGAGAAGAGAACGTCTCGCTCCTCGCGGATCCTGGATATGACCATCGAAGACAAAGAGAATGAGACAACGCGCAATTCCTATGCTTTCGAAATGGAACTGTATGAACGCATCCGTCAGGGAGATCTATCTCGGTTGAACCGATTCCTGGAACAAACGACGGTCTTTCCTTCAGAAGGAAAGACCGCACGAAGTCCGTTGCGTCGCACAAAAAACACGTTTATCGGACTGGCTGCCAAAATCGCCCTGTCCGCGGCGATCCCCGGCGGTATAGACCCCGACAGGGCCTACCAGCTCTGTGACTTTTATATGATGGAATGCGAGCAGATGCAGTCTATCGAGGAAGTACACCGTCTGCAGTATATCATGCTGATGGACTTCTGTCAGCGATGTGGGGAGGCGAGGCTGCCAAAGAATGTGTCCGAGGAGATCTTCCACTGCATGAACTTTATCCAGGCTCATACCAACGTTTCGATAGGGGTCGAAGATGTAGCGAAGGAGATCCATCGCAGCAGATCTTTCCTGATGCATCGATTCAAGGCGGAGCTCGGTATGAGCGTAGGCGAGTATATTACGAAATGTAAGATGGATGAAGCCTGCGACATGCTGATGTACGGGAACCGAAGTCTTGCTGAGATCAGTGCATATCTGGGGTATTCGAGCCAGTCTTATTTCCAGAATGTGTTCAAAAAACACTTCGGTATAACACCGATGCAGTATAGGAAGGAGAAGAGGAATCTGTGACAGAGCACATTATATTCTGAGCAGAGCCTGAAAACGGGCTCTGTTTTCTTTTTTACAAATCAGGTAATAGCGGATGTCGATTTCCGGATCGGACAGAGGGATGTTGACCCGTTGGCGCAGATCGGTCCGAATATCGGAAGGATTGCGTCGTCTCAGCATAGCATCCGTACTGAAACAGGGCAGGGAGGACGAAGAGACGATCTCCAGGAAAGTTTCGTAGTCATCCTGGAAAAGGAATTGGGCATTCGGCATTTTCCTCCGACAGGTCTCAAACCAGAAACCGACGGAACGGTACTGCAGAAAAGTCATACCGTCGATGTCGGCAAAGGAAAGCGTCTTCTCCCTGGAAAGAGGATGGACAGGCGGAAGACAGACCATCAGTCTTTCCGATGAGTATACGCTGTAAGCGACGGAAAAGTTCAGGCGGGCAAGGAGCTCCTTTTCCGGAACAGATGCCGGTCTCGGAAGGATAATGAGCTGATACCGGTCTTCCGACAGGCCTTTGATCAGACCTTCTTCCGGCTGGATCTGGGTAGAGATCGTCATATCGGGATAGAGGCTGCTGAGCGTAGGCTGGACCTCCCAGGACGGCAGCGGTGCGCAGCTTCCTACAGCGATGGTCTGGCTTCTGCGGTACCGTGCCTGGAGTTCATCTACCAGATCTTTCTGTTCCGTCAGAAGCCATTCAGCCCGGGCGGCAAGGAACCGTCCGTAATCATTGAGCTGAAGACGGTTTTTGGTGCGGTCAAAGAGCGGGACTTCCACCAGGTCTTCCAGTTTTTGCATGGATCTTGTGAGGGATGGCTGGGATACATGCAGTTCCTCCGCCGCGGCGGATAGGGTTCCAGCCTTCGCGAAGGCCACAAGGTATTCTAAAAGATATGTTTCTATCATGATACAGATCCTCCTATGAAATCATTATACTATACGTCTAACGCATAGTGCAATACATATCCGGCATTGTACTTTTTCTTTTTCTCATGATATGATAAAACCATCAAAAGAGAAAACCCATAGAAGGAAGCAGAAATGGAATACTTTGAAATGAATAACGGTGTCAGGATGCCTATGGCAGGGATCGGTGTGTTTACCTTTACCCCGGCGGAAGCGGAAGCTTCTGTAGAAAGCGCTTTGAGGGACGGCGTTCGTCTGGTCGATACGGCGAATGCATATATGAATGAAAGAGGAACGGCCCGCGGGATCTCGAAGAGCGGCGTCAAACGCGAAGAGGTCTTCCTGGTGACCAAGCTGTGGCCTTCTGTCTATGAGAACGAAAATGCCGTGGATGAGACCCTGGCCAGACTGAATACCGAATATATAGATCTTCTGTTCCTGCATCAGCCTACCCGCAACTGGAAAGCCGGCTACCGTCAGATCGAGAAGGCGGTGAAGGAAGGCAAGGTCAGAGCGATCGGACTTTCCAACTTCAGCCCGGATATGCTGAAAGAAGCCTTTGCATTCGCCGAGATCCAGCCGCAGATGGTCCAGGTGGAAGCGCACCCCTATTATCCGCAGACAGAACTAAAAGCGCTGCTTAATGAGCACGGGATGGGACTGATGGCTTGGTATCCGCTGGGACACGGCGACAAGAACCTCATCCAGGAAGAACTGTTCGCTGAACTGGGCAAAAAATACGGAAAGAGCAGTGCCCAGATCATCCTCCGCTGGCATATCCAGGCGGGCAATGTGATCATCCCCGGTTCCCGGAATCCTCAGCACATCCGCGAGAACTTCGATATTTTCAATTTTGACCTGACCGAAGAAGAGATGGAAAAGATCGCCGCGCTCGACAAGAACACCCCTTACTACCAGGGAAGCGAAGAAATGCTGGAAAGATATCTTTCCATCGCCCCTGATTTCAACTCACAGGAATAAGAAACGGAGACAGGAAAATGAGAAAAGAACTTGGAAAATTCCCGGCGGTGTTTCCCATGCCGGTACTGATGGTCGCGGCGTACGATGAAAACGGTTTCGTGAACGTGATGAACGCCGCCTGGGGCATGGTGGCATCCTCAGACAAGATCGTCCTGTTTTTGGATGAAGATCACAAGACGACCCAGAATATTTTTAAATCTAAAGCTTTTACCGTCTCCCTGGCGGACAAAGCCCATATGAAAGAAGCGGATTATTTCGGACTGGTGACCGGCAACAAAGTTCCGGATAAATTCACGAAAAGCGGTCTTCATGCCGTAAAGAGCGATAAGGTGAACGCACCGGTGATCGAAGAGTTCCCGGTTTGCATGGAATGTGAGCTGGCGGAAGTCCTTCACTCCGAGACCATCGAGGGGATCGTAGGAAAGATCGTTTCCCTCAGTGCGGATGAAAAAGTCCTTGGTGAAAACGGAAAGATCGACCCTGAAAAGCTGGACGCGATCCTGTTCGATCAGTTCCAGGCAGGTTACTATACGATCGGCGAAAAAGTCGGACGGGCATGGAATGCCGGTGCCGAATTAGTCAAATAAGTGAAAAGGAGAATCCTCATGGAAGCAAAAAAAGTAGGATTTATCGGACTTGGAAACATGGGTATGCCCATGGCACGCAATCTTCTGAAGAAGGCGGGAAGCCTGGTGGCATTCAACCGCTCTCAGGAAAAAACTATGGAGATCATGAAAGAAGGCGCTGAGGCAGCAGAAAATGCAGCAGATGTCGCGAAAAAGGCAGATATTATCTTCCTATCTCTTCCCGGTCCCGCTCAGGTCGATGAAGTCGTGAGAGTCCTGATCGAGAACGGAAAAGAAGGGCAGATCATCGTGGACCTCAGCACAGTTTCCCCGAAGCTCAATCGGGAGATGTCAGCACTTGGACAGACAAAAGGTATACAGTATATCGATGTGCCCGTATCCGGCGGGCCTGCAGGAGCAGCGAACGGGACTCTGTCACTGATGATCGGCGCTTCCGAGGAGGAATTCACCTCGCTGGGACTGAAAGAATATACCGATACCTTTGGAGATAAGTATTTCTATATGGGTGGCCGTGGAAACGGCAACGCCATCAAGATCATCAACAATTACATGGCTTTCGCCGCTCAGGTCATCAACGGCGAAGCGCTGGCGATGGCGGACACGCTGGGTATTTCCCAGGAAGCTTTCTATGAAGTCACGACCAAATCCTCAGGTAACAACATGATCCTGGGAGCGAAAAAGCAGAAGATCCTCTCCGGGGACTACAAACCCGGCTTTGCCCTGGATCTCGTCGTCAAGGACCTGGAACTTGCCCGCCAGCTTTGCCAGGATGAAGAGATCCCGAACTTCACTCTGAATACGGCGCTCCAGTTTTACCGCATCGCTCAGGCAAAAGGCTATGGAAAGGAAGACTCTTCGGCAGTCATCCGGACTATCCGTGAACTTCATTAAGTGGAATTAGGAGAGTGACGATGAATAATCAGATGGTATTAAACAATGGAGTGGTTATTCCGCAGCTTGGATTTGGGACCATCGGCCAGGAAGGGGATCTGATCACCGATAACGTAGCGTTTGCACTGAATCATGGGTATAAACTCATCGATACCGCGAACCGGTACGGGAATGAGGTGGAAGTAGGACGAGGTTTGAAGAAGTCCGGACTTGCCAGAGACCAGTATTTTGTAGAGACTAAATTGGGCCCGACCCTGTATGAGAACGACAGTGCCATCGACGAGACACTGAAACGCCTGAATGTTGATTATATTGATGTTATGCTGCTGCATCATCCGGTCAATAACTATATCTACGCCTATCAGATGCTAGAGAAAGCTTATAAGGAAGGGAAACTGCGTGCCATCGGCGTTTCCAATTTTACGGTGGAGCAGTTGAAAGATCTTCTCAGCAAGTGTGAGATCGTCCCGGCTGTCATGCAGGTGGAGTGCCATCCATATTATCCGGCGGAAGCAGTGAAGCCCTTCTGTGAGGAGAAGGGGATCAGGCTTCAGTCATGGTTTCCTCTGGGGCATGGCAATAAAGAGCTGTTTGTGGAGCCTGCCATTGTAAAGATCGCGGAGAAGTATCAGAAGAGTACCGCGCAGGTGATCCTTCGCTGGCATACGCAGATGGGCTTTGGCCTGGTTCCCGGAAGTCGTTCATTTGGACATATCGAAGAAAATGCCAGGATTTTCGACTTTGCGATGACGGATGAAGAAATCGCACAGATCACTGCGCTGAGCAAACATGAGCCGATCTATAAGGTGACACCGGAGTCTTTAGCGCGCCTGGCTGTCACAAAGTGCAATTTTGAGGATTGAAACAATGGGAAAATATGATCGTTACGCAAAGATCCAGGGTGTGATCAACGATCCTGCGTTTCAGGGGTTTGGACAGCTGCTGTTTCCGGTAGATGAAGGATTCTACAGTGGAAGCACACTGGAGCAGTTTACGATGGTTTTCTATAATTACCACGATCCGTTTAAAACGGTGGAGATCGTAAACACGTTGGAGGAGAGAGCTTCCGCAGGGGAAAAAGTTTTCTTTGATATCTATTCTCCTGAGGAAAAGAAGAATGATCCTACAAAGGAGAAGACAGGATTATTCTTCTTTCAAGGCGATCCCGGAGCGAAAACAGCGGTGGTCATAGCCGGCGGCGGCCAGATGTTTGTCGGCGCCATGCATGATAGTTTCCCGCATGCGCTGGAGCTGTCAAAGATGGGATACAATGCTTTCTGTCCCATCTACCGCGCGGGTATGCATGCAAATGAAGACATGGCCAGAGCTATCGTTTTCCTGTTTGAACATGCGGAGGAGCTGCAGATCGACCTCACCGGCTATTCCGTCTGGGGAGGTTCCGCCGGAGCGCGGATGGCTGCGATGGCCGGGTCTTTTACCACCAGGCAGCTCGGAGAACAGGAAGAGTGCCCTCGTCCGGCAACAGTCGTTCTGCAGTACACCGGGCTTTCCGAAGTCTTTGGAAATGAACCGCCTACGTTTGCCTGTGTGGGTATGAATGACTGGATCGCCAACTATCAGGTAATGCAGGAGCGGATCGAAAAGATACGGAAAAGCGGAACACCCTGTGAGATCGAAGTATATCCGGGGATGCCGCATGGGTTCGGGATCGGAACAGGTACAGCGGCCGACGGATGGGTCCGGCGCGCCGCGGATTTCTGGAAGAAAAACAGCTGATTTTTAAGAGGAGGACTGAAATGAAAGTTTTGATGATCAACGGAAGCCCCAAAGCGAACGGATGTATCGCGACAGCATTCAAGATCGCGAAAGAGATATTTGATGCCGAAGGGATCGAGACAGAAGTCGTCCATATCGGGAATAAGGATATCCGTGGATGTATTGCCTGCCTTAGCTGCAGGAAGACTGGAAAATGTGTCTTCAATGATCTCGTCAATGAAACTGCACCAAAGCTTCGTGAAGCGGATGGTGTGATCGTAGGAAGCCCGGTATATTTCGGTATGCCGAATGGGACAGCGCTTTCTTTCATGCAGCGCCTGTTTTACAGCGCTGGTGTGGATACCCGGATGAAGGTCGGCGCTTCGGTCGTTTCCTGCCGTCGCGGCGGGAACAGCGGAACCTACCAGACCATGAACATGATCTTCGGTATGACCGGAATGCCGCTTGCTCCCAGTTCCTACTGGAACGATGTCCATGGCTACACCGCGGACGATGTCTATGCTGATATCGAAGGCGTCCAGACCATGAAAAACCTGGCCCATAACATGGTATTCATGATGAAAGCCATTGCGGACGGAAAAGAGACCTATGGTATGCCGGAGAGAGAATCCGGTTCCCGCCGTAACTTCGTCTATGAAAATCAGTAAACAGTGAACGAATAGACAGGGACCGCAGTTTTGCGGTCTCTTTTTTCTTGTGATATGGTCAGCCGCATGATAGAATAGACATAGATTATCATATAAGATGAGAGGCGTGGTTATGCGATTTACTTATCTTGGAACCGCGGCAGCGGAAGGCTGGCCGGCGGTTTTCTGCAACTGCAGTTTCTGTAAAGAAGCGGCCAGACTGGGAGGAAAGAACATCCGGACAAGATCACAGGCTTTGATAAACGAAGATCTTCTGATCGATCTTCCGCCGGACACCTACATGCATAAGCTGCAGCGGGGTCTGGATCTTTCCAAAGTCAGATATCTTCTGATCACTCACATGCACATGGATCACTTTTATCCGCAGGAACTGACGGTGCGCGGAGGGGTCTACAGCCATGAAATGGTCAGTGAACATCTGGACATCTTCTGTGCCAAGGAGACAAAGGATTTCTTCTTTGAAGTCTCCGGATGGGAACTGGAAGAGGCCAGCCGGATGCAGATGGAGTGGCATATCCTTCATCCGTTCGAGACGGTACAGACCGGACCATACCGGATCACACCACTGCCGGCTTCCCACATGAGGGAAGGCAACGAACCTTTCATCTATCATATCCGGGATGAGCAGGGAAAGTCTGTTCTTTACCTGCATGACAGCGGATATTATAAAGATGAAGTCTGGGCATATTTTAAAAAGACGGCGAAAGAAGAAGGCCCCGTCTCGATGATAAGCTTCGACTCGACGAGCGGCTACAAAGAAACGGACCACCGCGCGCATATGGGATTCGCGGAAGTCTTCCGGGTGAAGGACCGGATGAAAGAACTTGGACTGATCGGACCGGAGACGGTCTGTGTCATGAATCATTTCTCGCATAACGGCCAGTGGCTGTATGATGAAATGGTAGAGCATGCCGCGCCGCAAGGCTGTCTGGTTTCCTATGACGGAATGAAGCTGGAAATCTAATCGATTTTAGGAGGAAGAAATGTCATTACAACAGCTATTGCTTGGGAGAGAAGACAATCATATCCTGCCGTTTTTCTGGCAGAGAGGAGAAGATGAACAGACACTTCGTCACTATATGCGCGTGATCCATGAAGCGAATATCGGAGCGGTCTGTGTGGAGAGCCGACCTCATCCGGACTTTTGCGGTCCCAAATGGTGGGCTGATATGGATGCGATCCTGGATGAGGCGAAGAGACTGGGGATGAAGGTCTGGATCCTGGACGATTCGCATTTCCCGACCGGCTACGCCAACGGGGCAATGGAGCAGGCAGATCCTTCGCTTTGCCGCCAGAGCCTGGTCATACAATATGTAGAGATTCCGGACGATCAGGAGAAGATCTGCCTTCAGAAGGCGGATTACCGGAAAGCCGGTCCTTTTACCCCGAACATGATGGAAGGCTTTATGCTGGGCACCCAGGCGCCTCCGCGCGAATTTGACGACGATCAGCTGGTCGCGGTCGTCGCGTTAAAGGAGGGAGGCCGTCCGGATGATCTGATCGATCTTTCGGATCAGCTGGGCAAAGATACGATCACGTTTGAGAAGCCGGATGAAGGTACATGGAAGATCGCGGTCCTTCACCTTACCAGAAACCGTGGGCCTCACCGGAACTATATCAACATGATGGATAAAGCTTCCTGCCGAAAGCTGATAGAAGCGGTCTACGAGCCGCACTGGGCGCATTACCGGGCGGAATTCGGCAAGACGATCGCCGGGTTTTTCTCGGATGAGCCGGAGATCGGCAACGGCCATCTGTATGAGTTCGGCAAGAAGATCGGTGAGCTGGATGATCAGGCCTGGAGCGACGCCGTGGGAGAGCAGTTGAGAGCTCGCTGGGGAAGCGACTATACCAGGTTCCTTCCTCTGATTTTTGATCAGGACTTTGACCGGGACCTGCAGGCGAAAGTCCGTGCGGACTATATGGATGTCGTGACGCGCCTGGTGGAGGAATGCTTCTCATTCCAGCTCGGTGACTGGTGCCGCGCGCACGGAGTCATGTATATCGGGCATCTGATTGAGGATGACCACCAGCATACCCGGACCGGTTCCAGTCTGGGCCACTATTTCCGCGGCCTTGCCGGACAGGATATGGCCGGCGTAGATGATATCGGCGGACAGGTGTTGCCGCAGAGAGAAGACATCGGCCCCGGAAACTTCATGCATCCGGTCAGAGACGGTGAATTCTGGCATTATACCCTGGGCAAGCTTGCCGCTTCCATGGCAACGATCGATCCGCTCAAACAGGGAAGAGCCATGTGTGAGGCTTTCGGCGCTTATGGCTGGTCAGAGGGCGTACGGCTGGAGAAATACATCGCGGATCACCTGATGGTGCGCGGGATCAATTATTATGTGCCGCATGCCTTCAGCGCGCAGCCGTTCCCGGATCCGGACTGCCCGCCGCATTTCTACGCGCACGGACATAATCCGCAGTACCGTCATTTCGGAGCGCTGATGAAATATATGAACCGGGTCTGTACGCTGATCTCAGACGGACAGGCGGTCATCCCCGCGGCGATCCTGTACAACGCGGAAGCCGACTGGACGGGAGACATGATGTATCTGCAAAAGCCTGCGATCGAACTGTACGACCGGCAGATCGACTATCATTTTATCCCAGCGGATGTCTTTACCGATGAGAAGTATAAGGCGGAGCTTGGGTCAAAACTGCGCATCGGGCAGCAGGAGTATCAGGTGCTGATCGTCCCGTATATGGAATACATCCCAGCCGCGGCGGTACGGGCAGCACTCCGGCTGGCGGAGGAAGGTTTCCCGGTCATTTTTGTGGACGCGCTGCCATCCGGCACAGTGGAAGAAGGACATCATGATCCGCTGATCGTGTCGCTGCAGGAAAAGGCAGAAGAAGGGAAGATACAGATCTCCCTTCTGGTGGAACTGGGCAAGAGCCTTCAGGCACAGGGGATCCGGGATGCCGTGATCGAACCTGCCAGTGACCGGATCCGAGTCTATCATTATTATAACGATGACCATTTCTATATGTTCGTTAACGAAGCGGCTGAAGCATGGGAAGGCACAGTCTCGGTGGAGCTTCCGTGGGCTGCGAGTTTGTATGATGCCTGGTCCAATCAGGTGATTGGAACATTTGAGGGTCCGGATGGGCTGAGCCCAGACGGGAAAATGCGGAAGATCCCGCTTCGGCTGGAACCTTTGCAGAGCCTCTTCCTCTTCGACGGGAATGATTTCTCCCTTTCACTGGGTGATCCGGCACTGTCCGGCCAGGGTTATCCGCAAGGAGCGGAGAAAGAAGACTTTAGTGAAGGCTGGAGCCGGAGTCTTTGCAAATCGATCGACTATCCGGCTTTTGGCGCAGCAAAAACCATCTGCCTGCCGGATGATCTGGCAGAGGAGGAACCACTGTTCTCGGGCTTTGTCCGCTATGAAAAGAACCTGACCGTGACCGGCCAGGTTCCCAAGACCTATCTGGAGATCTCCGACGCCTATGAAGGCGTGGAAGTGTTCGTGAACGGAAAGAGTCAGGGGATCCAGATCGTCCCGACGTTCCGCTATGACCTGACGAAAGCTTTGCAGGAAGGCGTCAATCTGATCCGGATCGAAGTCGCGACGACACTGGAACGCGAGGCACAGGCATTCCCGGATCGTTTCAGCGGGATGATCCCCAAGGAGCCGGTGACTGTTCCTTCCGGTATCAACGGGAAAGTGACGCTGATCCGCCTTTAAGAAATTTTAATCTTTCAGCATTCTCCAAAGCGTCGTCCGGCTGATCTGCAGTCTTGACGCTGCCGCTCGCTGATTGCCTCCGCACTGATCAAGCACCTTCAGTACGATCGCTTTTGTGATTTCATTCAGTGATTTGGAAAAATCAATACCGGCAGCATCTGTTTGTGTGGATGAACCTGCCACTTTTCCCAGCTGTTCACCGGCGAGCTGTTCTTTTTCAAACTGTTCTTCCGCCAGGAGGATCTCCTGCGCGGATTTCAGGGTGATCCGGCCGTCCAGGCCGGAATCGTACAGCCTTTCCAGGACGCGCTCCAGCTGTTTATAGTTGAACGGCCAGGAATATTCCAGCAAAGTATCGCGTGCCTGCGGATCCATTTCCATGACATGATACCCACTGGCCTGGTTTTTTCGGTTCAGAAAGAGACTGATATAGGTTTCAAAGTTCTCTAAGCGTTCTCTTAAGGGCGGGACTTCAAAAAGCTGGCAGAATGTTTTTTGAACCAGCCCAGAGATAAAGCGCAGTGTTTCCGGATCATTGGTTTTGGTATGGACGAACAGGACCTTGTTCCGCCTGCAGAACAGGTTAGCCTGGATGTGGTCCAGAAAAGCGTCCCGTTTTACGGCATCCAGCCGGGAGAGGTTTTTGATCAGCACGGTACAGTCGTTTTCGTCCAGTGGTGAATGGTCATTTTTCATCAAAAACTGCCATCCGGTAATATCCAGAGCGGCAAAGTCAAAAATCACCAGCGGACGCGTTTTAAGCGGGCCTGTAAGGTAGAGGTATTTTGCGACGATGCTTTTATAACAGTTCGGTTCACCTGTGATCAGGATGGGGGAGGAAGATTGATTCAGAATCTGCAGGGTGTATAGATCTTCTTTGCTTAAAAATGTCATCAGGTTTACGGAAGCAAGGTCTGATTGTACCGCGCTTCGGTCAGCAAAGCTGATTCCGTGCCGGTCGATCCTGACCGGGATCTTAGTGGGGATAAAACGCAGCACCAGGCACTGGCTGCCCTGCAGTTCTTCTTTGTCTATACTTACGGAATACTGAATATTCTGAAGTTTCTTATAAAAAGAACATTTTCCATATTTGATAGCCAGACTGATTTCCTTTTTTGATTTTTCACAGAGTTCTTCCGAAAGAGGATAGGAGGCTGTGGTAAACAGAAGCTGACCGTCCTCTTGAAGAATGATGGTCTGATTCTCCTGGGAACGAAGGATGTTTTTATAAAAAACTGTTCTTCGTTCATTTTTTTGTAATACCCGGCTGTAAGTACAGCCTGGTCGAAAGCCTGTCGGATGCACTCGCTTCCTGAACTGATCAGGATGGCAGGAATACCCATCAGTAAGGCATGCTCATAGGCAACGGCTCCGCAAAGCAGCATACCAAAGCCTTCAGCTTTTCTCTCTTCCAGGACCCGGATCGTCTCTTCTTCCGAAGAAACCGAATAAACCGGGAAATCATCTCCTGTCAGTTCTTTTAGTTTTTGAAAGTCGGACGCAATGGAGGTAAATCCGACAGCCGCGTACTTCGTCCCGCTGTTGCGGGCAAGACGAACAGCTGCGATCAGATCGAAGGCAGATACCGGGATATCGATAACGGGAACGGAATGGATCCGTTTTCTAAGTTCTGTGGCGGTAGCGCCGCGGGATAGGATCACTTCATAATTTTGACTTAGGTTTTCTTCGAGAATCCGAATGCAGTCACGGTAATCGCCTACAAATACGTCCAGCCTGACATCGTTTCGCTCGGAAGCGATAGTCAGCATCCGCTCTTTCATCTCCGAATAGGGAACGATTCCCAGAATTTTCGTCATAGATCCGACTCCTTCTTCTCGTTTTGTTTTAATTATATCAAAAATAGTTCAAAAATGAAACCATCAGAAGGTTCTTTCTTCCATAATTTTTGCGATAATAGGGACGTAAACAAACAGGAGGTTTCAAAAATAAACACCTGTCAAATATACACATTGGAAAAGGAGATCACGAAAATGAAAAAAGCATTATTATTTGTATTGTCCGCTTGCCTTATGACAGCAGCCCTTCTTAATCTTGGAGGTGGCTCGGTCGAATCCTTCTTCAGCAAAAATGAGACGGCGCAGATCTATATGGAAAGCACATACTGGTGTGGCGAGCAGACAGCAGATGATCAGGCCATACTGGAAGCGATGGAGTGGCTCCCCACGCAGAATTTGAATTGACATTGAGACAAAGAAAACCCGCCCCAAAGGATTGGGGCGGATAAGAAAAACTATGAATAAGCCCAAATCTTACGGCTTCGTGAAGACCAGTACGTTCCAGGAGGCGGAGGCAAGTACAAACGGGGTTTGTGCTGTGAAATCCTTGCCGCTGACTTCTTTTCTGATGGGATGCACTTTTTCTTCCTCAGCGGAGTTGACGGCCAGAAGATCGTTAGATTCCAGGGCTTCCCAGGAAGAGAGCTGATAATCCTCAAATCCACGCATATCGATCGTAAGATCCGCTTTTTCCTCAAGGCAGCGGTTCACGGCAAATACCGTGAGCTGCTGCTTTTCTTCGTTCCAGACCGCCGCGGCGTCCACGTCGGAGACATTTTCATGACGGGAAGTTGAGTGTGTGGTGGAGCGGAGGATCGGTGTGAGAGAGATCCCGCGGCCATATCTGGAGGCGTGGAAGAAGGGATAAAAGATCGTCTGCCGCCATGCTTTGCCGTCTTCCTCGGTCATGATGGGAGCAATGACGTTGACCAACTGGGCCAGGGCGGCGATCTTCACGCGGTCGGCGTGCTTCAGGAAAGTGATCAGCGCGAGGCCGTCAACGATAGCGTCCTCGAAGGTGTAGATATCTTCCAGTAAATGCGGATGGCGGCGCCAGGGAAGGTTCTTCATGTCGGCGTTGTCGGAAGCGTTGGAATGATACCAGACATTCCATTCATCAAAGGAAAGATCGATCTGCTTTTTCGAATGCTTTTTGGCTTTGACAAGGTCGCAGATGTTGACGACGGTACGGATGAATTCGTCCAGATCGACGTTCTGCGCGAAGAATTCCGGTGTATCCCCGGAGGCATTAGACCAGTAGGTATGAAGGGAAACGTAATCCACATAATCGTAGGTCTCGTCCAGGACTTCCTCTTCCCAGGTGCCGAAGGTCGGCATGCCCTTGTGAGAGGAGCCGCAGACAACACATTCGATGGAATCATCCATCATCTTCATGGCCTTTGCCGTCTCCGCTGCCAGCTTTCCGTATTCCCGGGCTGTTTTGTGACCTGTCTGCCAGGGACCATCCATTTCGTTGCCCATGCACCAGAGCTTGATGCCGTAAGGTTTTTCATCCCCGTGAGAGCGGCGCAGGTTGGCGTAATAGGTATCCGTATCCAGATTGCAGTATTCCAGCAAATTGAGAGCCGCTTCGACGCTGCGGGTCCCGAGATTGACAGCCATCATGGGCTTGGTGCCGGCTTTCTTCGCCCAGCGGGCGAATTCCTGGATGCCGACTTCGTTCGGTTCCAGCGTGCGCCAGGCGAGATCCAGACGGGGTTTTCTTTCCTCTTTCGGTCCGACGCTGTCTTCCCAGTAGAAGTTCGAGACGAAATTACCGCCGGGATAGCGGACGATGGGGACATTCAGTTCCTTCACCAGATCGATGACATCCTGCCGGAAGCCTTCTTCATCGGCACTTTCATGTCCGGGCTGATAAATTCCGGTATAAACGGCGCGGCCGAGATGCTCGATAAACGAACCGTACATTCTTTCATCCACCGGGGCGATCTGGAAATCCCGGTCAACGATCAGGGTAGCTTTTTTATTCATGTATCTTCCTCCGAAAAACTGATTTCTTTCTTAGGTTCCTCTTGTCCCGAACGTATCAGTCCAAAGGGGCATATAACCGGCGCGGACCGCAACCGCCTGCGAAGCGAGGTTGGTGACGGAGGCGCTGTAGAATGGGATTTTTCCACGCTTCAGGATCTCGACCGTCAGATTGCGTACGAGCACAGCCGCCAGCTTCCTTCCCCGGTATTCTTTTTTTACATCCACGCCGACTTCCCGAAGCTCTTCCGTCTCATAGGAGGCGCCGGCGACAGCCACGATTTTCTCCTGATCCCTGGCGTACAGGACGAAGCATGTAGGCGTACAGCCATTCTCGTCAAAAGCGAGGGAATTGTCGAATCCTTCAATCCCCACCAGCTTTTGTATCTCATCATCCACGAGCAGTTCATAGGTAAAGCCTTCCGGGTATGGAAGAGGTTGCATCTGTTTGAGATCCGGTACATAGTGGATCGTCTGTCCGAAGATATATTCGCTTTCATACAGTATATCCCGGATCTTGCCCCGGAGGGCCGTCGAAGCTTCCTGATACAGATCCGGCGAGATCGTTACAATATTCGTGTCACCAATACTCAGGATCTTCATGTAACGCTCGGTACGCGCTTCATCCCTGATGAAAACCGTTTCTTCCGAATACAGGTCCCGGACGGTGCATGCCATCTGCTTCGCAATATAGCGGTCGTAGACGGCCCTCATGTCTTCTTTTGTCATAACCTTTCAGCCGGACAGTATCCTGGCTGCCTCCTTTCACGTACAGAATTATTGTAGCATATCATCACGGAATAGTGTATATAATTTGATATTGACAAGATTGTTATAAAATGATAGAGAAAAGCTCGTTTTTATCCATTCTATATAAGAATATAATGATATCAACAAAACAAACAAGCGAGCAATAAGCCGCAGATCATAAGGAGGATATATCATGAGCCGTGAAATTATGAACGATCTTGTCAAGGAAGCAGAAGTGAAAAAAGAGAAAAAGCGCAGGGAAGAAATGGAGCGTAAAGAAAAGATGGAAGCCAGAGGAAAAATGCTGAGTGAAGCTGTCGGACAGAAAAGATAAGCACTTTTTAAGAAACCAGGCCACCGGATACACCCGGTGGTCTTGGTTTTTTTCTGAATTTGTGATATGATCGGATTATCAGAATATTATCAAAGGGACGAAAACATGATCAATAATATTATGCTCGATTCCTCCGAAGTCATTCGTTACGATGAACCGGGGATCCCGCTGTATATAAGAGGGGGAGTCCTGAGTGAATATCCGGATATGCGCTATGCCTGTCACTGGCACGAAGATTTTGAGTTCATCAGAATTCTGGAAGGAACGATGTCCTATTCGATCGACGGAAAAAGAGTGGTACTGGAGAAAGGAGACTGTCTATTCGTCAACGCGAAAAAGCTGCATTACGGATTTGATATTGCCCGGAAAGACTGTCTTTTCACCTGTATTCTGATCCATCCGGCTCTTTTGTGCGCCAATCCGACTGTTTTTAAGGAATTGATCGATCCCATTGTTTCGTGTGAGGATCTTCCGTATCAGAAATTTATGAGAGATGATCCGGAATATGAGGCTGTCTCTGAAGCATTGGATGAAGTCTGGCGATTAAAACAATTTCGTCAGGAAGGGTATGAACTTTTAGCGATCAGCCAGCTCTTAAGACTGATTCCCCCGATCTTAAGAAAAGCAAGATCCATAGAGGATAAGGGGAGTCTGATCCGAAGAGATCCCAAGCTATATGCACAGAAACAGATGGTGGCTTATATCGTCCAGAACTATATGCTGGAGATCAGTCTGGAAGACATCGCTTCCAGCGCCAACGTCAGTGTCAGTACCTGCTGCCGGATCTTTAAGGCATATATTCATCAGACACCGATCGAATTTCTGAATTCCTACCGGTTAAAGGTCTGCGCAGGCCTTCTGGAGGATACGGATCAGTCCATTACCCAGATCGCTACGAGCTGCGGATTCAATCATACCAGTTATTTCTCAGAGATCTTTCTGAAGAACTACGGATGTACGCCCAGTCAGTATCGGAAGATGCATCAATAAAAGGGGAGGATACACGGGCTATGGCGAATTTCAAAGAATATTTGGGAACAAAGGATTTCTATAAACGGATGGCGGTGATTGCGGTTCCCATCGCCCTGCAGAGCATGATCACAATCGGCGTCAATATGATGGATACGATCATGGTCGGTACCTTGGGCGAGGTGGCTATCTCCGCGACAGCGCTGGCGAACCAGTTCATCACGATCTATCATATCGCCTGCATGGGGATCGGCATGGGCGCATCCGTGCTCGTTTCCCGTTACTATGGCATGAAGGATATGGTCTCTCTGAAAAAGGCGATCACGATCATGCTGAGGCTTTGTATCGGCTTTGGTCTGCTGTTTATGGTGCTTTCCATCCTTATTCCCGGCGGCATTATCCGGATGTATACTCCGGATCCCGATGTCATCCGGGAAGGTACGAAGTATCTTCAGTGGTCAGTGCCGACCTTCCTGCTTCTGGGAACGCTGCTTGACGTCACCCTGGTGCTTCGAAGCATCGGAAAGGCGAAGATTCCGATGATCTGTTCGATCGTAGGTTTCTTCTCCAACGTATTCTTCAACTGGGTCTTCATTTTCGGTCATCTCGGCGCGCCGCGCATGGAAGTGGCCGGTGCCGCGCTCGGTACCCTGATCGCACGTTTTATCGAGTGTTCGATCGTTCTGACATATTTCTTCTTCAAACAGAAAGAGGTTCGCTACAGGATCCGCGATATTTTCTCGAAATGCTCGGATCTGGTCAGCGAATACCTGAAGATCTCGATCCCGGTATTGATCAGCGACTCGCTGATGGCCTTCGGCAATACGGCTGTCGCGATGATCATGGGTCGGATCGGTTCTTCCTTTGTTTCTGCCAACTCGATCACGACAGTCACGCAGCAGCTGACGACAGTCCTGACACAGGGTATATCGCAGGCCAGTTGTATCATGACTGGCCATACCCTGGGGGCCGGCGATGTCGAGAAAGCCCAGAAGGAGGGCTATTCCTTCACATTTGCCGGCGCGGCACTGGGTATTATCTCAGCCCTGGTCGTTCTGCTGATCCGTGAACCGGTCATCGGCATGTACAATATTACCGAAGAGACGATCGGGATCGCCAGGCAGCTGATGAATGCGATCGCGCTGATCCTGGTATTCCAGTCGACCAATAACATCCTTACGAAGGGTGTGCTCCGGGGCGGCGGAGATACCAGATTCCTGATGCTCGGCGATGTACTGTTCCTGTGGATCGCTTCGGTGCCGCTTGGCATCCTGGCCGGGCTTTATCTGCACCTGCCGGCGTTCTGGATTTATTTCTTTATGAAGATCGACCAGGTCCTGAAATGTGTCTGGTGTTTCTTCCGCCTGAAGAGCGGAAAGTGGATCAAGAGTATCAGTGGCGTACGTAATGACTGACGTCATTCCGGCAATGATTAAGGAGGAAAACGATGAAAGTTCTGCATGTAGGACAGCTTGGCAGTGAGAAGACGATCGCTTTTGCGGTCAGTGAACTGAAACGGATCCTTCTTGAAATGGATTCGGAGTTTTCGATCGATATTCTGGAAGGCCCTTATTTTCCGGAGATGAAAGACATTCTCTGGGTAGGTATGGATCCTTCGTTTGAAATCTCTGAAGATCCGGCCATCGACACGATTCAGATCGATGTGGAGAATCTTTCCGGTGTGATCACCGGTTCCAATCCACGTTCCGTCCTGATCGCAGTTTACCGCTTCCTGAAAGAGGCCGGGTGCCGGTTCGTCCGTCCGGGAAAAAGCGGAGAGAAGATTCCGGAAAGAACGGATTGGGATCTTTCGGTTCATGTAAAGGAGACTGCGTCCTATCCACACCGCGGGGTGTGTATCGAAGGGGCGGACAGTTATGACAATATCCTGGATATGATCGATTTTCTGCCAAAAGTCGGCATGAACGAGTATTTTGTCCAGTTCCAGGTACCGACGGAGTTCTTCGTCCGTTGGTATGAGCACCGAGGCAGTACAGTACTGAAACCGGAAGGCCGCTCCGCACAGGAAGCCAGATGGATTTCGGAAGGAATGACGGCGTCTTTGGAGACAGAGATCAAAAAGCGCGGACTGTGCTATCACAAGGTCGGCCATGGCTGGACCTGTGAGCCGTTCGGGATCGACGGTTCCGGCTGGTTCACCCAGCAGAAACCGCTGACGGAAGAACAGATCTCCATCCTGGCGGAGGTAAACGGTAAGCGGGAGATGTGGGGCGGCGTGCCGTTGAATACGAATCTCTGCTATTCTCAGGAGAAGGTGCGTGAGAAGATCACGGACGCGATCACGGCCTACGCGAAAGCCAATCCCCAGGTGGACGTCGTCCACTTCTGGCTGGCCGACGGGTCGAACAATCACTGCGAGTGTCCCGAATGTCAGAAGAGGCTTCCGGCTGACTGGTATCTACTGATGCTGAACGAACTGGACCGTAAGATGAGTGCGGAAGGCCTTCAGACGAAAGTCGTCTTTCTGATCTATGTGGATCTTCTCTGGGAGCCCAAGACAGAAAAGATCGAGAATCCGGATCGGTTTATCCTGATGTTTGCCCCGATCACGCGTGAGTATGGCAAGAATTACAGTGACTTTCTGACCTTTGACGGACAGATCCCGGCTTATGAGCGCAATCATCTGAAGATGCCGCGTTCGCTGGCGCAGAATATCGAGCATCTGCGGCGCTGGCAGAAAGAATTCAAAGGCGATTCGTTTGACTTTGACTATCATCTGATGTGGGCTCATGTAGGCGATATCGGCTATGAGAAATGCGCGAAGAACCTGTTCCAGGATATGAAGGATCTTCATACGATCGGTCTGGAAGGCATGGTCAGCTGCCAGATCCAGCGCGTCTTCTATCCCACGGCAATGCCGTTCCTCGCGATGGCGGCGGCCCTCTGGGATGAGAAGGCGGACTATGAAAAGCTGGCCGAGGAGTATTACAGCGCTGCGTTTGGAAAAGGCGGGCAGAAGGTACGGGAAGCAATGGAGATTCTTTCCGAATCCTGCCATCTCTACGATGATCCGATGAAGGTTTATCAGGGAGAATTGAAACCCGTTGAAAAGGAAAAAGTCCTGAAAGCCACCGGGATCCTTTTGGAGGCCGCCGGCGAGATGGGAGATGTCCCGGAGGCCGAGGAACTTCGGCTGTATACGGAATATCTGGAAAGACTGCTGGCGCTTTTCGGGAAATTAGAGGAAAAGGAACTTGCCGGGGTCAAAGAAGCGGGAGAGATCCTGCTGCAGTGGATGTGGGAACACGAGCTGGCGCTCCAGGGGATCCTGGACGTACAGAACAGCATCAATGTGATCCGCCGCCTGCTGCCGAAGGAATGAAACGAGATTTGGGTCTATTCTTATGTTTTTTCTTATCCGCCCCAAAAGACTCACATAATTGCTTTTTACAGGGATTTCTCTCTAGAGGACCTGATTTTGGCAAAGGAGCTATATCATTTGATATGGCTCCTTTTTAACCATTCTGTTATCTAAGGTATCGATTAGCAAGGTGGGCTCCGAAAACAGAAGAATCTTGCTATACAGGTAGCAAGGTATGTTCAAAAAGACCGGCCACCTTGCTATTGTCCGAGGCATCCGTAGCAAGGTGAGCTCCGAAAACAGAGGAATCTTGCTATACAGGTAGCAAGGTGTGTTCAAAAAGACCGGCCGCCTTGCTATTGGCCAAGGCATCCGTAGCAAGGTGGGCTCCGAAAACAGAAGAATCTTGCTATACAGGTAGCAAGGTATGTTCTAAAAGAAAGGCCACCTTGCTATTGGTCAAGGCATCCGTAGCAAGGCCGGTTCCAAAAACAGAAGAATCTTGCTATAGAGAGCAAAAAGGAACTGCAGCAAATATGATATGCTCCTCTTATAGAAGACAGAGAAATGAAAAACTCTATCATCTATAAGAGGAGTGATTTGGTCCTATCTTTTTAACAAAATTTAGTCAAAATAATACTTTCCCGGGAACATTTGACCATGCCGGTTCGTCTAATAGGTATCAAACGAGAAAGGGGGGACGCACTTGACATATGAGAAGTTAGGAAAGCTGATCATATCATCGGAGAATACGATGTACCGCACAGCCTTTGCTATTCTGCAGAATAGCGAGGACGCCGCGGATGCGATCCAGGAATCGATTGCCAGAGCCTTCTCAAAGCTGGACTCACTGCAGGAGGACCGGTTTGCGAGAACCTGGCTGATACGGATTCTGATCAACGAATGCTATGATCAGCGGCGCAGGAAGAGCCATGTCGTTTCTCTGGAAACAGTACCCGAGGTACCGGATACGAACAGGGAAGAGTACAGTGAGCTTTACTGGGCCATCAGCCGCCTGGAGGAAGAGCTCCGAGTACCCGTGATCCTATTCTATGTGGAGGATTATACCACCCGCCAGATCGCGGAAGTGCTTGGAATCTCTGAAGGCGCGGTCCGAAAACGTCTGTACAGGGCAAGAGCGAAACTCAAAGAAGACCTGATAGGACTGGAGGTATGATCAAATGAAGATCGAAGATATCAAAAACGAATATCCGTCCATCCCGGACGGAATTCACGAGATGGTCGAGGCCGAAACAAAGAAACAGATCGACCTGGCCAGAAACCGTAAAGTTAAGGAGAGGCCGTACCGTTCTTCGCGGAAGACCTGGAGCGCGTGGAAGATCGCGGCTGTAGTCGTACTGGGCATTCTTGCGACAGGAACCGTGGCTTATGCCGGGACAAAGATCTACCAGCTGCGGTTGGAGCAACAGGGCAATTATGGCCTTGATGTGGAGGTGGTGGATGAAGAGAAGGCCGAAGAAAGCACCACGGCTGAGGTGAGTACACAGGATCAACCGGACGAACAGCCAAAGGAGGAAACTGTCCGTGCGATCCCAGAGGAAATGGAAGGCACGAATTTTGTCTTTGGCTATATCCCGGAAGGGATGGAACAAAGCAGCCCTTATCAGCTTTCTTCCAGAGACGGACGAGCCGTACTGGCTATTGGTTACCTCTACGATGAAGGAGATCCTGATCAGCTGATGCACCTGACAGATATACTGGAGAGTGAAGTGTTTGAATCCAGGGCACAAGCCGCAGTTTATACCAAAGTTGCGGGCGGAGGGTACAACCAGAGGCTGTACCTCTTCTTCCCGGATCAGCTGAAGATCGTGACCATGATGGTCAATGGCCTGTCTAAAGAGGATGCGATCAGGGTAGCCTCGGAACTATCCCTGGAGGGAAACGGGGAAACTGTCAGGACAGAGGGAATGAGAACATGGAACGACATGATCCGTGAGATGGAAAAAGTCAGGGCTTATGATTCTCCCACTTATCTGGATGCGATGGCAACTCAGTACGCGTTGATGCCGGAAGGCAAGATCCATACGGTAGGCGAAAGCTTTTCCATGGTGACTTCGGTGATCGTCGATGACGAGTGGGTCGATACAGACGAACTTTTCTACTGTGTAGATAAAGTGAAAATATGCAGCGACGTTGCCGTACTGGATCCGGATTATATTCGTGATGACAGACCGATCGCGGACTTTATCGATGAGGATGGCTCCCTGCTTCCGGCAGAGCTTCATTTCTTCACGAGAGGAGACGGAATCAACACGACACAGGAAGAGGTATTTGAAACGACCGTAGATACCAAACTCCTGTATGTTACGATGACGCTTACCAATACCGGCGATGTGGATCTGGAGAACGTACCTGTCTATGGAACGGTAAGACTATATCTGCAGACGAACGGATTTGATCAGATCGACGGAAATTCATTGACCGAAGAAGCCGGCGTCTACCTGAACGGCATCACGTATAACTGCGGTGACCTCTTCCAGGGAGATTTCGGTTTTGTCCGTACACAGTTCGATAAACCGTGGGGACAGCAGTGCACGATGCAGTATTATGACTTTTCTTCGACTGCAGTCGGTGACGGCGGCAACTACGTCCCGTTGATTCCGGCAGGAGAGAGTGTCACGGTCCACCTTGGCTACCTGGTGAGCGAGGATATGCTGCCCTATATGTACCTGGATCTGGGGAGCTGGGAATATCAGCTGCAGAACGGCATCGACATCCGGCAGTAAGCCTTTTTGACAAGACAAGCTGCTTAAGCAGGCTACAAGAAACTAAAAGGTTGTGCATAAAGAAAAAACTTCGGGGGATAAAACCTCCGAAGTTTTTTGCTGTATGATAATCTTCTGTTATTTTCCGGCGACAGACAGCTTGCCTACATAGATGCTGGGAGAACCGATCCGGCCATGTCCGAAGGACATACCGAAGTCAAGGTCGCTTCCGATCATCTCGATCTTCTTCAGCAGGTCAAAGAAGTTGCCGGAGACGGTGATACCGTTCACGAACGTGGTTTTCTTCCCGTCTTCCAGACGATAGCCGCTGGCCATCAGGGAGAAGTCGCCGGTGATCGGGTTGAGGCCCGCGTGCAGGCCGGCCAGATCCGTGATCAGAAGGGCCACACCTTCGCTGTCGGAATCAGCTTTCTGATAGAGCGCTTCCGGGGCATCGCTGCCGGGTACGAGGTACAGGTTGAACGGAGCGATCTCGACCGGCGCGAAGTAACTGGCGCGGCTGGCGTTGCCGGTGGTCTCGCAGCCGGCTTTTTTCGCGGTCTGCAGGTTATAGAGCAGGGTGAGGAAGACACCGTTTTCGATCAGGTTCTTCTTGAAGGTAGCCACGCCTTCGCCGTCGAAAGCGGATTCATGGTCCTTATAGAAGGGATCGTCGACCAGCGTGACGATGTCGGAAGCGATCGTCTGACCTTCTTTTCCCGCAAGCAGTGACATGCCCTGCTGAGCGTTCTTGGCGGAGAAGATCCCCGAGAATGCGGAGAGCATAGAAGAGAAAGCATTGTGGTCAAAAACGACAGGATAGCTGCCGGAAGGCACCGGAGCGCCGTTGATCTTGTCGAGGGCTTTGCCTACGGACTTTTTCGCGAGTTCTTCCACATCGAGCTTGTCGAAGGGACCGTCTCCCTTTTCAAAGCTGTTGAACTGCTCGTCACCGGAGCGTACGACAGCGCTCTGGAAAGCGATCTGCTGGTTGCTTTCAGAAGAAAGATCCAGACCGGCGGAATTCACCAGACGGATCCTGGTGGTCGCCTGTCCGACCTGACCCTGAGAACTCTTCTGGACGCGCTCATCCACCTTGACAGCGGCTTCATAAAGACTAAGCGCGAGTTTGGACATCTCCGCCATGGAGGAAAGGGCCGTTTCCTTGGGCGTGATCTCACGGTAGGAAGGACTGCCGGCGAAGATGATCGTTTCATCTTCGGTCTCGATGGTGGCAGCGTTTTCGATGGCTTTTTCTACCAGGCGGACAGCCTCATGCGCGGAAAAAAGTTCCGTGGAGCAGTAGCCCATCTTCCCGCCGACTTTACAGCGGAAGCTGGCGCCGCCGGTCACGTCGCTGGAAAACTCTTCGATCGCGCCGGCCATGGAAGCGACCGACTGAGAAGATTCTTCCATGTAGTATAGTTCGTACTCAAAAAGACCGGCCTTTTTCGCCGCTTCTACGACTGCGTTTTTAAATTCATCAAAATTCATCGTCTGATCCTCCTTCTCCTTAACGTCCGCCGACCGTGATGCTGGATACACGGATCAGAGGCTGTCCGACATTCGTGGGGATGGAACCGGATTTGGATCCGCACATGCCCTGGGCACTGTCCAGATTGTTGCTGACGCGGTCGATCTTCGGAAGGATCTCGGAACCTTTGCCGATCAGCGTCGCGCCGCGGACAGGCTCGGCGATCTTTCCGTCACGGACCATATAGGCTTCGCGGACGGCAAAGTTGAATTCGCCGGTGACCGGGTTGACCGAACCGCCGCCCATGGCAGCAGCATAGAGACCGTAGTCCATCGTACCGATGATCTCATCGCGATCATCATTACCGGGAGCGATATAGGTGTTGCTCATACGGGAAGTCGGCTCATAGTGATAATTCTCTCGTCGGCCGCAGCCGGTGGCCGGCATGCCCATACGGCGGGAGCCGAGACGATCGATGAGGTAATTCTTCAGAACACCGTTTTCGATGAGCACGAGTTTCTGAGTAGGATGGCCTTCATCATCGATGTTGTTGGAGCCCCAGGAATTCGGTTCCGTTCCGTCATCGATCGCTGTCACGATGGGAGAGGCGATCATCTGACCGAGCTTGCCGCAGAACTGGCTTCTTCCGGTCGCGACCGAAGTAGCTTCAAGAGAATGACCGCAGGCTTCATGGAAAATGACGCCGCCGAATCCGTTCTCGATGGCGACAGCCATGTTGCCGGCGGAGCAGTAACCGGCGTGGAGCATGGTCACAGCCTGACGAGCCGCTTCTTCACCGGCATATTCGGGTGTTTTGGCCTCATACAGTTCCATACCCATCCGGGCGCCGGGAGCGCAGGAACCGGACTGGTTCTCCGAACCGTTGGAAGCTACCGCGTTGACGGAAAGACGCGTACGGATCTGGCGGTCTTCGGTAAGAAGGCCTTCCGTATTCGCGATCAGGATATTCCTGTCAAAAGTCAGCAGTTTGCTCTGTACCTGAACGATCTCCTTGCTGTACTTCGAAGCGCTCTCGTAGGCGCGGTGCAGCAGCGCGGCCTGATCGGATCCCTTTACGGAAGAAGGAACGATCCGAATCCCGTGGATATCAGGGAAAATGCGTTCGGTCAATGTGACAGAGGGCTGGTCTTTCAGCTCTCCCATGGCTTCAGCCGCGCCTTTCGCACAGCGGATCAGGCCTTCCCGGCTCATATCCGAGGTGGAAGCATAGACGCTCTGGGTGCCTTTCAGCAGCCGGATTCCGACACCGGCGATCCTGCGGTCTGCGATCTCTTCGACCGATCCGCCGGTCAGCGTCATCTGGGACTGTAGGGTATTCTCCGCGAAAACTTCCGCGAAGTCTGCGCCGGAGGATAAACCGATGCCCAAAAGTTCACTGAGAAAATTCTTTTCGAGGATCATTTTCGTCTCCTTATTAAAAAACAAGATGATCCATTATGACACAGGCGCGGGAAACTTGCAAGTCATCTCTCTGCCAAACCTCGCGGCTCTTGCGGTTTCTTTTTTGTTATGCTAAACTAAAACATACTGAATGCGTTTCGTAAGGAGGCTGCAGCCATGAACAACCGAATGAGTTTTTTGAATGACCAAGCTGATTTCAGGATCCGTCGCCCGGAAGAGATCAGCTATCTTTATTTTCCGCTGGCCTCGGAAGTCGGACTGAAATCATCCGTCACGCCGCTGCTCGGCGGGGACGCGAAGATCACACAGAACAGTTTCCTGCTTTCACCGACGAGTTCCGAGAACCTTCATAACGACCGGTCGACACGCAATTTCTGGATCCGGATCCAGGACCAGGCGGATGAGATGAAAGTCTGGTCGCTGACAGGCGCTTCCGCGAAGCAGGAAGCGGAGCGCTTTACGAAAGAACAGGAAGATTCCGAACGGACCGCAGGATTGATGTGGCAGAATCTGAAGAGATTCGCACCCGGGCTTGGGATCGCAGGCGAAGTGACTTCCTTTATCCCGGTCAGGGACAACGCTGAGATCCATATCGTCCGGCTGTTCAACACCTCTGAAAAGCCTCTCACATTCGACCTCGTCGCGGCGATCCCGATCTACGGGCGCAGCGCTGACAATATCCGGGATCACCGGAACGTGACCTCCATGCTGCACCGGATCCATACAGGCACGTACGGAGTGGAGGTGAAACCCACCATGTCCTTTGATGAACGTGGGCACCAGCTGAACCGCCTGACCTATTATGTGCAGGGGACCATGGAAGATGGAGAGGCGCCGGTCGGCTTTTATCCCACGGTGCAGAGTTTTATCGGAGAAGGAGGGACATTCACTCGTCCGAGAGCGGTCTATGAGGATCTGCCCTGTGTGGAAGAAGGAGAGAATCTTGCCGGAACGGAAGCGGTCGGAGGACTTCGGTTCGCGCCGGTGACGCTTTCTCCGAATACCGCCGTCTCGTATATCGTGATGGCCGGAATCGAGGAGGATCCGGAGAAGATCAGCGAAAAGATCGAACAGTTCGGGAACGCGGAAAAGGCCATGGCAGCGCTGGAGGAGACGAAAGCCTACTGGCAGGACAAAGTCAATATCCGCTATCAGAGCGGGAAGCCGGATTTCGACCGCTGGATGAGATGGGTGAGTTTTCAGCCGATCTTAAGACGCATTTTCGGATGCTCCTTCCTGCCGCATCATGACTACGGCCGGGGCGGAAGAGGCTGGCGGGATCTCTGGCAGGACTGCCTGTCTCTCGTACTGATGGATCCCGGCGAAGTCCGTTCCATGATCGTTTCCAATTACGGCGGTGTTCGGATAGACGGCACCAACGCGACGATCATCGGAGACGGACAGGGAGAGTTTATCGCGGACCGCAACGGGATCAGCCGCGTGTGGATGGATCACGCCTACTGGCCGCTGATGACGACAAAACTGTATATCGATCAGAGCGGTGATCTGGATGTTCTGCTGGAAGAAGCCCCGTATTTCAAAGACGCGATGGCGGTCCGGGGATTCGCTTCCGACGACGAATGGGTGCCGGAGCAGGGCTCCAATCAGCTGGACGCGGAAGGAAAACTGTATAAGGGAACCATCCTGGAGCATCTGCTGGTCCAGAATCTCTGCGCGTTTTACGAGGTCGGGGAACATGGCAACATTTTGCTTCGCGGAGCGGACTGGAATGACGCGCTGGATATGGCATCCAGGAACGGAGAGAGCGTGGCGTTCACCTTTGCCTACGCGGGCAATCTGCGCGCTCTGGCGCAGCTGCTGAAACTGCTGAAAGAAAAGAAGGGTATAGAAGAAGTCACAATGCTGCAGGAGATGACGATGCTTCTGCATAAGGATCCGAGGTTCTATCTGAATCCGAAAGACAAGGAGATGCAGCTTCTGACCTATACCAGAAACTGCGCGCATACCGTCAGCGGATACCAGATCCAGGTACCGGTGGAAGAGCTGATCGAAGATCTCGAGATAAAGGCAGTTTCGATGGAAGAACATCTTCGAAAAGAGGAATGGCTTCCGGAAGGCTGGTACAACAGTTACTATGATGATCACGCCAGGAGAGTCGAAGGCACATTCACAGACGATAAGGGTGAAGAAAACGTCCGGATGATGCTGACCGGGCAGGTATTCGCGATCATGTCGGGCATCGCGACGGAGGATCAGATCCGGTCGATCTGTGAGAACGCCGACCGATACCTGTATGATCCGGAAAACGGCGGTTATCGCCTGAACACGGATTTCCATGAGCTGAAGATGGATATGGGACGTATGTTCGGCTTTGCCTACGGAGAGAAGGAAAACGGCGCGGTCTTTTCCCATATGGCGGTCATGTACGCGAACGCGCTTTACACGCGCGGATTCGCGAAAGAAGGATATAAGGTCCTGAAGGCTTTGTCCGATCAGGCGCTCGACTTTGAGAAGAGCCGGATCTATCCGGGGCTTCCGGAATATTTCGATCAGACGGGAAGAGGCGTGTATCATTATCTTTCCGGGTCCGCCAGCTGGTATCTGATGACCGTCTTACGGGAACAGTACGGCATCCAGTCGAACCTGGGCGATCTGATCCTGAAGCCCCAGCTGCAGAAAGAACAGTTCGACCAGGAAGGGAAGGCTTCCGTACGTTTCGTCTTCGCGGGAAAACCGGTCACGGTAGTCTACCAGCTCGGAGAAAAAGAAGAACCGACCGGAAAGGAAGAAGGTTACCGCATCCCGAGAAGTGAGATCGAAGCGTTCCCGGAAGAGGGCGGACAGATCGTGATCGATTTATCTTTATAACACACAGGAGGAAGGGCAATGAAATATCCGAAATATATCGAGCTTTCTGATCTGAAAAAGGAATCCGATGAGATCCTGAGCCGAAAGGTCAAGGCGCTTCTGGAAGCCATGACAGAGGAGGAAAAGCTGGATCTTTGTCACGGACATCAGAATCCGGAAGGCATGCAGGTGGCCAACGCCGGATATCTGCCGGGGATCGCGCGCCTGGGCGTGCCGGAGATCCGGATGTATGACGGGCCGGCCGGTGTAACTTCCGTCTATGAAACGACCGGTCTGCCGGTACAGGAAATGCTGGCATCCTCCTGGGATCCGGAACTGGCCTACCGCTACGGCAAGGTCGAGGGAAGTGAAAACTATGCGATCTCCGGCAATACGCAGCTGGGTTCTCAATATGACGTGGTCCGTGTACCGCAGTTCGGACGGGATAAGGACATGCTGGGAGAAGACCCTTTTCTTGTGACTTCGCTGGCGGTCCCGGAGACAAAAGGGATCCAGGACCAGGGAGCTGTCGCGACATTAAAGCATTTCGGCGTTGCCTCGATCGGTACCGACATGCAGAACGCGGCGGATCAGCTGGTGGATGAGCAGACGCTGCACGAGATCGTTTTCCCGCCGTTTGAGGCGGCGGCGAAGGAAGGCCGCGCCGGGGCCTTCATGTGCTGCTATAACAAGTTCAACGGGGCTTATTCTTCTGCGAACGTCTACGCGCAGAAAAAGGTCCTGAGGGATATGTGGGGCTATCAGGGCTATGTCATGTCGGACTGGGGCGCCAATCACGGCCTTACGACCGCCAAAGGCATGGACATGGAGATGCCGAACGGTGCGTATAATTCCAATGAACGGATCCTGAAAGGCATAGAAAAAGGGCGACTTGATTGGGATGACGTGAATGCGGCCGCGGCGCATGTGCTTTACGGCTTCGGGATGGCCGGCTATCTTTCCCTGGTAGAACTGGATGAAAACGGAAAGGTCAAAGAAGAAAAAGGACGCACGGAACCGATCCGGATGAAAGATCGCTATACCGACTGTGTGAAGGCCGGTCTTCTGAATGATAACGCGAAGATCTGTCTGGAGATCGCCAGGAAAGGCGCCGTCCTGTTGAAAAACGAAAACGAAGTGCTGCCGCTTCGTCCGGATGATTATACCAACGATCAGTCTGTCGCGATGATCGGACTGGGAGCGGTGAAACTGCTGTCCGGATCCGGTCAGGAAAGAAGCTACGGGCGGATCTCCCGGATGAAAGCGCCGGCACAGGAGCTGAAGCGCCTGGCCGGAAAAGATGCCAACGTGCTTTCCGCGGTCGGTCTGGACTTTTTCGGAGAGACGATCCCGGCGGAGGCCTTCTGGCAGGATGAAGCGATGACCGAACACGGTCTTGTAAGAACCTACGGAGTCGATGAGAGTAACGCGGAGATCTCGCCGTTCCTGGCGATGATCCTGGCGAAAAAAGAAAAGGAGAAAGAACAGCCGCCGGAGGATATGGCCGCTATGATGGGCGGAGGCGGCAAGGAATTCAAGGGCGTCGCCTCGTCCGATGATGAGGAAGATGAGCCGATCGACTTTATTCCGAATCTGGGAAGTCCGCTTGTAGGCGGTATGGCAGGGTATGAGACCGGCAGTTTCTGTGGCGTGGATGAGAAGATCGATTTTACCGTCGGCACTTCGGACGGGAAGATCAATCAGAACTATAAAAACGCGGGAGACGGTACGGCTTTTGTGAAGGGCAGCGCCTATACCTGGGACAGTTTCCTGACCGTTCCGGAGAACGGTGAGTATACCCTGATCCTGCAGGCGATCGGAGGTAATACCGTTTTCCGTATCAAACGGGAAGATAAGTATGAGACGATCGGCTCCACCGAACTTCGGGAAGGCGCTCAGTGGCCCTGGGGTTCTCTGTGCGCGACGGAGGAAGGCATGGAGATCCACGGTTCCAACCTGTATCTTGAAGCGGGTAAAGCGTATCCGATCCGTATCTGTGCCAACGCGGTCCTGAAGCAGAAAGATCTGCAGATTCGTCTTTCCTGGATCACCCCAAAGAAGCGGAAAGCTGACTGGGATGAAGCCCTGGAAATCGCCGCGAGAGCCGAAAAAGTCGTCTTTTTCCTGACCGAAGATTATCATTTCCCCGCGATGGGAGAACATGTCATGTTCGCGGGTCTTGGAAGCAACCTGCCATCCATGGAGATCCCCGCGGATCAGATGAAACTGCTTCGGGCGGTGAAGGATGTGATGCAGCCGGAAGCGAAACTGATCATTGTTCATAACAACGGTCAGCTCTACGCGCTGGGCGAGGCGGAAGAAATGGCGGATGCGCTGCTGAATGTCTGGTTCCCCGGACAGGAAGGCGGTCAGGCCGCGGCAGAGATCCTGCTTGGCATCACGAATCCGTCCGGCAAGATGCCGCTGACGATCCCGAAAAAAGATTCTGATACACTGGTGACAGATACACAGGAGCACAGGGAGAGACGGTACCTTGGGTACTGGAAAGACGGAAAGCAGTATGTCGATTATGATGAAGGTATTTTCTGCGGTTATCGGTGGTATGATCAGCAGGATGTGAAACCGCTGTATTCGTTCGGTCATGGACTGAGCTATACCGAATTTTCCTATTCTGACCTTGCGGTCGACGGAAGGACCGTCACCTTATCTGTGACCAATACCGGCAAGGCCTCCGGTACGGAGATCGTTCAGATCTATCTGGGCGCGGGAGCAGTACCGGAAGGGATCCAGATGGCGAAAAAGCAGCTTTGCGGGTTTGTCCGGCTGGAAGACCTTGCGCCGGGTGAGAAACGGACCGTTTCGGTGACCATTCCCGATAGAGCTTTCTGTTACTGGGATCCTTCCAAAGAATTGATCCTGCGTGCTGACGGGACCAGAGACAAATGGACAGAGACCGTCGGAAAGAGGGAAGTGTTCGCGGGACCTTCCTCAGACAAACTGTTCCTGTGCGGCTGTGCGGACTGAATGGAAAAAACGTTGCTATTTACAACTATTTTAGTTGCATTCAGCAACTAAATGCGGTATAATATGTCAGGTTAATTCAAATGATGAAAGTGAGCCTGACAACATGCAGCACAGCGAACTTGGCAATATCCTTCGCGTCGGAAGATGTTTCGATATTTTCCGGCGTCAGCAAATGAACAATCTTGACTTACATCCTGGCCTCACCCTTCTTCTCGGACATATCTGCCGAAATGAAGGGTGCAGCCAGGAGTTTTTAGTGGAAAAAGTCTGTCTCGATAAGACGACGGTCGCGCATCATCTGGCCAGACTGGAGGAGAAGGGCTATATCGAACGCAAGATCTCCAGTCAGGACGCCAGAGTACGGCTGGTCTATCCGACCGAAAAGGCTCGGGCGATCTATCCGCAGATCCACGAATCCTACAACATCTTTCATGAGCATCTGCTCGACGGTCTTTCGGAAGAAGACCGCAGAGAAGTGGCGCGGCTTTCCGATCTTCTCTATCAGAACGCGCTGAAACTGGTGAAAGAAGGACAAAAGACGTCCGGAAAGGAGGTAAACGCATGAAACTGCTGATCCGCAGCATCAAGCCCTATATGGGCGCTTTCTGGCTGGCGATCTTCCTGAAGTTCCTCGGGACAGCCAGTGAACTGCTCCTTCCTTATATCCTGGAACACATGGTGGACCATGTAGTCCCCTCCAAAAACCTGACGCTGGTCATTGCCTGGGGCCTTCTGATGTTCGTCGCGGCCGTCCTTTGCCGGACCTTCAACGTACAGGCCAACCGGCGCGCGATCTTCAACGCGCATAATGTCAGCTATGACGTCCGGCAGGCGCTTTTTGAGAAGACGGCCAATCTTTCCGGCAAACAGTTCGACGGCTTTGGCCTTCCGAGTCTGATCAGCCGGATGACATCGGACAGCTATAATGTGCAGCAGGCCGTCCAGCAGTTCCAGACGCTCTGTGTGCGCGCACCGATCATGCTGGTCGGCGGTGTGTTCTTTACCCTTACGATGGACTGGAAACTGTCGCTGATCCTTATCCTGATGATCCCGTTTCTGCTGGCGGTGGTCCTGTATGTATCTTCTCACGGTATCCCGCTCTTTACCAAAGTACAGCAGCGACTGGATACGGTCGTACGGATCATGCGTGAGAATATCACGGGTATCCGCGTCGTCAAGGCGCTTTCCAAGTCGGATTATGAGATCCGTCGTTTCGGCGAAGCGAATGACGCAATGATGAAAAGCGATATCCATGCCAGTCAGATCATGGCGATCCCGTGGCCTTTTATGCAGATGAGTCTGAATATCGGTCTGGTCCTGGTCATCATTATCGGCGCCAGACGAGTGAACGCGGGCGAGATGCAGCCCGGCGTCATCCTGGCTTTCCTTACCTATTTCAACATGATCACCATGGGCGTCATGGGACTGAACCGTATCTTCATGTCGATCTCCCGTGCGAGCGCCAGCGCGAACCGTATCGACCTGGTCCTGCAGACCGAGATCGATCAGACCATCCTTTCCGAGGATGAAGTCGAAAAGCCTTCGGGCGATGAATTCATCCGGTTCGAACATGTGACCTTTACTTATGAATCCGGCGAGGAACCGCCGGAGACCATTTCCCTGGAAAAAGGAAAAGCGGATTTTAAGATCTCCGAGCAGGCCGCCGAATTTGCCGGCGGGGAGAGGGAGATGGCGCTCACGGATGTCAGCTTTGAGATCCGGAAGGGCGAATCGCTCGGTATCATCGGACCGACCGGCTGCGGCAAGACGACCATCATCAATCTGCTGATGCGGTTCTACGATGTCGATCCGAAGACCGGCTGCAGCGGCGCGGTCTATGTGGACGGCCGGGATGTCAGGACTTATGACCGGGATGAACTGCGAAGGAAATTCGGCGTTGTCTTCCAGAATGATACGATCTTCCAGGATACGCTGAGAGAGAATATCAACTTCGGCCGGGGGCTTTCCGAAGAACAGATCCGGCAGGCGGTGGAGGATGCCATGGCCGCCGAATATATCGACGGACTGGATGACGGGCTGGAGCATGAGGCCGCTATCAAAGGCGCGAACCTTTCCGGCGGTCAGAAGCAGCGGCTGCTGGTCGCCAGAGCCCTCGCGAACGATCCGGAGATCCTGATCCTGGATGACAGCTCCAGCGCGCTGGACTATAAGACCGATGCATCGATGAGAAAAGCCATTAATGCGCATCATAAGGACTCTACGACGATCATGATTGCACAGCGTGTTTCAAGCATTATGAATATGACGAAGATCCTGGTGATGGATAACGGACGAGTGATCGGCTACGGTACCCATCAGGAACTTCTGGAGTCCTGCCCGGATTACCGTTCCATCTACGAAATTCAAATGGAAAGCGGTCTCGCGGCTTCACAAATAGAAACAGTGAAAGGAGGACAGAGCTGATGCCGCCAAGAGGTGATCGTGGAAAGAAGGAAAAACCGAAGGACGCGAAAGGCGCCCTGAAGCGTATCCTCAGCTATCTGATGGTATACAAGTATGTGGTCCTCCTGTTGATCCTGGCTACGTTCCTCAGCAACCTGGGCAACCTGATGGGACCGAACTTCGCCGGTAAGGCGATCGACGCGGCCAGCGCCGGCAAAGGGATGGTCGAGATGCCGCTGGTCGTTCACTACGCGCTTTTGATGCTGGCGTTCTATGTCGGCGGCTCGCTGCTGAATTTCCTGGTCAGTATCGGTATGATGCGGGTCGGCCGGAAGATCGCCCGCAATATGCGACGGGATGTTTTCGCCAAGCTGCAGAAACTGCCGGTCGGCTATTTCGATAAGAATCTGGCCGGTGATATTATCAGCCGTGTCTCCTACGATATCGATGTCGTGACGATGTCCCTTTCCGCGGATGTCGTGCAGATCGTCACCAGCCTTGTGACGGTAGTGGGAAGCTTTATCATGATGTGTACGATCTCGCTTCCGCTGGTGGCCTGCATGGCCTTTACGATCCCGGCTTCGATCCTTTTCACCAAATATCGCGGAAAGAAAACCAGGCCGCTGTACTCCAAGAGAAGTGCCGCCTATGGTCAGATGAACGGCTTTACCGAGGAGATGTTCTCGGGACAGAAGACGATCCTGGCCTACGCGCATGAAAAGCAGGTCTGTGAGAATTTCAGCCGTATCAATCATCAGGCGGCGGACGCCTATAACGCGGCGGACGGCATGGGTATGACCATGGGTCCGACGGTCGGTATGCTGAATAATATCGGCCTGGCGGCGATCGGCATGGGTGGCGCCATCATGTACATGTTCGGGATCGTATCGCTGGGCCAGATCTCCAGCTTCATCCTGTACAGCCGTAAATTCAGCGGCCCGATCAACGAGATCGCGAACATCATCAACGAGATCTACAGCGCCTTGGCCGCTTCCGAGCGGGTATTCCAGCTGCTGGATCAGCCGGAGGAGATCGCCGATATCTACGGCGCGATCGAGCTGGATGATGTGAAGGGCGACGTCGAGGCGGATCATGTGAACTTCGGATATGATCCCGGCAAGACGATCCTGCATGATTTCAATCTGAAGGCGGAACCGGGCCAGACGGTAGCCATCGTCGGCCATACCGGCGCCGGTAAAACGACCATGATCAATCTGCTGATGCGTTTCTATGATCCGGATACCGGGAAGATCCTGGTAGACGGACGGGACCAGAAGAGCTATACTATGAAGAGCCTTAGGAAGAGTTACGCGATGGTATTGCAGGATACCTGGGTCTTTGCCGGAACGATCTATGACAATATCGCGTACGGCAAGGAAGGCGCGACGATGGAAGAAGTGGTGGCAGCCGCGAAGGCAGCGCGTATCCATAACTACATCATGAAGCTGCCGCAGGGCTACCAGACGCATATCTCCGAGGATGGAGGCAATATCAGTAAAGGACAGAAACAGTTGTTGACCATCGCCCGTGCGATGCTGTACAATACGCATATGCTGATCCTCGATGAAGCGACCTCGAATGTTGATACATCGACGGAACGGCAGGTACAGAAAGCCATGCGCTCGCTGATGAAGGGCAAGACCTGTTTCGTCATCGCGCACCGTTTGTCTACGATCCAGAACGCGGACAAGATCCTCGTCATGGAACACGGTGACGTGGTAGAGCAGGGAACGCACGATACGCTCATGGCGGCGCACGGAACCTATTACCGACTGTACGCGAGTCAGTTTGATTAATAGCGTTCAGTCCCGTTCAAAGGAACTGTAATGAGAAAATTTTGGAAACTTGTGATCGGAGGGATCGAGAGCAAGATCTTCAACCTGGTTCTTGTGACCGTCATTCTGATTCTGATCGCCGGGATCGTGGTGACGGAATACCAGTCCCGGAATCTGACAGATCTTGTTGCCGAGACCAATACGAAACAGACGGAAGCGATCCGTAAAACTTCTACGGAAACGATCCACGGGATCATCTATGAAGGCCTGGCCAAGGAAAACTATATGGCCGCTTCGATGGCTAATTCGGTTTTCCAGGAGCATTATCAGGCGATCTCCATGCTGGGGGACTATGCCCAGAAGCTGTATGACGATCCGGATCAGTATCCAAGGATCATGCCGCCTGAGCCGAAGGCAGGGGAAGACGGCACGGTCACGGCACAGCTGATCCTCAGGGAAGGGGTGGATCCGTCGGATCCGGCCCTGACCGATGAACTGGGGCTTCTCGGAAATCTGGATGATATGCTCATCTCCATGTATCAAAGCTTTCCCAACATGGGTTCATGCTTTATCGGGACGAAGAGCGGTATTCTGCTGATGTCGGATGATATGCCTTCTACCAAGGTTCTTTCGGATGGCAGTATCGTTCATATGGATCCGACGAGCCGCGTCTGGTTCACAGAGGCAGGGACGGATGGGGAGATTTTCTTTACCAGTATCGATAAGGATTCCTTTACGGATCGGATCGGGACCGTCTGTGCCAGACCGATCTATCAGAACGGGGAACTGGTGGCAGTCGTCGGCTCGGATCTTTTCCTGAACAATATGGAAACACAGATCAACGCGCAGGAAGAGACCGGACAGTATGTGTTCATCATCAATGAAAACGGCCAGGTGATCTTCTCTCCGAAGACAAGAGGCATTCTTCAGGCGAAACCTTCTATAGAGGCGGTGGATCTGAGGCAGGCGCCGGATACGGAACTGGCTGAGTTTGTTACGAAAGCGATGCAGGGACAGACGGAAGTGACCCTGGTCCATATGGAATCGGAAGCCTTTTATATGGCCGGCTGCCCGATCCCCACGACAGGCTGGGCGCTCATCAGTGTCATCCCCGAGAATACCGCGGATCTTTCGACGCAGCAGATGCTGAAAAACTACCGGTTGATCCAGACGGAGGCGACAGAAACTTTCCGCGAGGATATCAAGCTGTCCAAGTCGATGATCATCGTGCTGCTGACGGCGATCCTGCTGATCACCCTGGCCGGCTCGGTCTCTCTGGGAAGAAAAATCGCGGAACCGCTTAGAAAGATGACGAAAAAGATCCTGTCGCTTGGAAAAGACGGCGGCGACGCGCAGTTCTATATGGAAGACGCCTACAGGACCGGTGATGAGGTCCAGCTGCTGGCGGAGTCCTTTGCGGATATATCCGAGCGGACAGTCGCGTACGTGGAAGAAGTCAAACGGGTAACGGCTGAAAAGGAAAGGATGGGAGCCGAGCTTTCCATGGCGACCGACATCCAGGAAAGCCAGCTGCCGCATATCTTCCCGGCTTTTCCGGATCGAAAGGAATTCGATCTATACGCGTCTATGGACCCGGCCAAGGAAGTTGGCGGCGATTTCTATGATTTCTTCCTGGTGGATCAGGATCATCTGGGACTGGTGATGGCGGATGTTTCCGGAAAAGGGATCCCGGCAGCCCTGTTCATGATGATCGCCAAGATCCTGATCAAAAACCGGGTGTTAAACGGCGACAGTCCGGCGAAAGCGCTGGAGACCGTGAATCAGCAGCTGCTGGACGGCAATGAGGCCGGTATGTTCGTAACGGTCTGGCTGGCGGTGATCGAGATTTCCACCGGAAAAGGCATCGTATCCAACGCGGGACACGAGCATCCGGCGCTCCGGCGCAAAGACGGCAGTTTCGAACTGATCAAATACCGTCACAGCCCGGCGGTGGCCGCTTTTGATGATCTGACGTTCGAAGAACATGAATTCCAGCTATATCCGGGAGATAGATTGTTTATCTATACGGACGGCGTGACAGAGGCCATGAATAAAGACCGGGTCCTGTTCGGAACAGACCGGATGATCGAAGCGCTGAATGAGGCGAAGGATGAGGATTCCGCGGGGATCCTGGCCAAAGTATCTGAGAAGATCAAAGAATTTGTGGCCGATGCCGATCAGTTTGATGATATTACGATGCTGTGCCTGAAATATAACGGCCCCGAAGGGGAGAAATAAGATGAAAGAATTGACAGTAGAAGCCAGGCTGGAAAACCTGGAAAAAGTCATCGGTTTCATCAGCCAGAATCTGGAAGAGGCGGGAGGCTCTCCCGCGATCGAGATCCAGGTGCATCTGGCGGTGGAAGAGATCTTTGTCAATGTCGCGAGTTACGCATACGAGCCTGAAACCGGTCCGGTAACGGTACAGTGTGGTCTGTCGGGAACAGACAGATTTGTGATCGTATTCATTGATCAGGGGGTGCCCTATGATCCTCTGGCCAAAGAGGACCCCGATGTGACGCTGGAGATCGAAGAGCGGCAGATCGGCGGCCTGGGTATTTTCCTGGCCAAACAGTATATGGAAGAGATGAGCTACCGTTACGAAAACGGCAGCAATATCCTGACGATGATCAAATATCTCGCGTAGGAAAGGTAATAAGCCGTCGTCTTATGCAGAAAGAAATAAAAAAGGCCCGTGAAGACTTTCTGGCGTCCAGTCAGTTTACCTCGAAACAGATAATCGGAATGCTGATCCCGCTGGTCCTGGATCAGCTTTTCCTTTATGTTATCATGCTGCTGACGACCTCCATGATCAGCGCTTCTTCTGAGGACAGTGTGACGGCGATCAGTCTGGTGCATCCGATGGTCATGATCCATACCTCGCTGGTCACCGCTTTCGGGACCGGAGGTTCCGTCCTCATTGCTCAGTATATGGGACGCAGGGATATGAAGCGCCTTCATGAAGCGATCGGGCAGACGACCCATATCGTGATGCTGATGGGACTTGTCCTGTCGATCCTGCAGTTTGTGACGGCAAGGCCGCTGGTGAACTGGCTCTACGCGTCCGCGGCGCCGGCAGTCAAAGAGAAGGCCGGCATGTATCTTTCCTGGATGGGGCTGATCAACTATCTGCACTGCCTGCGTGTGGCCAGTACGGCCGCCCTGCGCGGTGTGGGGGAGATCAAGCGAAATACCATCGGGACCATCGTGCTGAACGGCTCGTATTTCCTTTTCTCCATCCTGTTCATCAATGTTCTTCATCTGGATATCAAGGGGACACTTCTTTCCTACGCGCTGGCGAGAGTTCTTGGCACGAGCCTTTCCGCCTATTATCACTTTTTTGACAAGAAGACCGTCTGCCGGATCCCCTTCCGCCTTTGTCTGAAACCGGACTGGCAGTATCTTAGAGAGATCTGGAAGCTGGGCATTCCATTCTCGATGGAAGAAGTACTGATCAATCTCGGCGCGGTCGTTATTTCCGCCTACCTGGTCTCGCTTGGCACAGCCAGCGTCGCCTCTCACGCGATCATGACTTCCATTTATCAGGCTGTCGCAGCTCCGACTGTCGCTGTCGGCATGCTGACAGCCACAGTGGTCGGACAATGTATCGGCGCCCGAAAGAACGATCTTGCCAGATGCTATGCCCGGAATCTGACGGTGCTCGGCTATGGGATCGCTTTGGTGAGTGTTCTGCTGATCCTGCCGATCCGGCACGGGATCATCAACATCTATCAGCCTTCTCCGGAGGCACTCGCCATCTGCGGGAAGCTTCTTTGGATCTGTCTGGGTGGATTGCTGCTGGTTTTCCCGATCTCTCAGATCATGCCGAATGCACTTCGGGCGGCGGCTGACGCGAAGTATACCACAGCCTGTTCCCTGATCTGTGTCTGGGCTGTCCGGGTGGGTCTCGGCTACGTGGCCGCGATCGTTCTCGGGCTTGGCGTATATGGCGTCTGGCTGATGATGGCAGGGGAGTGGACCGTTCGCTCTATCCTATTTCTTCTTCGGTACAGAGGTAATAAATGGCTGGAGAAGTCGGAGCATCTGCTTCAGTGAGAGCATCCACACAAAAAGAAAACCTGAGACCTGCAGACGAACTGCCTGCGGATCTCAGGTTATTTTCATTTGAAGGAAAAAGCTTTATTCTTTTCCGATCGAGTTCAGGTCGACGCCCTGGGTTTCTTTCAGGTTCTTTTTGACAAACAGGATCACGATGATCATCATCGGGACGAAGATGGCCAGCTGCAGCAGACCGATCGCTCTCGATCCGATAAACTGATAACAAACACCGATAATGATGGTCAGAAGGATGTTGGAGAGCGCCGTATACTGGATCAGACCCAGGACGGTCGCCCGCATTTCGGTAGGCGCCAGTTCGGACGGGACCACGAGGAAGAGCAGATCGGAGAAGGACCACAGACCGCCGTACATAATACCGTTGGCCAGCGCCAGCAGGATCGGATTCATGCCCATCACAGCGGCGCCGATGAAAATGATCTCACCGACCAGGGCGACGATCCCGAAAATGATCCCGGACTTTTTCCGGCCGACGGCGTCAGTCAGGAATCCGCTGAAGAAAGCGCAGACAGCGTAGACGATCGGCTCGAGGATGAAGAAGGTATTCATGGCGCTGTCAGACTGGCCGTAGGCCAGCATGGTCTCTGTCCCGTAGCCGGTCAGGCCTACCGCACACTCGAAGAGGATGAGTACGATAAGCAGCAGCTTTAGCTGTTTATGGGAGAAGATATATTTGGCAGCCTCTTTCAGTCCGCCGCTCTTGGCCGCGTTCTGTTTGGCTTCCTCGGCTTCTTTCTGACGCTGTTCATCGGATTTTTCCAGGTATTCGATCCGGCGGCGCAGATAGACCGGAGTTTCTTTTGTCAGGAAGATACAGGCGATACCGATCGCCAGGGCGATAATGACCGGGATCAGATACACCATTCGCCAGGTGGAAAGCTGATTCGGATCATAGAAGATGGTCCGGAAAACGCCGATCAGGGAAACCGACAGAAGGCCGATCCCTTTGGTGATCGAGCAGAGCTTGGCTCGATGCTGTTTCGGCGCGACTTCCATGATGTAGATGACCTGCATGTCGTTCGGTGTGAAGAAGCCCCAGACGACGCTGCCGATGATAAAGCCGATATAGGTACGGCAGGTCATACAGATCAGAAGACCGACGCCCATGCCGATCGTATTGATGACCAGAAAGATCTTTCGTCCGAATTTATCGGAGAGCGTTTTATACAGCGGCAGAACGATCATGAGCATGTAGGTGGGGATACTGGCAACAGCCATCTTGCTGATGGCGGAAGCGTATTCATCGGTCGCCGTATCCGCGCCGGGAATCTTGAACAGATCGAAGATCATGAATGGCTTCATGACGCCCATGTTGGAGGTGATCTCATCCGCCACATAGACGATCGTCAAAACCACGATGATCACAGACATATACTTTAGATAGGCCAAAGATTTCTTTTCTTTTGCCTTTAATCTGACAAGCTCCACCTGCTCTTTGGATTTAACAGTCATGACAAAAATCCTCCTGAAAGAAGACAGTTTTGTCACATTATACTTCTTTCAGGAGGATTCTTCAACATCCATCTTGAGCTGTTTTTGTCGGGATCACGCGGCTTTACAGGGTACAGGTTTCATATCGGAATCGGAAGGTTGTTCCGTAACAGATTTCTTCTTTCCGGAGAGCACCAGGACCAGCGCGAATCCAAGAGCCACGATCTCGAGTACCATACAGATGCTGCACATCATACCGGTCCCGGCGTTTTCCATCACGGCACCGCTCCAGGCCGAAGCGATCATATTGGCGACAGAACCGTATGCAACATCGACGATGCTGTTTGCTGTCGTACGAAGATTGCCGGAAACACTTTCTTCCGTGATCTCGCGCATAGTGGGGAACAGAAGGCCAAAGCTGATGTTCGTGAAGATCGTTCCCAGGACGACCATGAAAGGCGCTCTGGCAAGGAATACCAGCAGGGCATAGGTGAGTGCGGCACAGCCTCCGAGCAGAAGGCGATGTTCACTCTTTATGCGACGGATCTTATCAGAAAAGATCAGGAATGGACTTTGGATCAGACAGCCTATGAATGCGTCCCATCCGAGAAAACTGACATCCCCTCCGACGCTTTCGAAGACCAATACTTTCATGTTGCTGATCGGACCGATCGCCATTCCGGTGAAGAATACGACCGCGACCAGCAGCAGATATCGTCTGGAGCGGAGGATCTCTTTCATACTGCCTTTGGAACCAGTCTCTATGCTAACGGGTGATTTACGTGTATCCTGCTTTTCGATCTCGGGCTGAGTCAAAGCTACCAGCACAGCCACCAGGATGAGCGCTCCGGCAATGAAGGGAACGAACCGATATCCGAACCTACTGATGATCTGACCGGAAAGCAGCATCGTGAACGCGTAGCCAAGCGTACCGAATGTCCGTGACTTGGCACCGGCGGAAACATGATGCATAACCGCGATCGCCCAGGAATCGAGTGTCGTCCCGATCGGTCCCATCATGAAACCGAAGAGCGGATAGAGAATGAACAAAGCCGGAATATTTCCGGCGAACAGGAAAAGCAGTATTCCAAAGATCGCGGTTGACGTCACGCCGATCAGAAAGAATCTCCGTGATGCCTGGTTGCGATCCACATATCTGCCCCAGAAGATGGAACCGGCGAATGCGCATCCCATCTGAATGGCCAGGAGGATCCCAAGCGTTGAAGCGCTCATGCCTTTTTCCAGCATGTAAGCGGTGATATAAGCGGGAAGTGCCGCGTAAAAACTCCAGTAACATGCCTGCAGCACACAGAATTTAACAAATGTCTTCTTCATGATGGAAAACCTCCTTGTTTTGTTGACCCTATTGTAGCTGAAAGTTGAGAAGGTTTATATCATATTTCTCCGATAGATAACACACTTGTAATATAATCCGCGTTGATCTCTTTCGTTGCTATGTTTTTCTTTTTTTGATATAATTACGACGAAAGATATGATTAAGGAGTATCAACAATGAATCAAAGTGTATTTACAAACAGTGAGATCAGAGGGATCAGAAGATGGTTCGGAGCGGCGATCGCTGTCCTGGCGGTGACGATTCTGCTGATGAATATCGAAGTGACCAGTTTTGGTTTCTTCCGGATCGGTCCGCTTAATTCCGCGCCGATCCTGGTCATTACCCTGGTACTTTTCATTATCTGGGCTGTCATCAGTTCCAAAAGATTTCCTTGGATCATGGTAGCCATCAACATCCTGCTGATCCTGGTTTCCGTGCTTCTGGGAACACATTTCGTCCTTCGCAGAATGACGGCATTTACTCTGGTGGTCATTATCGCGATGCTCGGGATCGGGATCGGCCTGTATGTACTTGGCTGCATTCGGCCGAAAAAGGAAGACTAAGCCTCGGGGAGGTAAAAAATGAGAAAGATACTGATCGTAGTCGATATGCAGAACGATTTTATCGACGCGGCACTGGGAACGAAAGAAGCCGTTTCGATCGTAGAAGCGGTCAAGGATAAGATCCGCACCTATCAGCCGGACGATATCTATGTGACGATGGATACCCATGGCGAAAACTATATGGAATCGAGAGAAGGAAGATTTCTTCCCGTCCCTCACTGCATCAGAGGAACAGAGGGCTGGCAGATCCGCGAGGATATCGCCGCGCTTCTTGGCGGTGCGCATGTGTTCGAAAAACCGACCTTCGGAAGTACCGCGCTGGCAGAAGAAATAAAGAAGATCGCGGAAAAGGAAGCGATCAGTGTAGAGCTGATCGGTCTTTGCACGGATATCTGTGTGGTTTCCAACGCGCTTTTGCTGAAAGCGAACATGCCAGAGGTCGATATTTCCGTTGACGCGTCCTGCTGCGCCGGGGTTACGCCGGAGAAGCATCTGGCTGCGCTGGAAACGATGCGTTCCTGCCAGATCCAGATCACCAACGACTGAAAAGATGTGTACACGTTTTTATGTAGAGCCGGATAATGAAGAAACACAGGATATCATCGAAGAAACGATGAATTCCAGACTGAGATGGGCGTTCCTGAAAGCCGGTAATGCGATATCCATATCCGGGGAGATCCGCCCGACAAACGTGGTCCCGGTCATCGCGACCAGAAAAGACGGAAAGAAGGCGGCTTTTCCCATGCGCTGGGGCTATCAGATCCCGGGAAGGTCTCTTCTTGTAAACGCAAGGGTGGAAACAGCCGCAGAAAAACCTTCTTTCAGGGAATCCTGGCAGATCCACCGGTGTATCATCCCGGCTTCCTGGTATTATGAATGGGAGCATCTGATCGGCAACTCAGGTCAGAAGAAGACAGGGGATAAGTTTATGATCCAGCCGATCGGCTATACCATGACGTATCTGGCCGGGCTTTACCGGATGGAAGAGGGTCTGCCTGTTTTCACGGTACTGACCAGGGAACCTTCGGAGGAACTGAAACAGATCCATGACCGGATGCCTCTCATCTTTCCGGGAGATCTGGTAAAAGAATGGATCGATCCCAAGATCAGACCGGAAAGCCTGCTGCCGTACGCGCTTACGGAAATGGCGGCTGTCCGAATGAAGGATCAGCTTGAACTGACATAAAAAGAAAAGGGGAATTGCGATGAAAGGAAAGACAACTTTGATCGTGATCGCGCTCTGCGGACTGGCAGCTTCGGGGGTCGGCCTGCTTATGAACGTTTCCGGCCTGTTCTTTACTCCGATCGCGGAGGAACTTGGGCTGATGAAAGGCACGGTCAGTATGACGCTGACCGTAGGCAATATCTGTTTCTCCATCGGAGGCCTTCTGTGCCCGAAAGCGATCTCGCGGTTCCGTGTCAAATGGGTGTTGATCGCGGCGACCGCCCTGATGGCCGGAGGAACGGCTATGCTGTCCCTCTGCAATTCCATCGTTTTAATGTATATCTTCCATGCGATCCGCGGTCTGGCGGCTGGTCTGGCCGGTTTCGTTTTGATCACGCTGGTGATCAATCAGTGGGTCCATAAAAATGTCGGCTTTATCACAAGTATTACGATGGGCTTCAGCGGCCTGGCCGGAGCGCTGTTTTCTCCCGTCGTTTCTTCCATTATTCAAAAGAGCGGCTGGAGAACGGCTTACCTTGTGATCGCGCTGTTTATCGTTTTGTTGAACCTTCCGTCTATTTTCTTCGTTCCTCCGATGAATGTTCGGGCCAGAGCGAAAGCTGGAGCGGATGAAACCGGGGAAAAAGCTTCCCGCGACCGGGGATACAGTCTCACGATGGTCGTGATCGTAGCGATATATTCCGCCAGTGTCTGCGGGGCTGCCTCGTTGGCGCAGCATTTCCCGGGAATCGTAGGAGAGAGGGGACTTGCGGCAACTGTCGGCGCGACCATGCTGTCCATCAGTATGATCATGAATACCGGCGGGAAGATGCTGCTTGGCATTCTGGTCGATAAGATCGGAGCCAGAAGATCGCTGCCGGTGTTCTCCGTGCTGGTCACTACGGGCCTTCTCCTACTGATATTTGTTCCTGTGAGTTGGGCTATGTATGTGGCTGCAGCGCTTTACGGTCTGTGTTTCAGTATGTCGACAGTCGGCGTCGTCTCTATGACAAGAGACCGGTTCGGCCTGGAAAACTACGCTAAAACCTATCCGACGATCAGTCTTTGCGGGACAGCGTCGAATGCTATTTTCACAGCCATCATCGGCTTTGTGTATGATGCTTCCGGTTCGTACCGAGGGACACTTTTCATGTTGCTCAGCATGGAGATCCTGGCCTTCCTGATCATCGCCTATGTCTATCATTCGATCGCAAAGGCGAAGAAAGCATAAATAAAATGGCAGAATAAAAAGGGGAGCTGTAGCAACAGCTCCCTTTTCAAATGGACTGGGTCCAGGGTCATCCCTGAACGATAAAACTGATCCCATCAATGGCATCGAGTTTTTTCCGAACGTTTTCGAAATCACGGACATAAGCTGCGGTGACATCAAAACCGACGTGTCCGGAAATCCCGCTTTTTGCCGGAGTCGCTTCGATGAACATATCTTTCTCGAAGATCTGAGCGATCTGATCCAGAAACCCCTGAACCTTGTCAATATCGTTGATTTCTATATAGAAATGAAGCGAATGTCTGCGCCTGCGTTCGATTCGTGTGAGCAGTGCGGCATTGACAACACAAAGGACGGTGGTAATGATCGCGCCTTCATAGAATCCATAGCCGAAGGCAACACCGATCGTTGCTGTGACCCACATACCGGCGGCTGTCGTCAGACCGGCGACGGAGGTATTGTTTTTGACCAGGATGATACCGGCGCCTAAAAAGCCGATCCCTGAAACTACCGAAGCGGAGATTCGGAAGATATCGCCTGTCAGACCCATGGTCTGAGAGACAAACAGACTGCAAAGCGAAGTCATCGCCCCACCAAGACATACCAGTATGTGCGTGCGAAGTCCCGCGGCTCTGCCATGTCTTCCACGCTCGATACCGATCACACCGCCGGCAACGGATGCAAGCAGAAGACGTAGCAGGATCGTGACTGCCGAAAAGCTTCCCATATAGCTGAGAAAACTCTGGATCTGATTCATAAAGGACCTCCTGACCAGAAAGATAGGAAGAGTATAACCTTCTCAGACCATGCAAGTCAAGAATTATCGTAACACAATACCGAGGTCGCTCCTCCCCAAACCCGATATTTCCCACAATCTTATATTTGTTCGTCCAGAATAGCCTTTTTTTCATCAGCGGGAGGAGGCTTTTCAGCAGTATCCTCCCACCTGTGAAAACCAGTCTGATCTGACCGGACTTCGCCTTCTCCTTTCGAACATTTGTGATAAATCCTAAAAGCGCGGAGTAATTAACTAAGTTAGCTACTCCGCACTGTGGTTTTTTTGCCTTTCTGGGAGGACTAATGAAAGAATGTGAAAAAAGTGCGATCTAAGGAGTACTGATAAAAAGAAAAAGAGGCCGCAGTATTGCTACGACCTCATTAATTATTATTCGTATTCCACGGTTGCCGGAGAAAAACATCACGGACCTGGTGCTGCTGGTCACGCTGCCCGCCAATATTGTCACCAGCTTTACTCTGGAGATCACTCCGGATACCCTGAAGGACTGCCTCTGGATGCTCTTTATCTCCATTGGCATCCAGTTCTTCTGCGTTCTGCTGGGCAAATTCATGTTCCGCAGGCAGAATGAAGACCGCCGTCGCAGTCTGAGATATTCCATTATCTGCTCCAACGCAGGCTTTCTGGGAAATCCCATCGCGGAAGGCGTTTTCGGCGGCGTGGGACTGATGTTCGCGAGCATTTACCTGATTCCTCAGCGCATCATGATGTGGTCGGAGGCCTGGCCGTTTATTCCGGAGAAAAGGACTGGAAGAAAACCATCAAAAATGTGCTTCTGCATCCCTGCATAATCGCCTGTGCCATTGGAATCGTGCTCATGCTGACGGGCATCAAGCTGCCCGCATTTATCGAAAAAAACTGGCAGAACACCCCCAACCTCTAAGGTGGGGGATGAATGCCACTTTTTTAAATGTGAAAAATAGCATCCTACGATCAGGTGTGGTAAAATCAAGATACAGGAATTCATCGAGTGTTCTCATAATTCCGAGTCTTTGGAGAAAGGAGGGTGATCCTATGTA
>JAFRZE010000007.1 GCA_017442735.1 Bacillota bacterium
CCGGATCATAGACATAGCCGCGGATGGAGCAGATGTACTTTCCCGTCCCCTCGTTGGTAACAAAATAGTCTTCACTGGGCCAGACCGTCTTCGGCGGGTTGTCAAGATTCATGACCCGCTTCGCCTCCAGGTTTTCATAGCCAAGAGGCGTATGCGTTCCGCAGTACACCGTCGGATGATTGCGGATGAACTCGCGGATCGTATTCTGGGTGCTGCGCGTCATATAGATATCGTCATACACGATGGAGAGCTTATCGGCGTATATCGCTTCGTCCGTGTAGGAAATATCGCCATGGAACATATAGAACAGGCCGCCGTCCTCCGCGATCACGATGCTGTTGCCATAGGTGTGTCCGGGGGCGGGGATCATGCGCACGCCCGGCGCGATGATCTGGCTTCGGGTGAAGTTGTAATACGGACCGTCCGTAAAGTCCACCGGGGTCAGACCGGGGTGATCTTTCAGCGCTTTTACCTCGTCCGTCTCAAGCTCAACTCTGTTTACATAGAACTTCGCATTCGGAAAGCTCCGGATCTCGCCGGAGTGATCGCTGTGCTTATGCGTCAGAACGATCTTCGTCACCTGAGAGGGCTCATAGCCAGCCGTTCTGAGTGCAGACACATAATCCTCGATCCATCTGCCCATGTAGGAATGCGCTTTTCCGTCCCAGACGGCGTTGGGCGTTTCCTTGGGAAGGCCCGTATCGACCAGAATCACATCATCGCCGGTATCGATCAGATAATTCTGAAGTGACGCGCGGTATTTGACGTTGTTGTCAAAATGCTCCATGCCATCCTCACCGCCGAACGCGAAGCCCTGGGCATGGAATCCTTTCTCAAAATACTTGACTGCTTTGAAAATCATAATGTTTGTCTCCTTCTATCCGTTTAAACCGGCTTGAACTGATCCTTGCCCTTGCGGCAGCGTGGGCATTTCCACTCTTCCGGAAGCTCCTCAAACTTTGTTCCCGGCTCAATGCCATGCTTAGAGTCACCTTTTTCAGGATCATACACATAGCCGCACTTTGCGCACTTGTATTTTCCCTCTCCGATCGGCTCCATTATCAGTCTCCTTAAATGTCCATCATCTCGAGAAGATAGTTGTCGTAGCCGAGCTTTTCAATGATCGCAAGATGCTTGGCGACCCAGCCGCAATGGGACTCTTCTCCTTCTACAAAGTCTTCCACCATCTTTCTGGTAACAGCGTCATCGCAAAGGTCTGCAGCGAGCTTGTTCATGGATGCGATGCCACCTTCCGTGAATTCCTTGTACCACCGCTCCAGCAGCTCCTTGGGATCGTAGTGGATCGCCTGCGGGACGAATCCATATTCCGGCTTTCCGCCGAGAGCGATGATCCGAGCTGTGCACTTCTTCGCTTCTTCCAACTCTTCCTCTGCCTCTTCCTTGCAGTGATCGGCAAATTTCCCATAGCCCTGTCCGCGGAAAATGGCCTCATGGATCGAGTCCGCCTGAGAAGTGGAATACCACGCGATCGCCAGGTCGTTGAGTGCTTTGATCTTTTCGTCAAATGTCATTGTAAAACCCTCTGTCTGATA
>JAFRZE010000046.1 GCA_017442735.1 Bacillota bacterium
CCTAATAGGGAAGTAATCAAAACAGAATTATAGGTGTTGCAAAGGCAAAGACAGTCCCAGAAGAGCACTTCTTCCGGGACTGTCTTCTTTCGTGACCAGAGCTGTCACATCAACTGTTAATAAAACCTTTTTAGGCTCATATTCCGTTTTCATGGTACCTAAAAAAGATAAAGAGACTCTTACAGACGCCCAGGCAAAGCTTCTCCTGGATACGATCCAGGATCTGCCGCCATATGTATTTGTAATGATTGGACTGTACTCTGGTCTTCGGAGAGAGGAGATCCTCGGCCTGCAATGGGACTGCGTATTCTTGGACGTTGAGACTCCTTATATTGCCGTTCGTAGAGCTTGGCACTCCGAGCACAACCGCCCGGTCATTACCCGGGAGCTGAAGACTCCTGCAGCCAAGAGGGATGTTCCGATCCCTCAGCCTCTGATTGACTGCCTTCGAGCCGAGAAAGAAGAATCGATCTCAGAGTATGTCATTGCGGACAAAAATGGAGAGCCGCTGTCATACTCTCAGTTCAACCGGATCTGGAACTATATCCGGGTCCGTGGGACACAGGAACGGACTCTGTACAAGTACGTGAACGGGCGGGCGATCCAGAAGAAGTTCAAGCCTGAGCCTGGCCAGAAATGCGTGAACCGTGAGAACATCGTCTGCTGCCTGGACTTCAAGGTCACGCCACACCAGCTGCGTCACACCTACATCACCAACCTGATCCATACCGGCGTAGATCCGAAGACAGTCCAGTACCTGGTCGGTCATGAGAACAGCAAAGTGACTATGGACATTTACGCAAAGGCCAAGTATAATAGGCCTGCAGAGCTTTCCGAGGTCGTGAACGGTGCACTGAAGCCGCATAGCGACAGCGATGAAAGCTGAGCGTCTTCAAAATGAAGGGTAAAAACAAGATTTCGTCAGTAGTTAATGAGTGAGGGAACTGAGGATGTCGAAGCTCGAAAACCAAGTAAATACAAGGGTTTCCGACAACAAGGTGGACGAGTACGGACTCAAAGGCGCCCGTCGTGCACCTCAGTTCTCGAAGCGTTAAACTATCTCGAGAATACTCGAAAACCCTGGACTTTCAATGCTTCCAGGGTTTTTTCTTTTTGTCAAATAAACTGCCAGAAGGAAAGCATAGCGGTTTATTTCCCTTTCGTCCTCTGATATAATATAAACATCGTGCAGAGAAGAATTTGATCAATTATCAAGAATATGTATAAATTGAATTACTTAACAGGAGGAAACTCTGATGGCAAAATTCTGTAATCGCTGTGGCAAACCGATCGTCGAGGGAAACCTATTCTGTACCAATTGTGGAGCCAGGGTAGCCGATCCGATTCCTGAGCAAAACGCATATACAGCCCCTCAGATGCAGCCGCAGGCAGATCAGCAACCACAGCAGCAAATGCCCTACCAGGCACCTTATGGGCAACAGTCGTATTATCAGCAACCTGCTTATATACCGCCGCAGCCTCCGAAAAAGAAAAAGACAGGACTGATTGCTGGAATCATTCTTGTCGTGTTTCTGGTAGCGGTCTTTCTCGTGACAGCTTTTGCCTGGCCTGGATTCCTGAAACCGACAAACGAGATCGATGAATCATCCAACTATCATGAATCTCGTCGTCAGGATGATGAAGAAGTCGAAGAACATAATTCGAAAACTGCGGAGGAATCGAGTAAGGAAACAATTACAGAAGTCGAGGAGTCTTCTCATGAACCTATCGAAACCATTCCTTCAGATTTTCCTGCTCCAGTCGTGGATCCTGCTCTGGTAGGCACATGGGGATTACACGACAAAACAACAGATGTCGATATTGTCTGGACTTTTAATGCGGATGGGACAGGAAGCTATTATGCAAACGGATATGAAATGCCGATCGCCTCTTATATTGCGACGAATGAACCATATACGCAATATGAAGAAGACGGATTTCTGATCACTGTCTATTACGGTGAGATGACGACAACTATGGGAAATGAGACCGTTTCAGTTACTCTTGATCCTATGGAATATGGATACCTGATTAACGGAAATACCTTGCGAATCGTCTTTTCGCGGGATATAGCAAATCATTTTACCGATTTTACCCGTGAATAAGAAGGGGAGAGTATAATGAAGCAACGTTTGTATCGTTTTTTCATCCTTTGTCTGTCACTGGTTCTGTTGACGGCATGTTCGGCCGGTACGTCTTCTTCCTTTACGGACAGGGATGCTTCTTCGTCAACAACAGAATCTCAGACAAATCAATCAGAGTCGGGATCGGTTGAGGAGAAAACAGAAGAGGATACCCGTGAGGAAGATTCAGTGCAGCCGGAAGATATCCAGGTGGCTGGACTCGAGCTACAGTCATGGACCGAGTACCAAGTATATCTGGAACCGACAGAAACGTGTACACCAGCTTTTGATCCGATCTATGTTTCGATCATATTCGAATCGGCAACCTACTGTCATCTCACATATAATGGACAAACCATAGAACTTGGCAGATTTCTCAACGATAAATATATAGATCTGTTTACTATGACAGATGATTATGACGAAACACTTGCTATCAACGGGAAGTGCGATACGAACTGTACAGACGCCGATTTCGCTATTCGGGTTTCGTCTTTCATTCAAGGAGAGCGCGCTATATGTCTGTTTGGAGACGAGCCGGTTGGAATACCTGACTGGTCACAGATTATGGAAACTACAGACACCGAACCTGAGGAGCCTGTGGTTTTTCGTGCAGGCGACCAGAAGATCGTACAGGGTGAATTCTACCTTTTCCGAATCATTCCCGATGAAAGCTGTGATAAAACATTTGATCCGTTTGAGATCAAAATCAAGTTTCCCAAAGAAACTGCTGCATGGTTCGTAACAGATGAATATAAGAATGTTACTTCTGTCTATCCTTCTCTTCTCTACAGAGAGGACAGTGGATGGATGGAATTCTCTTCCAACAGTGGAAGCTTTTGGGGAATGGTCGGTGGCGGGACGGAAGGCGCTGACCTGACATTCTATGTCGTAGGATTGACAGATAATCTGGCAAGCCTGTTTAAGAATATCGTTGCTTTGGAACCGGAACCGGTACCCGAGCCCGAACCTGAACCGGAGCCCATACAGGCGGCGGACTATGATACGACCTATTATTATTATTATGGACTTCTGGATGATAAGGAAAAGGTTATATATACGCAGGTAAGTGAAGCATTAAATGCCTGTGAGAAAGAAGTTTCGTTAGCCTATCCAATTTCCAACGAAGACTTTCATGACCTTTTCTGGTATGTATTAAGTGATCAGCCACAGGTTTTCTGGACGAACAGATCATATTATCCATCTTATTCAGGAGGCCTGGTCACAAAAGTAAGACTCGATTACAATGAACTGGCAGATAACCTTGCTTCTGAACAGGCAAAAGTTGAATCTGTCGTTCAGAAGATACTGACTTCTGTAAATGGAATGAACCAGACACAAGCAGAACGTTATATTCATGACTTTCTGATAAAGGAGACGATCTATAATCTTGGATGTCCCCACAACCAGAATATCTACAGCATTCTGGTCAACAAAGAGACAGTATGTGCCGGGTATGCCCGTGCTTTTCAGTATCTGATGCAGAGGATCGGCATTCCGTGCTACTATTGCTACGGCTACATAGGCACTATGGATGATCCGGGATGGCATGCATGGAATGTCATCCGGATCAACGGAGAATGTTACAATGTGGATGTCACATGGGATGATTGGTATGGTGAGACCGATCAGGAACTAAGCTATGTGTCGTATGAGTTTTATAATGTCACAGACAGCTATATCTCAGTGGAACATCATCGTTATTCCTATGGCCTTCTGCTTCCAGATTGCCATATGATGTCATATTCTTTTGAAAATCTCTATGGTCACAACTGGCCGACAGAAGTGGCCATGGAATTGGGGATCCCTGTTGTCGATGATCTGGAAGATTATTACACGCTTTTCTATAATGTGTTGAATGCAACAGGTATTGGAACAGCAGAAACTGCCTTTATCGTAACAAACCCAGCAACGTTCGATGATATTCGTAATCAAATAGAATACAAAGGGTTTGAAGAAGGTTATTGGAAGCGTATCGTTAGTGAAAAAGGATACAACAATAAGATTCTGTACGACTGGGAATGGACTTCCGGACGGTGGTTGGGAAGCCACAGAGAAGGGGTATATCTGGTTCAAAAGGATACAGTTGAATACAGATAAACATCTGGAAAGAATTTGTTACAAATTTGTTACATATTCTTCTGTACATTTCTTTCAGAATCTGATATAATAATCGAATGGAATGAATTCATTTTGTAGAGGTATATGCAATGATTGGTTATGTCAGGCTGATGTCGCAGATCGGAACGATTGCCGTGATCCTTCTGGTTGTTTTGATTATTGCGGCTGTCCTGTATCTTTATATGCTGGAGAAGAAGAGAAAAGAGCGTTCCAGAAAGAGAGCGGAAGAACGCCGGAAGAGACGGGAAGAAGCGCTTGCCAAGATGCGTGAGGAAGAAGAGAATGGTACAGCTTTCAAGCGTGCTATGGAAGAGCGCAATCAGGTCAAACAGGCGGAAGATCCCAAACAGGTCTCCCGTACCAAAGATATTGATACGCTGACCAACGTCCGGGTAGAGGACTCCAATATGTTCCAGACCGGCAAGCATCGGTTCAGTACCGGCAAGATCAATGTGCCCGCTGAGGAAGCTGAAAAGCCTGCAGAACCTGCTGCGGTACAGCCTGCGCCGGCAGTTCAGGCAGCGCCTGAACCGACGGTAGTCCGTGAGCCCGAGATCCAATCTCAGCCTCAGCCCGCCGCGCAGGAACCTGAACCTACCCGCATTGTGGAACCCGTTGTTCAGTCTCAGCCCGCGCCTGCCACTCAGCCGGTCGCTCCTGTAGTCTCCATTCCCGGGTTCGTTGAAGGACCGAAGCCTGCTGTTGAAGCAGTGGAAGAACCGGTAAAGGAAGAGGTCCTTTCCGAAGAAAACCGCAAGTTTGATTTCAAAAAATGGGCTTCTCAGCTGGATGAAGAGATCGAAGTTGAGAAACCGGTTTATATCGAAACGCCCGTACAGGAAGAAACTGCGGAAGATGAACTGACCTTTGAGATCGTGTCCGATGATATGTCAGTTCCCGCCTCCGTCATCGTGGAAGAAAAAGCGGAAGAAGCGGTGGAAGAGATCTCCGCTATGCCGTCGTTCGTAACGCGTGCACCAGCAGCGCCTGTGCAGCCAGCACCCGTACAACCTGCGCCTGTTCAGCAGGCACCCGTGCAGCCCGCACCTGTTCAGCAGGCACCCGTGCAGCAGTCACCCCGCGCAGCTCAGTCTGCGGTGGTCAGTGCGCCGCGTGTAACCGAAAAGGCTTATCAGGTTCTGGAAACGGTCGAAGAAGATCATTCCGCGAAGGAAAAAGAGTTCGAGGATATCACGGATGTTGCTCCTATCATACGGGAACAGCAGGCTATGAATAAAAAACCGGATATCGTCGATGAAGTGCTGGATATTCCCGCGACCAAACAGACCCTGGATATCCCTGTGGAAAAACCTGTTCAGGCTGCTCCGGTATCTACACCGATGCCTGCACCAATGCCCGCCCCGGTATCTCAGGAAGAGATTTCGGACGAAGAGTACGACGATGAAAACGAAGAAGATTACTTCGATCCTGATGATCCGGAAACGATCCGCTTAAAGAAGATCGCACTGCGTCGTGCGGAACGTGAGCTTCGCATGAAGGAGAAGGAACGGTATGCCGCTGAACTGGCCGGCGTAGAGGTTCCGGAAACCGGATATGATGAAGATGACGAAGACTATGACGATGAGGATGATGAAGATTACGAAGATGAGACCGAAGAAGAAAAAGGCGGTGCTCTTCGAGTCGTTCTGTGGATCATCGCTGCGCTTCTGTCTCTGTTCTGTGTTGGTGCGATCCTGTATCTGATGTTTGGAGATTTTATTTCTGGTTTGAGACATTCTCAGGAAACACTTCAGGCTGTTATGTGTGAACTGCCTGATAGTATCAAAGAACCTGTCAGTTGGTTTCTTCTGTAAAAGCTGACTGTTCGGCTGAAATGGAAAGAGCCGTCCCTTGGTCATATATAAGTTCCAAGGAACGGCTCTTTTTTCAAAAGAAAAGGGATCCTGAAAGGATCCCGTAAAATCATTAAGCAGGGGCAACAAGAGTCGAACTCGTATCTACGGTTTTGGAGACCGCTGCTCTACCATTGAACTATGCCCCTGTAAAGACACTGATATAGTGTACCTGATTTGGTTAGATTTGTCAAGCAAAAATCTTGGAATTGAGCGTGGATTATGGTACAATACAGGTTATGTGATTTTGATTATCGAGGAACTTGTTTATGATAAAAGATGATGTAATTCCCAGGATCGCACGTGAGGATCTGATCCGGCTGACTTTTTCTTCTCCAAGAAATGAGGAAGCTGTTTCAAAAGAGAAGCAGGTCAGAAAGATCGTACTGAGACCAGTCATGATCCGGCAGAAGAAAATGCTGCAGGCTGAGAGCTTTACGGAAAAGCAGGCTTTTCAAAAGAATATTTCCTTTGAGGAGCTCGCGCGCTTTACCGAAGAGCAAATGGACCGGTTCGCTGAGATCAACGCTCAGCTGCCGGAAAGCCACGTGCTTGTCCGTATTTCGAAAAAAGGAAAGATTTTTTTCCAGGAAAAGAAGGAAGAGAATCAGGCGCCGAAAACAGTTTCCGTGCAGAACAGAGAAAAGAAATACCTGCTCCGTCCGGAGGAAATGAGCGCGCCGCTGATCGATCTCGGCGTCATCACGAAGGACGGAAAGATCGTTCGGTCGAAATATGATAAGTTTCGTCAGATCAACCGTTTCGTCGAGATGATCGATGACGGGATCGAAGCGGATGTAACAAGCCTGAATATCATTGATTTCGGATGCGGAAAGTCGTATCTGACTTTTGTGCTGTATGAATATCTGACAAAAGTAAGAAGCATTCAGGTACAGATGGTCGGGCTTGATCTCAAAGAAGATGTGATCCGAAAATGCAACGAGATCGCTGTTTCTTATGGCTACTCGGGGCTCCATTTCGAAGTCGGGGATATCGCTGGTTTTCATCCGCCGTTCAAAGTCGATCTGGTCATCAGTCTGCATGCCTGTGATACCGCTACGGATCTGGCGCTCGCGAACGCGGTAAAGTGGGATACGGAAAGGATCAATTCCGTTCCCTGCTGTCAGCATGAGTTAAATGCGCAGATGAAAACGGGATCTTTCGGAAGCCTCTCCCAGTACGGGCTGTTCAAGGAGCGTTTCGCGGCTCTTCTGACAGACGCGATTCGGGCAGACCTGCTTAGAGCCAGCGGATATACGGTGGATGTACTGGAATTTGTGGATTTGGCACATTCTCCTAAAAATGTGCTGTTAAGAGCCAGAAAGATACGATCCCGCAATACAGGAAAGATGGCGGCAGGAAAAGCACTTCTGCGTGTGAAAGACGCAATGGAGACTTATCAGGTCGATCCCATGCTGTATGAGTTATTATTCGGATCAGGAAAGGAGGAAGGGCAGCATGAGTAAACTTCCTTCTATTGATCTTTGGATCGGTACACGTCAGTTTAATGATATTCCTTCTCTTGTCCGATACTATGGATCTCCCGAGTTTGAACGGGCATACACGTATTACGGACAGGATCTCGGCTGCAGCGTGACACCTCAGAGAGCGGTCTTTAAGCTTTGGTCACCGGCAGCGGAAGAGGTAGCGGTCCTTTTATATCACGCGGGAAGCTCCGCGGAAGGACAGAATCAGGAAACAGACAAACACCTGATCGAAGGATATGAAAAACCTTTCCGGGAAATACCGATGACCAAAGGCCCGCGAGGTGTTTTTGAAGCATCTTTGCCCGGAGATCTTCACGGGACCTATTATACGTACCGGATCCGCATCGGCGGTGAATGGGTGGAAAGCGCGGATCCCTATGCCAAGGCGGCTGGTGTCAACGGGCGAAGGTCCATGGCCGTCGATCTTTCGCGGACAAACCCCGAAGGATGGGAACGCGATTCATTCCGCTATACCGGCGAGGGCACGGAAGCGATCGTCTGGGAAGTGCATGTCCGGGATTTCTCCTATTCGGAATCATCCGGGATGAAGAACCGCGGAAAATTCTTAGCTTTCACGGAAAAAGGTACCGTTCTTCAGCAAAACGGACAGCCCAACGATCAGTATCCGACGGGCATCGATTATCTGCAGAAGCTGGGGATCACCCATGTGCAGTTTCTGCCGCTCATGGATTACGCGACAGTCGATGAATCCAAGCCGGACCTGGATCAGTACAACTGGGGCTATGATCCGCTCAACTATATGGTTCCGGAAGGATCTTACGCGACGGACCCGTTCCACGGGGAAGTCAGGATCCGCGAAATGAAGCAGATGATCCAGGCACTGCATAAAGCCGGGATCGGCGTGGTGATGGACGTTGTCTATAATCACACCTATTTCACGGAAGCATCCTGGTTCCATAAGGTCATGCCTTACTATTATCATCGTACGCTTCCTGACGGGACGATTGGAAATGCCTCCGGATGCGGGAATGAGACAGCTTCCGAACGTAGTATGTTCCGTCTGTATATGCTGGATTCTCTTAAGTATTTAGCAGAAGAGTATCATGTTGACGGATTCCGTTTTGACCTTATGGGGATCCATGATGTCGATACGATGAATGAGATCCGTTCCATGCTGGACGGGATCAGAGGGAAAAACTATCTCACGTACGGAGAACCATGGGCCGCGCTGCCTGTCGCAATTCCAAAGTATAAAAAACATCCTCTTTTTGCCGCGGATAAACCGCATATGGATCTGCTGGATCCAAGGATCCGGGTCTTTGATGATGTTACCCGTGATCTGATCAAAGGGGATGCCTTTGAGAAACTTCGGATCGGATATGCCAACGGCGCCGGATTCCTGGAAAAAGAAGTGGCGGACGCCATTCTGGGACATCCCGCGTGGACAAGTGAAGGAAGAGAAGAAGGCAAGTCTCAGTCGGTGACCTATGTAAGCAGTCATGATAATTATACGCTGTGGGATAAGCTGACCATGACCGCTTCTTCCGACGGATCTGGATTTGACTCTCCGGAGCTGATCCGTCTGGCTGTCAATAAGCTTTGCGCGTCGATCGTTTTGACATCGCAGGGAATGAGCTTTATGCAGGCCGGGGAAGAATTCGGCCGTACGAAATACGGGGAGGGCAACAGCTACAATTCCGCAAGCCGCATCAATATGCTTGACTGGAAAAGGACGGTGACCTTCAGAGAGCTGACGGATTATTACCGGGGTCTGATCGCGATCCGGCGCATGTCCTCCTGTCTGACGGATGAAAGCGGGAAGAGCGCCCGCTCCATCGTGTTCCATCAGCTAACGGATCAGATCATTGCCTATACGATCCGTGGGAGAAAAGCCTTTGATCCGAGGATGCTCCTTGTGATCTTCAACGCAGGCGCGGAAGGCGCCATGGTAGATCTCGGTACGGGCCTTTCGAAAGAGGAAGCGGCCGAACTGCCGAATCGGTGGAATGTACTCGCCGGAGAGACCTATGCCGGCGTCAGAAAACAGTATCAGGTCGACGGTACACGTTTTTATGTATATACACGCGGGGTTCTGATCGCGTCTTCTGTCAGTCGTGTCGCCGATGATCTTGATTCGTTCAGAGGAAGGGGAGGAAGAATATGATTTCCAGAAAAATGAGTTACCTGGCGAAAAACGGATCCGCGATCCGCGCCATGTTTGAAGAAGGCAAGGAGATGGCAGCGAAATTCGGCAAAGAGAATGTCTATGATTTTTCTCTTGGAAATCCCAACACGCCGGCTCCGGAAATCATCCGGGAAACAGCGATCCGGCTGCTGAATGAATCGGATCCGGTCTTTCTTCACGGTTATATGAGCAATGTCGGTTATGAAAACGTTCGTGACAGCATTGCGGCTGATCTGAACCGTCGGTTTGGCACCGCTTATGACAGAAAGCATCTGATCATGACGGTAGGCGCGGCCGGTGCGATGAATGTCGCGCTGAAAACCGTGCTGGATGCCGGCGACGAAGTTGTGATCCAGGCGCCGTATTTCGGTGAGTATAACAACTATATCTCCAACTTTGAAGGTGTTCCTGTGGTCATCTCTCCGAGAGAAGAGGACTTTTCACTGAATCTTTCGGAGATGGAACAGAAAATCGGACCGAAAACGAAAGCGCTGATCCTGAACAGCCCCAATAACCCGACAGGCGTGATCTATCCGGAAAAGGACATCATCGCACTGGCGGATCTTCTGAGACAAAAACAGAACCAGTACGGCCATGCGATCTATCTCATCAGTGATGAACCGTACCGTGAGATCGTCTTTGGCGATTACGAGGTCCCGCATCTGCCGGATTACTATGAGAATACCTTTGTGGGTTACAGTTACAGCAAATCCCTGTCCCTGCCTGGTGAGCGGATCGGTTACCTGCTGATCAGCCCGAAGATGGAAGATCTCGATGAAACGGTAGGAGCTGCAGCGGTGGCCAACCGGATCCTGGGATTCGTCAACGCGCCGTCTCTGTTCCAACAGGTCGTCGCCTGCTGCGCGGATCAGACTTCCGACATGGGCGTATATATCCGGAACAGGGAAATCCTGTACCGTGAACTGACCGCCTACGGATATCAGATCGTGGAACCGAAAGGCGCTTTCTACATGTTCCCGAAGTGCCCGATCCCGGATGATAAGGCCTTCTGCCAGGCTGCTAAGAAGTACAGGATCCTGATCGTGCCGGGAAGCACGTTCATGGGACCCGGCTATTTCCGGCTGGCATTTTGCGTTTCGGAAAAAACGGTACTGGATTCTCTGGAAGGATTCAGACTTCTTGCACACGAATACGGAATGAATTAAAAAGGAACTGAAAGCATGGATGCTTTGATCAGTACGGATATTGCCGCACTATATCAGGAAAAAGACTTTGGCGTTGTGATCGATGAAGGCCTTTATGGGATGAAATGCCGGATCCTGTCCGAAGAAGAGTTTCTGCGTGGTGAGCCATGGATTAAAGTCGATATGGAATACGGCTATCAGGGCTATGTTCCCGGCACTTCATTAACAAATACCACCTGGGAAGAGCTGATGAGACCGGGAGAGAGTCTTCTTCGTGTTACCAAAAGATATATCGATATTCAGAGTGAGCCTAAGGTCGTTAGCCGGATCCTCGCGAGTGTTCCTCGCGGCGGGGTCGTCGCCAGAGCCGGAGAAGAGTTTCAGAAGGATCTTCCGAACGGATGGATGGCGGTTCGCCTGGTCAGCGGAGAGATCGGATATACGAAAACTTCTTTCGCGCGAGCGTACAAAGAGATCAGCCGAACGGTCCCGGAAGATGAAGAAGCTTTCCGTGACGCATTGATCCGTGATGTTTTCGCGTATGAAGGAACAGCATACCGGTGGGGCGGCAAATCGCCGCTGGGGATCGACTGTTCCGGTCTTTGCTCCATCGTCTATCTGATGAATGGTGTGATCATCTACAGGGATGCCGCGATCAAAGAGGGCTTTCCGCTTAAGAATATTTCGATCGACCAGATCAAAAAAGGCGATCTGATCTTTTTCCCGGGTCATGTGGCCATGTACCTGGGCGGTGAGAGAAAACTGTATATCCATTCGACAGCCAAAGCGGGAAGCGACGGCGTAGATATCAACAGTCTCTCAGAAACAGATCCGCTTTTCCGCAAAGATCTCCTGGAAAGCATCGAAGGGATCGGTTCGCTGTTCGGAGACAGTCGCTGATGGATGGACTGAATTTCAAACTGCCGGTCTTTGAAGGACCGCTTGACCTTTTACTGCATCTGATCGAGAAGAATAAGCTGGATATTTATGATATCCCCATTCTGGAGATCACCAGGCAGTATCTGGATTTCCTCCGGTCGTGGGATGAGATGAATCTGGAAATAGCCAGCGAGTTTATCGTCATGGCAGCCACGCTCATCAATATCAAGGCGAAGCGTCTTCTGCCCGAAGCGGAAAAGAAAGATGAAGAAGAAGAGAACGAAGAGGCCGAGCTGATCCGCCGGCTGCTGATCTATAAGCAGTATAAGGAAGCATCCGCGAATCTCAAAAACATGCTTCAGCCATCCCGGGAGGAGATCTTCTTCCGGAGTCCGCAGACGATCTTAGGGGAAAAACCGATCCCTTCCGCGGAAGAACTACTTTCGGGGATCAGTCTGGAAGAGCTGTACGCCCTGATGGAACGTCAGGAGCGGCTTGGTAAGGAGATGATCGATCCGATCCGGTCCGGCTTCACTTCCGTCAGACAGGATGCCTATACAGTGGCTGAGAAAATCGAGCATTTACAAAAAAGTCTGGAACTGTTTGAAGAAGTCAGCTTTTATCGGCTTCGCAGTGAGAGTCATTCGAAAGAAGAGACCATTACGTATTTTATGGCGATGCTGGAGCTGTCCCGTATGAATCAGGCTGTGCTTCGCCAGTCGCGCCTTTTCGGTGATATCATCGTTTCCAGAAAGTCATCTGATCATACAGAGGAGGAGGCAGTACAAGAATGAAAAAACGTTGTCCTGGCCAGGAACTCAAAACACTGGAGGCTCTTCTGTTCGCGTCAGGTGAACCGGTCAGTCTTCGTGAAATGATGAGGGTACTGAATCTGGATGAAAAGCAGGTCGAACGACTGATCATTCAGCTAAAAAGGATCTATGAAGAAAAACAAAGCGGTATCCAGATCGAACGGCTGGAAAACCGTTTTCAGATGACCACAAGACCATTTTATTATGAAGCGATCCATGTGCTCTATCAGACAAAACAGGCGATCCGGCTGACCGATACACAGCTGGAAACACTGTCGATCATTGTTTACCGTCAGCCTGTGACCAGACAGGAGGTCAGCGATATTCGCGGCGTTGCCAGCGATAACGTGATCAGCCGTCTGATCCAATATGATCTGGTAGAAGAAGCCGGACGGATGAGAGCGCCGGGAAGGCCGATCCTTCTGAAGACGACGGATCGGTTCCTTCGGGTCTTCGGACTGGAGAGCGTTCATGATCTTCCACATCTGCCTCCGCAGCAGGAGATGATTCAGGAGGAAGAAGTCTAATGGAAGAAAGATTGCAGAAATATCTGGCCCGCTGCGGTATCGGTTCGCGCAGACGGTGCGAAGAATACATTCAGGACGGACTGGTCAGTGTTGACGGACAGGTCGTGCGGGAACTGGGGACAAAGATCGATCCGGACAAACAGGAGATCTTTTTCTGGGGGAAGAAAGTAAGCGCGCAGGATCAGGTACTGACCACGGTGATGCTGAACAAACCAGCCGGCTATGTGACGACCAGCCATGACCAGTTCGGCCGTCCGAACGTCACACAGCTGATCGATATTCCGGGCGTCCGGCTGTATCCGGTGGGAAGACTGGATTATCAGACGAGCGGCCTGCTCATCCTGACCAATGACGGAGATCTGACCTACCGTCTGACACATCCGGCTCATCAGATCCCCAAAGTATATGAAGCGCTGATCGCCGGCGAGATCACTTCCGAAGAGATCCGGAGACTGGAAAAGGGCGTCGTGCTGGACGACGGGTTTAAGACGAGCCCGTCCGAAGTGAGGCTCGTATCGATGCGTGGAGGAAACAGCCGGATCGAGATCACCATTCATGAAGGAAAGAATCATCAGGTCAGAAGAATGGCGAAAGCCGTAGGCCATCCTGTACTGAGACTGAAACGGATCCAGGAAGGAGAACTTCGTCTTGGAACACTGAAAGAAGGCGAATATCGAGTCCTGACAGAGAAGGAGATAAGGCAGCTGCAGGAAGCAGGAAGGAAGATAAAGTGAAAGATCTGATCGTGATCGGCGCCGGCGCTGCCGGTATGATCGCGTCCGCATCGGCTGCCAGAGAAGGCGCGGATGTTTTGCTCTTAGAGAAAAATGACCGGGTAGGCCGAAAGATCGGGATCACCGGGAAAGGCCGCTGCAATGTGACCAATGCCTGTGATGAGAAGACCTATATAGAGAATGTCATTACGAACCCGCGCTTTATGTATTCAGCGATCCGTAAGCTGACGCCGACCGACGTCATGGATCTGATCGCGCAGGAAGGTGTTCGGCTGAAGACAGAGCGTGGCGGAAGAGTTTTTCCGGAATCGGATAAAGCGTTTGATATCATAGACGCGCTCTATTCATACGTAAAAAAGAGCGGTGTAAAGCTCCTTACGGGAAAGATGGTAAAAAGGATAACCAGGGTCGGAAGAAGCTTTGAAGTCGAGCTGACTTCCGGAGAAAGCCATCGTACCAAAGCGGTCATTCTGGCGACAGGAGGACTTAGTTATCCGACCACCGGATCGACCGGTGACGGCCATCGGATGGCGAAAGAGATGGGACTTCATGTGACAGGTCTAAGGCCTGCGCTGATCCCCCTTGTTTCCCCGGACAGTTTTTGCCGGGACCTGATGGGTCTTTCCCTTAAAAATGTCGAAGTCCGACTGGTGGATGAGTCATCAGACAGGGAAAAACTGATCTACGCTGATTTCAGTGAAATGCTGTTTACGCATTTCGGCGTCAGCGGACCGGTAGTGCTGTCCTGTTCAAGCTATCTGGCGAGTTATCTGAGAAATGAGAAAGCGGATCTTTCTCACCGAAAGATCGTCCTGCATATCGATCTGAAGAGCGCTCTTTCCACCGAAACGCTGGATCAGCGGATCCAGCGGGACTTCGCGAAATACAGCGCGCGAGATTTTCAGAATTCCCTGACCGACCTTCTGCCCAGGCGGATGATCCCGGTGATCGTAAAGCTTTCCGGGATAGACCGCGAGAAAAAGGCAGGACAGGTCAGCCGGGAAGAAAGACAGAGACTGGTTCGTATCCTGAAAGATCTTCCGGTTCGGATCACAGGGACGAGGCCGCTTCAAGAGGCCATCATAACGAACGGCGGAATCGATGTGAATGAGATCCATCCCGGAACGATGATGATCAGGAAGATCCCGGGGCTGTTTGTAGCCGGGGAACTGATCGATGTGGACTGTCTGACAGGTGGATTTAACCTTCAGACAGCCTTCGCGACCGGAAAAGCCGCAGGGATCGGCGCGGCTTCATACATTCAGAAAGAAAGGAATCGAAGAATGCTAAATGTAGCGATCGACGGCCCCGGCGGCGCCGGAAAGAGTTCCGTTGCCCGTCAGGCAGCGGAGAGAGAAGGACTGCAGTATGTGGACTCCGGAGCGCTGTATCGGGCGATCGGATATGTGCTGGTAAGAAAAGGGATCGATGTGGAAGATCAGAACACCGTAGAAGAGGGCATCAGCGCGATGCGTCTTTCTCTGTTCTACCGGGAAGATGGTCAGCATGTTACGGTAAATGACGAAGATGTGACGGCTTTTCTTCGTACCCCGGAAGCGGGAGCCGGCGCCAGCAAAGTGGCTGTCCACGGCAAGGTGCGCGATCTGGTCAATTCCGTTATCCGGGAAACGGCGAAGATCTATGATGTGATCATGGATGGAAGAGATATCGGTACCGTGGTTCTTCCCGACGCCAATCTCAAGCTGTATATTACGGCTACCAGTGAAGAACGCGCCAGAAGGCGCCTTCTGGAATTCGAGGCCGCCAGGAAACCGCATGGTGACCTGGAGACAGTGAAGAAGGAGATCGAGGAAAGAGATTATCGGGATTCCCACCGTGAGATCGCTCCTCTGAAACAGGCTGAAGACGCGGTTTTGATCGATACGACGACGATGAGCCTGGAAGAAGTAGTCGAAGAAGTCTGCGGACTCATCCAAGAGGCCAGAAAGTGAAAGTCTTTCTTGCTTCAACAGCCGGATTTTGTTTTGGCGTAAAGAACGCGATCCGGATCGCCGAAGAAAGCGCACCGGCGCTGACATTCGGCCCGCTGATCCATAATGATCATGTGATCCGTGAACTGGAAAAAAAGCATATCGTCTGCTGCGAGGATATGGAGAAAATACCGGAACATGAAAGAGTCGTGATCCGGGCGCATGGCGTTCCTCCCTACGTGTATGAACAATTAAAAAAGAGAAAAGCACAGATCATTGACGCGACCTGTCCCTTTGTCAGGAAAATTCATACAATTGTGCAGGAAACAGAGGAAGATGAACAGGTGATCATTCTAGGTGACCCGGATCATCCTGAAGTGATCGGGATCGCCGGCTGGTGCAAAAAGACACCTTTAATCTACCGGTCTCTTAACGAAATGGAGGAAACACCGCCCCCGAAAGATCGAAAATACCTCATGGTGGAGCAGACAACATTTGATCAAACAATTTTTTCAAAGATTCTTGTATTTTTACAAAATCTGGAGTATAATGTCAAAGTGTGCCATACAATTTGCATCTCCACCGAAAAGCACCAGCAGGAAGCCATCGAACTGGCGCAAAAGTGTGATGCGATGTTGGTCATAGGCGGGAAAAACAGTTCCAATACCCGCAAGCTATACAATCTTTGCCTTTCCCGGTGCTCCCAAACCCATTTAATTGAAAGTGCATCTGAGTTGTATGGAATCAGGTTCGGTTCGGAGATCGAAACGGTAGGTATCACTGCCGGCGCTTCGACACCGGATCATATTATTCAGGAGGTAGTTCGTAAAATGAGCGAGAACAATCTTTTCGAAGAGATGCTCAATGAAAGCTATCAGGAGGTGCATTCCGGTTATGTGGTGCAGGGAAAGGTCCTTGAAGTAACGGATACGGAAATCGTATTCAATATCGGCTACAAGTGCGATGGGACCATGACCAAGGCAGAATTCGGCGGTACCGATGCACCGCTGCAGGATCAGGTCAAGGTAGGCGACCAGATGGAAGTGAAAGTCATCAAGGTTGGCGACAGTGAAGTTACCCTCTCCCGCAAGAGAGTGATCCAGGATAAAGCTTATCAGGAGCTCGAAGATGCCCTGACAGAGAAGACTGTCCTTCATGGCAAGGTCGTAGAGGCTCTGGAAAACGGCATCATCATTCAGTACGGCGACATGAGAGTATTCGTGCCGGCGTCCCTGGCGGATCCCCGCCGCATCGATCTGAAGACCCTGGTGGGTATCGATACCGATTTCAGAATCATTCGTCTTCAGAGAAAAAGAAACCGCATCATGGGCGACCGCCGCAGCGTGATCGCGGAGCAGAGAGCCAAGCTTCGCCAGGCGACGATCGAGAAACTCGTTCCCGGCGCAAGACTGGAAGGTACTGTTAAGAACATTACCAATTACTGCGCGTTTATCGACCTCGGCGGAATCGATGGCATGCTGCACATCTCCGAGATGGGATGGAATGCTGTCCGCAATCCGAACCGCTATGTCAAGGAAGGCCAGAAGATCGAAGTCGAAGTTAAGAGCTACGATCCCGAGACCGGCCGTATCTCTCTGACCACCAAGTTCCCGGAGACCAATCCCTGGAACGGTGCGGATGAGAAATACGCGGTCGGCAATATCGTCACCGGTAAAGTCGTTCGTTTCGCGGACTTTGGCGCATTTGTGGAACTGGAGAAAGGGATCGACGCACTGGTCCATATTTCCCATCTGTCCAACAAATTCATCAAACATCCGTCTGAAGTGCTGACGATCGGCGAGATGGTAGAAGCGAAAGTCATCGACTTCAATGCGGAGACCAAACGCATTTCTCTTACGCTGAGAGATATCCCCGGCCAGGAAGAAGCTCCTGCTGAGGAAGGCGAATTTGTAGAAGAAGTCGTCTATGAGGAGATTCCGGTCGAAGAGGGCGAGTACTCCGAAGAAGAGATCATCGATGAAGCTGTGAAAACGCAGGAAGCTGGCGACGGGCCGGCCGAAGAGTAATTTCAGATCCATGATCAAGTGGGCTGCCTGTAGAGTGCTCAAGCTACTCAGGCAGCCTATTTTATTTAAAGGACATTGGTGGTATGCAGATCATCAGGACGCCGTACTTTATGACGGATGAGGAAAGAGAAAAGAACCTGTTTTGCTGGCAGATCCTGTGTAAAGAGTATCACGCGGATATTTCCGGGATCTGTTTTCTTGATATCGAAACGACCGGCTTCTCCAGACTGTACTGCAGTATCTATCTGATCGGCTATACCTTCTGGGAAGAAGGCGGATTCGTGACCCGGCAGTATCTGGCGGAATCTTTTTCAGAAGAAGGGATCCTGCTTCGCAAGGTGCTGGATGACCTGCGGAAGTTTCAGATCGTAGCGACCTATAACGGAGACATGTTTGATCTTCCGTTCATTAAAGAACGAGCAGCAAGGCTCCATATCCGTGAAAAGGAAGACAGCCTGTGGTTTGACCGGATGGTCAGTCTGGATCTGATGCGCCGGTACCGCCCCTATAAAAAGTTTTTTGACTGGCCTAATTTGCGGCTCAAAACAGTGGAAGCAAGTCTTGGCGCACCGCGGAAGGATCCCTTTGACGGCGGTCAGCTGATCGAAGTTTATGAGGAATATGTCAAAAGCGGCGATAAAAGACTGGAGAAGACACTGCTTCTCCACAATTACGAAGATATCGTAAATCTTCTGTCTTTGCTGAAAGTAGAAAGGCTTATGCAGGAGATCCGGACAGGAAGAGCTATCGATACGAAGATAAGCGGGTATACGATTCTGGTAAACTGGGATCGTCCGTTCTCTCTTTCTGTACAGGGAAAGGTCTTTCTTGGGACAAAGAACGGGCCGGAAGCCGTGTTTTCCTTCCAGGAAGGAGAAACAGTCTTTTCGGTTCGTCTTCCGCAGTCACGGGAACGATTAAGGTATTATCTGCCGCATCCGGAAGATTATTATTTCCTTCCGGAAAGGGGAGAGATCGTGCACAGTTCTCTTGCGTATGATATCCCGGCTTCCGAGCGCAAAAAAGCAAAGCCCGAACAGTGTTTTCTGCAGGCGCCGGAAGGAGAGTATATCGGCGGCATCCATTTCCCGGAAGGAAGACTTAAGACGTATAGAAGTGCGGCGAAAGAAACAGCCGTTTTTTATAATATCAGTGAATTTACAGACTGGATCGGACAGGCAAGTCAGGAAGAACTTTCCGCCTATGTGGAGAAGCTCGTCCGTCTGATCCTTTAGGAGGTATGAGTTGGGAACAATCAACCCGAGACCTGTATATGACAATGAAGGGACCGAGGAAGCCATCCGACAGAGGAAGATCATTGAAGATCTGAAAACGAATCCCAAACGGCCGAAAAGCTTTTTCCTTTCAACGATGGGTTGCCAGATGAACGCGAGAGACTCGGAAAAACTGAGAGGGATCCTGCTTTCGATCGGCGCGGAGGAAACAGCGGAGGAGAAAGCGGATCTGGTGATCTATAATACCTGCTGCATCAGGGAAAACGCGGAGCAGAAGGTATACGGAAGATTAGGATATTTGAAGTCAGTCAAGCGAAAAAATCCCGGTATGAAGATCGCGCTTTGCGGATGCATGATGCAGGAAGACGCGGTCATAGAAAAAATCAGAAAGTCGTATCCGGAAGTTGACCTGATCTTCGGGACCTACAACCTGTATAAGTTTCCCGAACTGCTGGAAACCGTACTGGAGAGCGATAGTCAGATCATCGATATCTGGGACAAACAAAAGGAGATCGTAGAGGATCTGCCTTCTGTACGAAAGTCCTCCTTTAAAGCTTCCGTGAATATCATGTACGGATGTGATAATTTCTGCACCTACTGTATCGTTCCGTACGTACGCGGACGGGAAAGGAGTCGGAAGCCGGAAAATATCCTGGCGGAGATAAAAAGTCTCGCCCAAAGTGGTGTCCGGGAGATCCAGCTGCTCGGTCAGAATGTCAATTCGTATGGAAAGGGCCTGGAAAATCCCATCAGTTTTGCGAAACTTCTGGAGATGGTCCAGCAGGTCGATGGGATCGAACGGATCCGGTTTATGACATCTCATCCGAAAGACCTTTCCGATGAACTGATCGAAGCGATGGGAAGCCTTTCCAAGGTATGCCCGCATTTTCATCTGCCGCTGCAGAGCGGGAGCGACCGCCTGCTGAAAGCGATGAACCGTCATTATGATCAGCAAAAATACCTGGATATCGTGCGCAAGCTGAAAGAAACGGTACCGGGGATATCGCTAACGACAGATATTATCGTAGGATTTCCCACGGAGACCCGGGAAGACTTTCTGGAGACATTGAAGGTCGTCAGAGAAGTCCGTTTTGACGGAGCGTTTACGTTTATTTATTCCCCGAGGATCGGGACACCGGCCGCCCGGATGGAGCAGGTACCGGAAGAGGACGCAAAGAAGAACTTTTCCGAGCTGCTGAAGGTGCTGGAAGAGATCGGAGAAGAAAACAATCGTCAGTGGCTGGGAAAACCCGTGGAAGTGCTCGCGGAAGAACACAGTAAAAACGATCCTTCCATGCTGACCGGCCGTACGGCGCACAATCAGCTGGTCCACTTTGTGGGAGGCTCCCGGCTGATCGGGCAGATGGTCGAAGTCATTATCACAGAGACGACGCCTTTTTATCTGATAGGAAAACAAAAGAATCTTCTGGACTGATCGGAGGATAAGATGAGTACCAAAATGACGCCTATGATGGAGCAGTACCTGGAGGTCAAACGCCAGATCCCGGATTGTCTTCTGTTCTACCGGCTCGGAGATTTCTACGAGATGTTCTTCGAGGACGCGGTCACGACATCCCGCGAGCTGGAACTGACGCTGACCGGGCGCAACTGCGGCGAAGGCGAGAGAGCGCCGATGTGCGGAGTACCGTATCACGCGGCGGAGAATTATATCCAGCGACTGGTACAGAAAGGGTATAAAGTTGCCATTTGCGAGCAGATGGAGGATCCCAAACTGGCCAAGGGGTTGGTGAAAAGAGAGATCACAAGGATCGTGACACCGGGAACAACGATGAATGAAAACATGCCCGGTGAAAACAATAACTATATCCTTTGTCTGAACTGGGTACAGGATGTGATCGGCCTGGCTGTGTGTGATATCACGACGGGTGAATTCCTGGTCACCGAGTTTTCGGAAGAAGAAAAACTTCTGGACGAAGTCGCTAAATTCAAACCTTCCGAGATCCTGGTCAACCAGGATGTGATGGAACTGGAAAACCTGAATCTTTCCGCGGTATGTGAGAGGCTCGGGATCTATCTGAACCGGTTTGAATCGTATCACTTCCAGTATCAGCGATGCAAAGAGACGATCCTTCGTCAGTTCGGCGTCATGCAGCTGGAAGGACTGGGCCTGGCGGAAAAGGAACTTGGTGTCACGGCGGCCGGCGCTCTCCTGGAATATCTGACAGGTACGCAGAAACGCAAGCTCGAACATATCAATCAACTGAAAACATATTCCGTTCAGGATTATATGCTGCTGGACATGGCGACCAGACGAAATCTCGAACTGGTGGAGACCCTGCGGGATAAAAGCTATAAGGGAAGCCTTCTCTGGGTCCTGGATCATACACGCACAGCCATGGGAGGACGTCGTCTTCGAAAATGGCTGGAACAGCCGCTCATCCGTAAAGAGAGCATCGATGAGAGACTTGATGCGGTAAAGACGCTGGTCGACGATCCGATGATCTCGGCGGAATTGAAGGAAACGCTAAGCGGGATCTATGACATGGAACGTCTGATGGGCCGGATCAGTTACGGTTCCGCGAACGCAAGAGACATGGTCGCGCTTCGGGAATCGCTGAAACTTCTGCCAAGCGTCCGGCTGATCCTGGCAGACCTTACGGCAAGCGGATTCAGAAAGATCGAAAAAGAACTGGACCCGCTGGAGGATATCACAGAGCTCCTTGAACAGTCGATCATGGATGAACCGCCCATCTCCCTTCGGGAAGGAGGGATCATTAAAGCCGGTTATAACGAGCAGGTGGATAAGTACCGCCATGCGGCAACGGACGGCAAGAAATGGCTGGCTGAACTTGAAGTAAAAGAAAAAGAAGCCACCGGCATCAAAACGTTGAAAGTCGGATACAATCATGTATTCGGATACTATATCGAAGTCAGTAAAGGCCAACTTCCGCTGGTTCCGGACCGTTTTATCCGGAAGCAGACACTGGTGAACGGCGAACGTTTTATCACGGAAGAACTGAAAGAGATCGAAGACACGCTCCTTGGTGCCAAGGAAAAAGGAGAAGCGCTGGAATACGATCTGTTCACGGAAATACGGGAAAAGGTATCCGGAGCGATGATCCGCATTCAGCAGAGCGCGGATGCCATAGCCGATCTGGACGCGATCCGATCTCTGGCGGATACAGCGTACCGATACGGGTATGTACGGCCTGAGATTTTGCCGATGGGTGGTCCTATAGAAATATCGGAAGGCCGGCATCCGGTAGTGGAGCAGATGCTGCCGGAAAACAGTTTCATCTCCAATGATACGCACATGGATCAGGATGACAGGAGGATCGCGATCATTACCGGTCCGAACATGGCCGGTAAATCGACCTACATGCGGCAGGTCGCGGCGATCTGTCTGATGGCGCAGATCGGATCTTTTGTGCCGGCGTCTTCAGCGAGGATCTCGATCTCGGACCGCATTTTCACAAGAGTCGGCGCCTCGGATGATCTGGCCAGAGGTCAATCTACCTTTATGGTGGAGATGAGTGAAGTCTCGAATATCCTCAGACACGCAACGAGGAACAGTCTGCTGATCCTGGACGAGATCGGGCGAGGGACCTCCACATTTGATGGTCTGTCCATCGCGTGGGCTGTTGTGGAATATATCAGTGATCCGAAAGTGATCGGTTCCAAGACACTTTTTGCCACGCATTACCATGAACTGACTCAGCTGGAAGGACAGCTGAAGGGTGTAAAGAACTACTGTGTCACGATCAAGGAAAACGGCGATAGTGTGGTTTTCCTTCATAAGATCCAGCCGGGAAGCGGCGATCAGAGTTACGGGATCGAAGTGGCCAAGTTGGCGGGACTTCCCGAATGGGTACTCGACCGGGCACATATCATCCTGGCAGAGCTTTTGGGACGAGATGTAGTCAAAAACGTAGAAAATATCAAAGCCGTTCAATCCGTGGAAAACCAACAGCAGGACCTTTTCAGCACAGAGATAGAGAATTCATCCGCTGATCAAACGGCACTGCAGCTTGTACGGGAACTTCGCGGTCTGGATATCAACCGGCTGACACCGCTGGAAGCCATGCAGCTGATCTATGACTGGCAGCAGCTATACGGAAAGGAATAACATGCCACAGATACGTTTGTTGGATCAGGCAACGGTAAACAAGATCGCTGCCGGAGAAGTAGTGGAGCGGCCTGCGTCGATCGTGAAAGAGATGGTGGAAAACGCGATCGATGCCGGCGCGAACAGGATCACAGTCGAGATCCGGGATGGAGGGATCGGACTCATCCGCATCACGGATAACGGCTGCGGGATCGAGGCCGAACAGGTCCGGACCGCGTTCCTGCGGCACAGCACCAGCAAGATCCGGCAGGTCGAAGATCTTTCCGCCAGCACATCCCTTGGTTTTCGCGGTGAAGCGCTGGCAAGTATCGCGGCGGTCGCGCGGGTAGAGATGCTGACCAGACCGGCAACGCAGTACACGGGAACGAGATTCGTCATCGAAGGCGGGATCGAGAAGGTTTTTGAAGAAATAGCCTGCCCTGTGGGGACGACGGTAAAAGTTGAAAACCTGTTTTTCAATACACCGGCAAGAAGAAAATTCCTCAAAAAACCGGCGCAGGAAGCGGCTGTGATCACGGATCTTGTCCAGAAGATCGCGATGGGGCATCCGGAGATCGCCTTCCGTTATATCAATGGAAAGAAAGAACCTTCTTTTCAAACACCTGGTAATGGAAGCCTCAGGAATGATGTGTTTGCTGTTTATGGGAAAGAGATCGTTGACAAACTGCTGCCTGTAGACGGAGCCATCCCTCTTTCGGACGGGAAGACACTGAAGGTCGAAGGATTCATCAGCCGGCCGCAGCTCGTCAGAGCGAACCGTTCCTATGAGAACTTCTTTATCAACGGACGATATGTCCGCAGTACCCTGCTGGAAAAGGGAATAGATGAAGCATATAAAGATTACGTTGCCCCGGGCTCTTTCCCTGTAGTGATCCTTCAGCTGACCATGGATCCGGATACACTGGACGTCAATGTGCATCCGACAAAAATGGAAGTGAGGTTCATTCAGGAAGACAAGACACGTTTCGGCCTTTATGAAGTGATCAGTGAAACGCTTCGTCAGGCTGATCTGGTCGCCAGAGTGGGAGATTTCTACCGCGAAGTAAAGCCCGTGACGTCCGAGCCGGCGCAGATCCGGGACAACAAAACACCGCTCTTCAGCCGGGAACTGACACCTGCGGAAAAAACCGTTCAGGCAGTTTTGCCCACGCAGAAGCGATCCAATGAATATGTTTCATTCTCCGGAAAAGTCCCGCAAGGCGCAGTCAAGGCGAACGATATAGAGGTAAACTGGCCGCAGCGGGCTAAAAAAACCAAGGACCTGCCGGTACTGGAAGAGGAAGGCTCGCCAGTCGGGCTTGAGCCACGCAAAGATCAGATCAAGGTCCATGAAGACAGCTTTACGCCGGAACCGGTCAAACAGATCGAGATCGTGACCGAGACGCTCACGCCTGAACCGCATAAACTGAAGATCATCGGACAGATCTTCCGGACCTACTGGATCGCGGAAGAGAAGGACGTATGCTATATCGTTGATCAGCACGCCGCGCATGAACGCGTTTTATATGATCAGTATCGCGCGATGCTGAAAAACCATCACATGGATACACAGGAACTGATGGAGCCGGTCGTTTTGAGCCTTGACCCCAAGGCTGTCGCGCAGCTGCCCGATCATCAGGATGTGCTGGAACAACTGGGCTACGCGGTAGAAGCTTTTGGTGAGGATGCTGTGATCGTTCGGGGCGTGCCCTTCCTTTTCGGGAAAGCGCTGCCGGCAGAAGATCTTACGAAAATGATGGAGATGCTGTTTGAAGGACAGATGGATACAGCCAGAGACCTTCTGATCGATCAGATCGCCACGATGTCCTGTAAAGCCGCTGTTAAAGGCAATGATGCTCTGTCGGTTTCAGAAGCGCAGAGCCTTCTGGATCAGCTTTTTGCCTCCGAGAATCCCTACAACTGTCCGCATGGACGGCCGACTGTCATTTCTATCACACAGTATGAACTGGAAAAAAGGTTCATGAGAGTATAACAATGAACGCTGAAGAAAAAAAGATACCGCTTCTGATCCTGGCGGGACCGACCGCTTCCGGAAAGACATCTCTTTCGATCGAACTGGCAAACAGGCTTGGCGGAGAGATTATATCCGCGGATTCGATGCAGGTTTATCGCGGCATGGATATCGGTACCGCGAAAATCACAAAAGACGAAATGCAGGGCATTCCTCATCATCTGATCGATGTGTGCGATCCTATTCCTCAGTGTCAGGAAGACGAGTGGAATGTCATGCGCTTTGTGATGGAAGCCGACAGACTGATCCATGAAATCCATGATAGAGGACATTTGCCCATGCTGGTCGGCGGTACCGGGTTTTATATTCATGCACTGGCATATGGCGCGGAATTTGAAGAAGAGCCTGAAATACCCGGGATACGCAGCAGCCTGGAAAAACTGTCAACGGAAGAGCTTGCTGCTCGCCTTGCCCTGATCGACCCTTTGAGTGCGGAAAGGATCCATCCGAATAACAGAAAACGTGTCATCCGTGCCATCGAGTACTATGAGATGAACGGATCACCGATCAGTGAGATGAATGACCGTTTGAAAGAAAAAGAGAGTCCTTACCGGTTATGTTATCTGGTGCTGGACATGCCGCGGGATATTCTGTATGAAAGGATCGATCAGCGTGTATCGCAGATGATCGACAAAGGTCTGGTGGAGGAAGTAAAGGCTCTCTTTGAAGCCGGAGCCTCCCCGGATCTGGTTTCGATGAAAGGACTGGGATATAAAGAGATCCTGGCCTATCTAAGAGGGGAGACATCCCTGGAAGAGGCGATCTATATTCTCAAACGGGATACGCGTCACTTTGCGAAACGGCAGCTGACCTGGTGGAGGGGAGAAAAAGATGCTGTTTTTCTTCCGGTAGAACCAAGAGAATCATTAAACGATCGCGCGATGGAGATCATCCGTTCGAAGCTGTTCGAAAAATAAGAAAACTTGTTCTGGAACAAGAAATTTTCTTTTCGTATACATATTGTGGAATATCATGGATCGGAAAAAGGAAACAGACAAGATGTTGTAATTGAAGCTTATTCCAGGATCTGTTCGAGAAAAAGCAGGAATTGACATCAAAAAAAGTATCTGATAGAATAATCCAAATCGCTCTGAATGCAGAGAAACGCCTGAAAAGCACGTAGAAAGCCAGACATAGAATTTCAAGATTTTCTTAAAAAAGTTCTTGACAATCGAGGTGTATCGTGGTATTCTATATAAGCTGTTCAAAACGAACAGCGTTTTTTAAGGCCTAA
>JAFRZE010000047.1 GCA_017442735.1 Bacillota bacterium
TGCTCAATCAGCCGAAAAATAACAGATACCTGTTCATAGTTATCTTTGGCCAGCTCAATCAGGTGGCCTTTTTCTTATGCCTTCATTCTTGTCTGCATTTTTTTAAAATTTTCTCTTGACTTTTTATTAGTAGACTTTCATACACATTTCATGGCAAGTATACCATAGCTATCTGAGGTTTGCAAAAGGATATCAGGTTTTCCAAAATACTGAACGATTTCTCAAGTTTTTCCACTTCCTCTATAGTTTTCTGCTGTGATCCTTTATTTTGCTCCTCTTAATGGGTTGTTCTTTCCTCCCTGTCTTGCCATAATGAACTACCACCAACTATTAGGAGGATCATTTATGTTTATTGAATCCATCACCGAAGAAAACCTGCAACAGCTTGTCCAGTTGATCAGTAAAGTAAGCCGTGCCATCGAACGGGCTCCGGAAGGGAATCTGACAGTTCGACAGAATGGTCCATACTGGTACTATCGTCTTTCTTCAGGCAAGAGTAATGAAACCTGGCATTATATCAGGCATTCAAAAGAAGATTTTGCGCGATCACTCGCGCAGAAAGGTTTCAGGCAGGCCCAGTTAAAAGATCTGATAAATGAAGAATTGATCGTACGAAAAGTCCTTTCAATGAAAAGCCGCCATCCTATCACCTATCTGGATCAGTATCTTGCCAGACCCGGTATCCAGTATCTACTAATGAGAGAAGACCTCTGGCAATGGGCTCATGAACCATATGAAAAACTGGAAAACCATTCTGAATCAAAAAACCACCTATATTCAGAGGATATAAGCGTTCGATCGAAGTCAGAAGAAATGATCATTTCTTCCCTGGAAAAACACGGAATTCCCTATCGTTACGAAGCAAAGACTCAAATCGGAGCTAACGAATTCTATCCTGACTATACGCTGCGGCACCCGGTTTCAGGGAATACCTTGATATGGGAACATTTCGGTAAGATGTCTGACGATCGATACCGCAGTGATACCGCCTGGAAAATCCAGCAGTACATTCAAGCCGGATATACACCTGGAATCGACCTGATCATTACGTCTGAAACACCAAAATCACCACTTACTTTTCTGAAAATCGAACAAATCATCAAGTATTACTTTGGTTGATCGGTCTATGGAAATGGTTGGTAGCAAGGTCCAGGTGATTTTTATAAGGATCTTGCTACGGTCTGACGGTATAGTAGCAAGGTTTAGCTATTATTCATGAGTGTCTTGCTATTGGTATAGCAAGGTCTCCTGGTTTTATCGACTGACCTTGCTAAATCAACCTGACGAAATAGCAAGGTGTATCCATTTTTCATTCATTTTTTGCTACTCCAGTAGCAAGGTTTTGTCATTTTGTCAAACGACCTTGCTACACAGGGCAGAGAAGATAGCAAGATCTCCCGTTTTTTATATAGCATCTTGCCAAAGCGCTAGTCAAAGCAAAAAACCACATAGAAAAAGCCGGTCTCGAAGAGACCGGCAGATCATATGGATCAGTTTTCAATGCATTTTCAGATCACTCAGTGAAAGTTCTGCATATTCTGCGAATCCTGCGTGTACTGACTGTTGACCAGGTTCTGTGTGTTCTGGATGCTCTGCATGTTCTTTCTGAACAAGCTCTTAAGAGTCAATTCGGCATTCGCATCGATATCGACGTTCGAACGGCGGATCTGATCCCAGCTGATAAAGATACCGATACCGGTAAAAACAAGCGGGAGCGCGATATCTGAAAGAATATCGCCGAAGCTCATCACGTTGAAGTAAAGTCTGACGAACTCGCCGAAGCCCATCCAGTTATTGTACTCACGGCCGACTGTGATAAAGACCACGACCAGTTCTACAACGATGACCATGAGCAGCGAAGCGATGATCACGACAGGGATCACCACGCCTTTGGTCATCTTTCCTTTGAGAAGCTTGTATCCGTAGTAGGCAGCCAGCGGAATCAGCGCGTACAGCCAGGCGGAGATACGGTTCGCCAGCAGCATCAGCAGGATAGTCGGGATCGAGCCGATCAGCGCGCCGATGATCGCACCAAGGATACCCAGCGCATAGTTGCCGTTCAGACGGTTGTTTTCCGTCGCTGCGAAAGTCTGATAGGACTGGTTTTCCACACAGTAAGCATGGACCGGAGCGTATCCGGCCACATAGGCCAGAGAATCACAGTTCGGCTGACGGCAGATCGCGCAGGTCTGCGGTACACCTATCCCATTCATGCGGAAAGCATTGGTCAGCTGCGTGAGCGCGTTGCCAAGCCGATTCCAAAGATCCACTCCACCACCACTGCAGGTGAAGAGCACGGTCGTGATATCCGCGCCCTGATAACTCAGATATCCTAACGGTTTCAGGCTTTTACGTAGCTCTTTAAAGGATGCATTCGGGATCTTGCCATCGATCTTAAAGAAGGCTGTTACACTCTTCAATTCTGCTTCCGGCGCGTTTCCTTTCGCTACCGGTTTCAGCGTCACGGGATAAGACTGAAACTCTCCGAAAGCAAGTCCTCCGGCGACGATCATGCTCTGATTCTGCGCTGTGCTTAAAAAGTCCTGAAGTGTCATAAATATATCCTCCTTGTGTGCTTGGGAACCGCGCAGCGGTTCAGACAGGGGCTCAGGATTGAAGCCATTGGAAGCCCCTGTTCGCTTCCTGATATGAAAAAAGGTCTTGGAACTTTCCAAGACCTTAATTATGCGGATGACAGGACTTGAACCTGCATGACCTTGCGATCACTAGAACCTGAATCTAGCGCGTCTGCCAATTCCGCCACATCCGCATGTGTTCCATCGCGTAGCAGACGCATCATGGGAACAGATGGTATAATACCATAAATGAAGAATAGTGTCAACCGGTTTTTTCGGACAAAAACAAAATTATTGTCCGAAGAAAAAATGGTATGCGCCATATTGCGCGCATTCACGGGGGATGATAAAATGGGGAAGAATTACCCTCCATCCCGTCTTTTGCATATCTGCGCCTTTTCAGGCGGAAATTCTTTTTCGTGAGGTCTTCCATGCATTATATCGATTTTCACTGCGATACCCTCCTGATGTTCGGGAAACCGGAAACATCCCCCGACGCTCTTTACCAGAACGATCTGTCCGTCGATTTTCTGCGCATGAAGAAGGCGGACTGCGGCGCGCAGTTCTTCGCTACCTTTATGCCACAGCCTGAATGGATGAATGGCATGTCCGACGAGGAATTCCGCCAGAAACTCTATGCGGGACTCATGGGAGCCATCACCCGGCATCCGGATATGATCGCTTTCGCCAAAAATTATCAGGACTATGAGAAAAACCGCGAGAAGGGTCTGATGAGCGCTTTCCTCACGTTTGAGGACGGGCGCATGATCGACTGGAAATTCGACAATCTCCAGAAATACTATACTCTGGGTTACCGACTGATCACACTGACCTGGAACTTCGCGAACTGTTTCGGTTATCCCAATTCCCAGGATCCCGAAGTGATGGAAAAAGGTCTCACCTCTTTCGGCAAGGAGGCGGTCCAGCAGATGAATCAGCTGGGGATCATCGTTGATGTTTCCCATCTTTCCGACGGAGGTTTCTGGGACGTCGTGGAGATCTCCCGCAAACCTTTTATTGCTTCGCACTCCTGCTGCCGCTCCCTGACACCGCACACACGGAATCTCACAGATCCCATGATCCGGGCGATCGCGGAAAAGGGCGGTATCGTGGGCATCAACTTCGCGCCGGAGTTCGTCGGTTACGGCATTCATGACAGGCTAAGTTCTGTCAAGAGGATCTGCGATCATATCCAGCATATGGTCAAAGTCGGCGGAATGGATATCATCGCCCTCGGATCCGACTTTGACGGTATCAGCGGCGAGTTGGAAGTCGCCTCTCCGCCTGATTTCGCAAAGCTCTACAGTGAACTTCTCCGCCGTGGTTTTTCGGACAATGACATAGAAAAAATCTCTCACGCCAACGCGGAGAGAATTCTCAGGGAAGTTCTATAGGTTTTTCAGAAAAACATTCGTTTTACAAAGATCTCGATCCCGATCGCGACCAGAACGATCCCGCCGGCAAGTGTTGCCTGGCGGGAATATTTCATTCCCACCTTTTTACCGATCATCAGTCCGAAGAAACAGATCGCCCAGGTCACGATCCCGATCAGTCCGGAAGCGGTCAGCGCTGCTCTGGTGTGATAGTCAGCGATCGTAAAGCCTACGGACAGCGCGTCGATGGAAGTGGCGATGCCCTGAAGAAGCAGCGTTCCGAGGCTTCGCACAGCCCTGGCTTCTTTGTCTGTCTCTTCTACTTTTCCCGAGCGCAGCTGCGTGATCCCTTCGATGATCATCTTGCCGCCGATATACCCAAGCAGCCCCAGCGAGATCCAGGGGATGAACCGTTCGACAACACTGAAGGTCTGGGCTGCTTTACTGACGAACACCCAGCCGATCATCGGCATCAGAAACTGAAATCCAGCATAAACTCCCGAGATGAAGATCATCCGGGAGTTTTTCATTTTCGGTTCTGAGAGGCCATCAGCCAGCGAGACGGAAAACGCGTCCATCGCCAGGCCGATTCCCAGCAGAATACTGTTAAAAAAGAACAGGAAACCCAGTTCCACTTTCTTTTATCCCTGCAAAAGTTCAGACAGTGCCTTCAGCGCGGCTTCTTCGTCGGAGCCTTCGGCCAGGATCTGTACTTTGTCGTCATCTGTCAGGGCCAGATAGGTCATTCCCATAATGCTTTTCGCATTGACCGTCTTCCCGTCAATACTCACATGGATTCCCGATGCAAACTGACTGGCTGTCTGTACGACCAGCGTAGCAAGTTCAAATTCACGCTCATTGGCGTTCGCCACGGTCACTTGTGTTACCTGCATTTTGTTCTTTCCTCTCCTTAAGTTCTTCTGAGAATTGGATGATTTTTTTGAGTCGGTGATTCACACCGGATTTGCTGATCGGCGGATCGACCAGCGCGCCAAGCTCCTTCAGACCCATATCCGGATATTCCATCCGAAGACCGGCTATCTCGATCAGTTCTTCCGGCAGCGTGTCAAAGACACCCTGCTCCGTCAGAAACCGGATCGCGTCGATCTGGCGAACGGAAGCCCCTACGATTTTGCTGATATTCGCGGCTTCACAGTTTACGCGGCGCTGAATGTGATTTTTCACATCCTTCTCAACCCGGACATTTTCCAGTTCCATGAGTGAGAGCGGTGCCTTGATGATGCGAAGCACATCCACGATGTATTCCGAATCCTTCAGGTACAGCACGTTGGTCACCCTTCTGGTCCCTCGTCTCGTCCTCTCGAGCATTCCCGGATCGACGTCGAAAGAAGAAAGCATTTCCTTCAGTCGGCTCGCCTCCCGGGCCTGGTCGCACAGAAACTCTATATGATAATTCTTGGTGGGATCATTGATCGATCCGCACGCAAGAAATGCGCCTCTCAGGTACGCCCGCCGGCAGCAGGATCTTTGCAGCATCCTGTCCGGCATATACAGTCCCGGCTGATGGGAAGCGTTCTCCTTCGGAGAACGCTGGTTTTCCTTCGGAGAACGCTGGTTCTCTTTCGTAGAACGCTTATCCTCCAGAAAACCACACTCGCGGAGGATCTTTCTGACATTCGTCTCTCCCTGGACCTTGAGCTGATATCCTCGCACACGCAGGCCCCCGAGCCCGATCCTGCGGGACACGGTCGGCCTGATATGGAACAGTCCGGTAAGAAGCGACTCGGTCTTCAGGATCAGCGCCTTATGATCGCTGGACACATCGATCTGCCAGTCACTCAGGCTGATCCGTGCCCCGTCAGCTAAGATCGCCGAAAGCTCCGCGATCTGACAATGGCGCGCTTTACTCATATGGAGACTGAGTTCATCCTTGACTTTCGTGGAAAACGACATCAGATCCGATCCAGTCCGTCCGGCGACAGATACCGGATCTCCGGTTCCAGCTGAACGCCGAACTTCTCCTTTACCGTTTTCTGAATATGACGGATCAACGTGACGACATCCTTACACGTCGCCCCGCCGCGATTGACGATAAATCCGGCATGTTTCTCGGAAACCTGCGCTCCGCCGATCGTATAGCCCTTCAGCCCGGCCTGTTCGATCAAAGCGCCGGCAAAAAATCCTTCCGGTCTTTTGAAAACACTTCCCGCGCTCGGCAGTTCCAGCGGCTGTTTAGCCTTACGCTGTTCGCTGAGCTCTTTCATTTTTCCTTCGATCTGCTCTTTATTTCCATAGGAAAGCTGCAAAACCGCGCTGATACAGATCCAGGATTTATTCTGCAGGACACTCTTGCGATGTCCGAATTCCATTTCGGTCTTATCCAGATGACGGACCTTGCCTTCATAGTCCACGATCGTCACTTCCTGGATCACATCCTTGAGTTCGCCGCCGTAAGCGCCGGCGTTCATATAGATGCCGCCGCCCAGAGATCCGGGGATCCCGGAAGCGAACTCCAGGCCGGTCAGACCATGGGAGAGTGCTGTTCTCGCCAGAGAGGTGAGCGTCACGCCCGCTTCCGCCACGATGATATTATCCTGAACTTTGGTCTGTTGAAAATATTCACTGCTCATACGGATGATGGCTCCGCGGAATCCTTCGTCCGCAGCGAGAATATTGCTGCCGCGTCCGATCACGATATACGGAATATCCATGTCCTTCAGAACGTCCATCGCCTTGACCAGCTCTTTGACGTTCTCCGGGGCGACGACAAAATCAGCGGGCCCTCCGATACGAAAAGTAGTCAGAGAAGACAGTGCCAGGTTTTCCACGACATCGATACTTCCGATCGCCCGAAACAGCCTGTTTCTGAGGATGTTATCACCCATATCGAACTGAAAGTTCATATCCTGTCCTCCCTTCGATGTAATACGCAAAACAAGGTAACAAATTTATTATAATCTGATTGCCGGGCAAAAAGCAACTGTCTGCTCATGGTCATTCATCCGATTTATGTCTCATATTTATCCAAAAGTTCATCAATATTCACTATTTCCGTCCGAGTCATACAAAAAAGCCTTCAGAGAAGGCGGAAAACCGCATTTTCTGAAGGCTTTGGTTGCATACTATTATACTCAGCTGATCTTGCCAAGCATTGCCGCGCCAATAACGCCGGCGTCATTGCCGAGTTTCGCGATCACGACCTTGGTACGGGTCGAACCGCCGTAAACGTTATCAGCCAGTTCTTTCATAATGGGATCCAACAGCTTGTCTTTCTGTGCGCTGGGGCCGCCGCCAAGGATGATGTATTCCGGTTGGAAAACGTTGATCGTATTGCCAAGGCCCAGAGCCATATAGTGCGCGTATTCCTGGATCGCGCCTTTTGCCGCTTCGTCGCCCGCGTTCGCGCAGTCGAAAATGTCTTTCGCATTCAACAGGGAAAGGCGTCCGCCCTCCGCGTCGTTCAGCGTGGAAGAAGGGTTCTGGACCGCCCACTTCTTGCCCATACGAATCATACCGGTCGCAGAGCTGTAGCACTCCCAGCAGCCTTTACGGCCGCAGTTGCACTGCAGACCGTCTGCCACGATGACCTGATGGCCCATCTCGCCGCCGCCGAAGAAGGCACCGGAGAAGATCTTTCCATCGATAATGATGCCGCCGCCGAGGCCCGTGCCGATCGTAATGGTGATGCAGTTTTTGTGTCCTTCACCTGCACCGAACATTGCCTCGCCAAGGCCGGCTACATTCGCATCATTCTCAATATAAACCGGAACAGGCAGCAGTTCTTTCATGATCGGAACGACCGCCACATTGCGGAAATCAGCGAAGTTCGCGGAGAAATAAACGATCCCATCCACCGGATTGATCGCACCGGGACATCCGATCCCCACGGAATGAACGTCATCGAATGTGAATCCCTGATCTTCGACCAGCTCTTTAACCAGTGAAGCCATGTCCTCAATGATCGCACGGTTGTTTCTTTCCGCGCCGGTGGGAATGCTCTTCTTGCAGAGGATCTCGCCGTTTTCTGTCACAAGAGCTGCCTTGATCGTGGTGCCGCCCAGGTCGATGCCTGCATAAATCATGATGCCTGTCCTCCTTTAGTTTTGCAGATTTTTCTTCTGCTTTTTTCTTTTTACATTTTCATTGACGCGGTCCCGAAGCTCCTCGGCCGCGTTATAGCCCATTTTCTTCTGACGGTGATTCAGCGCCGCTGCCTCGATGATCATCGCCAGATTTCGACCTACCATGACCGGCACCTGATACAGCGCCACTTCCGTTTCCAGGATCGTCATAGTTTCGGTCGTCAGTCCGATCCGGTCATACAGTTTATCGGGAACCCACGGTTCCAGCATGACGACCATATCGATCGTCTTGTTGATGCGGACTGCCTGTACGCCATAGAGTTCTTTTATGTTCAGAACGCCAACTCCTCTGAGCTCGATCAGGTTCCGTATCATATCGACGCCGCGCGCCATCAGTTCATTCTGTGAAGTCTTATGTACCTCGACGATATCATCCGCGATCAGACGATGACCACGCTCGACGAGTTCCAGCGCTGTCTCGCTTTTTCCGACACCGCTTTCTCCCAGGATCAGTACGCCTTCACCGAAGACATCCACCATAACGCCATGCATGGAAATGCGCGGCGCCAGTTCGTCTGTCAGATACTGGATCAGCTTGGCGGAAAAACGGCTGGTCGCCTCTTCCGTCTCCAGTACCGGCGTAGCGTACTTCTCCGCGATCGTGACAAAGTCTTCGTCGATCTGGTCCGCGACGCCGCGGCAGACGATCAGGCATGATATATTCGTACTGAAGAGACGTTCCAGGATCCGGACCCGTTCTTCATGCGTGAGAGACTGCAGGTAGGAATATTCCACCTTTCCTACGATCTGTACGCGGGAAGGCTCAAAATACTCATAAAACCCTGTCAGCTGCAGCGCAGGGCGGTTGATTTCGGCGTTCGTGACCTCCCGTCCCTTCAGGAGCGACTTGGATGTGACCACTCGCAACTGAAAATGCTCGGCGAGTTGTTTCAAGGATACAGAATTCCCCTCAGCCATGGCCACCTCCCTGTCACATTTTTTTCAACTACATTTGAAATCAATTTTAGCACGCGCCGACATTTAGTTCAATAGCTATTCATCGAATAAAAACAAAAAAATCCGACGCTCGGCGGCTCCTCACCGCTCCACGTCGGATCCTGATATCTTTACAGCTCGCGGATCGCCTTCAGGCACTCATCCAGCCACTCGCCTTCGACTTCTTCGATTTTTCCGGCATCGACCTTTTCAGCGATCGCAGGATCGATCGGCAGCCGGCCAAGCACTTTCAGTCCGTTCTTCAGCGCTACCTCTTCCAGATGGCTCTCGCCGAAGATCTTGATCTGCTTTCCGCAGTCCGGACAAGTCAGATAACTCATATTCTCAACGATACCGAGAATCGGGATATTCATCAGTTTCGCCATCTTGATCGCTTTGGTCACGATCATCGAGACGAGGTCCTGCGGAGAGGTCACGATAATCAGTCCGTCGACCGGCAGAGACTGGAATACAGTCAGCGCCACATCACCGGTTCCGGGGGGCATATCCACGACAAGCACGTCGACATCATGCCAAACGGTTTCGCCCCAGAACTGTTTCAGTACACCGCCCAGCACGGGACCGCGCCATACGACGGGATCCGTCTCATCTTCCAGCAGCAGGTTGATGCTCACCATATCGACGCCGCCGCGGCTTTTCGCCGGGAGCATGCCCATGGAAGAACCCATCAGCTGTTCATGAACACCGAAAGCCTGCGGGATCGAGGGGCCGGTGATATCCGCATCCAGAATACCGGTGTGAAGTCCCTGCTTCTGCAGCATGGAAGCGATCAGGCCGGAAACCAGCGATTTGCCGACGCCGCCCTTGCCGCTGACGACACCGATCACCTTACCTACGTTGCTGTACGCATTCGCAGGTTCCAGCAGGCTGCCCGGATCACGGGAAGCGCAGTTCGCGCTGCAGGTCGAACAGTCATGGGTACAATTCTCGATCGCAGTCTCCTGCATGTTGTTCTCGTCACTCATTTTTTCTCTCCTTTAGTTTGCTTCAACCATCGCATGGTTCTTTAAGTAGTATGACCAGGTCTCATATCCGTCGGCTGTCAGGTGGATACCGTCAAATGTCGACTCATATTCCAGAAAACCGTAATCGCTCTCAAACAGGCCAGCGATATTCAGGAATACCGTCCGGTCTCCGTCATCCAGCGAAGCGAGCATGTAATTGTAAGAGCGGATCTCATCGTTGTTGAAGTCCGGATGTTCTGACCAGTATTCCGGGGTCACGTAGGCATTCGACATCACATAAACGATGGCATCCGGCTGATACGTCCGGACCAGATCGAGAATGTCCAGAAAGTCTGAGAAACAGGTATCGGCGCCCATGCCGATGTTGTTGATGCCGCAGCAAAGGTAGACCTTGCCATAGTTGCCGGAAGAAAGAACACCCGGCAACGCTCCGCTTTCCAAGAGGCCGGCATTCGAGATGCCGATCTGTGCGTAAAACGTCGCGTTGTAGATCGTTCCGTATTCCGACAATCCTACGATCCGCGAGTCCCCGATAAACAGGGCATCCGCGAAATAATCATCTTCCACGGATGTCATGACAAGCTCGCCGGAATGTACTTCCGGTTCACTTCTTTCCTCTTCCGATGATTCTTCCGAGGACTCCTCTGAAGACTCTTCCTTTGAGGATTCTTCTGATGATTCTTCCTCGGATGACTCTTCCTCTGACGATTCTTCCTCTGAAGATTCTTCTTCCGAGGATTCTTCTACTGATTCTTCCTCAGAGCTTTCCTCCGATTCTTCCTGGAGGACCTCTGAAGAGGCTTCAGATTCTGTTTGTAACTCCTCAGAGCTTTGTTGCCCCGGGTCGTCTGAACTTTCCTCGGAGGATTCATCTTTCTTCTCCGAATCGTTGTTTGATTCGTCTGGTCTTTCGGACTTTTCTAAAGATTCCGCCTTCGAAGACTGTTCAGAAACAGAATCGATGTGCTCAGAAGATTCCTGATCCGAACCCTTTCGGGATTCAGCCGGAGAAGATTCTTCCGCGCTCATCTCAAGAACGACGGAACTCTCTTCTTCCATCGCCAGGACTTTTTTGTCCTGCATGATCAAAACCAGCAGTCCCACCCCGGCGATAATCAGGATTCCGAACACGACCAGTGACAGGATTTTTTCTGTCCCGGCCTTTAATTTCCATCCTTTCATATGCAATCCTTTTTACTGTTTTGGCGTGTATGATTTCATCTTCCGTTCGGCCAAGTAATATACAGCCATGTATTATACGCCATTTTCGTCAAATACACAAGAAAAATATTTTCTGCTTGACATTATCGGGGCCTCATGATATACTAATCAGGCTTTTATCAGCAAAGACATATGGCCCCTTGGTCAAGAGGTTAAGACATCGCCCTTTCACGGCGGTAACGTGGGTTCAATTCCCGCAGGGGTCACTTTTGGTGCCATAGCCAAGCGGTAAGGCAAAGGTCTGCAACACCTCTATCATCAGTTCGATTCTGATTGGCACCTCATCATGAAAACATCCAGTGCTTTCAATGGCACTGGATGTTTTTTTAGTGTTACGATCCCTCTTTTCCTTTTTTCACCCAAGCGGTTCAATCACAAAGGAAAAGATCTTTCTTTAGCATAATGATATCATCCGTACGATACTCTTCTATGAAGCCGTTATCTATGAAAAGGGAGAGCGCCGGATTATCGATCGCGATATCATCATACAGGATCTCGATCCCGTTTTTTGCTGCCAACTCACAAAGGATCTTCAGTCCCTGTTTTCCATATCCTTTTCCGCGATGTTCTGCGATTATGATCACATTGGCCAGCCAGATCGATCTTGCTTCGTCAAAGTGATAGGCGATTTCTCCGACAAACTCGCCGGAATCCACTTCCCTCAGATAACGATAGAACCATTTTCCGTCATCACAAAGGATCCAATGATCATACCATGACTGCCATTCGCTCTCAGGAAACAGGATCGTTCCTCCCCATGCATGGTTGTATGACATCGTTTCTTCATCGGCCAGCATCTTCTCCCGGAACCAGAGATCCTCCACTGTTGGAATATACAAGTTTAGCAATTTCTTATCCTCGCTATTCCCCTTCTGTCGTTTGCAGGTATTGAGTAAGCTCCGCGCACAGCTCGGGGCGTTCGGCGGCACTGAATTTTTGAAGCATGAGTTTTGCTGCTTCCACTCTCAGCATACCCTGTTCCATCAGGAACCTGAGCAGCAGTTCGTTGTTCCAGGCTTTCTTTTCATAGGTCCTGTATGTACTGCGCACGTATTCGACATAGCTTTCTTTCCATGGCTCGATCTCCGGCATGCCGATCTGTCTCGCTACCAGGAAGCCTTCCACCACCCGCCTTTGGTGCCGTGGAGGCAAAGCTTCCGGAGAGCCAAGAAAGATGGGTTTACCCAGGTTCGTCATGAGTTCGGCGCGGGCACTGGCCACGAAGGGATCCTCTTCCTTCGTTCCGTCTGCGGCAGCTTTGGAGATTTCTTTTACGCTGTCCGGCGCGTAGATCACTTTCACCGGCGCTTCGGAGAAAGCCCATGCGCAGACCTCTGTGACCGTTTCGGGGATATCATAGCGTACGCAGCGACGGCCGGGCGGATAGGCGATCAGCTTTTGCCTGTCCCGGCTGAGAATGACGCCGTCCACCGCCGTAAAGCGCCGGGACCTGGTTGAAGGCACGAACTCGTGTAATTCGGTGCAGCCGGAAAAAACGTCCGGGTTTTCGATTCTGTCAGAATATGTAGCGCGCGTCAGTCCCGTGCAGCCTGAAAAAGCAAATCCGTTTATCTTTCTTACACTGTCCGGGATATTCACACTGGTCAGACTCAGACAGCCATGAAAGGCATTGGAATCGATCTGACGCAGGCTTTCAGGCAGGGTCACGTCCATCAGTGCTTTACAGGCCAGAAAGGCGCCGTCCCCGATCCGCTCAAGTCCGGCCGGGAGGCAGATACTCTGAAGGGCCATACAATAGCCGAAGGTCTGGTGCTGGATGTCCGTCACCTGCGGCGGAAGTTCCAGATGTTTCAGATTCCAGCAGCCGTAAAACGCCTGTTCTCCGATACTGGTGACCGTATCCGGAAGGAACACGTTGTTAAGTGCTCTGCAGTTCGTAAAGGTCTGATATTTTATCTCGGTGATCCCCGATGGGATCATAGCCCGGAGCATTCGCTCACAGCCGTAGAAAGCCTTGCTTCCAAGAGATACCAGGCTGTTCGGCAGAGACACATATGTCAGTTCCCGGCAGTCCATGAACACCAGGTCTCCCAGTTCTCGGACCCCTTCTTCCAACATGACCAAAACCAAATGTATGCAGAAGTGAAAGGCCATTTCGCCGATGCGCTCTACACTTCCGGGAATGGTGATGTCCCTTAGTCTCGTACAACGGGAAAAGGCCTTATCTCCGATCTGTCTGACACTGTCCGGAAGGATGATCTCCGTCAGTCCGTGACAACCCGCAAAAGCGCTGTCGCCGATGGCCGTGATGCCTTCCGGGATAATAACTTTTCCGCCGGGACCGTGATAAGCAATTAATACTCCGTCCTCTATTTGATAATCAGACATGTTTTCATTCCGTTCCTTACAGCGCAGCGAAGATCGCGGCGCCTTTTTTGTCCAGCCAGCGCAGGAGCAGAAGATCGATCCCGCAAAGAAGCACGATCCAGATAGCAAGATACGCCGCCGCTCCCAGCTGATATCCGACCAGCAGATACAGTCCCACCGGAAGGATGGCCGCGAACCAGCCGCCGAACAGCGCGATCGCTACTGCGGCCGTCTGTTTAATGGGGACCAGCTCGCTGGTCCATGTGAGCAAGGGAAGCTTTGTCCCGATCACTGTATTAAAAAGTGCCGAAAAGGCTGAAAAGGCAAGTGTCATCAGCACCATCAGGATCCGGACAGCGACAGACGTCTTCAGAATAGCCGCGCCGCAGATGGCGGCAAACAGCATAAGCGGCGCACTGACGACGAACTGGGAAAGCATCTTCGCGCGCAGGACTGTCGCCGGAGAAACCGGCAGAGACTGCGGGATCCAGATGCTCTTCCCTTCCAGGGAAACAGACGGAGCCGCATTATCGATCATGATCGAAAGCAGGAACAGCATCGTAAGAACGAGCATCGCCGAAGTATCCGGCCGGGCCGTAAAGACAAGATCCAGGATTTCACAGATCTCCCCGCCTTTGACGAGCAGAAGGATACCGCTTGCCGGGATCAGCAGGACGCCCAGTCCGCAGTTGAGCATGTAATTGGAGCTTGAAGTGAAGCGGCCGAGCTCCTTCAGCACCAGTGCCGTAAGAGGCCCACGCGCTTGATGTGTCTTTTCCCGGTAGCGGATGCGGGGCGCCGAGGCGCTCGTGGTGGCAATCTTCAGAAAACTTCTGGAGAGAAGCCGCCAGACCAGCACACACAGTACAGCCAGGACTGCCAGGAAAATGCCGATCGCTGTAAAATCGCCTTCACCGGTCCGTCCGAACAGATAAACACCATAGGCCGCGCCTTTGATCTGACTGCCGTACGCAGCCGCGTTCGCGATCAGATCCCGGATGAGATCCACCGCCTGGAAATAGACATAGTAGTAGATGCCAATAAACGCCACCGCGATCAGGGTGGTGATGATACTCTTGTTTTTCAACTTGAGGCTGATCCTGGCGACCACCCAGCCAAGCGTCACAGACAATAGCATGACAATTACCGTAACGATCAGAAACCAGATCAATCCGCCCAGGATCCGCAATGCGCCGGCTCTTATGATGATCCAGTCCACGATGAGCGCGGGGATCGTGGCGACGGCGGAATACATGGCGCCCATAAGGAACACCGTAAACAGCCGGGAAATGATGATCGTACGCACCGGGATAGGAAGCGAAAGCAGCAGATCGTTGTCCTTTGCCAGATACAGGCTGGAATAGGTACTGAACACGCTGCCGAACGCGCCAAGCACGATCGCGACGAGTCCCATCAGCGCGTAATACAGCCAGCCCACGCCCGCTGCGTTCAGCCCTTCACACAGGCTCAGCGCCATCACCGTGAACAGGCCGCCCATCATCCCGACCATGATCACGACGAAGAAGATGATCCAGAGTGCCACCTGTCCCTTGGAACGCATACGGTTTTTCTTCGCGTCAAAAAAGTAACCCCGGAATATCTCCAGCAGTTGCTTCTTTATCAGAAACTTCAGCATTATTCGGCCTCCAGTTCCAGGAAGACCTCTTCCAGGCTGTCATCGCCCTTCACCTCTTCCATCGTGCCGGCCTTGATCAGGCGGCCCTGCTTGATGATGGCGACTTTATCACACAGCTTCTCGGCCACTTCCAGTACGTGGGTGGAGAAAAAGATCGCGCCGCCCGCGTCGCAGTGTTCCCGCATCATCTCTTTGAGCAGATGAGAAGCCTTCGGGTCCAGGCCCACGAACGGTTCATCCATCACGATCAGTTTCGGAGAATGGATCCACGCCGCGATCACGGCCAGCTTCTGCTTCATGCCGTGTGAATACGCAGAGATGGGCTGTGCCAGATCGTTCGTCAGTTCCAGCAGATCCGCGTACTTCCGGATCCTCTCCTGCCGCACATCCGCCGGGATCCCGAACACATCCGCGATGAAATTCAGGTATTTGATCCCGCTCATGAAATCGTACAGATCCGGGTTGTCCGGAATATAGGCCAGCATCTGCTTGCAGACGACCGGTTCCTCGCTGATGGAATGGCCGTCGATCGTGATCCTGCCTTCTTCAAAGCGCAGGATTCCTACGATGCTTTTCAGCGTGGTCGTCTTACCGGCGCCGTTGTGCCCGATGAATCCGTAGATCTCGCCGGGACGGATGTGGAGCGACAGATCGTCCACCGCAGTCTTTTGTCCGTAACGTTTAGTCAAATGCTCAATGATCAGCATGACGAATCCCTCTCCTTTTCCTGATGGAATTATGCTTTGGGTCCCTGAAGACCTTCGCCCTGACCGGCCTGGAGATCTTCCGGCGCTTTTTGTTCTTTCGGCGCCTGCGCCTGTTTCTTTACTTCTTTCCTTACGATCTCTTCCGCCGCGCGGCGCTCACTGGCCGCAACTGTCTCCCGCTCTTCCTTTGAAGGCTCCAACCGCTCTCCCGCATAGGCGGAGATTTCCTGGGCCAGCTCGATCCTTTTCTTGATATATGGATCATCTTCCGGCGTTTTGCCGCTCGCAGCGAGCTCCGCAAGCTTTTCTGTCGCGTATTTGTCCGCCGCGTTCTTGATTTTCTTCAATCCGGCATTCATCTGGTTCATGTCGAAAGAGGTCACATGGCGACCAAATACCGCCTCCGGCGTAGTCTCGCCCTTTTCGAAACTCTTCTGGCCGTTCTGCATCCGTGTCAGGAGCTTTTTCTGATAAGCTTCATACTCTTTCACAGCCTCTTCGATATCCTTATAGTTCTGAGAAGAGGATCCCCGCCAGAAGCTCGTCTTATCATTGAGCATCTTTTTCATCTGTCCGGCTTTCAGTACCTGACCGGTCACGCCGCTGATCGTCGCACGGTTCTCGGAACCGACGGTCTTGGCCTTCAGCGATTCCACAGCGACCCTGGCCCTGGCGCCTACCCGGGGCAATGTATCGTATATTTCTTAAAGTGATTGTCCACCCGCTTATCCGTCAGTTTGCTAAGATCCGCCGTGGCAAATTCTTCTGTCGTCAGTTCCTGGAGATATGGATACTTGATCTCTTTGGAATTGGGATCCAGTTTTTCACGGCTGTGCTCGATGTTCCCCTGTACCACCCGCAGACGGTTGGCACATGCCTGGATGGATTTCTCATCGACCGTTCCCCGAAGTGCGAACGCCAGTTCCGCCGGCGTCAGATTCATGATCTTGTCTGCTGTCTTCTTGCTGATGACGCCCATGGTATGGCACACCGGTAACCTCCGGACCCGTTCATTCTTAAGCTGGGGCACCCTGGTTCCGAGAGAGGAATCGTTGTCGATCCCCTGAACGCCGATCAGTTTTCCGGTTTCCTCGTCAAATTGATAGAAGAGATTGCCGCCGTGACGGTCTACGTTGCCGCAGATGTAATCCAGGACCTGCAGATCCGCGATCGCTTCCAGAGCGCGGCCGTCGGTGTTTTTCAGAGACTTTTTGCCCGCGTTTCTGGCTTCCGCGCCGGGATTGTTCGGGTCGACGCCTTTGGCCATCGCCATGAAGGTCCCATCGATGATCTTCCCGTCCGCCGTTTTGATCTTCATGGCTTCGGAATGGCAGATCACATGGGAGATCCCCAGCACGTCCGCAACGATGCTCATGCCCGTATTCTTGCGATCGACACGGGTCTTATCCTCCATCTGGATCTCCGAGGCCTTGATATAGGTATCGAAGGCCATGTTTTTCATCCGGCCGGCAAGGTCACCGAGTGCCTTTTTGCCGCAGGCGGTCTTGACCTCTTCCACGCTCAGGCCGTTGACCTTCGCGATCTGCTGCGCGATCTTGTCCGTGGACATGGTCCAGCTGGTACTGCTGTCCGTATTGCCTCTGGACTGCAGCAGGAGCTGGTTGATCATATTCGGGTTGTTATCTACCGGCCTGGTCGGGTCCGGATTGGCGGTGTAATAATTCTTATAGGCAGTGCTGAAGTTCCGAAGAAGGTCTGCTCCCTGCTGTGTGACGCCTTTGCTGTTGGCCGCCAGGTTCGTCGCGCGGTCAAAGCTTCCCAGCGGATCAAAGATTTCTGCCTTTGTAAAGACACCCGGCAATGCTTCTCCGTTCGGGCCGATGATCGTCATAGGCATACGGCTGCTCTGCGCGCCTCCGACCGACTGGATCTTCGCGGTGGAAATGTCCACGACAGGATTCCGGGATTCCTCCAGAAGGGACGGAAGGGAACGCTGTGTGTCCGGGTTCCGGGGATCATAGTGACGAAAGACTGCGGCGTCCTGTGCCATGAGCGCCGCCAGCTTATTGGCTTTTTCACGGGTTTCGCGCTCTGCCGGATCTGTCGTGTTTGCTGTTCTGCCCAGATACTGTTCCAGCTTGATACCGGCGTCGCGGTATTTTTCAGAAAAGGAACGAAATCTCTCCGGATCCAGCAGCTTCCATCCGTTTTCATCCGGTTCCATGAGAGACTTCATCTCCGTATCCAAAGTCTTCATGGCTTCCAGGAAGGGGGCATAATATTCCGAGGTCGACTGGGCGTTTTTCAGTTCTTTGTAGAGCTCCTGCATTTGTTCTTGCGGCATGATATATATCTCCTTGATCTTTTTCTTGATTCACATGAGCTTATTCTATCGCACAAACCTGTGAATTACAAGCGATACCGCCCAAAAGGCATATATCCGGCATAGTTTTCGGGCAAAAACGCTCCGGTTCTTCTCAGGTTTCGGGAAGATCCGGAGCGTCTTTCTTTCAGAGGGCTATTCTACGAATGATCATCCTTACTTGAAGACGTATTCATCCAGCCTACGGAAGGCTTCCGCGAATTCGTGGATCGTCTGATAGCGTTTTCCCCGGTCCGGCATCGTTGCCCTGAGAAGGACCCGGTACGCGTCCTCACAGAGCGTCCACTGCTCCGGCGTACATGGGGCGAAGGCATTTTCCTGATATCTCTGACGGATCTGCTCTTCCGTATATTTCCCAAAGAAATCGAAAAACATGGCGCCAAGGGTAAAGACGTTCGTGGCCTCATCGATCACCGCGCCTTTTTGATATTCTTCCGGGGCTTTGAGGCGTTTGGTCCCCCAGTAATCCTCCCCCGTCTCATTGATCACCGGCGCGGGAAGGAACAGGTCGATATCGCAGATCGTTAAGTGATCTTGCTCGAAGTCGTAGATCAGGCTTCCGTCGTAGAAATCGCAGGCGCGATATCCTTTTGCCGCTACCGTCTCAAAAAACGAGAGGATGCTCATCGCAGCGGCGATCTTCTTTTCTGCCGGAAGCGCTTTAAATCGCTCGTTCGGTGACTGGATCCCCAGTCTTTCATACTTATCGAAGTTCCAGTGGTCGAACAGGCCTTCGCCATCGACCCACTCGAATACAGCCACATACAGATCATCCTCAGGATAATGCTCAATCAGACGGATCAGCGCCGGATGTTTCAGGACCGTATACAGGTCGACCGCTTTTTTCAGGTCCCTGACGGCCTCTTCCGGCGTAACTTCACCTTCGATGGTATCCGCTCCCGCGATCTTGATAAAGAATCGCGCCTCGCCTTTCCCCACGCCAAAGCAGATACATCCGGAACCGGTCTCATCGATCACGGAGAATACTGTCCCGTACCTCCTGATAAATGTAAGGTCCCGCGGTGCTTTCAGCCGGTATTCGATCCCGTCGATCGTTTGTTTTACCATAATGTTATGCCTTTCTTATGCCATCTTCGACTATCCTCTTGCACAAGCAAAAGAGTCAGTATACAATAAGCTCCGTTAGTTCAAATAATAATCAGAAATCACATAACTGTCAATTAAAGGAGTAATCATCATGGCTATCACAGCAAAAGAATTAGTTCGTAAGTATAAAGAAGATCCCCAGACCGCGAAAAGACACCTGACTTTTCTTCAGGCCCAGCTCCTGGGTCTCAGACCGGTCATCTACGAGACCATGGATCTGCCGATCGACGCGCATCTGGGTTTCATCCGATTGGAAAATGCGGTTACTAAGCTTGCGTCAAATAAGGAAAAAACGGACGATGAACTGGAAAAAGCATTTCAGCAGATGCTGAACACACAGCGCTTGCTCGATGTCAGTCTGGGCGAAAAGACCTTCCGTGACGCTTTGCTTGGCGGAGAGGATGTAAAAGCCGGCAACAAAAACCATTTGAAACAGTTCGATACGTTTTTCGGGACCACCCTTTCAAAGCCCGGTAAGACCATCGCCGTGACCGACAAAACAGCTCTGGAAAAACTGACGGATGACGAACTCGCCCGTTCTCAGTCCGCTTCCGCCTGGATCAAGGGATTTATGAAAATGGGAAACACCAGAGCCGAAAGAGAAGCGAATCCTGACTACCTCGAAGAAAAGATCGCGCTGATCATGGCGGCCAGAAAACTCACCGGATGCAAGAGAGACGACAAGGCGACCCTCACGGGCACTGACCTTACGGAAAGCCAGATCCGCGAAGAAGCTGCTAAACTAAAAAAAGATCCTACTTTTAAGGACTTCATGAAGAAAATAAACCGCAGCGAAGGCTGGAACGCCGCTGTCAAAAAGGCTATGGGAACCGGCCATTCCGGCGGTCTGGATACGCTGTTCACCAAGTTTATCGCGGAAGAATATGCTCCCGGCAAGATGCCGAATGATCCGTCTCTGGAGCGCTATATGCCGACAGCCAAACAGCGGATCGAAGCCCTGCAGCTTCAGGAAATGCACAGCCGCGGAGATGCCACGTGGGGTGAGCTTTTGACCGCGACCGCTCCCCGTCCCGGCTCCAGACTGCCAAGGTTCGATTATGCGAAGGCTTCCGCGGAAGTGCTCGTGCTGCGTAATATGATCAAAGCCGAGCGCGATCACAAAGCTACCATGAACCGAAAGATCCCCGCCGATGGAACGTTTGCTTCAAAGGTGAACACGCTGGTTTCCGATAAGGCCTATAAGCGTATTGCCAACAATCGGCCTGTCAGAGAGCTGTTCGCCAAAGGCCATGGCGGCAAGATGATCGAAGAAATGCGCAAACTCGAGACTGTCGCCGGCGTAGGCGAGCCCGCCAAAAAGATCATGAATGCCAACACGATCGGCGCAAGAATTCGCCAGATCCAGGAAACTGCCGGCAAGATCAGAATCAATCTGATGGACGATTTCGAATATGATGAAGAGGAACAGCAGGAAAGAATCGGCAATGTTGAGAAACTCACAAAGGAATATTATGTGCTGAACGAGGTCTCCGGCAAGAAAAACCCGGATGGAACTTACAATTATGAAGACCTGGATAAGAACCTCCTGAAAGACGTGCCCTACAGCAAGATCGACAGTGCTCTGGCCAGCCCGTCTCCTCTCTCCGGTCTTTCCAAAGAAGCTGCAGAAGAGATCACCTGGGAAATCAGCAACAAGACACAGCAGAGTTTCTTCAACGATGCTGTCAAAAAAGAAAAAGGCATCGTAGAAGAAAAGAATCCAAGCCGCTCCTCCAGCTATGATACGATCAGCGAGGCAGACGAAGAAGAGCCGGTAGAAAAGGCTCCTACGGAGGAAAGCATCGAGTTCTAATCTCTTTACTATCTTGATAAACTTTACGGCGTCCGTTATAATTGGCATGATCGTTATATTAATCTCGCAAGGAGGAACCTGTCATGGGAATGTTGGACGGCAAAGTATTTGCCCAGCTCTATTCTCTGATCTCCACCAATAATGCGACCGAAAACGTCCTGCCGGCACTGGAGATCCTCTCTAAGATCGGATATGACGGCGTCGAGCTGATGGGCGCGAACACCTGCGGCATGAGCGTGGAAGGTTTCCGGAAACATCTGGAAAGCCTGCGCCTTGTTCCGATCTCTTCCCACAACCTGACCACTGAAGAACATTTTGAGTTCGCGGAAGGAATGGGCATCCATTACGGAGATATCCGCGCGGAACTGCCCGACAGCAAGATGGATACGATCCTTCGTGTCTGTGAAAAGATGAATGAGGATGGCCGGATCCATCAGAAATATGGGATCCACGCGGTCTACCACAATCATTCGCAGGAATTCCGCAAAATTGAAGGCCAGGACGATCTCTATGTCTATGATGTGATGATCCAGAACACCGATCCTTCCCTGGTCGGATTTGAGTTTGATGTCGGCTGGGGAGCCTTCTCCGGCGCGAAACCGATCGATTTCATCCGGAAATATCCGGGGCGTTTCCCGCTGATCCATGTGAAGGAGGTCCTTCGTTCCGCCATCAGTGACGAAGAACTGGAGCATTTCCCCGCGGACGTGCTGAAAATGGGGCTTCCCATCAAGCCCCGCAATCCGAAGGCCGCGACCGAAGGCCATCTGAAATACATCTCGTATTTCACCGAGGAGCAGGCGCGTATCCTTTACAATCGCCGCAAGTGGAACGGCAGACTCGGTACGGGCATCATCGACTGGAAAGAACTGGCTGAAGCCTGTATCGATCAGGGTACGGTCGGCTTCATTAATGAACGTGAGCACTACGGTTATTCCCCCGAGGACGATGAAATCGTCTGCGCCAGAGACGACTACGAATATCTTCGCAGCCTGTAAGCACGATCCCCTGTTCTGTCAAAAACCGCGCTTTGATCAGCGCGGTTTTTTTTGACAATATTGTTTGTATCCAACCGGAGATATATGAGATATAATAGTCTGGTGAAATGTACGTCAGGCTGATAACAAGGGGAAAATGATCTATGCAGAAATTATCGCAGGTTTTCAAGGAAGGTTCCGGATATCGGATGTTTCTGATCTCGATGGTCACCTTCGGGCTTTCCTACGGACTTTATAAAGGCGTCATCGACAATTATCTGGCCGAGGTCGTTTCGATGACTTCGTTCGACAAGGGCGTTTCGGAGTTTTTCCGCGAACTGCCCGGACTACTGCTGGTTCTGATCCTGGCCGTTTTCTATACGCTTTCCGCCGAAAAGATCTACAAGATCGGCGCGCTGATCATGATGGTCGGTATGGGCATGCAGGCCGTCGTACCCGCGACAAGGGTCATGGTCATTCTCGCGATCTTTGTTCATTCGCTGGGCGAGCATATCCAGCTGGGTATGCGCAACACGCTCTCCCTTCAATATGCCAGGGAGGGTCACGGAGGCGCCGCGCTGGGCCTGCAGAGTTCCATCAATCAGATCGGAACGCTCGCGGGTTATCTGATTATTATCGTAGCCTTCTTTTTCCTGGATCCTTCCACCACCCTGTACCGTATCGTATTCGCGGTCAGTACAGGCATCATCGTACTGGGCTTCTTTTCTACGACCCGAATGAAAGGTAACAGTCAGACAGATGCGACGAAGCGCCGCTTCTACTTCCACAAAAAGTATACGAAATACTATATGCTGGAAGTATTCTACGGCGCTCGTAAGCAGATCTTCTTTACTTTCGGTCCTTATGTGCTGGTACTTTTCTATGGAGCCAACGCGATGGTGATCAGTCTGCTGTTCGCGGTCTCTTCGATCTGTACTTTCTTTGCCGCTCCGCTCGTCGGACGGATCATCGACCGCTTCGGCTACAAGATCGTAATGATCACGGATACCCTGATCCTGGTCATCGTATGTTTCTTCTATGGATTCGCTCATCACATTTTCCCGATGAACGTGGCATTCATCGTCTGCTGCGTCAACTACATCCTGGATTCCATCATCTCTCTGGCTTCTCTGGCCTCGAACATGTACGTTCAGGATCTTGCTGATTCCGGCGATGAAGTCCGTGCGACGATATCGACCGGCGTTTCTGTCAATCACCTGATCACGATCCTGATCGCGCTTTTCGGCGGCTGGATCTGGCAGGTACTCGGGATCGAGACCTTATTTATTCTCTCCGCGGTCCTCGGCCTTTGCAACAGTGCCTATGCCGCTACCATTAAAGTCAAAAAAGCTGCAGCAAAATGATATGGCCTCACTTGAAGAAATTTGGGCCTATTCTCATGTTTTTTCTTATCCGCCCCAACGCGTTGGGGCGAATCGTGCATTTTTAAGCATCGCCACCCAGTACATTTTTGCATTATTGGGCGGCGCATCAATTTGACAAGCTATTTTTTCTAATTCCTGGGCGAGCGGAGCATATATGTTACTTTCTCGCCCAGGATTTTCAATGAACGGAGAGCTCGTCTGGGCGAGAAGATTTCTTTCACGACCATCCTTTCCAATCCTTGGATAAGATAGCTCGTCCGGTTGATATCTCATCCAAAAATCACATGGGATTTTGGGTGGCGGAACGCGAAAAAAAGCTAAACGCCCCAAATGCCTCACTGTACCGCTTTTTTATGTCAGTGATACATCGCCATATATTCGCCGTGGGCTTCAATGAGCTCATCCATCATCTTTTTCATATCGCTGATGGACAGCTCTGCCGCTGTATGCGGTTCGAGCATGATGGCACGAAGAATGTCGTCTTTGCTGCGTGTCCGGGCCGCTTCGATGGTCAGCAGCTGACAGTTGATGTTGGTCATGTTCATCGCGGCCAGTACAGGCGGCAGTGCTCCGACATAGGAAGGATGGATCCCCATGCCATCCACAAGACAAGGCACTTCCACGCAGGCCTGCTCCGGGAAATCGCTGATCAGATGGCCGGTATTCAGTACATTGCCGCCGATGGCATATGGCTTGTTTGTGACCACAGCTTCCATAATGTAGGAAGCGTATTCCCTTGAGCGTTCATGCGTCAGATTCGGATCTTCTGTCAGGGTCTTGCTCAGTTCTTTCCAGCGCTCGATCTGGCGGATACAGCGTCTGGGATATTCGTCCAGCGGAATATTGAATTCCTCGATCATTTCCGGATAACGGGACTTGATGTAGAACGGATTGTATTCCGCGTTGTGTTCACTGGATTCCGTGCAGTAATAGCCAAGCTTGTCGATATAGTCATAGCGGACCATATCGGTATGCTTTTCTGTCTGATTTTTCTCTTTGGCACGCTTTTTGATCTCAGGGTACAGATCATTGCCTTCCGCGTCCTGGATCGTCAGAAGCCAGGCCATATGGTTGATGCCGGCGATCAGTTCCTTGCGTCCTTCCAGCTTATCTTCCATCCCCAGCGCTTTCAGCAGCCGTTCGGAACAGACCTGTACGCTGTGACACAGACCGACGGTCCGGATCTTCGTATAACGATTCATGTAGCCGGTCAGGATCGCCATGGGATTCGTATAGTTCAAAAACAGGGCATTCGGACAGACCTCTTCCATATCACGCGCGAATTCTTCCATGACCGGGATCGTACGAAGACCGCGCATGATACCGCCGATCCCGAGCGTATCGGCGATGGTCTGCCGGACGCCGTATTTTTTCGGGATCTCAAAGTCGATAACCGTACATGGCTCATACCCGCCCACCTGGATCGCGTTGACGACGAAGGTCGCTCCTCTCAGGGCTTCTTTTCTTTCGTCCACACCCAGATAGGCCTCGATGCGGGCACGATCCTGATTGACATTGTGGTTCAGCGTCCGGATGATGGTCAGGCTTTCGTTCAGTCGCTGCTCATCGATGTCATAAAGCGCGATCGTGCTGTCCTGAAGGGCTGGCGTACACATGACATCACCAAGTACATTCCTGGCGAAAACAGTGCTGCCGGCGCCCATAAATGTGATCTTTTTCTGCATGGTGTTTCCCTTCTTTCCTATGATTTATTCAGGTATTCTTCCAGTGTCAGGTCTTTTTCTGTCATTTCTTTCGCGATTTCCGGGCTGTCCACGTACCGGATGTGCCACGGCTCATAGCTGTCGCCGGTAAGATCTTCATAATGCTTCGTGAACCGAAGAATGAAACCAAACTCCGGAAGCTTTTGATGGATCTTTTCCCAGATCTCGGGATACCTTACCAGATCCTCATTCTCCACGATATCGGTGAAAGTCTCGTTCTCTTCTTTCAGGCGGAAATACAGATCGACAGCCAGGCCTGTATGATGCTCTGAAAAACCGGGCTCCGCGACGGTCTTCGCGGTATATTCTTCCCCGTATTTCTCCAGAAAACGTTCTTTCAGTTCCCGCTGATCCTCCACGGACCGGTAGGCTGAATCGATATCAATATAGATCCCTTCCTCTTCCAGACTGGCTTTGAGGCGCTGATACGCCTCACCGGTCTTTTTTTCTATATCGATCTGATCACCGATGGAATTCGTGACCGTGATGGTTTTCAGTTTCTCTTCCCACCCTTCCGGCAGGGGATGATCCTTATTCACTAATACCAAATAATCCATGTTGACGGAGTATCTTTCTCTCAGATATTTTGGGCAAATTCTGCCAGTGCGCCCGTGAGCTTATCGATCGTTTCCCCGGACGCCACCGTATCACGGGATGTGTGGATCCTTGGCGTATAGTAGCCGACGCCCTTCCGGTAGAAGCACGCACATACACCGATACCATTCCGGAAGTTCTTCTGATCACTGTTCATCTTGGCCTGATCCGAGGAATAGATATGCGCTCCGATCTCTTCCAGCGCCTTCTTCAGTGCAGCGCAGGACGGATCATCTTCCGCGCTGTTCGGTATACTGATCACCAAATGATCTCCGTTTCCCACGCAGTCCATGTTGACAGTCAATAGCTTTGCCTGCAGAGCCGGATGCGCTTTTGTCCAGGCGAGAGAGCCTTTCTTGCCTTTCTCCTCGTCGTCGAACAGGATGAAAGCGAACTCCTTCCGACCGCTGAGCATACGAATGAGGTCAAGCACCGCTGCGATGCCGGAGGTATTATCATTTTTGTTGTGCTTATTCGCCGGACCAAAGAAAGCAATACAGCAAAGGATCAGATAAACGCCAAAATATACCGCTACGAATCCGGCCCTTGCCTGAATGACTCCGGGACCTCCCAGCGCTTGCCTGACCAGCAGTCCAGCCGTCAGTGCAATCAATATAATGACCGCGATCGGACCCGCGACATAAGCAAAGTGCAGGATGCGGTTCGTCGGCATCAGGATATTGGGAAAGAGTGCGCGCCTGGGTGTATCGTAATGTGCCGTGAAAAGCACTTTCGCGTTTTCCGGTTCTCCGATCACCAGATTGATATGGCCTTCGTTCTCCTCTTCCCGTGCCTCGAACCCGGCTTTTGCCGCCTGCTCTGCCGCGAACTGTCGGAGAGTCTTTTTCTGCTCGGCGGAATGACGAACAGGAAACTGTTCGTTTATTTCATCAATACAGCTCAAATATCTTCCTCCCGCAGCTGTCCTTAATCTTTCTTTTCGTCCTGTTTCTTCTTATCGCGCAGGAAATACTTGTCAAGTTCCTTCTTCATTTCGTCATTCATGCCGGTTTCGATCGGAAGAACGGCGCTGTTCGCGACTTTCTCAATGAATTTCGCGGAGAACTCACCCATCTCCTGCATTTTCTCTGCGGACAGAACAGACTCCAGATCATATCTCGTATGGATCTCAGCCGTCTTTGTGCCGCGGGAAAGGCCAAGGGCCGGGATGCCTTTGTCACAGAAAGGCGCGGAGTCACTCGAATGGACACATGTCCTAAACGCAGTCGACCAGCCGATCTCTTTACAGTATTGCTCGGCATAGTTCTTCAGGTCATCCCCACCGGTAATAAAAATCAGGTTCGAGCCGAGGATCGTGCCGCACATATCAAAATTGAAACAGAATTTGATCCGTTCCACCAGGTCAGGATTCTGCGCGACATACGCTTTGCTGCCCAGAAGACCCTGCTCCTCGCTTCCGCACCAGATGAAGCGAAGGGGCCGTTTCGTGGGATGCTTCAGGAAATACTGGTACAGATACAGCAGGTTGGCGGAACCGGTCGCGTTATCCCAGGAGCCGGTGCCAAAAAGAACGCTGTCGTAGTGGGCGGTCAGGACGATATCCTCTTTCCCATCTTCCGTACCCGGTATGACCGCCAGGATGTCATGTGACGTGGCTTCATATTCACGCTGTTTCAGTTTAGCACAGATCTTTGTAGCACCTTTTCCGACCATTTCCATGGCGTCAGACGCGCGGATCATAAACCCCGGAACCTTGCCAAGTTCCAGGAAAGGATCCCGCATAGGCCGCGGCATCAGATCGGAGTCATCCGGTGTCTGATACCATTTACCGCTGATCGTGATAAACGCTGCCGGCTTTTTCTCGCAGATCATTTTATAGGCGTCGTAGGAAAGCATATCGATCATGACGATCGTATCGGACAGATCTCCCTTTCCAAGATAGTCGATCGCCTCTCCACGTTCCAGATACAGCAATTTGTACTCGCCTTCGATCTCGCCGCTTCTGCCGTAAGGAACCACTTCGATCTTCTTCTCATAAGGCTCCGTTACCGCCATTTCACATGTGAAGCACTCATAGGCCGGGATCTGAAACGGCATCCGTTCATAGCTTCCGCCGACTTTTTCGATCTCATCCGTAAGGATTTTTGCCGCTTTCTCTTCTTCCGGGGTGCCTCCCCAGCGGACAAAGCTCATTGCTTTCACGATATCCAGCTGATAATTACCTGTACGATCCATCATGACCTCCTGATAACTCTTTATTTTTGTTCGATCTCGATCACAACATATTCTGAATGACAGCCGGTCTTGAACTGAAAAGCCCAGTTGCTGATGCCGGATGTGACAATGAAGACCGTGCCATTCCTCTCTTCAAGTCCGTAACGAAGGGCGTTTTCACCGATCCACTCACCAACATGCCGGATCGGAATGAACTGCCCTCCATGCGTATGTCCGCACAGAACCAGATCCGCGCCGGCGGCCGCTTCACTATCAAAATCATAAGGCTGGTGATCCAGGATCACGATATAGTGACTGGGATCCAGCTCTTTTAAAAGCTGGTCTGCCGACAGCCGGCCGTGTCCTCTCTGCTCTTCGGAGCGGTCTTTCCGTCCCACGATATAGAACCGGTCATCGATCAGCACTTCTTCATCTTCGAGGATGATCACGTGGTTTGCCGTGAGATTCTCCCGCAACTCCTGCCCGGACCAGCCTCTGGAAGCGTCAGAGGAATAACCTCTGTCATGATTGCCGAAAACATAGAAAACGCCATATTTCGTCTGAAGTCTCCCCAGCGCTTCACAGCCGCCCTTCATCTCTTCCCCGGAGGTATCATCATCAACAAAATCACCGGTGATCACGACCACATCCGGTGAAAGCGCATTGATCTCTTCCATGTATGTGGCAAATTCATCTGCGTCAAGTGCTGTTCCGAGATGTGAGTCCGCGATCTGTACGATCCGGATCCCGCCCACACTTTTATCCGTTTCCAGTGTATACGTCTGCTGCCAGACATGATGCAGCGAAAACCAGCCGTATGTCAGATAAAGGATGCACAGAATGACAGCTGCCGCACCTGCCCAGTAAAAACCGTTCTTTTTCTTCCTGATCCTTGTAATGATCAGACTGACGATATCACAGACGACCCAGAAAAGGACCAGGTGCATCAGACAGACCAGGGCGTTCATCAGATTCCAGACAGCCCACAAAAGGGCCGTTAAGGCAAGATAGAACACCAGACAGATCAGCCGGGAGAGCCACTTTCTGTCTCCGGATAACTTCCTGACAAAGCCAAAGTGCGCGCTGCGAAAGGACAGATACAGAATTCCGCCGATCACCAGGAGGATCATGCCTCCGATGATCGCTACCCACAGGATCATGTCAACGGATCCCCCATTCGTCTTTTCCTTTCCAGACAAACAGTCCTTCTGCCGTCGCTAAACTGCGGATCAGCGAGAGCAGTTCTTCCTCCGGTCCATAAAGCGTCATATAGGTATCACCGGGGTCGGAAACGATGAGCGCGTTTCCCGCCAGAATATTCAGATATCTGCTTTGCAGCGCTTCTTTCAGTTCTTCCGGCGCAGGATTCTCCTTTTTCAGTTCTTCCACGAAAAGATCCTGATAACAGTTCAGCTTCAGCAGAACATTCAGCTGCTTCTCGCGGATCACAAAGATCTGCGGTTCCTTCCGATAATACTCTTCTACGGTAAAATACTGTCCGGCAGAGTCCGCCGGAACCTGCTTTGGCAGGATATCAATGATCCAGTAAGGCTTCTTCAGCAACTCTTCGATCAGCGTTTCCCTCTGTGTCATTCGAACATCTCCGCCGCTTTTTTCAGATGATCCGTGATCGCAAGATGCTGGGGGCAGGCCCCTTCACACTGACGGCATTCGATACACGTACTTGCTAAGTTTCCGTCTGCGGTGGCTGTCTGGTAAGCGGCTTTCGCTTCCTCGATCTGCCCGCCTCCGAGCTGTTTATTCATCGCGGCAAAGATCTCCGGGATAGGGATCTGTTTAGGGCATCCCTCCACACAGTAACGGCAGGCAGTACAGGGGATCGTAGCCGCCCGGCCGAGGATCCGCTGCGCTTCATAGATCGCTTTTTGCTCTTCTTCGTCCAGGGGCTTGAAGTCTTTCATGTAGGACAGGTTGTCTTTCATCTGATCGATGTTGGACATGCCCGAAAGAACGGTCAGGATGCCATCCAGTGAAGCGACAAAGCGGATCGCCCAGGAAGCGTAGGACATATCCGGATGGATCTTTTTAAAGAGTTTTTTCACTTCTTCCGGCGGATTCGCCAGACTTCCGCCCTTCACCGGCTCCATGACCGTGATCAGTTTGCCATGCTCCCGAGCGACTTCATAATTCGCGCGGGAGGTGACTCTCGGGTTTTCCCAGTCCGCGTAGTTCAGCTGCAGCTGGACGAAATCCACTTCCGAATGATCGGTCAGAAGCTGGTCCAGTAGCTTGGGACCCGCGTGGAAAGAAAAGCCTACATTGCGAATGATCCCTTTGGCTTTCTGCTCACCGATGAATTCCCAGAGCTTCAGCCGGTCGTACCTGGAGTAATTATTCTCCATCAGCGCGTGAAGCAGGTAGTAATCAAAATATCCCGCGCCGGTCCGCTCCAGGCTGGTCTCGAACTGTTTGATCGCGGCTTTTGTCGTTGGCGTGATCATCGAGTTCAGCTTGGTCGCCAGCGTATAGGAGTCTCTGGGATGCCGCTCCACGAGCGCTTTTCGTGTTGCCTTCTCCGATCCCGGATATACAAAGGCGGTATCAAAATATGTAAATCCCGCTTCCAGAAACAGATCGACCATGGTTTTGACCTGTTCCACATCGATGCCGAGTCCCTTCTTCGGTAAACGCATCAGGCCGAATCCCAGCTTGGGAGTATCTTTTCCATACACGACTGCCATTTTTCTTCTCCATTTCAGACGGACAATTATAGAATCTTTTCCATTCCGATCTTCTGCGGCACCAGACCCATAGCCTCGTAAAACCGCTGCGCACCGGGGTTGCAGCTCCACACGTTCAGTGTGATATTGTAAAAGCCTTCTGCCTTCGCGTAAGCCAGTACATGCTCATAAAGCGCCTTGCCGACGCCTTGTCCGCGGCAGGCTTCGTCCACACAGATATCATCGATATACAGGGTTCGGATATCGGTCAGGACATGATCGCCGAGGATCTGCTTGTGGACACAGAAGGCGTGACCGTTCACTTTTCCCTGCTCGTCCGTACACACAAAAACCGGCGTCATATCATCCGCCAGGATCTCTTCGAGTTCCTGCGCGTTATACTTGGTCGCCGGTCCCTTAAACAGATCCGGTCTTCCCCTGTGATGTACCATATCCACCTGGATGAGCAGTTCCAGGATGCGGGGAATATCTTCTTTGACGGCTCTTCTTACGTTATTCATGCTTGTTCTTCTTTCTTCTCGTAAAAATACGGTAGATCCCGTAGCCGATCGCTACACCGATCGTGTTCAGGATGAGATCATCCACATCGGAAGCCCGGGTATAGAACGGGAGCTGCAGGATCTCGATCAGCAGCGACATTCCCATGCCCACAAGGACCACTTTCCAGAACCGATCCAGTTTCCTGTAGAGGATCGGCAGGATGATACCGCTCGGGATAAACATCGTGACGTTGCCGATCAGGTTCAGCAGCAGATCTTTTCTCGTGTCAAAGTAGAACAGATGGATCCAGGGTATCAGGTTCACCCGAAGCGGCAGGATCTGCTCCGAGTCAAAAGGCAGCGGCTGGACATGTCCGTTCAGACGAGCCATGGGGAAAAACGTCAGCCGCAGTAAAACCGCCAGATTCACGTACATCAGAAGCAGCAGCGCTTCTCTCTTCCAGTTGATCCGGTGCTGCCGCAGGGATCGAATGATCGCCAGCAATATCCAGAAGACTGCGAAAATAAGCTCTGCCGCAATAAAAGGTATTTCAAAACTCACTCTTTAAAAACCACCTCATAGCCACTGGAGTATTCCGCGGAATTCAGAAGCCCACGGATCAGGTTTTCCGCATTATCCCTGACACTGTCCAGAAGTTCCTTGTCGTTCATGACACGATTTGCGGTTTTCTCCTGCAGCACAGCCAAAAGATCCGTGGTCACTTCCATCGTCTGTTCCGTAAAAATCGAATTCTTGATCTCATAGTAGACGAAGGAGTTAAAATCGATCTCATTCGCGACGATCTTCACCTCCGGCAGATCGACGGTGATCTTCTTGTCTTTTTCATCGACCAGAAAAACTATCTTACCGAAATCGATCCCCAGACTGACCGTGCCCTCATAAGTGAAAACGACCTCGTCCGTCGTCAGCGGGATCTTGAATCCATTGATCTCCTTATAGGACTGGAAGGAATCCGCATCCTTGTAATAATAGCGTGTCGTCACCAGATCACTGGCCGGCGCGATCACTTCCTTCAGATAGCGTATCTCCAGCTTGGAATTCTGTTCCTCGATCACTTCATCCGCCGGTTCTTCCAGATCGACTGATTCGCTGTTATGATGGCTCACAGGTTCCGCCTGGTTTCTGCCGATAAAAAAGGTTCCGACCGCGACTCCCGCCATGACCACACAGATCGTCACGATGATCGCGATCCAGTATTCTTTCTTCATTTTCGACCTCCTTTACAGGAATATCAGGCTGAGGGCGATCAGCATCTGCCCGATATAATAAAGTCCGATATTCGTAACGCGCAGGCTAAAGCGTGACTTTCCTCCGAACGTATTCAGGATCAGCACGACGTCGCTGATCAGAAACAGTACCGCACCGGCGGCAAACAGCCAGGTAAAGGCGGAACTCTTCACGATCAGATTATAGATCGCGGCACAGTTCAGAAAAACGATCGCGCCGATATAAACGATCCCGAAGATCTTGAAAGCCATCTTGGCGGTGATCTTCGACAGGATCCACCACATCAGAAGCGCTGTCAGGATCACGGCGGCGATCAGGCAGATCAGCCACTTCCCGCTGATGGGCAGGACGGCCGCCAGATAAAGGATGTGTCCGGAAAGGAACACCAGGATCCCTACCAGAAACACCAGCTGGCCCTTCTCCATAAACACATAGCGAAGATTCAGCAGAACATCCGCGATCAATCCAAGGATGAGGCCGATCACGATCAGCCGGGCGATAGGTGTACCGGGACTTGATAAAACGCCTAGCAGCACGAAACACAGAGAAGCCAGGCCCTTCAGGCAAACGGCAGTGACATAGTTTTCCTTCTTCTCCTGCATCAGAAACAGACAGGCGACCACCAGACAGATGGGGATCAGAATATACTTGATCATTTCGCTCCTTTCCACACGTTCCGTGTTACGTTCCGTGTTATATTCCGTGTATCAGAATCCCAGATTTTCGTTAACCAGGATGATATGGATCCTGTCTTTATGCCGCGAGAAGCGGGTGATCAGGAACTGGCAGCAGATCGTATCCGGAGATTTGCAGTCCATGCAGGCGCCGGTTTTCGTACAAGGTGTATTGAGCCCGAAGCGCTGTGAGTTGATCGGCGCCGCTACGTTTCTGGCACGTTTCAGAGCGCCGTCGACGTCGCTGCAGACCTTGTTCATGCCCACGATCATCACGACTTTTTTCGGCCCCTGCGCGATCGCAGAAACACGGTTCGCGTTGCCGTCGATATTGATCAGTACGCCATCCTCGGTAATAGCGTTGGTGCTGGACAGGAACACATCCGCGTCGTAAGCGAAGAGCATGGCTTTTCGCTTGTCCTCACATTCATCGCGGTCAAGGAAGTTGTAGTTGCCGGCTTTCAGCGCTTCGACCAGTCCGATCTCATGGACGCTCATACCGCCTCCCATAGTGACATTGCTGCCTTCCGGGATGAGGCTGAGCGCTTTCTCGAGCGCGTCCTGCCTGGTTGCGCAGTAATAACCGGTCATATTGCGTGACGCAAGTCCTTTGATGACTTTCTGCGCCAGAAGTTCGTTTCTTTTCAGTATATTTTCGTTCATCAGGATATCCTCCCATGTGTTCAAGGTTATGGTTTTCTATCCTTTTTATCATATCAGTTTGAAGCGCATTTGTCCATAGAAAGCTATGATGGAATCAGGCCAGAAAGTGGTTGAAAAAGACCGGGAAAATTGCGATAATAAGAAAAAGAATCTTCTGAGGGAGGCTTGGAATGGGATCTACGGTTTTCAGCGGTGAAGTCTGGACAAACGTTCATCCGGACATCATGGAGCGGCTGTTTGAGATCAATTCGGTACCTGTGGATGGCAAGGTCGGTCATGGCAGTTATACGAAAAAAGCCAGAGAGCTCATGCAGGCGCAGTTTGACGGCCCGGTCTGGATCACCGAAACGGTCAATGGGACCGCCGCGAACATTCTGGCGCTGAAATGTCTGCTGAAGCCCTGGAGCAGTATCGTCTGCGCGGATGTCACGCATATCAACACCCATGAATGCGGCGCCGCCGAGTTCAATCTCGGCGCCAAAGTGTTATCTATTCCGGCACCGGCCGGTAAGCTGACACCGGCTCTGGTCGAAGAAGTCCTGGAGAAAAACCGCGCCTATCATCTGATGCCGACAGTGCTCGTCCTGACACAGCCCACGGAATACGGTGTGCTCTATTCTGTTCCGGAACTGAGAGAGCTGACCGAAATGGCTCACGAGAACGGGATGGAAGTCTATATCGACGGCGCCAGACTTCCCTTCGCCCTTCAGGCATTGGGGATCGGCCTCAAGGAGATGATTGAAGAACCCGATATCGACGCCTTTTCCTTTGGCGGGACCAAATGCGGAGCCATGTTCGCGGAGATGGTCGTCTTCCGCCGTGAAAAGGATAAGGACCATCTTCAGTATCTGCAGAAACAGACCCTTCAGCACTTCGACAAGTCCAAATTCCTGGGGGTTCAGCTGGAATATCTGCTGGAAGACGAAAACTGGCGCCGTATCGCGAAACAGATGAACGAGACCGCCGGGGCGCTGGCTTCCCGGCTCGCGGAAAAGGGGATCCGTCCCGTCTATCCCATCGACACCAACATGGTCTTCGTTCAGCTCTCAGAAGATCAGCTCTCCCGCGTCCGTACTGTATTTGACCTTCATTACTGGGATCAGAAAACAAAAGTTGTCCGGCTCTGCTGCAGCCATGAAACAACGATCAACGACATAGAAAAAATGGAGGAACTCGTATGAAACTTGGAATTCAGCTCTACTCTGTCCGAGGCTCTTTCCAGCAGGACCGTTTCGGAACACTCAAAAAACTGTCCGATACCGGCTATCATTATGTAGAAGCCGCGAATCACAATGCCGCGGTGGATGACGGCGTCGGATTCGGCTTTCCGGCGAAAGAATTGAAAAAGAATCTCGCGGACCTTGGTTTGCAGATCGTAGGCAGCCATATCAACCCGCTGCGTCTCGACCGTCTGCCCGCCGTCCTGGATTATCATCAGGAACTGGGCAACAAACAGATCGGCTGCGACATAGAGTTCTTTCCGCTGAATGATCTCGATTACATCTATCGGCGCTGCGAATTCTTCAATGAAGTCGGCCGGATATGCAAAGAACGCGGCATGCGCTACTATTATCACAATCACTATATGGAATTCCAGCGGATCGACGGAAAACCCATCTATGACATTATCATGGAAAATACAGATCCGGATCTGGTGTTCATCGAACTGGACACCTACTGGGTCTATCGCGGCGGATTTGACGCTGTGGATTACATCCGGAAATACAAGGACCGGCTGGTCCTGCTTCACCAGAAGGATTTCCCCAAGGATGCCCCTCAGGTCATGAACATGTACGACGGCATCGTCGATGAATCGAAAGAAGTGACCAGTCAGATCTTCCAGGATACGAAGGAAGAGCGCTGCTTCACCGAGATCGGCACCGGTATCCTGCCCATTCAGGATATCATCGACGCTGCTTCCGACGCTCCAAACCTTGAGTATATCATCCTGGAGCAGGATCACACCCAGCTGCCTGAGCTAAGATCCATTGAGGTGAGCATGGATGCCTTCAGAAAGTTCAAAGGTGTCGAATTCTAGCAGTTTTTCATCATTCATCCCCAGAACGTTTTTCACAATCTAAAAGTCTCCTTCGTAGACTGGGTTTTTCCCACAGCACGGAGGAGGCTTTTTCCTTAGTAGCAAGGTGGGTTGCTTTTTTAAATTCACCTTGCTACCCTACAGCTGCCAACTAGCAAGGTGAAGGGTATTTTTGAGCATACCTTGCTACCATTCTAGCAAGGTGAGTTGCTTTTTTGAATTAACCTTGCTACCCCACGGCTCTCAGTTAGCAAGGTAGAGGGTATTTTTGAGCATACCTTGCCATTTTCGCAACGAGAATAAAGAAAACGCTCCTTCAGGAAGGATGCAAAAAAGCCAGCGGCCGTTTGGTCGCTGGCTTTTTGTATTTGTTTCTCTCAGATAACGCCGAGGGGGATCAGGATGACGAGCAAAAGCGCGTCCAGACCCCAGATGCCGATCAGGAACTTTTTCCTCTTTTCCGGCGCCATGTCAGGCACGTAGTTGCTGGCCAGGAAAAAAGGAATGTACGTGGTGATAAAGACCGGCAGAACGCCCCACCACTTGTAGACCCAGATAAAGGAATGATTGCTGGTACCGGCCAGGAAGGACTCGACCAGCGCAAAAAGCAGTGCCATCTCCAGCGCGCCGAGAAGCTTGCAGCTGATCCCTTTCTTACCGCCTTTGGTGAAGTAGCGTTTACTGCGGTCGGCAGGCAGCATCTTGAAGGAGATCATGCCGGCCAGGGAGAACATCATCGATAGTTCCCAGCACACACCGATCAGCAGGATAAATGTCGTGGATTCGTTTGATACGGCCCAGAGCGGATAACCGAAGATCTTCGCGATAATGGCGTTGCAGATCTCGTAAAGCCAGTGTACGCCGTAAAGCGCCAGCGCCGCATAGATCATTTCGTAGTTCTTCTTATGGATCTCCGTCCAGTATACATAGAAGACTACCGCCAGAATAAAGATAAAAGTCCAGTTGAAGTTTTCCGTGCTTCTGACAACTATACTGTTCACCCAGCCCATCGACTCGGGAGAACCGTCACCCCAGAACTTAAACATTCCGTCCCTCCTTATATCATTCTGTTCTCTTTTCCATCACATCATAGCAGAGAAAGTCACCGTTCTCAGTCGGAATGATGTGGTATTCTGTTTCCTTGTATCCGCGAAGCAGATAGATTTTCTTGGCCGGAAGAGACGCGTCCATCCGGATCGTATCATAGGAAGCTTTGATCTTCTCTTCCGCAAAGCTAAGGAGCGCCCGCCCGAATCCTTTGTGCTGATGCTCTGGTAGGACAAAGAGACGGTTGATTTCATTACCGGCGACGGTCACCGTCCCGGCGCATGTCCCTTCGTCTGTCAGAACATAAACGATCCCGGCTTCGATATCCCGGAGGATCCGCTCGTCGGAATGATGCTGAGAGAAAAACTCTACCGCTCCGGCCGGATAATACTTTGGATACACTGTACGGATCGTCGTCTGGGTGATCCGTTTGACGATTTCAAAGTCTTTTTCTTCGGCTTTTCTGATTTCCATACTCATCTGTTATTACTCACCGATCTATTTTTTTATGATCTTCGTGCTGAGCCAAAGGATCACGATAAAACAAACGACCATAACAATGAAACCGGCCACTGTACTGAAAATCCCTACCAAGCCGCCAAGGAACGGGGCGATGGCCGCCAGCGCGATCACTTTGGCCATCTGCACCGCATAGCGTTCCGGATGATCCATCTTCGCCGCGTAGTGTCTCGGGATCATGCGCGGATCCTTCGACTTGGCCAGCCAGCCGGCGTAGATCAGCAGCGCCGCGGAAAAGATAAAAAGTAAAATAGAAACGGGACCTATCGACATCGTGTCCATCAGGGTACCTCCTTTAACGGATTTTCTGGATAATGCCGCGGTAGAAGTCCACCGCGCCGGGTAGGGAAACGGTATCCAGGTACTCGTTCAGGCCATGCATGCCTTTCATCTGATCCGGGCCAAAGACCACCGGCGAGAAACGGATGCAGGCATCACAGATCTTCTGATAATTCCGGGCGTCGGTACCGCCGGTCATTACGTAAGGGCATACCGGCAGCCCGGGGAACGTCTCATGGATGACCTCTTCCACCAGATGATAGGCTTCACTCTTCGTGCTGACCGGTTCGAGCGCGTCATAGCCGAAGTTCTTTGAGATCACCAGATCGTATTTCTTCGCGATCTCTTCGATGATCCTGTCGCTCTCTTCCTTCCCCTGGTGCGGGATGTAGCGAAGGTTGATATTCAGCGTCGCTTCCTGCGGCATCACATTCGCGCCGTCGGAGCCGCTCTGCTGTGTGAAGGCGATCGTCGTCTTAAGAAGTGCACCGGCCTGCGGGGAGATCTTCGGAAGCAGTACCTTCAGCAGTGGTTTGAAGAGCCACAGATTGCCAAAGAGAAGACGGATATAGAAGGGACCGTAGCCGGACAGCGCCTTGAACATGGCTTCCGTCTCCGGCTCGAATTCCACGGTCATGGGATCATGCTTCTCGATATCCGCGACGAACTTCGCCAGCCGGGCGATCGGTGAATTCTTCTTCGGATAACTGCTGTGGCCACCATTGGAATAGGCGGAGACGGTCAGGTTGCCCATGCCTTTCTCCAGTACGCCGACCATCGCGAAATTGCCTTTGATCCCGCCGATCGGCTCGGTGACGATCGCGCCGCCCTCATCACAGACGAGGAACGGTTTGATCCCGCGCCGTTCGAGTTCTTCCACGATCTTCCTGGCTCCGGGGCCATCCACTTCCTCACCGCTGGAAGAAGCAAGATAGATATCCTGTTCCGGCACGAATCCCTCTGCCAGCAGTTCCTCCACGGCCTGCATGAAAGCGAGAATGGAACATTTATCATCGGAACTGCCGCGTCCCCAGATCTTCCCGTTCTCGATATCTCCGGAGAAGGGTTCATGCTCCCACTTGCCTTCCGCCGGGACCACATCCTGATGTCCCATCAGGATGACGGGTTTGTCCGAATTCTTTCCTTTCCAGAGATATAAAAGGCTACCGTCGATCTCGGTCTTCTCGAGATTCTGATGCAGCAGTGGGAACAGTTCTTCCAGCACCTTATGAAAGCCCAGGAATTTCTCCCGCTGGATCTCTCCGATGCGTGATACGGTCTCATACTGTACCATCGCAGCCAGTTTTTTCGCGTAGGCTTCTTCTCTTTCCGGATCCGCCTTCGGTTCCCATTCAGAAGTCTTTTTCCCCTTCGCGAGGGTACCTCCCAGCGCGGCGCCAACGAGCAGCGGCAGCGCGAGAACGCCGGGGATCAGCCATGGTTTTTTCATGCTTTGGCCTCCTTTTCTTTCAGATGCTGCAGCAACGCGAGCCCGATAGCGATCGCGCCGCTCGGAATGATCATAAAGCTGGTAGACCCGGTCAGAGACGGGACCAGCGTAAACAGAAGCGTCATCACAAACAGTGTGATTACGGCTACCTTGAAGTTGCCCTTATAGTATTTGCAGGCCATCGCGCCGAACAGCGCCGGTACGACATTCTCGAACGCGGGCTGCAGGGCCGGTGACTGCAGGATCGGCTGCAGCGGGATCATCAGCAGGACGCCGAGCGCCAGCACGATGATGGTCACCAGCGAGGAAGTCGCGATGGAAAGGGTACTGATGATCTCGTTTTCCGGTGTTCCGGACTTCGCGCCGACGATATCCTTTGCGTTCATGGCGCACGGGATCTTCATGTTGATCAAATTGCCGGTGATAAAAGCAAGATAGCTCCCGCCGGCTCCCAGCATGGGCACATAGATCAGATATTCAACGATACCGCTGATCAGGTAGATGATGCCGATGGCCAGCATCGCCTTGCCAAAGGCGGCCATGTTCGGCATGGCGCCCAGGTAGGCGCCGATCACGAACGGCGCGCCAAGCAAAAGGACCAGGGTAATGATCGTCAGGATCCGTCCGATATGATGGGTAGAGGCGATATAGCGCTCATAGATCTCCTGTTTTTTCATCTCTTCGCTCATGATCTCACCCCCTTACAGGATCCGGGCCAGGAAGATGGCCGCGGTCATCGCACAGAGCATACTGCCGGCGATGGAAAAGCTGTCCAGCCATTCGGCTTTGAACCGGTTCCGAAGATACTGGAAAAGGGCCATGGCCGCCGCGCCGACGATGGCTACGGCCAGCGGAACGGCGCTGCCTTTAAAGGTAAAGAGACCTTCACCGGAGATCAGGGAGCCGATATAGCTTCCGATATACGCGGAGACCAGACCGATAAACATCGCTGTCATGGCCTTGTCGCCAAAGCCGGAAAGATCAAGTTTCTTCTTCTTGGCCGGTTTCTTCGGATTTTCCGAAGTCTTGTCTGCGGCTTCTCCAGCCGCCTGCTCGGCAGGTCTGCTGAGCTTTTTCGTATAGGCCTTGCAGTGGAAGAAAGCCAGCACCATACCCCACATAATACAGGTGCTCATGACCAGCGCGATCGTACTGAAGGCTTCCGGCGTCATCTGAGAAGCCGAAAGACTGGTAAGGCCGGTCTGTTCCGCAGCCGCTTCCGCGACCTGCGTCTCATAGTGCAGCGCGCCGATGACCGACAGTCTCAGCCATGGCCAGGGGGTTCCCAGGCTTCCGGACAGAGCGATGACGCCCAGCAGGATCCCCACGCTGGGAAGCACCGCGAAGGTCGCGCTGGCGATGATAGTCCGTTTCATCTTCGCCACGTCCATCCCGATCGCCTTGCCGGCGCGGTAGGCGCGTACCGCGAACACGATACACACGATCGCCACGAATAACACGATACTGCCGCAGATGATATACATCACCGGGCTGTTCAGACGGCTTAAGATCTCCATTCGATCGCCTCCTTGATCTCATCAAGCCCCTCCGCAAAAAGGACATCGCGGAAGTATTCCTCTCTTCCGTAGCCGTTTTGCAGAATGTTTTGAAGAACCGCTTTCATCGGTTCATAGTAACCGTTCATATTATAGAAGATGACCGGTCCGGTCACGATCTTCAGACTGTATAAAGACAGGATCTCCGTAATCTCATCAAGCGTTCCGATCCCGCCCGGCAGCGCGATAAACGCCTCCGCTCTTTTGATCATCTCGCTCTTTCGCTCCGCCATGGTATGCGTTCGGACAAGCTCAGTCAGATAGGGATAGGTCCGGGCCTGAATCTCCGCAACGTCCGGCACGATGCCGATCACGCTGCCTCCGGTCTCATGGACCCCGTCGGCCACCGCGCCCATCATTCCGGTCTTCGACCCGCCGTAAACCAGCGTGTGTCCGTTCTCGCCCATCCACTGCCCCAGTTTATGGGCTTTTCGCACAAATTCACTGTTGCTTCCCGGAGTCGAACCCATGTACACCGCAATATTCATCCTCTCCTCCTATCTTTTCTTTCCCTTCCCGCCGCGCTTGCTTGCGCGGATGGGACTTGCCATATCGATCATCCGGACGCGGTCTCCCGTGCCGAGATGGATACCGATCGCGCCTCTGGCTACCTTTCCCTGATGCGGGATCTCTTCCTGCTTGAAGCAGATAGAATAACCCTTTTCTGTCTCCAGTGCGATATTTTCTCCCGTAAACGGCGTCACGGCGATCAGCTGCGCATCTCCCGAAAGCTTTGTTGCGTCTACCGCCCGTCTGGTCACATCGAACTCACCGGAGTCGACACGTTTGACATATCCGTCGGAGGATACGAAGATCCACTCCTCCAGCGGCACGAGCAGCAGGATGGACACGATATTCTCTGTCTTGCTGTCGTAGGCCGTGATATTGTCGACCGGCACGCCCTTATCTCTTAATCGCCCGTATGGAATATCCTTCACCTTCAGCGTATGAGCCTTTCCCTTGTCCGTAAAGAGGATCAGTTTCTGATCCGTGGACGCCAGGATAATATACTTGTTCTCCGCCTCGATCGTCTCGCGGTTTTTCTCGTAGACGGCCGGATCGACCGAACGGATATAGTGGAACCGGTCGGCCAGCACCACCACCGGAAGGATCTCTTCCGGCTTTTCTTCGATCACGATCTCCCCGGCGTCGATGATCTCGGTCCGGCGCGGGCGGTCATACTTCGCTTTCAGCTCCAGGAGACCCTTCTTGATCTCTTTGGTCATCTCGGTATTCGAATCCAGCAGTTTCTCATACCGGGCGATATTTCTCGAGATCTTCCGGTAATCCTCTGTCAGTACGTCCAGCTCCAGTCCTACGAGCCGCTGCAGCCTCAGTTCCATGATGGCGTCAGTCTGCAGCTCCGTGAAGCAGAACTTCTTAGCCTGTTTCATGGAGGTCCCGGTCTTGAAAATGATCCCTGAGGTATCGCCGGTCATCAGACAGGCCCTTGCCTGCGCCACGGTTTTGGATCCGCGGATGACCTCGACCACCGCGTCGATCACATCGATCGCTGTAATGAGACCTTCATCGATCTCCCTGCGTCGGGCGGCCTTACGAAGCAGGTTCTGGAATTTCCGGGAATAGATCTCATACTGGAAGTCCGCGTAATCCGCGTAGACAGCCGCCAGGCTCATCGTCTCCGGCCTGCCGTTGGAAATAGCCAGGAGGTTATATCCGTAGGTGTCTTCCAGCTTGGTCTTCTTATACAGGATGTTGATGATGTTCTGGGCGTCCGCGCCTTTTTTCAGGTCGAAGACGATCCGGATGCCTTCCTTGCTGGACTGGTTGGAAATATCGGTGATATCCGCCAGCGTCTTGTTCTCCACCAGATCCGCGACGGACTGCAGGAATTTGCCGATCCCCTCGCCGATCATCGTATAGGGGATCTCGGATACGACGATCCGGTCCTTGCCTTTTTCTGTTTCGACACTGACCTTTCCGCGGAGCCGGATCTTGCCGGATCCGGTCTCATAGATTGTCTTTAGTGCCTCTTTATTCGCGATGATGCCGCCGGTCGGGAAATCCGGTCCCGGGATGAACTGCATGAGTTCTTCACTCGTGGCATCCGGATGATCCAGATAGTAGATCGCCGCGTCGATAGTCTCGCCTACGTTGTGGGTAGGGATGTTGGTGGCCATACCGACCGCGATGCCTTCCGATCCGTTGATCAGAAGGTTCGGCAGCTTGCACGGAAGGATCACCGGTTCCTTTTCCTGCTCATCGTAATTCGGCATAAAGTCCACGGTGTTCTCGCGAAGGTCCGCTAACAGAACATTTTCGGTATAATCCGTCATGCGGCATTCGATATAACGGGACGCCGCGGCTTCATCGCCCTCGATGGAGCCGAAATTGCCGTGTCCGTCGACCATAGGCGCCATCTTCTTCCAGTCCTGGGCCATGACCACGATGGCCTCGCCGATGGATGAGTCCCCGTGGGGATGATACTTACCCATCGTATCGCCTACGATACGCGCGACCTTGCGGTAGGGTTTGTCCGAGGTGACCCCGAGCTCGGCCATATCATAGAGGATGCGGCGCTGAACGGGTTTCAGGCCGTCCCTCACATCCGGCAGTGCGCGGGAGGTGATGACGCTCATGGAATAGTCGATGTAGCTTTTGCGCATGACATCGGAATATTCCACGTCAATGATCTTTTCTTCCAGCAGTTCCAGGGCCATCTGTGTGCGCCCTTTTGTTTTCCTTGGCATAACTGTATCCTTATCTGAAAGCCGCGGATCTTACAGATCCAGTTCGGCTAGATTGGCGTTTTTGTAAATGAAATCCTTGCGGATCGGGACATCGCTGCCCATGAGCATGGAGGTGGTCTCCGCGGCCATCGCGGCGTCGTCGATACTGACCCGCTTCAGCTGCCGGGTCTCGGGATTCATCGTCGTCTCCCAGAGCTGATCGGCGTCCATCTCTCCCAGGCCCTTGTAGCGCTGAAGCTTGAAGGAGCCTTCTTTGTGTTTTTTGCGGTAACTGATCAGCGCGGAGTCGTCATAGAGGTACTCTTCCTTCGCGCTGCCTCCTCTGGAAGGGATCACCTTGTAAAGCGGCGGCATGGCGATATATACGTGGCCTTCGTAGATCAGCTCGGGCATCAGACGGTAGAACAGCGTCAGCACCAGCGTATCGATATGGCAGCCATCGATATCGGCATCGGTGGCGATGATGATCTTATTGTAGCGAAGCTTCGCAATATCGAAGTCATTGCCGTACCCCTCGGAGAATCCGCAGCCGAAGGCATAGATCATGGTACGGATCTCCTCGTTGGCCAGGATCTTGTCCATGGAGGCTTTTTCCACATTCAGGATCTTGCCGCGGATCGGAAGGATCGCCTGGTAATACCGGTCTCGCGCCGTCTTGGCACTTCCTCCGGCCGAGTTACCTTCCACGATAAAGATCTCGCATTCTTTCGGATCTTTCGATTCGCAGTTCGCCAGCTTGCCGTTGGAATCGAAGGAAAACTTCTTTTTTGTCAGCAGGTTCTGGCGGGACTTTTCTTCCGACTTACGGATCTTCGCCGCTTTCTCCGCCTGGCCAAGCACCGTCTTCAGCGTATCCAGGTTCCTGTCAAAGAACAGTTCCAGCTGTTCGGAAGTGACCTTGGAAACCGCCTTGGCGGCATCCGGGTTGTCCAGCTTGGTCTTCGTCTGACCTTCAAAGCGTGGATCCGGATGTTTGACCGATACGATCGCTGTCAGACCGGTCCGCACATCCGTACCGGAGAAGTTCTCATCCTTTTCCTTCAGAACACCGATGGTACGGGCATAGCTGTTCAGGATCGTCGTCAGCGCGGTCTTGAAGCCGGTCAGATGGGTACCGCCTTCCGAGTTGTAGATGGTATTGCAGAAGCCGAGCGCGTTCTCGTGGAAATCATCGGTATACTGGATCGCGCATTCGACCTCGATATCTTCGGATTGTCCTTTAAAGTAGATCGGGTCGTGCAGCGCCGTCGAGGAAGCGTTCAGATCCTTCACGAACTTGCTGATGCCGCCCTCTTCGTGGAACACGCACTCCCTCGGCTCCTGCCCGTCTTCCCGAAGATCCCTGAAATAGATCGTCAGGCCCGGGTTCAGATACGCGATCTCATGCAGACGCGATTTGATATCGCTTTCTCTAAAACGCGTTTTCTCAAAGATGGTCTCATCCGGCAGAAAGCTGATCTTCGTCCCATGCGCGCGGGTCGGCCGGAGTTTCGGAAGCAGATGGTCCTTGTCCAGTTTTTCCGTGGGGACGCCCCGCTCATAATGATCATGATGGACAAAGCCATCCTGCGATACTTCTACATCCATCCAGGTGGACAGCGCGTTCACGGCCGAAGAGCCGACGCCGTGCAGACCGCCGGAGGTCTTGTAGGCGCCGTCGCCGAACTTGCCGCCGGCATGCAGCGTCGTCAGAACGACCCGCACGGCTGGTATACCTTTTTTGTGAAGGCCCACAGGGATCCCGCGGCCGTTGTCCTGCACCGTGCAGGATCCGTCTTTGCCGAGGGTGACTTTGACTTCACTGCAGAAGCCCGCCAGGTGCTCGTCGACGGAGTTGTCCACGATCTCATAGATCAGATGGTTCAGACCTTTGGTCCCGGTCGAACCGATATACATGCCGGGACGGCGTCTGACCGGTTCAAGTCCTTCCAGAACTTCGATCGAATCCTGGTTATATACATTCGTTGCTTTTGGCATAGGGTTTACTTCCGTTATTTTACAAAATAGTGCCGGGCGATCCATTTGGATAACCCGTCGAGTCCTGGATAGACGATCCGCTCGGACATATTCAGCTGATCCAGCATGTCGCGGACTCTCCAGCGAAGATGCCGGTCGATGATATACACGACCGTATTGTCCGTATTCTTGTCGAGGAACCCTTCCACATCATCCATTTCCGTCGGGATGATCGAGAAGAAAGAGTACTGGTTCACGATGCGCGGACCGATCGACGGCGGCTCGATCACGACCATCGAGTCTTTGCCCATGTCGGCGTCATACTGATCCAGGCTGTTTGTGACTTCCGTCAGCATATCCACCGAGAAGACACTGGAAACGTTTTTCCGGATGACTTCCTGATAGGGCTCGGGCAGGAGCGAATGGATCTCATTCATGTCGATCCGCCAGACCATCGAGTCGTGGTCTTCCATGGCATCGAGATTATCCTCTTCTACCGCGAAATGAAGCGCTACCAGGGCTGAATGTGTCCAGTCCAGCAGCCTGGTGGGCAGGCTGTGGTGCTGTCCGAGGATCATCTGGCGCCAGATCGACTGAGCGATCGTGGGATCCTCGATCACGGCGTATTTCGCGAAATTGTTGAGGATCGCGGGCTCCAGGCTCTTCTGCAGCTCCTTGCAGCAGCGCTTTAAGGTCGTGACCATCTTGAACTCGGTGTTCGGCATGCCGCGGTATACATAGGAACTTCGGTTGCGGTGGATATCCTCCCGCCAGTCCTGCTCGGATAAAAGAGGCATCAAGTCTTCGATCTGGTTGATATGAATGGTTTTGATCATAATACACCTTCATGAAAAGAATCTCATACTATTGTACCAAAGTGCCGTCCCTCTGGCAACAACAATTTGTGTCTCCGAGGCCTTCTGGCCACAATATTTTGGGGTATCTTCCTCAAATCTTTGTATTCTTTCCAAAAGAAAAACCCGACAGAATTTCTGCCGGGTTTTTGATTGCCTGAAAATGTGCTTATTTTACAATGATGCTGGTGACACGCGGCTGCGGTCCATAGTACCAGTACAGGAAGCACTCAACATCGACTGTCTGTCCAACCTGAAGGGCCTGTGCTGCTTTGTAGACATCCGTCTCGGGGCCGCACAGATAGGAACGGACATTGAAGCTATAGGTCTGGCCATTGATGGAAAGATTGAAGTAAACATCGCTTCCTTCTTCACCGGAACCATCCCAGTTGTACATGAAAGCATCACCGGCATCGTTCACAGCCTCAACGGTCATGCCCTTGAAAGTTACGAATTCGCCCATGTGTTTCGCCAGCTCATCGGTGTTTGCAATGATGCTGGTGTAGTCAGCAGCAGCGGCAACATAGCTGCCTTCTTCGATCTCAAAGGACTCGGGAGAGATCTCGATCATCTCGGAATAAGCATCTTTGAAGCCGGTAACTTTGATCTTGGTACCAACAGTCAGCTTGTCATACTGTTCCTGTGTGCAGGGAAGGTTGTACAGGAAGTAAGCACCGTTTCCGTCCTGTGTATAGACGACAGCGGCATCCTGCCACCAGGATTCCTTGCCCTGAACATACGTTTCGACGACGACATTGTCATACTGAGCGGCAGCCCAATACTCATCAAATGTCATAACGCCTTCGCTCTTTTTGGTGGGGTCTTCTTCGACTTTATTGGTGCAGGCGGTCATACCGAATACCATGCACAGAGCCAGAAGCAGAACAAACAGTTTTTTCATTCTCAGTCTCCTTTTTATAATGGTTTTCAAACCAACACTTATATTATACTCCATGGAAAGTAAAAATCAATTAGCTATTTTGCCGCTTTTTTCTTCTTCCACACGCCATATGCATAGAAAATGCCGATGAGCACCCAAGCGATGATCAGACAGGTGATGAGTGCCACAGAGGTAGACGGAAGCGGTCCCAGATCAGCTGACTCGGTCGATGAGCTTGATCCGCTGATCTGATCCAGACGGTAAAGCGAAGTGATCTTCGAATACAGATTCGTGATGTAATTCTCATCGACCTTCTCACCGCGGCGGATGGAAAGCACCACGTTTTCAATCAGCTGACCGGCGGCGTCACGAAGCGAGGTGGAACCGTTGAAGACCGGTGTCGTAAAGGTATATTCGACATTGTCCAGCAGCAGCTCGGACGCTTTGATCTTCACGTCATAATGCGCATTGCCGTCTTCACCGATACGGCTCAGGTAGTCCTGGTATTCCGCGGACTGCTGCGCCTTGGAAGTGACCGGTACATAGCCTTCGGTTTCCGCATAGGCGATCTGCACGTCATTGGTCAGAAGATACTGGGCGAAGAGCCAGGAAGCCAGCACTTCACCGGGATCGGCTTTGTTGAAGATACAGATCGAAGGTCCCTGAGAGATCATCTGCGGATTCGACGGATCAAACTGCGGAATCATCCGAACTTCCGTCTCGAACTCGACCAGATTCTCCGGCGCGATATCGATTAGCGGCGCCTTGGAACCCATCCAGGTCGCACCGGCCGTGGAGTCCACCGCGAACAGGCACTGGCCGGCATTCAGGAAGTTGGCCGGATAAGAGCTGATCTTGAAGGTCGAGAATGCGCCCGTCGTGGCATGTTCCCGGATCTCCAGCAGCATTTCTTTCGTGGTATCGTTGAAGATCTGGATCTCACCTTCTGGCGTCGAATAGCCGGCACCTTTCTGCTTCAGCATCTGGATCATCATGTTGTCGGTGGACTTGTAGATGAACGGCAGCATGACTTTCTGCCCGTTCAGCACATAGGTTCCGGAGGCATCCTTTTCAGTCGCCTTCTCGGACACTTCCCAGATCCAGTCCCAGGTCACGATATCCGGTACTTCGTAGCCGAGCTTTTCGACAAACGTCTTGTTGATATAGAGCGCCTCGGTCGAACGCATGTACGGGATCGCGTAGATCTCCTCGCCGATCGTGCATTCTTTCAGGAACTGTGGAACGATCTCCTCTTTGGTCGGGCCGTCGTACTGCAGTTCGGAGCCGCCCAGGCCGTATTTCGGGTCATCCATCAGTTTGTCCAGCGAAACCACCGTTCCCGAACCGGTCATATACGTGGCGATGTGATCCGGATAGGTGATGCACACGTTCGGTGTGGTATTCGTAGAAATGTTGGTGATGACATCGTTGTATATCCGGCCGTAGTCGGTGTAAAGCCTCATATTGACCTTGATGTTCGGATAGAGTTTCTGGAAATCCTCGATCGCGCGGTGGTAGATGTCGGTCTGGGTCTTGTTCGTGTCGTTCTTGGCCCAGAAAGTGATCTCGTAGTTTTTGCTGGTATCGAAGTTCTCCGGCACTTCAAATTCCGGAATACCTTTCGATCCGTGACAGCCGGAAAGCATCAGCATCATCATGACGCCGATCATCAGGACAGACAGTAATTTCTTCATCCTTTGGTACCTCCTCGGCTGACGCCTTCCATGATCTTCTTATGGAAGATCAGGAACAGGATGATCAGCGGAATCGAGATCACCATGACGGCGGCCATCATGGCCGGGATGTTCTCACGGCCGAAACCGTTCTCACGGATCTCCTGAATACCGTTGGATACCAGGAAGTACTTCGCGTCGTCGGTGATAAGGCGCGGCCACACGTAGCTGTTCCAGCACTCGATGACTTTCAGGATGACGATGGTGACCATCGTTGGCTTGCAGATCGGGATCATGACCTTCAGCAGATATTTCATATCGGAGGTTCCGTCGACCTTTGCCGCTTTGTAAAGTTCATCCGGGATCTGCTCGAAGTTTTCCTTCAGCAGGTAGATGTAAAAGACAGAAGTAACAGACGGAAGGATCAGGCCCCAGAAAGTGTTTCTCATATCCCAGTTCGTGATCGTAACGAAGTTCGTGATAACGACCAGCTCTGTCGGGATCATCATCAGTGAGAGGAAGATACCGAATGCGGCATTCTTGCCTTTGAACTCCAGACGGGCAAAGGCGAAGGCCGCCAGCGTAATGACCACCACCATCAGGGCCGTCGTGGCAACGGTGAAAATGATGGTGTTCAGGAAATACCGGCCCAGATCGACGGTCGTAAAAGCGTCGAAATAGTTCTGGAGGGTCGGCGAAAGGGTAAAGAATTTCGGGATATATTCCGCATTGTAGGAGCTGTAGCTCTTGATTGATGTCAGCAGCATCCAGTAGAACGGGAACAGGACGATCAGTCCCCAGAGCGCGAGGAACACGTAGATCACAACATTCAGGATCGTTTTTCTCGTTTTCGCAGCGCGGCTGATCTGGTCCAGAGTTTTCTGATCATTGACTTGACTCATCTCATTCTCCTTTCCGCGTTACGCTGCGTTGCTCTTGCCGCGGATCATCAGGTTGATCACCGTGATGGTCAGGACGATCGCAAACAGGATCAGGGCAGCTGCCGATGCATAGGACGGGTAGCCGCCGGAGTCACCGTAGAGCATATCGTAAACGTAACCTACGATCGTGTTCATGCCGGCTGCGTTCAGGTTCGTTCCAAAAAGCGCGACTTCATCGGAGTAGGCCTTGAAGGCACCGATGAAACCGGTAATGATCAGATAGAAGATCATCGGACTGATCATGGGAAGCGTGATGCGGGTGAAGATTCTGAACTTGGATGTTCCGTCGACCTTTGCCGCATTGTAGTACTGCTGGTTCACAGAGGCCAGCGCAGAGGTCAGGATCAGGATCTTGAACGGCATGACGACCCAGATCGTATACAGACAGGTCACCAGCATCTTTGCCCAGTAGGGGCCGTCGATGAAGTCCACACTGGAGCCGCCGAATGCCTGGATCAGCAGGTTGATCATGCCGTCGGAATATGCAGTCTTCTTAAAGAGAACCATGAAGACCAGACCGACTGCCAGCGTGTTGGTAACATATGGCAGGAAGAAAACGGTCTGGAACAGTTCCTTGAGCGGCTTGATCGAGGACAGTGCCAGGGAGATCAGAAGCGCGATTCCGGTGGAAAGCGGAACCGTGATGATGACCAGGATGAATGTATTCTTCACGGCCTGCAGGAAGAAAGGATCGTGCAGGACATAGGAGAAGTTGTATCCGCCTACCCCGCGGTACGTCTGAGACGCGAAGTTGTAGCCTTCTTCGAAGGAATAGACGACAACGTCGATCAGCGGGTAGACCATGAAGATCCCCAGGAAGAGGATCGCGGGCAGCAGATAGAGCCACCCTTTCAGGTTATTGTTTTTCATGTCTGCCCTGCCTTACTTATCACCGAAATAGATCCGCTCTTCGCTCTCGCGGTCGAACAGATGGACCTTGAAGGATTTCACACGGAAGTTGACAGTATTCTTTGAGGTATCGACCTTGTTTTCCGCAGGGATGATGGCACGGATCGTCTCGCCGGCCAGCTTTTCATGTCTGGCGACGACGCTGGTATCTCTTCCCATGACCTCGACTCTTTCGAGTTCGCAGGTCAGCGGGCCGTTCTCATCGAGGACAAAACCTTCGGGACGGATGCCTACCCAGACAGGCTTGTCTTCGACTTCGCCCACTTCCAGGATCTTCTCGTCGCCGATCATCACCCATCCGTTCTCCACAAAGCCTTCAAAAACGTTGATGGGCGGAGTGCCGAGGAATTTCGCTACAAACAGATTCGCCGGATCATCGTACACATCCTGCGGTTTGCCGATCTGCTGCAGGATACCGTCCTTCATCACGACGATCATATCGGAGATACTCATGGCCTCTTCCTGGTCGTGGGTGACGAAGATCGTTGTAACACCGGTCTCCTTCTGGATCCGGCTGATCTCCTCACGGGTCTGCAGACGAAGTCTGGCATCAAGGTTCGACAGGGGCTCGTCAAGCAGCAGAACCCGAGGCGTCTTGACCAGTGCACGGGCGATCGCAACACGCTGCTGCTGACCGCCGGACATCTCGCTGGGCTTTCTGTCGAGCAGTTTATCGATCTGCACGAGCTTGGCTGCCTTCATAACGCGTGCTTCCATCTCTTCTTTCGAAAGCTTATCCGCTCCCTTGAGGTTCTGCAGCGGGAACATGATATTCTTCCGGACAGTCAGATGCGGATACAGGGCATAGTTCTGGAAAACCATACCTACACCGCGGTGTTCAGGCGGCAGATTCGTTACATCATCCTCGCCGAACCAGATCTTGCCGTCACTGGGTGCTTCCAGTCCGCAGATCAGGTTGAGCGTTGTGGACTTGCCGCAGCCGGAGGGGCCCAGAAGGCCGATCAGCTTGCCATCGGGGATCTCGAAGTCAAAGTCGTTTACGGCGATGACATCGCTGCCGTTTTTGTCCCTGCTCGGGAATCTTTTGGTCAGATGGTCCAGTACTACTTTCATGTTTTCAGTTTCCTTTCCTTTAAAGGGATAAACCTATTTTATCGCAGACTTTCCCATAAAACAATGGGGCCGCAGGAAAAAAAGATTTGCTGCGCCCCTCTGTTTTCATGCTTTAAGCCAAGTCTTTTCTGAGGATCTCTGTAAAAAACCTATTCTTTGCGTCGTTTGGGGCGTTTAGCTTTTTTTGACAGTCCCGCCGCCCAAAATCACCTGTGATTTCTGGAGCATTTATCAACTTGACGAGCTATCTTGTCCAAGGATTGGAAAAGATAGTCTATAAAGAAAACTTCTCGCCCAGACGAGTCTTCTATTCATTGAAATTTCTGGGTGAGATAACAGTCATAAAACGGATCTCGCCCAGAGTTTAGGAAAGATAGCTCGTCAAATTGATTAGTCGCCCAATAATGCAAAAATGTACTGGGCGGAGAAGCTCAAAAATGCACTATCCTCCCCAGGCCTTTGGGGCGGATAAGAAAAAACATGAGAACAGGCCCAAATATCTTCAAATAAGGCCATATCGTTTTGATAAGCCGCTTATCATGATTGATTATGCGTTCGCATAGGCCGCGGCGATCTTCGCCGCCACAGCCGCGTTGTTCATCACCAGTTTAATATTGCTCTCCAGCGAGTCGCCGCCGGTCAGATCCTTGACTTTCGCGAGCAGGAACGGCGTCGTTTCCTTGCCGTGGATGCCCAGCCGGTTGGCTTCGTTCAGCGCCTCTCTGATCGCCCGGTTGATGATGGTATCATCCATCGCGTATTCTTCCGGGATCGGATTCGTGACGAGCATGCCGCCTTTGAGTCCCAGATCCTGCTGCACCTTAAATGCCTTCGCGCATTCCTCCGGCGTATCCAGACGGTAGTCCACCTTCAACCCTGAATGACGGCTGTAGAAGGCCGGCAGTTCCTCCGTTCCGTATCCGATCACCGGGACGCCGTGGGTCTCAAGATATTCCAGCGTAAGTTTCAGGTCCAGAATAGCCTTCGCGCCGGCACAGATCACCATGACCGGTGTATTCGCCAGTTCTTCCAGGTCGGCCGAGATATCCATCGTCACTTCCGCGCCGCGATGCACGCCTCCGATACCGCCGGTAGCGAAGATCCTGATGCCCGCCATATGGGCGATCATCATGGTGGTCGTGACGGTCGTCGCACCGTCCTCGCCCCGGGCACAGAGCACTGCCAGATCACGACGGGACGCCTTGGTGATCTGCGTTCCCTTCTTCCCGAAATACTCGATCTCATCGGGCGTCAGACCAGCTTTGAGTCTGCCGCCGATGATCGCGATGGTCGCGGGTACGGCGCCGTTCTCCCGGACGGTCTGTTCCACCTTGAGCGCTGTCTCTACGTTCTGCGGATAGGGCATCCCGTGAGAGATGATGGTCGATTCCAGCGCCACCACCGGTTTGCCTGCCGCCAGCGCTTCCGCGACATCCGCCTTGATATCCAGGTACTTGTTCAGCATGTTGATGTCCTCCGTAACAAATAATCTATCGAATGCGGTCTTCATTCAGATCAGGATTGATCGTCTCCGAGCCTGCCACCGCGACGGCTGCGGCTTTCGAAGCCGCCTTTGCGCTCTCCTCCAGTCCCCGGCCATGAAGGTGTGCCCATACGAGCCCCGCCATAAAAGCGTCGCCGGCACCGGTGGCATTCTTCACCATGACTGCTGGAGCCGGGATATGGATCATGTACTCCTTCTCCGCTGCCAGTACGCCGTCTTTGCCCAGTGAGATGAATACTCTTTTTACTCCGGCCTGGAGGATTTTCTCCGCTGCCTGACACAGGGATTCTTCATCCGTGATGCGGATCCCGGAAAGGATCTCGGCTTCGATCTTATTGGGCTTCAGGATCGTAATGCCGGAAAGCGCTTCGAAAAGCTTCGGTGCCTTGGCAGTGGAGACCGGATCCGCAAAGACTGGCCGGTCCGTGTGTGAACATATATATTCTATCGTCTCCTCCGGCAGATTCGCGTCGATCACGATCGCGTCCGCCTCTTCCAGCAGCCGGATATTCTGTTCGATATATGCCGGATCGATCTCTTCACAGATCTCCATATCCGAGACAGCCAGATGCATGTCGCCGTCCGGCCCGCCGATATAGAGATAGGTGGATGAGTTTCTTCCCGGCAAGATGCGTGCATGGGAAAGATCGATCCCGAGCGCGGTGCAGCTTTTTTTGATCTGATCCGCGAACGCGTCATCTCCGAGTGCCGTAAGCATCGTCACGGGAACATCCAGAAGACAAAGGTTATGCGCAATATTCCGCCCGACCCCGCCAAGAGAGATCATGACTTTTCCCGGATTGGAATCATACGGGACGAGCGGAGCCTTTGATATCCCGCCGATATCGATATTGACTCCGCCAATGATGACTACGCTCATTCCTCATCCTCCGAATCGTCGAAGCGTTCCTTGGCATGGAAAGCCCGGCAGACCGTGTGATAATCCCCGAATACGGTGATCCGGTCTCTCTTGCGAAAGATGGTATTCGCCATGGCGGGTTCCGCTTCCAAGCCGGGACGTTCGACCAGCATCACAAGGATTTTGTATTTCTTTCGGATCTCCGTCTCTGCCAGTTTTTTCCCTTCAAATTCTTCTGGGATCTCATTCAGTGTGACCACGCCGATCATGTTCTTGCCTATATAGTCAATGATCAGAATAGAATTGCTGAACTGCCGGTGGATCACTCGATTCGCCAGTCTTTCCATCAGATGATCGCCCCAGGAACGGATCCTGCGTACACGGGTAAACAGGAAGATCACGATAAAAACAGCGAGCGGGATCAGAAGAACAGACAGGATGTGCTCCTGTTCCGAAGTTTTCAGAGAGAAGACGACGTTGATCATTGTCGATACGATGGTGATATTGAAGACGTAACCAAACATCATCGTGGCTCTGGCCAGACGACGGCGCCGCTTCGTCGTAATGATGATCTCACTCTCACGTGTGGTAAAGCCGCAGCCTGTCAGCAGTGATACGACCTGGAACTTGGCTTTTTCTCTCGGCAGTCCCGTGAAACGAAACAGGATCGTAAACAGTTCCGAAAAGAACCAGTACAGAAGGACCGTCAGAGAAAAAAGGGCAAAGGCTCCGTAAATATTCACTCCCCGATCCTCCTATGCGTTTACTTGTATTCCTGCGAGCTGCTCCAGCATTTTCCATCCGGCCCGGCTGTTTTCCAGATTTTTCGGTACCGGGCGGAAGCCGAGGTCATAATAGACCTTGCAGGCCAGCCAGGTCGTGGTCTGGGTGGGGATCTTCGCCCTGGTATATCCCAGCTTTCTCATTTCTTTCAACACGCGAGTAATCAGGGGTTTGGACAGACCTTTCCCCTGCTCCTCTCTTCTCACTGCCACCCAGTGCAGCCATCCGTCACCGGACGTATCCCGTCCGTGGATATCGAAGAAAGCGGTCGCGGTAGCCACCTTTTCTCCCGAAGCGTTTTCTACGAAGAACATCCGTTCGGGAAGGATATCTTCATGGTTCTCATAATACCGTTTCCAGGCGTCTTCACCCTGCGCTTCGGTACTGAATTCTTTCGCTGACTTTTCGATCTCGATCCACGCATCTTTGTCTCCCGGCTGATAAAGGACGAACCGATATCCTTCCGGCAGAGAATAATCCGGAATGTTGTCCAGACTTCCTTCGAACAGGATCTCAAAGTAGCACAGATTCCCGTCATGAGTATCGAACTTCTTCGGGTCGACCGGCGGCAGTTCTTCTTTCAGGAAGCGGCAGATCACCTCCTCCTGCTGATCCAGATAATCGATGATCTTCAGGGTATTCTTGACTTCACTCTCTCCGAGAATGACCTCGTCCGGATCTTCCTTTCCGAGCGCGCGGCCCAGATTGTATTCCAGCCACTCCACCCAGTTCTGGTAGGCGAGACCATAGATCTGTTCATAGGAACGGTAGCCGTTGTCATAGGTTTCCAGGTACCCCAGGAAGAACGCGCGAAGGTTCTCCTTCCGGAACAAGCCTGTCACGGTGCCGGCCCATTGCAGTGACAGTTCGATCAGGGCCCGCATGGGGTTCGCTAGATCCAGGCATTCCAGGTCGATGACCGAAGGAATTCCGTCCAGCCACATGACATTCTTGGGATCCATGTCTCCATCGGAAATGGCACTCATGGATGGGAGCTTCTTCCCAGCGGAAAGGATGCTTTCCTGTGCCTTTTCCAGTACCGCCAGATGATCAGACAGAAGGTCTGCCAGCGGGGAACCCTGCTCTTTTGCCTGTGTGAGAAATCCGGAAAAGTCGATCGGGGCAAAGTCGAATTCCTCCGGCGGGACATTCTTCGCGTCGATCCTGTGCATCTGCCCGAGGATCTGTCCCACACGGAAACACTGGTCCTCGGAGATCGTGTTCCAGTCAGTGATCCTTCCCCTGTGCCAGTCGTAGAGGTAATAATAGTGTCCCTCTTCCTCCTGCATCTTTTTCCCGTCAAATCGGAGGGCGGGAACGATCGGCAGACCGTGATCCTCGAGGATCTGCTCCAGTTCTTCCGCTTTCGCGAAATTCTGTTTTGCCTCCGGGCGTTTCATGATCTGCGGGTTCAGGGCTTTCATCGCGAAAACGCCCTTTTCTGTCTGGATGCGGTACATCCGGTGCATCAGCCCGCCCGTGACCGGTCGGATCTCATCGGTGATCTTTCCGAGGCCCAGCCGTTCTATGAGCGCCTCGATGCGCGACTGCTCGGTATGCGCTGTCGGATTTAATCTATCTTCCATATGGACTTCCTCCATATCATAATTCTGCCTTCTATCTTACCATAGACCAGGTAAGCTGTCCATCTTTCCACGAAAAATCCGCCGTCCTTCCATCCCGCGTGCGAAGTCCGGTCACGCTGCCCTCTGACCAGGCTTTGGGAAGTGCCGGCAGAAAGACTGGAATACCCTCTTCCTCCTGCAGGAGCATCATCGCGATCCCGGCGCAAACGCCAAAGTTGCCATCGATCTGGAACGGCGGATGCGCACAGAGAAGGTTCGGATACGATCCGCCCCGACCTCGCCAGATGACAGTAGGGTCACTCATGCGAAGCTGCATATCCACCAGACGGGCCGCATGATCCCCATCCCGCAGGGTTGCCCACAGGCAGACCTTCCAGGCCAGAGACCAGCCGGTCCCCTCATCGCCCCGGACAAGGAGCGACTGCCTCACTGCTTCAGCCAGCGGGCTGAGATGGATCCCATCGGATTGTAGCGGTAGGATTTCCTCGTTGGATTGCATCGGCCGGATCTCCTCCCCGGGATATAAACCGTACAGATGAGATACATGGCGATGGTGGACTTCCACTTCCGGAAAGTCCCGGTTCCATTCCAGGATCCGCCCGTCCGGTCCGATCTCAAGTCCCTGCAGACGACGCATTGCTTCACGGACCTTCGCCAGAAGGGCTTCATCTACCAGTGTCCTGTCCGATCCGGTCTCACCCATGCCTGCCCCGGCAGCAGCCGCTTCAGCTGCATCCAGGAACATCCGGAAGACGTCTCTGACGATCGACTGTGACATAGCGGTCCATTCGCAAAGCGCCGCCGTCTCATCCGTACCGTCCGCTGCCGGATAGGCAAACCGGTTTTCCGGCGACGTCGCCGGTGTGAATACCAGCCTGCCTTCGCTGTTTTCACATAGCTGTGAGAGATAAAAGGCCGCTGCGTCCTCCAGAGCAGGAAGGAGTGTCTCTTTAAGGAAGCCCGGATCGTGGGTGTATTGGTAGTATTCAAAAAGATGCCGGCACAGCCACCCTCCGGACATGGGCCAAAGCGCCCAGAGCCAGCTGCCGTCCTGCCCGTTGCCGACCGGATTGGAAAGCCGCCAGAGATCGGTATTGTGATGCGCGCAGAATCCCGGCGCGTCGTAGAATGCTTTTGCCGTCCTCTTTCCGCTTTCCCTTAGCTCCCGGATCAGCTTGTTCAGCGGCTCCGCGCATTCGGGAAGGTTTACCGGCAGGGTCGGCCAGTAGTTCATCTCGGTATTGATATTGATGGTATAGTTGCTGTGCCATGGCGCCTTCAGGTGTTCGTTCCATATCCCCTGCAGATTCATGGCCTGTGTTCCCGGTCGGGAAGCCGCGATGGTCAGATACCTTCCATAATGAAAAAGAAGAGCGTAGAGTGCCTGATCTTCCTGACAGGAGAGGTCTTTGCCTTCAGAAGAATGATCATTGCTTGCCAAGGAAACTCTCTTTTCATGCCTGCGCAGACGTTCATCCGTGGGAAGGTCAGAATCCTCCGAAGCAGGCAGCGTCAGCTCGCATCTGTCATAAAGCGCCTTATGATCCAGGATATGCCTTTCCAGTAACTTGTTATAGCCAAGCGCCATGGCCTCCATCAGATCTTTTTCACAGGCTTTTTTGTACTCTTTTCCTTCCAGTACAGGATGCTTATCCCACCCTGCAAAGGAAGTGCGGACCGCCAGATAGATAATGACTTCGTCCGCGCCGGCAATTTCGATCGCCGGAGCAGCGGCGGCGGAATCAGTCAGCTCAGGATCCCCCATCTGGCTTCTGCCTAACCTGATTTCTCCGCCCTTTCGGCAGATACCTGCCATCGCGCGAAAATGAATACCTTGCTTAGATGGTTCATCTTCATAGATTTGGCGGGCTTCATCCTGTCCCTGCCCCCGCTCGATCACAGTCGTGGGACAGACGCCGTCCATACAAAGAACCGCCGTGTCCAGGCAGGATTCAGCCAGAGCCGTTGTAGCTATTGTGGCTTTCAACTCACTCTGCAAATTGATCCGACAGGAAACTTCCCCGGGCCTGGAAGCCCGGACTCTCATGACCAGCACCTGATCCGGATAGGAAATAAAACATTCTCTATGATAAACGATCCCCCGCTGCAGATAGCTTACTTTGCTGAGTGCAGTACGAAGATCCAGTTCTCTTCGATAGGATAATCCTTCGGACCCCGGAAAGTCGACCAAAAGATTGCCCAGCGGCAGATACATCTCCGTAGGCCGTGAAGTAAACTTCTTTTCCAAAAGCTTCTGTGCTTCCACATATTTGCCCTGGGCTGTCAGTTCTCTGGCCTCTTCCCACGCGGCCGGCGCGTCCGGTTGATCATAAAAGCCAGGCAGGCCGGACCAGAGGGTATCTTCATTCAGCGCCAGTTTTTCATGACGAATACCGCCGAAGACCATGGCGCCGATCCGCCCATTGCCGAGCGGCAGCGCTTCATTCCAGTTGGAAGCGCTTTGCCTGTACCAAAGCACATGGCGAGAAGCCGATAAGTCTAAATCATTCATAATAATTACCTTTCGAACTCTTGTCTTGCAGGTGTGATAGCAAGGTCTCATCAAAAAGACGATCCACCTTGTTAGTCGGCGGTCTGATATTAGCAAGGTCTTGCCATAAATATTATATATCTTGCTAATGAGCTAGCAAGGTCTCATCAAAAAGACGATCCACCTTGCTAGTCGACGGCCCTACAGTGGCAAGGTCAGTTCAAAAATACCGCCAACCTTGCTATCGTGTTAGCAAGGTTCCTCAATTTTCCATGACCACCTTGCTAATGATTGGCCCGGCACTAGCAAGGTGCTTTGTTTTTTCAAGGCTACCTTGCCAAAGGGCGGCCCATCAATGGCAAGATGCCTGCGTTTTTCGACGCTTTCTTGCTAACGAACAGCCCGGGAAGCCCCGGCAGCGGCAGGAAAATGCCTGTATAGCAGAAGAGAGCCGCGACATAGGTCACGACTCTCTCTGACTGCGATTCCGCATAGGAATCGCATAGGATCATTTGATTATTTTACATGCTCATGGACATATGCGGCATCTTCCGCGATGCATTTGTCATGCTCATCGTAGAAGCCTTCACGCTCGATGACCCAGAATGCCTCGAAATCCTGCTCGTCAAGGGCATTCTTGATCTCCTGCCAGTTCATGTTGCTCTCGGGAGCACCCATCTTGCACTGGACAGAGAAGCGTTTCGCCTGCTCGGGATCGTTCATGCGGGCCTTGAAGCCTTCCAGGATCTCCAGACGTTTCTCCAGAGGAAGCTCTTTGACATTGCCGAACGGGCTTCCGCCGGGACCCTTCTGGTCATGACGGCTGGCGGGACGCGGGCCGGGGCCCTGAACTTTGCTGTTCTCTTTGACATGGATCGCGATAAAGCGGTTCAGGTTCTGACGAATAAAGCTCGGAGGATAGCATCCGCCGTTCTGCGCCCAACCGCAGTCCAGCTGGAAGTAGCACTTGGAGCTGTTGTCGATCACGGTCTGCAGAAGGAATTTGCCCTTGTCTACAAAGAATTCCTGGCTGTGGTTATGATAACCGACCTTGATTCCGTAGGGAGCAGCCATCTCTGCCATCTCATCCAGCTCTTTCGCGACTTCGATCGCTTCTTCGGTAGAATTGAAAGGAGTGCTGGCCCAGATAACGGCCTTGCCGCCCAGAGCTGCCATCTTCTTTACGATTTCCAGTTCGGGTTTTGCATGAACAGATACGATTTCCAGTCCGATCTCATCTGCCCAGGCCTTGATATCCTCTACCGGATTGTCCAGGTCGACCGGAAGCAGTTCAACACCATCGAAGCCAAGGTCTTTGATCTTCTGGAATTTTTCTTTGAGGGTAAGTCCAAGTCCGAGATAAGACTCGATGCCGCCAAAGGAATAGGTACCAATGTTAACTTTCATGTAGTCTCCTCCTGTAAAAATAGTTAGTAGTCATTACTCTTGATTATACCCGTTTTTTACTCATCTGGCAATGAGGAATGATTGAATAATCATGCTTTTTTGGATATAATGAAATGAGAAAAAGGAAAGGAAGTTTTCACTCGTTATGAACTGGAAACCGATCGTACTGATCATCGTTACCGCTGTCTATATTTATCATCTGATCCTGAATATCATTCATATGCGGTCGGCCAAAAATCCGATCCCTGAGAATGTTTCCGATGTTTATGATCCCGAAACCTACCACCAATGGCGCGCCTATCATGGAGAAAAATCCAGGTTTTCCATCTTCACTTCCACTGTCTCGTTCATCCTGGAGGTGATCCTTCTTTCTTCCAATCTGTACGCTGCCTTCGCAAAACTGTTTATCCCGAACGACATTACTCAGCTGTTCGCGGTTCTGCTTCTCTCAGCGCTTTCTTCGCTTCTTCTGATCCCGTTTTCCTGGTATGAGACCATGAAGATCGAAGGAAAATACGGTTTCAATAAGACGACGCCGAAAACCTTTATCCTGGATCAGATCAAAAGCTTTGTGATCGAACTGGGTCTTATGACAGGGATTGGCTATCTGCTGAGAAGTCTGCATGTTTTCCTGGGCGACTGGCTGATCGTAGCTTTCACTGCGGCCATGATGTTTTTCATCCTGTTATTTGCTTTCCTTTATCCGTTCTTCAGCCGGATCTTCAATAAATTCACTCCGCTGGAAGACGGAGAGCTGAAAGACAAGCTTACCGCGCTGCTGGAAAAGAACGGCTACCATCCCCGCGCCATCGAAGTGATGGACGCTTCCCGCCGCACCACCAAGTCCAACGCGTATTTCACGGGCTTCGGCAAACTGAAGACCATCGTACTGTATGATACGCTGGTCGCCAGCATGACACCGGATGAGATCTGTGCCGTCTTCGCGCACGAGCTCGGACACGGACTTCACAAAGATACTTTGAGAAACCAGATTCTGACCTTCCTGCAGATGATCGTCCTGGGCGTTCTGGCATGGCTGACGCTTCGGACTCCGGACATGTTTCTTTCTTTCGGCTTTGACAAGGTCAATTACGGATTCGCGCTGATCCTGATCATGGGTGCCGAGTTTGCCCTGATCTCCCCGCTTTTTGCTCTTCTCATCAACTATTTCTCCCGCAAGGCGGAATACCTTGCGGATAGGCAGGCAGTAAAAGAAGGCTATGGGGCAGAACTCATCAGCGCACTGAAAAAACTGGCCAGACAGAACTTTTCCGAGCTTTCACCGGATCCGCTTCTGGTAAAGCTTGAATACTCCCATCCGCCGCTCTCGGCGCGGATTGACGCCATCGAAAAAAGCCTGGCCAATCACGGCTTCAGGGAAGGAGAATGATCTATGGGAATCATTAGAGCCTTTACAAGTGCATTGCCCAGCGTCATCGATGAACAATGGCGGGAAGTCTTTGTGGCTGATGCCATGGGGGCGGACGTGCTCCTCATGCGCGGCCATAAACGTGTAGGCGCCCGCAGTGCCAATACACGTATGGATGATCAGGTCATCACGAACGGATCGATCATCATGGTAAACGAAGGCCAGGCCGTCATCGCCACAGCAAACGGCAAGATCGTGGATGTCTGTACCGAGCCCGGTGCGCATGAATTCCATGATCCGAATCAAAAGGACGGCTTCTTCCAGGGTGTCTTTTCGACTGCCCTGCAGCGCGTCGCCTATGGCGGCGGTGATGTACAGCCGATCGTTCACCGCGTGTATTATGTCAATATCATGGAATGCGGCGGCAACAAGTTCCATACCGCAGCACCGATCCCCTTTGCCGTGGGTGATGAGTCCCTGGGGCTCGATATGGACGGCGGACTTTCCCTGGGCGGCACCTATTCCTACCGAATCACAGACCCTGTCAAGTTTTACAAACTGCTCGTCGGCAACATCACCGGACAGTATACCCGACAGCAGCTGAATACCCAGGTCACCGCCTGTATGCTTTCCGCCCTCCAGCCGGCGACTTCGATCATGGCCGGAAAAGGCATGCGGCCATATCAGATCATCCAGAATACCGGCGAACTTTGTGAAGCACTGAAAGAAGCCACGAAAGAAGGATGGTTCGGCCAGCACGGTATCGAGATCAGCAGTATTGCGATCGACAGCGTGACCGTCCATGGCGCCGAAGAGGTAAAAGAGGCGCAGAGAATCGCCATGCTGAAAGATCCTATGATGGCCCAGGCGACCATGATCAGCGCTGTGACCGACAGTGCGAAGATCGCCGGCGCGAATCCGGCCGGCGTGGGTGCGTTTCCCGGGATGGCTATGATGGGATCGTTCGGCACTGCGCAGCAGACTACGCCAAATCCGGTCGCTCCGTCCAAAAACGCCGATATGATCGCTTACCTGCGCGGACAGGCCCCGAAGCCCACCGCGAAAGATGAACGTGCGCTGGGTGTTGTCGGTCAGGACGGTGTCAAGCCCGCCGGCTCCAACAGTGCTGTCTGGATCTGCAGCTGCGGTGCCAGAAATACCGGCGGGAACTTCTGTACGGAGTGCGGAAAGAGAAAGATCGGAGGCGTTCTCTGATGTTCCGGGTAGGTGTAATCGGTCTGGGTATGGGGAAAAGCCATGCCATCGGTGTGCAAAAAGTTGCAGCAGCCATGGCTGAAAAGGGCACGGACCCGAGTCAGGATATTCCCGAGCTCTATTCTCTTTGCGATATCAATAAAGACAAACTCCGGAAAATCGGTGAAGAACTGTGTGTCGGCGATCTCTATGAGGATTACGGGGATATGCTTGCTGATCCTCTGCTGGATGCAGTCATTATCGCCTCCCCGGATCAGGATCATCGCCGCATGGCAGAAGATGCACTGGCTGCCGGCAAGCATGTACTCTGTGAAAAACCGCTGGCCCTTACCCGTGAAGACATCGAAGCGATCGTTCAGGCTGCGGATGCCAGCGACAAAGCTTTCATGGTAGGTCAGATCTGCCGTTTCACGCCCGGTTTCGTCCGGGCAAAGAAACTGATCGATGAAGGCGCCATCGGCGAGCTTTCCTATGTCGAATCCGAATACGCCCATGACTATACAGCCATCTACAACGCCGGTACCTGGCGCAGCGACCCGCTTCGCAACGGTGTCGTAGGCGGCGGTTGTCATGCAGTCGATCTGCTCCGCTGGATCGCCGGTGATCCGGATCAGGTCATGGCTTACGGTACCCACAAGACATTTGCGGACGTAACGCCTTATGATGATACGCACATCGCGATCCTTCATTTTCCAAACGGCGTGATCGGCAAGGTATTCTGTTCCATCAGCAGCCGCAGAAGCTATACCATGCGCTCGGTCTTCTACGGCACGAAGGGTACGATCATTACAGATAACACCAGCCCCTCCATGACACTTTTTACTTATGAAACTGATCCCGATCATCCGGACGGAAAGATCCGGGAAACGCAGATTCCCATCGACATCAATTCCCACAATGCTGCCGGCGAATTTGAAGCATTTTATGACGCAGTACGGACCGGTCGTCCAGTTGATACGCCGGCTGTGGAAGGCGCGAATACCATTGCTGTCTGTCATGCGATCATCGCTTCAAGTCTGACCGGCCGGCCGGTAACACCTGATTATTTCTAAGTCTCATCGGAAGGAGGACCTCATGGCAATCCTTGGTGCTTTTATTGTTCCGCATCCGCCGCTGATCATTCCGGATGTCGGAAGAGGCGGAGAAAAACAGATCGAAAAAACGATCCGCGCCTATGAACAGGTCGCGGATGAAGTGGCTGCGCTGCAACCGGAGACGATCATCATCTCCAGCCCGCATGCCGTCATGTATTCAGACTATTTTCACATCTCGCCCGGTGCTTCGGCCACGGGTGATTTTTCCATGTTCCGTGCGAAAAATGTCCGCTTCGAAGAAACCTATGATGAACCGCTGGTACAGGAGATCTGCCGTTTGGCGGATACGGATCACTTTCCGGCGGGAACCGAAGGACAGCGGCGCGGGGATCAGAAACTGGATCACGGGACCATGATTCCGCTCTATTTCATCCGGCAGAAATACACGGATTTCAAAATCGTACGGATCGGTCTTTCCGGATTGTCCCTTCAGGACCATTTCCGTCTGGGACAGATGATCCGGCAGGCGGTGGATTCGCTGGATCGCCGGGCTGTCTATGTGGCCAGCGGTGACCTGTCTCACAAGCTTCAGTCCTACGGGCCCTACGGTTTCGCTCCGGAAGGACCGCAGTATGACAGCCGGCTGATGGAAGTCTTTGCCTCTGCCGGAGACTGCAGTTCCTCCCCGACAGATCTCAGCGCGCTGCTTGATTTCGATGAGCATTTTCTGAATGAAGCAGCGGAATGCGGTCACCGTTCCTTTGTCATGATGGCCGGCGCGCTCGACGGCATGGATCTGGATATAAAAGTCCTTTCTCACGAAGATGTCACCGGCGTGGGATACGGCATCGTGACACTGCTGCCGAAAAATGCGGACAGCGCTGTACGCGCAGCTGACAGCTCCACAGCCGACGAGGTCCCGGCTGATGAGATTCCATCCACTGGGTCTCCTGCCGCACAGGATCCTTATGTCCGCCTTGCCAGAGCCTCTCTGGAAAGCTGGATCCTTCAGCGCAAAAAACTGTCCATCCCGGACTGGGTACCGTATGAAATGCGTCATCAGGCCGCCGGCGCTTTTGTTTCCATCCACGAATATGGTGATCTGCGCGGCTGTATCGGAACGATCCTTGCCACGGCCGACTGTGTCGCGGAAGAGATCATTCAGAATGCCATCAGCGCCTCCACCCGTGACCCGCGCTTCTATCCCATCCGCGCGAACGAACTGCCGTATCTGGATATCTCGGTCGATGTTCTCGGCGCGCCGGAGAAGATCGATTCGCCCGATCAGCTGGACGTGAAGCGCTACGGCGTCATTGTTTCTTACGGACGTAAGCGCGGCCTTTTACTGCCCGATCTGGAAGGCGTCGATACCGTTGAAGACCAAATCGATATCGCACGGCAGAAAGGTGGGATCCGCAGCACGGATCCTTATACCCTGGAGCGTTTTGAAGTCATCCGCCATCACTGAACGTCTCTCCCAAAATATAAAACGGAGATGTAACTATGCCTGTCTGTGAAGTCTGTTTCCACCACTGCCAGCTGAAGGAAGGCGGCCGGGGCGTCTGCGGCGCCAGGATCTGCCGTGACGGCGTGATCGTCCCGGAAAACTACGGCAAGATCACCTCCCTGGCGCTCGATCCGATCGAGAAAAAGCCTCTCGCACGTTTTTATCCGGGCAGCTATATCCTTTCTGCTGGAAGCTATGGCTGTAACCTGCACTGCCCCTTCTGTCAGAACTATGAGATCGCCAGACGGGAGGAGATGCTGCGAAGCGATGCGTCCCTGCGCGGCATCTCCCTTTACCGGGATATCTCTCCCGAAGAGATGGCCGGGATAGCCGCAGCCTATCAGAAACGCGGCAATATCGGCATCGCCTTCACCTACAACGAACCGCTGATCAGCTACGAATATATTCTGGATACCGCCCGTCTCGTCCATCAGAACGGCATGAAATGCGTGTTAGTAACGAACGGAACGGCATCTCTTGATGTGCTGGAAAAACTCGTTCCCTATATCGATGCCATGAACATCGATCTCAAGGGGTTTACCGATCATTACTATTCAGATGTTCTTCACGGGGACCGGCAGATGACCATGGATTTCATCCGGGAAGCAGTGAAGCACTGCCATGTGGAACTCACCACCCTGATCGTTCCCCGGGAAAACGATTCTCTGGAAGAGATCGATCAGCTCGCATCCTGGGTCGCTTCTCTCGCGGATGTTTACGGCGGCAAAAACGGCTCGGATATACCGCTTCATATCTCCCGCTTTTTCCCGCGCTATCGCATGACGGACCGCGGACCGACCTCCGTCCGGCTGATCTATCAGCTGGCAGAAATCGCCCGCCGTCACCTCACCTATGTCTATACGGGAAACTGTTAGAAAGACGTCATGACCTGTTCGTTTTTGGCAGAAAAATCTTGCAATTCAAGTTTGAATATAGGATAATATAGATTGATATAGTATGGCGTCAAAGCGCCGGATCTACAGCACGTAATCACTCTAGGAAAGAGGTCGAACATGGCTAATTGGAAAAATCTGGACACACTGAAATCGTTTGAAGAACTGAAAAATGCCAAAAAAGTCTCATTAAAGAACGTTCTCGCCGGAGAAGAGGGTGCGCTTCGGGTAGGCAAGTATTGTATTCCCATGGCGGAAGGCATGGCATATAACTTCGCGGCAAAGGCGGTGGATGATGAGATCCTCAGCGGCTTGCAGAAACTGGCGGATGAGCAGGAACTGGCTCAGAAGTTCCAGGAACTCTATAACGGAGCTATCATCAATACCGGTGAAAAACGGATGGTCCTGCATCACCTGACCCGCGGCCAGCTGGGTGAGGATGTATTCGCGGACGGAGTCAACAAACGCGAGTTTTATCTTAATGAAGTAAAGAAGATCGCCGACTTCGCGAACAAAGTTCACAGCGGAGAGATCGCGAATGGCAACGGTGAAAAGTTCACCACTGTCGTTCAGGTAGGTATCGGCGGCAGCGACCTCGGTCCCCGCGCGATGTATCTGGCACTGGAAAACTGGGCCAAAGTGAACGGTAAGTTCAAGATGGAAGCTAAATTCATCTCCAATGTCGACCCGGATGACGCTTCCGCTGTACTCGCTTCTGTCGATGTGGCTCATTCTCTGTTCATTATCGTATCCAAATCCGGCACGACCCTTGAGACCCTGACCAATCAGTCCTTTGTCATGGACGCGCTGGAAAAAGCCGGACTTGACAGCGCGAAACACCTGATCGCGGTCACCTCCGAGACTTCTCCTCTGGCGAAGAGCGATGCCTTCCTTCAGGCATTCTTCATGGATGATTATATCGGCGGCCGTTACTCCTCCACTTCCGGTGTGGGCGGCGCGGTCCTGTCTCTCGCTTTCGGTCCCGACGTATTTGCTGAATTCCTGAAAGGTGCCGCCGAGGAAGATACGCTTTCCAAAGACGCGGATATTCTGAAGAATCCCGCTCTCCTTGATGCGCTGATCGGTGTCTATGAGCGTAATGTGCTCGGTTTCGAATCGACCGCCATCCTTCCCTACTCTCAGGCTCTGAACCGCTTCCCGGCTCATCTGCAGCAGCTGGATATGGAATCCAACGGCAAGTCGGTGAATCGCTTTGGTGAAAAACTCGCCTATCAGACCGGTCCGGTCATCTTCGGCGAGCCCGGTACCAACGGACAGCACTCCTTCTATCAGTTGCTGCATCAGGGAACCACGATCGTTCCTCTGCAGTTCATCGGATTCAAGAACAATCAGCGCGGCCAGGACGTCGTGATCAAGGGCAGCACCAGCCAGGAGAAACTGAACGCCAACGTCGCGGCACAGATCGTCGCCTTCGCGACAGGCAAGGATCATGAAAATCCCAACAAGAGTTTTGATGGCGAGCGTCCTTCCAGCATCATTATCGGCGAGTCTGTGAACCCGGCAACGCTTGGTGCTCTGCTGGCTCACTTCGAGAACAAAGTCATGTTCCAGGGCTTCCTCTGGAACGTGAACAGCTTCGACCAGGAAGGCGTTCAGCTTGGCAAAGTCCTCGCGACCCGCGTTCTCGCGCACGAGACCGACGGAGCCCTGAAAGCCTACAGCGCGATCTTCGGCCTGTAAGTTGATACTACTGACAAAAAAGGAGCCGTAGCTACGGCTCCTTTCAGACTGTAGACAAAGTCCAGGGCAAAAGCCCTGGATTTTTGTTTTTAGACAGGGAAAAGCCGCATAAATCCAGACAAAACTAACTGGAAATGATATAATAAGAGTATCAAATCCAAGGCGGTATTCTCCTCATGATGACA
>JAFRZE010000048.1 GCA_017442735.1 Bacillota bacterium
GGATTCTAAAGAGAAAAGGCTGGTTGCCTGACCATCCTTCGTCATGTTTTCATAAATTACTGGAAATATGTGTGAAAATCATAAGAAAAAGAAAAGCCGTGCTCTGCCTTTCGGCATAAACACGACTTTGTCTTCAGTCTGTAGCCTTCTCTCGGAGAAGGCTTTTTTGCTGCACAGTCTTGCGAAGCAAGCTGTTAGCCACTGTTTATGCGGGTAACAGCTCGCTTCGCGAAGCTGTGTGGGGCGTCAGCAAGACGAGTTAAGTGTATCAAATAATCGAACAATTTGCTTTAAAAGAGCCTGATTTTCTCAAAATGTGACCAAAATGTGACCATAAAAGAGGGCATTCAACCCTCTTCTTTTATCGAGTAATATCGTTGTTATTTGCAGGATGAACGTACTAATATGCTATAATCCGTAGATATATGATATTTTTCTTTCTTTTTTTGACGTATACTTTCATTGTCAAAACAAAACACACAGCATTGTGCAGACTGAAGGAAAGAGAGATAAACAAGGAAATGAAAAGAGTGTTTGGCAGATTTTGTATCATGCAGGCAGCTTATTGGAGCTTCTATGCTTCCTTACCCGGCTATATCACTGCCTATATGCTGGATCAGGGAATGAGCGCAGCTACTCTGGGAATTCTGCTGGCCTTACAGATGGGTGCTGCCTTTCTTGGTTCAATCTTCTGGGGTCGTTTCGTTGACCGTCATACAGCCAGCCGGCGTTTTTTCCTGATCGGTACTTTGGCGGTCGGCATACTGGGTGTACTGCTTTTTGTCTTCGCTGGTACACCAACCGTTCTTTTCATGCTTTATCCGTTGTTTGGCTTTATGAATGGTCCGATCGCTACAACACTGGATAGTTGGGCGATCGCAGCCATGCATCAGGTGGAGGCCGGCGCTAAGTCTCGTACTTTCGGTACGCTTGGATTTGCCTTTACTATGCTTCTCTCCGGGCAGGTAATCAACCGGGCGGGATATGGTTATATGCCTTATATCGCACTAACGCTGCTGACAGTGGGTATTCTGACTGCACTTTCCCTTCCTGAGGTCGAACGGGAGAAGACCCTCCAGCCAAAAAAGAATGCAGCAGATCAAGAAACAAAGTCGGATCTTCGACAGCTGCTTAATGCACCCAAGTATCTGCTTTTGGCAGCGGTAGTTTTCTTTACCGGTATGGCTATCGGTCCTATTAACAATATGAAAGTGCTGATCTTCGAATCGGTTGGCGGCGATGTCAGTTTTTTGGGATGGGATGCATTTATCGGATGTCTCATTCAGAGTCCCTTCCTGATCTTCTCTGGAAAGATCCGTCGGATTAAATCGGAATACCGGTTGATTGGCGGAGCCGTTGCAGCTCTTGCTTACGCACTCCTGGTTTTTCTCGCCAGGAATCCGGTCATGGTAGTCATGGGAACCATCTGCACCAATATCAGCTTCGGACTTCTGTTTCCTACGATGCGTGAAATCACAGAGGAGAGTGTCAGCAGTGATATTCGGACGAGCGCCAACAGCATCATAGATGTGGCTTATGGTTCCGTTGCCAATATGATCGCATCCGCCTGGAGCGGTATTGTTATGGAAAGATTCGGTACCGAGATGATGTCCAGTATCTGTATGGGACTGGAATGTGCAGCAATTCTGTTTTGTGTCATGCTGGTTAGCCGCAGCAAAAAGAGTTCCGGTTTTGCTGTGCCGTCTCAGACACTGGCCCAACGGACGTGCTTGTGATAGTTTTCCTTTTTGAACTGCTTCGGTGTACGACCGGTTTCTGCCTTAAAAATCCGGATAAAGTGACTTGGTGTAGAGAAAGCCAAAAATTCACTGATCTCTGTCTCCGAATAATCAGAATAAAGCAGCATGTTCTTTGCTGCGGTGATCCGCTGACCCCGAATATAGGCCTGCACGCTCAGGCCTTTTTCTTTTTTAAACAGCGTCGAAAGGTAGTTGGGGGACAGATGAACATGGTCTGCCAGATCACTTAAAGAAATCCGCTCATGCAGATGATAGTAGATATAATCGATGCAGGACGCAATGATGGGATGGACGAACTGCCCTTCGGAAGCAGGATAGATGACAGGATCACTGGGATCTTCCTTCGGCCGGTTTTCTGCCAGGTCTGCTTTGGTTTTCTTCAGTTCAATGATTTTCTCCGTAAAATCCCGAATCATTTCTGTATGTAAACTATCGATTTGTTCAACACTCTGAAGTTTATCCATCTGACGGATATAGAGATCCGAAATATTAAAAGCATCCGGGTCCCAGAGGCCGCCCTCGATGGCAAAACGGGTGGCCAGGGTCACTGAAGCAACAAAAAGATACCGCCGGTCCCTGACAGGATCATCGGAAAGATCTCCTTTGGCACCCAATGCAAACATCCGCTTTGATTCCGGGATGCTGCGAAGATCTCCATCACGCAGGTATTCATACTGCAGAAGTTCTTCGTTGTAGCCGAAGTGCTGATCACCTTCCTCCCGCTGAAGAAAAGTGGTATAGACCAACTGTTTATCCTTCGGGGATACGTTGGATTGATGCGAAAATTGGGACATGGTTCTTTCCTTTCCATGGTCACAGATGGATTGTTAAAAGTATTGTATCATAAATCGTAGAATAATGCTATTTTCGTTTTTGATCGGTTGATATAATTGGATCAGGAACAAAAAGACCGAAACGCAAGGAGGTTATCATGGCTGAATACTTAGAGAACACAACAGGGAAGAAACCGGAAGAAATGACGGAAGTGGAGAAACTGAACGCAGGCTTGGAATATAATTTCTGGGATGATGGCGTGGACGCTTTGAAATTACATGCTGTGCAAGGCTGTCAGAAGCTGAACGCTATTCCTGTCACGGATTATGCGGCTCGCCGGCAGGCAGTAAAGGATCTCTTGGGAAGCACCGGTGAGAATCCAGAAATTCTGCCCATCTTCAACTGTGATAATGGAAAAAATATCCATGTGGGTGACAACTTTCTGGCTAACTATAATGTCACCATTCTGGATATCGCTCCAGTATATATTGGCAATCATGTAATGATCGGTCCCGGAACGCTGATTGTCACTGTCAATCATCCAACCCGGCCTTCCGGACGAAGAGCCCATCTGGGAATTGCCCGTCCGGTACGGATCGGCAACGATGTGTGGATCGGCGGTCACGTGACAATTCTGCCGGGAGTAACCATCGGAAACAATGTGATTGTAGCTGCCGGGGCGGTGGTAACCAAAGATGTGCCGGATAACGTGATCGTGGGCGGTGTGCCTGCAAAAGTGATCAAAACTATTGAAAATGATATTGAATAATCTTATATAGTCAAGTTATTGTTATATTATCAATTAAAGGAGGAAACAGGGGTATTCAATGACTGCAATCGACAATTCTGAACCCCTGTCTGAACCGCTTCGCGGTTCCCAAGATAATGTGAGGAGGAAAGAAGAATGTTGGGAGAAAACATCAAGAAACTGGGATTCGGACTGATGCGTCTGCCAAAGATCGGACAGGAAGAGGATATCGAGCAAACCAAGCAGATGGTCGACATCTTCATGTCCAAAGGATTCACGTATTTTGATACCGCTTACGTCTATGACAACGGAAAAAGTGAAATAGCGCTGAAGGAAGCGGTCGTCGACCGTTATCCGAGAGACAGCTTTGTTTGTGCATCCAAGCTTCCGCTTTGGAGCACTACGAGCGAAGAACAGCTGGCCGGACTGGCGCAGGAATCTCTGGATAGGGCTGGAGTCGATTACTTTGACTTCTATCTGGTTCACTGCCTGGGCCGTGAACTTTTCGACAAGGCTGAACGCCTGAATGTTTTTCCGTTCATGGAGAAATTCAAAGCGGAAGGCAAAGCCAAACACATCGGATTCTCTTTCCATGACAGTGCTGAGCTTCTGGAAGAGATACTGCAGAAACATCCTGAGATGGAGTTTGTCCAGCTCCAGATCAACTACAAAGACTGGGAAGATGAAGTCGTTCAGAGCCGCAAATGCTATGAAGTTGCCCGCAAATACGGCAAACCGATCATTATCATGGAGCCGGTCAAAGGCGGCAGTCTGGTTACCATGCCCGATGCGGTACAGAATCTGTTCAGGTCCGTCCAGCCCGATCTTTCCATCGCCAGCTGGGCGATCCGCTATGCAGCGAGCCTGGAAGGTGTCATGGTCGTGCTGTCCGGTATGAGCAATCTGGATCAGCTGAATGACAATGTCGGCTACATGGAGAATTTCCAGCCGCTGTCTGAAAAGGAACAGGAGACGGTTGCCAAAGCGGTCGATATCATCAATGCACTGCCCACGATTCCCTGTACAGCATGCAAATACTGTGTGGACGGCTGCCCGATGAGCATCAATATTCCCGGTATCTTCAAAGCCATGAACAACTATACGGTTTACAACAATCTTGCATCTGCAAAGAAACAGTATCTGGAAGCTACGAAAGACGGCGGCAAAGCGGGAGATTGTATCCAGTGCGGTCAGTGCATGGAGCATTGTCCGCAGCACATCGAGATAATCGAAACTCTGCAGAAAGCAGCAGAGGTTTTCGGCGAATAAAACGTAGTCTTTGGAAGGACAACAGATGAAATACAGAATAAATGCGCGAACCGGTGACCGAATCAGTGAGATCGGTATGGGCACCGCTTATCTTCATGAAACAGAAACTGCCGAGGCGGTCCGTGCTGCTCGCCATGCCTTCGAAAAAGGGATCAACTATTTTGATCTGGCTGCGAGTGATGTAAAAGCACATCAGTGTTTTGGCGAGGCACTTCGTGATGTCAGACACGATGTCATGTACCAGATCCACTTTGGTGCCGACTATTCACACGGCGCATACGGCTGGTCACTGAGCCTTGACAATATCAAACATTCCATCGCCATCCAACTGGATGCACTGAAGACTGACTATATCGACTACGGTTTCATTCACTGCCAGGACAAGATCTCCGACTGGAAACTATTTCAGAAGAACGGCGTGCTGGACTACCTGCTGGAACTGAAAAAACAGGGGATCGTGCGCCATATCGGCATGGGATCTCATACTCCGTCTGTTGCAGAAGAGATCCTGGATACAGGCGTCGTCGATATGATGATGTTCTCAATCAATCCGGCTTATGACTATCAGCACGGCGATTTTGCCTTTGGTGAAGTCGAAGAACGTGAACAGCTATTCCGCCGATGTGAGAAGGAAGGGATCGGTATTTCAGTCATGAAACCTTTCTCTGGCGGTCAGCTGCTGGATGCAAAGACTTCGCCTTTCGGTGAGGCACTGACGATTTATCAGTGCATACGGTACGCTCTGGATAAGCCGGGCGTTCTGACGCTGGTTCCTGGTGTACGAACCGTTTCAGACGTAGATCGGCTGGCTGCCTACTATGATCAGCCGGACGAGGCGCTGGATTACAGCATCGTGGGTACCTTCGCACCGCCGCAGGCCAGAGGCAGATGTGTCTACTGCAATCACTGCGAACCCTGTCCCATGGGGTTGGATATCGGAACGATCAACAAGTTCTATGATCTGGCAAAAATCGGTGACGAGATGGCAAAGGAACACTATCTGGCGCTGGATAAAACAGCTTCCGACTGTATTCAGTGCGGTCACTGCAATTCCCGCTGTCCTTTCAGGGTCGACCAGATGGCTCGTATGAATGAGATTGCATCATATTTCGGGAAGTAAAAGAAACTAATACCCTGCACGATGATTCTATTCATCTTGCTGACGAGAACAATCTTACGCAGATTCCAAGAAGAACTCCATTCTTGCTTTCTACATGCTGGTGACGATACGGTGACCATACTTCTTAAGAATGGCTTATTTATGCCTTTTTTTTCGTTTATAGTTGCGTTCAAGTCCCGCCGTCCGCACGAAAAAAAGTCTCCTACTGGTTGGGAGACTTTTTTTGTGCGGATCCGCATTGCAGCGTATTTAAAGGCTTTGGAGGTTCCAAGGCCTTTTTTCTTTGCTTCTCTAAAGATGACCCAGAGGAGAAATGGCATTGCGTTGTATATGTGGATAATGTTATTATATGAAGAGAGCGTAGATGATTTATATAAGGAGATATAATCATGCGTACTATTCAGGATCTTAACAACAATTTCTGGCTTTTCAGCAAAACCGTGTCGGAAGCTCCGGCTTCTATGCCGGCTCCCTCCGAAAACTGGGAAAAGGTGACGCTTCCCCATACCTGGAACGCGGTCGACGGAATGATCGGGGTTCCTTTCTCCCGGGGCGCCTACTGGTATGTGACTACCTTTGAGGCTCCCTCGCAGCCGCTGGATGAAGGAAGGACCTATGTGGAGATCGGTGCCTGCGGCCTTCGGGGCGAAGTCTGGCTGAACGGGGAAAAAATCACGGAGCATGTGGGTGGCTACAGTATCTTCCGCGCGGATCTGACCGGACGGATGAAAAAAGGCGAAAATGTTCTGGCGATCCTGGCCGACAACACCTACAGCGAAAAAGTCTATCCCCAGCGGGCTGACTTTACCTTCTACGGCGGGCTCTACCGCTACGTCCGGTTGATCAATGCTCCCAGGAGCGGTTTCAGTCTGGATGAATATGGTTCGGAAGGCGTTTATATCGATACCGACCTGGCGGATGGCGGCGCGGAGATCTCTGTGCGCGCGCTGCTTTCAGGCGCCTGTGAAGGCCAGCAGGTCAGCCTGGAGATTTTTGATGATTTCGATGAACTGGTGAGTGAAGCCTGGAATTTCGCCAATCCCGAGACAAAGCTTTCCGCTTTCATTCCGGATGCCCGTCTGTGGGACGGTGTGGACGATCCGTATCTGTACCATGCCAGACTGAGAGTTGTCGAATACAACGAAGTGATCGATGAAGTAGAGATTCCTTTCGGTGTGCGTACGTTTTCCGTGGATGAGGAAAAAGGATTTATACTGAATGGCCGTGAAAACCCGATCCGCGGCGTCTGCCGCCATCAGGACCGGCTGTATCTTGGCTCCGCCCTTTCCCGGGAGATGGCCTGGGAAGATATGGAGATCATCGCCGAGATGGGCGCCAACGGTGTCCGGCTGGCGCATTATCAGCAGGCACAGGAAGTATATGATGCCTGTGACAGCTTCGGCCTGCTGGTCTGGGCGGAGATCCCGTATTTTGTCCAGAGTTGGGATGACGATGCCCATGCCAGCGCCATCAATGAGATCAAAGAGCTGGTCGCGCAGAACTATAACCATCCTTCCATCTGTTTCTGGGGCCTTTCCAACGAAGTGCTGATGTCCAATCCGGACGAGCCCAAGGTAGCTCCCTGCCATCAGGATCTGGAAGACGCGGTCAAGAGCATGGACAGCCGCCGCCTTTCCGGTATCGTCCATGAATATAACGCTGCCTGGGATCATCCGCTCCATATGATCGGGGATGTCGAAGGCTGGAACCATTATTTCGGCTGGTACCGCGGCGAGATGGACGATCTGGCCAGGTGGGCGGATGAGTACCACGCGAAATTCCCTTCCCGCCGGATCGCCATCACTGAGTACGGCTGCGACGCGGTCCTTCGGTATCATTCGGACGATCCTGTCAAGATGGACTATTCGGAAGAATATCAGGTCATGATCCATGAAAACGCCTGCGAAACCTTCGCCAAACGTCCCTGGATCTGGGGCTCCTTTGTCTGGAACATGTTTGACTTCGGAAGCCATTTCCGGCGTGAGGGCGGGACGAAAGGCCGCAATAACAAAGGCCTGGTTTCCATGGACCGCAAGATCAAAAAAGATTCCTACTATGTCTATAAATCCTGGTTTAGTTCTGACCCCTTCGTCCATATCGACGGCCGCCGCTATTTTGAACGTCCTTCGGACCATATCAAGGTGAAGGTCCATTCCAATCAACCTAAGGTCAGCCTATTTGCCGACGGGAAACTCATCGGCACCGTGAGCGGGGAACACACCTTTATCTTCGAAAATGTTCCTCTGAACAACAAAGGCACGGTCCTGACAGCCAGAGCCGGCGCCTGCTCCGATACGATCATCCTTCGCGTCGCCGCGGCCGGCAGTGCGGAAGGCCCCTTTGTCTTTGAAGGATTCAAGGAAGCACAGGATGCGAAAAACTGGTTCGAAGGGGTGGATGATATCCTCACCTCTCTGGAAGATAAGGAAGGGTATTACTCCGTCAATGATCCGATGAGCGAGATCCTGCAGTGTGAAGAAGCGAAGAAGGTCATCCGCAACTGCTGTATTGCCATTACAGAGAGAAGCATGCCGGATGTGTTCCTTTTCAGCGAACCGGATACATCCCTTCCGGTTTCCGAATACATCATGACCGGCTTTTTAGGCAGTATCTTTTCCAAAAACAAAGATGTGCTGCTTCGCCGGATGCATGCAGCCCTGAGCCAGATCAGGAAAGAATAATAGCTATTACTCAATATGAACGAAAAAACACCGAGACGCAATTGTCCCGGTGTTTTCTTTATTATCTGTAGAATACGATCAATACTTACACGACACTCTTGCTACGCCAGCGTCCGGAGAAGTAACGCAGCACGGAACACAGCGCGGCCAGCAGCCATCCGCAGGGGATCGCCCAGGCGATGCCCATGAACTCAAGGCCGACACCCAGGGCAAAGACATAAGCCATCACCGTCCTGGTAATCAGATCAAAGAACATGGAGATCATGGAGAACAGCGAATCGCCGGCGCCTCGCAGGAAGGAAACGAAGCATTCCTGGATGGCGTGAAGAACGATCAGCGGGGCCCAGATCCGCATGAAACGGGCGCCTACCTCGATCACCTGCGCATCCTCCGCATTCACGAACATCTGCATCAGGGACGGGCCGAACAGCAGGATCAGGCCGGACATCAGGGCACTGATCAGCACGACGAAGGCAGTAGACTGGTACAGGCCGGTCTTCGCCCGCTTTTCCTGCCCTGCGCCGATATTCTGGCCGATAAACAGGGCCAGCCCCTGGGCGATCACCGTGGCCCAGGCAACGCCGGCCACGCCCTTATGAAGCACCAGTACAAAGAAGAGATCTCCGAATATATTCAGTACACTGGAAATAATGAGGAAAAAGAGCGGGGTGGTCGAATCGCCTACCGAACGCAGGAATGAAGCGAAGAAATTGTACAGGGCCATAAAGAGAAGGCCAAGAACGTAGATCCTGAAATAGGCGACCGTGTCGTCGTAGATGTTGTCCGGGACGTTGACCCAGCGCATGATATTTTTGGAAAGCAGCAGGCCTACAGCCATCAGGAACAGCGAGAAGAACAGCAAAAACCAGAAGGTTGTGGATATGGCCGGTTTGATCTTTTCTTTCTGTCCCGCGCCAAGAAACTGCGCCGCGACGACGGAAGCGCCTACCGAAAAACCGGTCATCATGCCGACGAGCAGCATCGAAATGGGAGAAGTCGTGCCGACAGCCGCCAGCGCGTCCGCGGAAACGTATTTACCGACGACGATCGAGTCGACCAGGTTGTAGAAGGTCTGGAAGACAAGTCCCAGAAAGATCGGGAAGCTGAATACAAGGATCCGGGAAAGGATCGGGCCTTCAAGCATAGAACTGGTTCTTGCACGCATAACGGCAATCCCCCTTTAAAAGTGTTGAATTCGTGGTACGCGTTGACACTGATTTAGAACCTGTGGCTTCCGCCGCCACCGCTGTGACCGCCTCCGCTGTGACCGCCGCCGCTATGGCCGCCGCCACTGCTTCCGCCACCACCGCCGCCTCCGCTGCTGCTTCCTCCGCCTTCCAGCAGTACCCGGAAGCCGATCTTCAGGACAAACAGAACGATCTGGCCAAGGAGCAGGCCCAAAGAGAACTTCTCTACGGTCTGGAGGATCTGCTGGGAATCATTGGCATGGCTCAGCGAACCTTGTGGTGCGCCGATCAGTTTTTCGTTTTCAGCCTTCTTTTCCCTCATCAGAAGGCAAAGGAAGAGATAGTTGAGCAGGATCGAGACGGTCAGCGCCATCAGGCCATTCCCGATATACTTCATTGGCCGGGCGATCCGGCTGCCGCCAAGGAGCGACAGGACATCCTGGAAACCCTTGCTGCAGCAGGTGTACCAGTCGCCTGTCCTGGCGTAATAGTAGATGTTATCCGCGATCGTCACCGCGTTCGTCTTGGTGATGATATCGTAGTTCTTTCCGTCGCTGTAAAGGCCGATCTCACGCGAGCCCATGTTGATCAGCAGCATGGTGCCGCTGTCCCTGCCCAGATACTGATGATACAGATCTTCCGCGATCTCATCATACAGTCGGCTGTCGGTCACCGTGAGCAGCAGGCCGTGTCCGTAGGCGGTCAGAGGTTTCATCTGCTCCAGGAGCCTTGCCTCTTCTTCCTCCGTCAGAAGATCCGCCTCGTCGATGATCATGGCTGTATAACCTGTCTGAGGATCCGTATAGACTTTGCTGGTTTCCTCCGCCAGGGCTTTCTGCCCGGAAAAGACGAGAAGGGCCAGCGCCGCTCCTGCGGATATAACGAGCAGCAAAGATCTCAGCCCGCGGCCCGCCTGTGTATAGAAGGAGGCATTCTTTTCCGTCGCCACATTCCTCAGCTGGGGAAGAGGCCGGGTGGAAAGCAGATTGTACTGGTTCATCACATGGACGAGCGCGCCAACGACAGACCCAAGGACGAAGATCGAGCCGCCGTAGAAATAGTAGTCGACGACCGGATCCCAGAACCGGATCCCCCAGGCGGCGAACGCCGCAAGAAACAGTAAAAGCGCTGCCGGCCGGATATGGCCTTTCAGTTTTCCCACAGACAGGACGCCGAAAAGGATCACGACCACCAGTTCAAAGAACAGAAGGGAATAGTGGCTGATGATCAGCGCCAGGATGATAAACGGAATATATCCGGCTGTCCGGAGGACATAGCCAAGGATGACCTGGGAGCGGTTGTCCCTGGCCATCTTTTTCACGCGCTGGGTTTTCGCGCGCTGGTTTTCGTATAGCTTTTTGAATGGTCCCTTCAGCAGGATGCCATATTCTTCCTGTTTCCGTTCCCGCAGATGGATGGGATCTTTATAATAGCCTTTATCTTCTGTTCGCAGATCCCTCTGGCGGATCGCTTCATAATTGTGAGAGTAGATCAACAGGGTGATCAGCGCCAGACATTCAGAGAAGAACAGACCGGTGGACGGCAGCATGGTCACTGCCAGGTTTAAGAGCAGGAACAGGGGAACAGCCAGGAGCAGACTGAACAGGAAAAATCGCAGGAGGCTGATGGGAAAGTCACAGCTCATTTTCCCGCTCTGGCCGTTCATGGCGGCATAGGCGACCCGTTTGCCGCGGCGGAAAGAAAGGAACCACACCGGCATCAAAGCGTTATCCGCGTGCTCGTTCGAAACGGGAAGACCGGAACCGGGTCGGCTTCCTTCTTTGGGCCCGCCGATCAGTACGTGGTTCTTCAGATAACCTTCCTTGGTCATCGTACGGATCACCCGCTCCGCCGCCTTGTCCCTGGCATCCTCCGCGTAGATCCCCGGCGTGACATCGGAAATGTTCGCGTAGGCGCCTGCCAGGTATGACGGCGTGAACCCCTTCGCCTTTTTCAGTTCAAAAGGAGCGATCTTCTCGGCGATGGTATCGTCAAAGGAAGAAGAGGCGTCAAAGGGAATATCCGAATAGCTTCCGCTGACTTTCGTGGTCACGACATCTGTCTGTGTGACCACGGATACTCCGTCGAATGTTTCCGTGACACCGGAAAAAGAAGCGTTGCCCTGCACATCCATCCTGTAAAGCCAGTAGGGCACATACAGCGGCCGCATCCGATCGATATAGGCTTCATCCCGAAAGATCTTCGGGGAATAAACGGCTTTTTTCGCCTTCTTCAGATACCTTTGCTTACAGTCTTCTTTCGTGATGCTAAAAGGAATGATCTTATCCGGACGCCTCACTCCCTCGATCCGGGACGAAAGGACGTTGGACGCGCCGCAGTAACTGCAGAACCCGGTGACATCCAGTCCGGAGGCGATCATCTCGCCGCCGCACTGGGGACAGGTGAAGATCGTGACCTGCATCTCCTGGGCCACATTCGGCTGCGGTTCAGCCTGCACGGCAGCCTCCTTGGAACCGGTCCATCTCAGCCGTTCGTCCCCGGGAAAGAAGCGGGAATCACAATACTCACAGATCAGCTTGCCCAGCTTGATATCATAGGTCAGGTTAGCACCGCAATTCGGACATGCGTACATTTTTAGCCCTCCCTTTTATAGAATCATCGTCATTTTTTTATTCTGACATATATGATTATATAGAATCATAAAAGAACTTGCAAGAGATATGACCGTGGAGGCAGGAAAAGAAAGTCAGCAAAAAAGACCCTGGTATGCCCAGGGCCCAATGGCATCAACCAGTTAAAGGCACCAGGATACTTAAAAATCTTGGTGCCTTTAAGTTTATCAAAAATGTAGTATAGATATATATTGATTATATCCTTTATATATGCTATTTTAAAGATAAATAGTAGTATAGAAAGGA
>JAFRZE010000008.1 GCA_017442735.1 Bacillota bacterium
CTGAGCCAGGATCAAACTCTTTGATTAATTGTTTGTCCAGATCTGTGATCTGGCAGGCTCAGATGAACTCCGACTTCTCGTCTCGTTCATCCAAAATTTCGTTTGTAAAGAATTGACTGGTTATTCAAACCTTTGTCTCATCTTTTAGATGATGTTATACTGTTCGATTTTCAAAGTACAGCTGTCGTGATTCCGGTGTTTTCGTGCGCCGTTTTCGCGACAGCCTGATTATAATATCATAACTAACCAGGGAAGTCAACCCCTGCTTTTAAATATTTTTTTATTTATTTTTTCGAATGAGTTCGTAGTAATCACATACAAACTCTTTCCCATCGCGCTGTCTGGTTTCTTTTCTGCTCCGGGAATAGACAAAGCCGCAGCTCTTGCAAAGAGCAATGGAAGCTTCGTTCTCATGAAAAGCCGCATAGACGAATCGATGTCCGCCCAGACGATCAAAGGCCAGTTCAATGAGTGCGTTTAGCAGTTCCTTTCCATAGCCTTGTCCTTGAAACCTTCTGGAGATGCAGATCCCTGTTTCTTCATATTCGCCCGGATTAATCGCTTTGATCCCGCCAAAGCCTATCGGTTCGTCCGTTTCCTTCAGACAAACGAAAAACGAATAGCTTGATCCCTGTAAAAAAATCGCTGCTCTCAACCGATTCAAAGCGTCTTCCCGCGTTTTCGCAGGGCTCCAGAGCATCGTCTCAGCCAGTTCTTCATCACCCCAGACATTCTCCCAGATCTTTTCCAGATCAGACTCCTTTGCCTTTCTCAGGACAAGACGAGAGGTTTCGATCCTCTGGATAAATGTGACGGCCGGCTGATATAAAAGAAGAGGAATCAATTCATCGATCGATGGCCGGTAGGCTCCGGTCGTATCCACCCGAAAAGTAGGTACGGGCAGATGCGGCGCTTCATAATCGGAAAAGACTGGCGTCTGCCCATTCTTTACCATTTGGACACCTTGATCTCCATGAAACCTTTCCCGTCGTTCATCACAAAGGCCTCGCTTGAGAAAACGTTCATGTGCCAGTTCACGGCTTTCAGGGGCGCAGAGACAGATTCTTATCTGTGCTTTTTCTATCAGAGGAGACAAATTCTTTTCCCAGAGCGGATGCTGAAAAGCGGCTTCCGCGATCAGTGAACAATCTCCATCCAACATTTCACAGATCGTGTGAAAGAACAGCTCTGTCGCCACAAGGTTCGCGTTTTCCGGTTGTTTAGTGTCGTTCTGTTCCCAGGTGTGAACCAGTCCTTCCTTTATACTGTCCCGGCTGATCATCGGCAGACATATCTTTTCGGAAAGCGCCTGTGCAAAAGTTGTTTTTCCCGCGCCGGGTTCCCCCGTCACGATGATCAAAAATGGCAGATTCATTCCTTTTCCTCCAATGCCAGATGCAGGTTCGAATGTCGTTCCAGACTCCGGCAATCCACCTTGATATAATCCCATGTTTCTTTATAAGTCCCGTCGACGGAAAAAGGCGAATCCGCTAAAAACTCATAGAAAGCCGCCGAATCTTCCCGGTAGCGTAACGCAAAGCGATAAGCCATCTCCATTTTGTCTTTATCCGGAAGATTCAGCTGTCCGTACAGGACATGATCCAGGTTACAGGACATATAGTAGACCCCATAAGGGACCTTTTGCCATACTTCATGGATCCGTATCAGTCTGTTTAAATTGATTTGCTTTCGGCGGTTTCGTTCCAGGATACTTGTTCTGTCCGGAGTACGGATCTCACGCTCATGATACCGGATGTGTTTGCGCATCGTATCGAGTATGATCTTATCTTCCGGCACAAAAGCCCCATCCATATCGACGACATGGATCACCTGCGCGACATCGGAGGCACGCCAGTGATAGATGCCGGCTTCAGCCCGGATAAGATCCGAGACCTTCTGTACGATATCGCTTCTTTCCGTGGTCTGAGTCGTAATATCGCCGCCGACGACATGCACATGCACTAGTTCGTCCGGAAAGATATGGGAAAGAACAGAGCCAAGCGCTGTCTGGTCACTGGGCCCTTCTACGATTACAAAGACTATCTTCTTACGCATCCGGCTCTTCTCCCGCCATTCGGAAGGCAAGCGCGATATCGAAATTATTGGTCGGGTCGTACAGCGTTTCTTTTTGTCCGCCAAGCTGCAGATCCCGGTAATAGAAATCGCGCAGATTATTTCCGGCGCGCAGCCCGCTCATTCTCAGGTATCGCGCGTTGGGATTCGTCGTCGTAAAGACTACATATTCCTTGTCGATCGTCTCCAGCGGCCGCAGATTATGCGAAGTAAAGATCAGCTGACCTTTCCCCTTCTCCGCCAGGATCCGCAGGACTTCACCCAGAAGATATTCAAAAATACCTGAATCGAGTTCATCGATCGCCACCGTAATGGATGTCTGATTGTATACCCGGATCAGCAGATGCAGCACCGAGATGATTTTCTTGATCCCTTCCGATTCATATCTCAGCGGGATCGCCTTTTCGTTTTTCTCCGAAACAAGCTGTATGGAAGCTCCTTTCTCTCCGCTCGGCATCAGTTCCCGGGACAGTTCTTTATATCCGATGATCAGACCTGGTACGATCTCCTTCAGCACCAGATTCATATGTTCGATCACTCGCGCCAGTACCGCGACCTCGCCATCTGGCAGTGTCACGCTCTGTTCCATCGACACGATCGTTCCGTCCGGCAGAGAGATCTCGCCAATATCCGACTTGCTGACGACGAATAATTCACTTTTTCCGAAATAGTTGATCCTTCGGATCAGTCTGACGAATTCTCCTCCTTCTCCCTGAGAAACACCTTTTTCCCGAAGCATGCGCTGAAAATCATCACAGAAGATCGATGATCGTCCTGTCCAGCGGGCAAACTGCATGCGATATTCCAGATCCGTTTTCAGTCCTTTTTCTTTCACAAAAAGCTGGGACGCTCGCTTCGCAGGTGCGAAAGGTCTTATTTCTGTCGAAGTATCGGCCAGGGTGATCCACCTGCCGGGCTTTCCCTGGGCAACTGGTCGAAAACTCAGGATCTCGCTGAAAACATCCAGCGCCGCAGACTCTGCTTCATTGTTTTCCCCGTCTTCCTGACGCTTGATCGAAACATCATAGGATACCTGTCCTGTCTCGTACAATTCCCCTTCTTCCGCTTCCTCGAGAACCGAAAAGCCATAGACTGCTCTCGCGTAAGGAGAATCCACATGGATCGCATCCGCGAAAGCAGAAGGAATCACTCGTCCTGTCAGCAGATATTTCAGCATCTGAACAGCTTCGATCAAAGAAGTTTTTCCCGAACCGTTCTGTCCGTAAACCGCCAGAATGTTTGGTCCGTTTTCCGCCGCGTTCAGATCGATCTGCCCATGCAGTACGTTTTTGAAGTTCTCGATATTGATTTTCGAAAGCCGGATCATCTTTACGTCCTCTCTTTAACGAATTCTTTCCTTATTATACTCCCATCCCGACTGGAAGAGCAAGCCCCGCCCGTTGACATAATCTCCTCCCCAACCTTGTTCTGGCGGCACGACTCTGTTATAATGATCGGTATCTTCCGTTCGAGGAGTATAGCTATGAAATATGATATTATCGAAACAAAAGAACGAGTCGGTGCCGATAATGACCGGGCTGCCCAGGTTTTAAGAGAATCTCTGAGAGAAAAGAACATCTTTTTCATCAACCTGATGGCCTCCCCCGGCGCGGGAAAAACCACGCTTCTTTCCCGAACCATTCAGGCCCTTCAGAGCAAATACCGTATCGGTGTCATGGAAGCGGATGTCGATTCCAGCGTAGACGCAGAAACGATCAGCGCGCTGGGGGTAAAGGTCATCCAACTTCATTCGGGAGGACTGTGTCACATGGACGCGGATATGACCGCCCGCGGGATCGATGCCTTTGATCTTTCTGATATCGATATCCTCTTCCTGGAAAACATTGGTAATCTCGTCTGTCCGGCAGAATTTGATGTCGGTTCTGAGAAACGAGTCATGATCCTGTCCGTTCCGGAAGGGGATGACAAGCCGCTGAAATATCCATTAATGTTCCAGGTCAGCGACATTGTTCTGGTAAACAAAATCGATGCTTTACCCGTCTTCGACTTCAACAAGACAGCCTTTGAGCAAAATGTCCATTTGCGTCATCCCGGCATGCCTGTCCTTTATATAAGCGCGAAAACAGGTGAAGGGTTTGACGCCTGGCTCGAATGGCTTACAGACGAAGCTTCCCGTGTCTGTAAACCTGCCGAAAACGACCGGAAGGAGGGATGATACGTGAGAACGATCGAACTTCATAAATCTGTCACGGAATCCAATGATCGTGACGCGCAAAAACTCAGAGACGAACTGACTCGCAGCGGCGTCCTGCTGATCAATTTGATGAGCGCTGCAGGTTCCGGAAAAACGACTCTGCTCAGTCGAATGATTCAGGATATCGGTGAAAAAGCCAGGATCGCTGTTCTTGAAGCGGATATCGAAGCCTCCGTCGATGCAGAACGGATCGAGGCCTTAGGCGCCAGATCTATTCAGGTCCATACCGATGGCATGTGTCACATGGACGCCGGTATGACCGAGACCGGCCTTCGGGAAATGGGATTGGACGGAATCGATATCGCTTTTCTGGAAAACATCGGAAACCTGATCTGTCCGGCTGAATATGATACCGGCGCACAGTTGAAACTGATGATCCTGTCTGTTCCCGAGGGTGATGACAAACCGCTCAAGTATCCGCTCATGTTCCGGGAAAGTGACGCGCTCGTCATTTCAAAAACCGATACCCTTTCCTATTTTGATTTTGATATGGAAAAAGTGAAAGAACGGTCTAGATTCCTGAATCCGGATATCCGGATCTTTCCTGTTTCAGCGAAAACCGGTGAAGGAATGAGCGCGCTGGAAGATTATCTGATGGAGGAATTCCATAAGCTATGCATGAACTGAGCATCGTCACCCATGTAGCTAAAACACTGGATGAACTGGCCGAAGAAAACCAACTGACAAAGATCGGCTCCGTCACATTGCAGGTGGGAGAAGTCTCCGGGATCATTACCGATTACTTCGTCGAGTGCTGGAACTACTTTAAAAGAAAACACCCGCTACTAAAGGAATCCGAGCTAAAACTCGAAACCATCCACGCCGTCACCTTCTGTGAAGACTGCAAGCAGGAATATGAAACCGTGAAATATGGCCGGATCTGTCCCTTCTGCAAATCCGAACATACCTATCTGATTACCGGGAACGAATGCATCATTAAAGAAATAGAAGCAGAATAGGAAAAGTCTCATGTGAAATATAAAGAACCCAGGGCAGCTTTTTTGTCCTGGGCTCTTTGCGTTATTCTTCAGCGGGAAAACTTACTTTTTCTCTTTGTTCTTCAAAATCTTGATCCCGCGGGAAACGATATTTGGCAGGATCGCCTTGATCTTCCCGTTCTCGGCGGTGTACATCCGGGAGTTCTCAGGGATATCGCGGCTAAGGTGGATCGCGTCAAATTCACAGCGGGTCGTGCATAGACCGCAGCCGATACAACGGTTCGTATCCACATACGTGGCGCCACATCCAAGACAACGGGCAGCTTCCGCTTTCACCTGTTCTTCTGTCAGTGTGAGCCGCATATCTTCATAGGTATGAGCTACGTCACCGACTTTCATTCCCGGCACCTGACGGCTCGCGTTATCATAGGTCTCAACCGTAATATCATCACGGTCAAGCTCGATAAACTCACGAAGATCACGGCCGATGGTCAGGCTCTGTCCTTCATGGACGAACCGGTTGATGGAAACCATACCTTCACGACCGTCCGCGATGGCGTCGATCGCGAATTTCGCGCCATGATAGATGTCGCCGCCTACGAAGATATCGGGTTCCGCCGTCTGCAGCGTCACCGGATCCGCGATCGCACATCCGTTCGGACGAAGTTCGACTTTGGTTCCCTTCAGAAGATCTCCCCACACAGCCGCCTGGCCAATGGAAAGAATCACCGCATCACAGGGAACGGTCTTCAGCTCATCTTCATCATATACCGGCGCGAACTTACCATTCTTGTCATACACCTGTGTGCATTGTTTCATCACGATACCGGTGACTTTTCCATTCTCTGTAAGAACTTCCTTCGGTCCCCAGCAGTTCTTGATCACAATGCCTTCCTCTTTCGCTTCCTTGATCTCGTCCTTGGCGGCAGGCATTTCATCCGGTCCTTCCAGACAGTACATCTCTACTTCAGCTGCTCCGGCACGAAGCGCGGTCCGGGCGACATCCATCGCTACGTTTCCACCGCCGATCACGACCGTCTTCCCAGAAAGCAGTTTCGACTGCTTCGCATTGGCTTCCCGCAGGAAATCAACACCAGACATAGCGTATTCCTCTCCTGGGATACCGGCCTTGCGTCCGGCCTGCATGCCGATCGCCACAAAAAATGCTTTATAGCCCTGCTGCCTCAGTTCTTCGATCGTCACGTCTTTGCCGACTTCCACACCGCAACGGATCTCGGCACCCATCTGACGAATGACATCGATTTCAGCATCAATGACCTTTTTCTCCAGACGGAAAGTCGGGATACCGTATGTCAGCATACCACCGGGCTGTTCTTCTTTTTCGAAAATCGTGACGGGATAGCCTTTTGTTCTCAGATAGTAAGCAGCGGATAGACCTGCCGGACCAGATCCGATCACGGCAACTTTGTAATCATCCCACTGTTCGCCGACATCATTGTAGCAGTGAGGAATGTAGCGTTTTTCCGCATTCAGTTCCTGCGCGGCAATGAATTTCTTGATTTCATCGATCGCGACCGGCTGATCGATCAGACCTCTGGTACAGCGATCTTCACATCGTTTGTTGCAGATGGCACCGCACACAGCCGGCAGCGGATTGTCCTGCTTGATCAACTTGAGGGCGTCCAGGAACCTGCCTTCGGCTGCCATTTTCACATAGCCCTGAACGGCCAGATGCGCCGGACAGGCGGTCTTGCAGGGCGAAGTACCAGTCTCGTAAACATTGATCTTCGAGTCTTCGCGGTAGTTCTTGTTCCATTTATCCGGGCCCCATTTCTGGGCATCCGGCAGCTCTGTCATGGGATAGGTGACATCTTCCCCATTTTTCAAACAAAGCTTTTGGCCCAACTTGGCCGCGCCGACAGGACAAACTTCCACACACTTGCCGCAGGCGACACATTTTTCCTTTTCTACATGCGCACGATAGGCAGAAGCGGACATATTCGGAGTATTGAAAAGCTGGGAAGTACGGATCGCGTCACAGGTACCTGCGGAGCAGTTGCAGATACCGACGATCTTATCTTCACCGTCCAGGTTTGTGATCTGATGGACAAATCCTTTTTCTTCTGCTCTTTCCAGGATCTCCATGACTTCATCATAGGTGATATAATGGGCATCTTTATGCGTCTCGACCAGATATTCAGCCATATCGCCGACAGCCAGACACATATAGCCTTCGATATCACCGACTCCTTCGCCTCTCATTGATTGCTGGCGGCGACAGGCGCAGATGTCCACACAGTACTTATCATACTTTTTCAGCCAATGAGAAAGATGTTCCACACTGACGGATTTCGACTCATGCTCGATCGCTTTCTCGACCGGAATGACATGCATACCCAGTCCGCCGCCGCCATGCGGGACGAAACGGGCGACTTTACCGACCGGAACACTGGAAGCATAGTTGAAGAAAGTCGCGATCTCCGGATGCTTCTCCAGAAGGTGACCGGTCATCATCATATACTCGCCCGAACCGACGACCCATTTGGGAATGAAGTACTGACGGCGCTTGTCCGGCCGTTCACGGTCAAACTCCATGAGACCGATCTCACAGATCTCAAAAGCCATCTTCTCAGCTTCTTCCGGCGTCATGTTGTTGCGCTTGGCCATTTCTTCTGGAACCAGCTTGACTGTTCTCTTCTTCTTGAAGGACAGCATAAATTTGACCTGCTCTTTCGTAAGCAGGCGATCCAGGATCCAGTAGTCCGGATCCTGTGGATTGATATCCTTGGGGCCGTGCATCTGAATATCATCCGTGATCATTGCGGCGAGCTTTTTCACCAGCTCATGCTTTTCCGGATCAGTGACAACGAAATCTTCATTGAAGAAATCGTTCTCATTGAACATATAGTTTTTATACTTTTCAGGTATCATAGCTGCCTCCTTCGGCATCCGTTTTTCCCCTGATCCAGGGTGTTTCCTCTCTCATAATTTTAACATTTTTATGCCATAACTTCAACCGATAAGTTGACTATCTTCTGTATCTGATATATAATATTAGATAACAGATTAAAATTACGGGAGATGGCAAATACCAGCCTTAACCATGAATGTAAACAGAAGAAAAATGACAGTCGAAGAAATCATCGCAGCCGAGGATGAAGCCAACCGGCAGCATGAAGAACGAGTTCTCGCCCGCAAAAAAGCTCGCGAAGAAAAAAAAGCTCAACGAGCAGAAATGAAAAAAGCCAGATTGGAAGAAAAAGAACTCCGGCGCATGGCTGAGGAGCCGGCGAGACGGATCCGGCAGGCACTTAATGAGCCTCCGATCCGCAGCGTCCTGGAAGAAGTGGGAAATTCGATATCCCACGGACTTGGCAGTCTGTTTGGTATCACTGCCCTGGTTCTTATGCTTACCCACTCAAATACCGGAGCCAAGGTCGCTTCTGCTCTTGTTTATGGGCTTTGCCTGACGGTCCTTTTTACCATCAGCTGCCTCTATCACGCTTTTCGCTGGGGAAGCCGTGTCAAACGTGTCTTCCGGCGCTTTGACTATTCCTCCATCTATCTGCTGATCGGCGGGACCTTCGCACCGATTTTTCTTGTTTACTGGGGAAATACGCTGGGTCTGTGGCTTTTCATCACACAGTGGATCATCATCGTGACCGGCGTCACTTTGATCGCGGTTTTCGGTCCATCCAGATTCCGCAAAATCCATATGGTCCTGTATGTAGTGATCGGCTGGTCAGCCCTGATGTTTCTCCCCGGGATGATAAAAAACACACCGCCACTCTTCTGGTATACATTAAGCGGCGGTGTGATCTACACACTTGGGATCATTCCCTTCGCACTGAAGGTCAAAGGATCCCACTTCATATGGCATTTTTTCGTTCTATTCGGCGCTTTCTGCCAATGGCTCGGGATTTATCAGTTCATCTTTCTCTAGATCCACATCCAGTTCCAGAACATCCTCATAAACCTTGCCTTCTTCATTGATCCGGCCATAATATTCGATCTTCTGTCCTCTCACGACTCTCGCGAGCCATAAAGGATAATCCATGCTCATCTGGTTATACTTCATCTTTTTGAGTGCAATCCAGACAGGCTGTTTTTCCGGGTGATCCTTGATGGTTCCACTGTATTTTCTGGCAACGAAAATATGAAACCGAATATTCATCTTTGGACTGCTGAAATTCAGTCTGCCCATGTACTCCGGTTCTTCACAAATGATCCCGGTATCCGTCTCGAGCGTTCGTGAAGCGATCTGCTGCATTCTGGCCTTATCTCCCACAATGCCGATCACACCGGATAGCTTTCCCGGTTTCTTTGGCATATTCACACGATCGATCAGCAGGACGTTTTCCAGCTTATCAGCCGCGAAAGCGATCACATATTCTTTCTCCGGCTTCCAACCGATCCAGCCTTTCTTTTTTCTTGCGTTGTCCTGCCGGATCTTTTCCTCCATCGTTGCCTTATTCAGTTCCGGACGAAGTTTTTTCTGACAGTCATTGCACAAATTTCCGTCATTGGCCAGAAACTCCGAGATCGTGAGCTTTTTCCCGCATGCCGGACATTTTGTCTTATACGGAAAGATCGTTTTATGGAACACAATAAAGATGAGAAGAACCACAGCCGGTACGATATAGGCCAGCATCATCGGCCAACGTCCGGAATAGATCATATAATAGTCCACCCAGATCAGAACGGATAAAAGCATGACGATCATGGCGCCTCTTGCCTTTATCCGGCTTTTAAAGCCTCCTCTGATCAGACTGAACAGCCACAGTCCGCCGAAGAACAGGAAAAAGATATATCCTTCGACGACCTTCTGTACAAAACTCTGCATGCTTACTCGATAACCATAACGGCCACACCGTCAGGAATGGCTGTAATCGTTGCATCCTTTCTGCCGACGATCTCTTCGGCAAGTCCCATTGCTTCTTCCAGTGAATGTGCCGGAATCATATGAAGACCGCGAACCATCTCATCCGGAGCCTCTGAGATATAGATGACCGTCGCTCTCTGAAGAACACGAATGAAGATCTGTGTCTGCCACTGATCCGGAACAGTCTCATTTCTTCCTCTGGAGAGGAACAGCGCCAGTGTCTTTTCGATATCCGGTTCATCGGCCATCTGATGATAGAAGTGTTCTCCGCCGTGACCGTCGTTGCTCTTGGCCATCATGATGATGACTCCGCCCGGTTTGACAGTCGCTTCCGCTGCGGTCATGCCTTTGACAGCCTGATAGATGTTCTGATCCAGCGGATATCCGCCATTGGTGGTCAGAACGATATCAGCCGGTTTGGCATCGACTTTGCACAGAGAAGATAGGAAATCACAGCCCACTTTATGCGCAGCTTCCATATCGCCGGCGACCGCAAAGATAGCTTCCTTCTCTGCATTGATGACAACATTGCAAATGAAAGCCAGTTTGGCCGTTCTGGCGGCATACACCATATCCTTATGGATGGGGTTGCCTTCCAGCAGACCGGTCCGTGCATGCGGATCTGCGATAAATTCAGAACAGTGGTTCGCCATAACGGTCGTTCTGGAAGCGATGCCGGGAAGGATGGACTTTCTGGCACCAGAGAAACCAGCAAAGAAATGCGGTTCAATAAAGCCTTCGGAGCAGACAAGATCTGCGTCCACGACCAGTTTGTTGATGATCAGGTCACCGCCGCTGGGCAGTGTTCCGATATGTACAAGCGGGGAATCATCACAGTCATGGACAACGATCTTTTCCTTTGCTACGATCTCCTCGCCGAATTTGCTGATTAATTCTTCTTTTGTGGTTCCTCTGTGGCAGCCGGTGCTGATCAGGATCGTGATATCCGCATCCGGATTGCCTTCTCTGATTTCCCGGAGCATGGGCGGAACGATCACCCTGCTGGGAACTGGTCTGGTATGATCTGAACAAATCAGAACGACGTTTTTCTTGCCTTTGGCAAGTTCGGAAAGCTTCGGGCTTCCGATCGGATTTGCCAAGGCATCCTCTACCAGAGAAAGAGGATCTTTCTTCGCTTTATAATGATGAAGATTCGAAACAAGAACTCCCTGAAGACGATCATCGGGAAAATCATAGGAAAGAAATTCTTTTCCGTAAGGGAACGATATTTTCATATTTTTTCTCCTTATAGAGAACTAAGGCTACCAAGATTGTGCGGTCAAGGCAGCCTTAGTTTGTTTTTCATGTGAAAACGATGGAATCAGATGGCCGGTTCTTCGATCTCAGCCTTTTCTTCTTCTTCGTCAGAATCTTCAGAGGCAAGCGGAAGGTCGTAGTTGATGAGACCTTTCTTTTCCTCGTACTTGTACAGCCAGTTGACAACGAAAGGAGTCAGCAGAGCGGTGACGATAACGGAAGCAGCACACTGAGCGGTAGCGGCAGCAGCGTAGGGTTCCCAGGCAGCGTCAACAGCAGCGATCGCGGCGGGAGTCGCAACGGAGTTACCAGCGGAAGTACCGATCGCAGCACCAACGGCACAGCTTCTTCTGTTCTCTTTCTTGACCAGAAGCTTGTAGATGAAGTAGGAAGGAATACCGGTCCAGACAACGGTCAGAACACCAAGCAGGATACCGGGGATACCAGCGGTAATCAGAGTCGCGAAGTTCATGCCAGCACCCAGCGGGAAGGAGAACAGGAAAATAGCGATCAGCATACCGGGTTTCAGGAAATCACGGATCTTGTTGTCCAGGTTTCCAAGGATCATACCAACGATGATCGGGAAGATGCAGGCGATAAGGGTCATGATCGGGATGTTCGCAACACCGGTAAGACCCATGAACAGCATCTCATAGAAGGGACCATCATTGGAGGAAATGATAGCGACAGCACCGACGTCAGTCTTGGTACCGTACTTGGTAGCAAGAGCGGTATAAAGACCACCGTTGGAGTTTGACATACAGCCGATCAGCGCCAGAGGTGTCATACCGAGTACCACAGCGCCGGGGCCACCGACTTTCGCCAGGATAACACCGAGAGAAACACCGAAGAGAACCTTACTGGTGTTCAGGATAAGACCCTTATACAGGGACTGTCCTGCACTCTTGAACTGGATCTGCGCGCCAGAGCAGAAGAACAGTGTAGCGATGAGTGCATTGGCACCGTTCTTGAACAGCGCTGTCGTGAAACTACCGATCTCCAGGAAACCGGGGATCAGAGAGTTGCAGACAACACCCAGGAACAACGGAACGACCATGATACCACCGGGAATTTTGTTAATGGTATCCAGGATCGGAACGTTGCCAAGAAACTTCTTGCCGTTTTTCATAGAATCCGCCTCCTCTTTTTTAGATACTTTTTGTATCTATATTGATAAGGGCATCATAGCACACAGACAAATATCCGTCAAGAAAAACCAACAAGAAAAGTGTTCATTTTATGCCATTCTTCGATAAATATAGACAATAATGACTCAAATCATCTGTTCCGGATGAAAAACCTTATCAAATTCCTCTTGTGACAGGTAACAAAGCTTCACACACGCCTCTTTCAGAGAAATATTCTCTTCGAATGCCAGATGCGCACACCTGGCGGCATTCTCATATCCGATATACGGATTGAGCGCTGTCACAAGCATCAGCGAGTTGTAAAGATTATCATGCATCTTCTCCCTGTTCGCTTTGATCCCGACTGCACAGTTGACAGTAAATGACCGAATGGATTCAGCCATCAGCCGGACGGATTGCAAAAAGTTATAAGCCATGACCGGCATGAAAACATTCAGCTCAAAGTTGCCCTGCGAAGCGGCAAATCCGATCGCCGCGTCGTTGCCCATGACCTGTACCGCCACCATGGTCACCTGCTCACACTGCGTAGGATTGACCTTACCAGGCATGATGGAGGAACCGGGTTCATTTTCCGGGATCGTGATCTCACCAAGGCCAAGACGTGGGCCGGAAGCGAGCCATCGGACATCGTTCGCGATCTTCATCATATCTGCGGCCAGGGCTTTTACGGCTCCATGAGCAAAAACCAGCTCGTCCTTGGATGTAAGCGCATGGAACTTATTCGCAGCTGTCTCAAACCTCGTACCGGTCAGCAGGGATACTTCTTCCGCGACTTTCTCGTCAAATCCTTTCGGCGCGTTAAGTCCGGTCCCAACGGCTGTCCCGCCCAGCGCCAGAGCTTTCAGCGGTGTGACGGCCAGACAGATCAGTTCCATATCCTTTTCCAGAGAACTTCTCCACCCGCTGATCTCCTGCGAAAAGCTGATCGGCACGGCATCCTGCAGATGTGTCCGTCCGGACTTGACGATGCCTTCATTCTCCTCTTCCAGACGATAAAACACATCCACCAGCTTCTGCACTGCCGGGAGCAGGGTGTCTTCCAGCTCCAGTACCGCGGCGATATGCATCGCTGTGGGATAAGTATCATTCGAAGACTGACTCATGTTGATATCATCGTTCGGATGACAGAGGCGCTGTGCGGGTAAGCTCCCTTCGGCTTCCGTCTTTCGGGCGTTTATTTGATTCGCGCGGTTCGCGATCACCTCGTTCGCGTTCATGTTGGATTGCGTCCCGGAGCCTGTCTGCCAGACGACAAGCGGGAAATGTTCTGCCAGTTCTCCGCGGATCACTTCATCACAGGCCTGCTCGATCACTGCCAGTTTCTCGGCAGTCATCTTCTCGGGTTTCAGCGCGTGGTTCGCTCTCGCGGCGACTTTCTTTAAAATGCCGAACGCATGGATGATCTCTGCCGGCATGGTCTCCAGCCCCACCCCTATCCTGAAGTTTTCATGGCTCCGCTGCGTCTGCGCGCCCCAAAGCGCATCCGCCGGAACCTTCATTTCTCCCATAGAGTCATGTTCAATTCGATATTCCATATGTCTGCTCCTTTTTAGTCTTGCCTTTTCATATTAGCAGGCCGGCCGGGAATGTCAACCGGTTTTATTTCAGGTTCTCCGCGCTTTTTGCTGTCTGTCGTCTCTTCTCCAGTGTTTTCTCGAAGAGCTGGCCAGCTGTTTCGGGGAAGTATTCATAACTAAAACTTCCCATACCCCAAATAGGGTTTGTTCCTTGAAAATTCAATAATACAGGCAATCAGATAGCCGTTTAAGCTGCTGTAGCAGCCTTAGCCAAAGAAACTTTGATATACTCCGGGAGTCTTCCTATGAACATC